>NZ_JARRAG010000002.1:3292063-3950476 GCF_029589435.1 Paludisphaera mucosa | reverse complement strand
TCGAGGTCTTGGTCCCCATGTTCTTCAGGTAGCGGATGTGGATCGGCGAGACCGCGCGGAGGCCGGCGAAGCTCAGGTCGAGCGGACGGCCCGTCGCCGGGTCGAGCGCGGGCACGAGCGGGACCGCCTCGGCGTCGGAGTCGGCGATCATCCGCAGCCGGTTGACGCTGTACAGCCGCCTCGCCTGCTCCGGGATGTCCGACGCGGGGAAGTGCAGGTGCATGAGCGGCGTCAGGAAATCGGCCTTGTCCTCGGCGTAGACCTGGCCGTGCCAGTCCTCGTCGAAGCGATAGACGAGCACCCGCTCGAAGCCCGTCAGGGCCCGGGTCTCGACCGCGGCGACCCGGCAGAATTCCTGGAGCGACTTCGCCGCCTCCAGGCGGGTCATGACCCGGCGCACCGCGATCGCCAGGTCCGGCGTCGTCGGCTCGCCGGCTTCGCGGCGATCCTCCAGCTCCAGGATGAGCGGCCCTCGGTGGCGGTGGGCCAGGCCCTCGAACGTCGCCGACGCGCCCCCGGCGACGATCCGGATCCGCCGCGGGTTCGCCTCGTGGACGTCTTCCGAGAGCAGCCAGCGTCGCACCTCCTCGCGCTCCGAGGGGTCGACCAGGGCCTCGAAACGCGCGCCCAGCACCGCGTCCAAAGGCGCGCCCAGCATGCCGGCGTTCGCGCTCGCCTGGCGGACGACGAGGTCCGGCTCGTCGAGCACGAGCAGGACCCCGTGCGGCTGGATCCGGCCCGGGACGTGGATCGGCTCGTCGGCGCAGTTCGTCAGGTCGACCGTCGTTTCGGCCTCCTCCGGGTCGTGCATCATGGACCCACCCCGTGCGCCGGCTTCCACCCGCAGAACGCCGCGGGCTGCGCATTCATGTAGCATAACGGAGGGATGGGGGTCATGATCAAGCCGCGTCCTTCGGGTCGCGCCGGACATCCCCCCGGCAACCGGCGGGACGTCGCGATCGGCAATCGCTCGGCGACATTCCGCACTTCCCGTGCCAACCCCGCCAAGGCTTCGTCCTGCAATCTTAACTCGAAAAACAGCAATCACATGCGACTCGACGCGGGCGGCCGCGTCGAGGGTCCGAGGCTCGCATGTTCCCAGCGAGAGGGAAGCGCCATGATGATGTCCCGCCTCAAGGAGCTGACCCGTCCCCACCATGACGCCGTCGAGTTGCGGATGGGGTCGTACGGCCCCACCGAGTCGATCGAGGGCTATACGCGCGTCCTCCGTCGCTTCCTCGGCTTCCACCGGCCGGTCGAGGAGGCCTTCGCCGCGCTCGCCGGCTGGGACGCGATCGGGATCGACCCCGCCGAGCGCTCGAGGACCGCGCTCCTGGAGGCCGACCTGCGGGCGCTGGGGTTGTCCGACGCCGAGGTGGCCGCGGTGCCCCGTTGCCCGGCGCCGCCGCCGCTCGCCAGCCTGCCCGAGGCCCTGGGGGCGATGTACGTTTTGGAGGGCTCGACGCTGGGGGGCCAGTACATCCGCAAGCGCGTCGAGTCGACGCTGGGGCTCGCGCCGGGCCGCGGCTGCTCGTACTACGCGAGCTACGGCGACCGCGTCGGCCCGATGTGGAAGGCGTTCGCCGCGGCCGTCGACGGCTACGCCACGACCGAGGACGTGCAGGCGACGATCGCCCGCTCGGCCTCGGCCACGTTCGACGCCGTCAACGACTGGTTCGCCGGCGACGAGGCCGACGCGTGAGCGCGCGCGGCGAAAGTCCGGGCCCCGTCCGCGCATGCATCGCGAACGCGTCCTAGAGTCCAGAGGCGGCGGCCGATCGTAGGGCCTTGAGCGAAGGCCCACGTCGACGCCATACTGTTGTCTCTCCCGGCCGGGCCTCATCTGGCTTCGGCCGCCTTGAGCCCTCGCGCGGCGTGATCAACGGAGATCGGCCGGCCGGCAACAACGAACCGCCACAGGGGAAAGCATGGTCGGTCAAAGCAACATCCTCGACAAGCTCAAGGAGCTCGCCCGCAACCTCTGGTGGTGCTGGCAGGCCAACGTGATCGACCTGTTCCGCGAGCTCGACCCGACCCTCTGGCGCGACGTCGACCACAACCCGGTCGAGTTCCTCCAGCGTCTGCCGGCCGACCAGCTCGAGCGCCGGGCCGCCGAGATGGCCCTGGACTCGCGGATCGACTACGCCTTCCGGCGGCTCTCCGAGTACCTCAAGTCCGCCGACTCGTGGGGCGCGATCCACGCCACGATCCTGCGGGCCCGGCCGGTCGCCTACTTCTCGGCCGAGTTCGGCCTGCACGAGAGCCTGCCGATCTATTCCGGCGGCCTCGGCGTCCTGGCGGGCGACCACCTCAAGAGCGCCAGCGACCTGGGCATCCCGCTGATCGGCGTGGGGCTGCTGTACAACCAGGGCTACTTCCGCCAGTCGCTCAACGCCGACGGCTGGCAGCAGGAGAGCTACCTCAACACCGACACCGAGAAGCTGCCGATCGAGCCGGTCCTCGCGGCCGACGGCACCTCGCTCATGATCGCCGTCGAGACCGCGACCGGCACGCTCCACGCGCGACTCTGGCGGGTCGAGGTCGGCCGCACGCTGCTCTTGCTGCTCGACTCGAACGTCGCCGAGAACAACGAGAACGACCGCCAGCTCACCGCCCGGCTCTACGGCGGCGACGCCCGCACCCGCATCCGCCAGGAGCTGCTCCTGGGCGTCGGCGGCGTCCGCGCGATCCGCGCCCTGGGGATCCGGCCCTCGGTCCTCCACCTCAACGAGGGCCACAGCGCCTTCGCCACGCTCGAGAAGATCCGCGAGCTGATGGAGGAGACCGGCCTGCCGTTCGGCGAGGTCCAGCGCGACGTCGCGCAGATGACGGTCTTCACCACCCACACCCCGGTCGCCGCCGGCCACGACCGCTTCCCGGCGCAGCTCGTCGAGGAGCACCTGGGCAAGATCCGCGAGGCCCTGAACCTCTCGTACGACGACTTCATGGGGCTGGGCCGGGTCTACCCCCACGACCTCAACGAGCTGTTCTGCATGACCGTGCTGGCGCTCAAGCTGTCGCGGTACGCCAACGGCGTCAGCGCGCTGCACGGCGTGGTCTCGCGGCGGATGTGGCACCCGCTGTACGCCAACGTCCCCGAAGAGCAGGTGCCGATCGGCCACATCACCAACGGCGTCCACGTCCAGACCTGGGTGGCGCCGCAGATGTCCATGCTGTTCAACCGCCACCTCGGCGTCGACTGGCCCAAGCGCCAGCGCTACGCCGACACCTGGAGCGCGATCGACAAGGTCGACGACGCCGAGCTGTGGGAGACGCAGCAGGTCCTCAAGGCCCGCCTGATCAACTTCGTGCGGGCGCGGCTGGCCGCCCAGGCGAAGAAGCGGGACGAGCCCGATTCGCACTTCCAGCGGTTCGCGACCGTCCTCGACCCCAACACGCTGACGATCGGCTTCGCCCGGCGGTTCGCGACCTACAAGCGCGCCGGCCTGGTGCTGCAGGACATCGACCGCATGGTCGACATCATCAAGAACGCCCAGCGGCCGATCCAGTTCGTCTTCGCCGGCAAGGCCCACCCCGAGGACCGGATGGGCAAGGAGCTGATCCAGTACATCGTCAAGAACGCCTGGGACGACCGCTTCCGCAGCAACATCGTGTTCGTCGAGGACTACGACATGAACGTCGCCCGCCACCTGGTGCAGGGGGTCGACGTCTGGCTGAACAACCCCCGGCGGCCCCAGGAGGCCAGCGGGACCTCGGGCGAGAAGGCCGTGCTCAACGGGGCGCTCAACTTCTCGATCCTCGACGGCTGGTGGGCCGAGGCGTATGATGGCACCAACGGCTTCGCGATCGGCGCCGGGACGACGCACGCGTCGATCCAGGTCCAGGACGAGCGCGACCACGCCTCGCTGATCGACGTGCTGACGAACCAGGTCGTGCCGATCTTCTACGACCGCGACGCCGACGGCCTGCCGCGGAAGTGGATCGCCCGCCAGAAGGACGCCTTCCGCACCCTGGCCTGGAAGTTCAACGCCGATCGCATGGTCATGGACTACGTGCAGCGCAGCTACCTGCCGGCGGCCGGCGGCCGCTCTTGCCAGTAGAAGGCCCGCCCGGCGGCGGGCCCGAACACGTGCCGAGGGGGCCGGGGCCCGCGCCGCGGCCCCCTCGCCCCCTCTCGTCCCAGCCGCCGCGCGTCGGCGAGGGTGGATCGGCCACATGAGTCAGGGCTTCATCGGCGAACAACTCGGCTCGTTCCGCCTCGAAGAGGTGCTCGGTTCGGGCGCCATGGGCATCGTCTTCAAGGCGACCCACGAGACGACCGGCCGCAAGGCGGCCGTCAAGATCGTCCAGGGCGAGGTCGCCGAGAACGCCAAGCTGCTCCAGCGGTTCAGCCGCGAAGCCGAGATCATCAAGCAGTTCCGCCACCCCAACATCGTCCGCTGGCTCGCCACCGGCCGGTTCCGCGGGACGTACTACTTCGCCATGGAGTACGTCGAGGGCCCCACCCTCGACAAGGTCCTGCAGGACCGCGGCGAGCTCCCCTGGCGCGAGGCCGTCGACCTGGGGATCCAGATCTGCGACGCCCTCCACTACGCCCACCAGCAGGGGGTGGTGCACCGCGACCTCAAGCCGTCGAACCTGATGGTCACGCCCGAAGGCCGCATCAAGCTGACCGACTTCGGCATCGCCAAGGACCTCGACCGCACGGCGCTCACGGCCCCCGGGCGGACCCTGGGCACGGCCGCCTACATGGCCCCCGAGCAGATCCGCGGCACCCCGGCGGTCAGCCACAAGACCGACCTCTACGCCCTGGGCGCGCTCCTCTACCAGATGCTCGTCAACCAGCCGCCGTTCAGCGGGGCCTCGGCCGTCGTCCTGATGCACTGCCACATCAACGAGCCCGCCCCGCGCCCCGGCGCCAAGGTCCAGGAGATCCCCAAGGTCCTCGACGACCTGGTCGTCGCCCTGATGGCCAAGAGCCCGACCGAACGCCCCTGGGACGCCGAGGCCGTCGCCGTGATCCTCCGGGAGCTGCGCGACAAGGCCGACAAGAACCTGCCCGTGGCGATGGTCTGGCCCGGGGCCGGCACCGACGCCGCCAACCCCACCCGCGCCGGGGCGGGCGCGGGGCCGGCGAAGCCCAAGCCGGCCGGCAAGAAGAAGGGGAAGACCTCGGGGACCGTCAAGGCCCCGGCCGCCGGCGGCGAGGGCGACGGCCCGTTCAGCCGCGAACGCCTGGAGATCGGCGGCCTCGTCCTGGGCCTGCTCGCGATCGGCGGCTTCATCGCCTACTGGGTCTGGCCGCCGGGCCAGGAATACCTCTACAAGCACGCCGTCCCGCTCATGGAGTCGACCCGGCGGGCCGACTGGATCACCGCCCGCGACGAGTACATCGACCCGCTCGACTCGCGCTTCCCCGACCACCCGTACAGGGAGCGGACGAAGGCCTGGCGCGACCAGATCGAGCTGGACGAGGCCGAGGGCCGGGCGAAGATGCTGGCGAGCCCGACGCCGACCCCGTTCTCGCAGCCCCAGACCAACGGCGAGCGCCAGTTCGCCGCGTTCTACAACCTGGCCGCGCGGGCCGAGGCCGAGGGCGACGAGGTCGCCGCCGAGCGTTACTGGCGCGAGATGATCGGCACGATCGCCGAGGACGACCCCGACGACCGCCGCTGGGCCCTCCTGGCCCGGAAGCGGGCCGACGAGCTGGAGAAGCGGATCCAGGACCGCCGCGCGTTCGTCGAGGATCAGGTCGGCCGGGCCGTCGTCGCGATCCAGTCCGGCCGACCCAAAGAGGCGCTCGCCATCCAGGCGATGCTCCGCGAGAAGTACGGCCGGTTCACCGACCTCGCCGACGTCTTCGCGCCGGTCGGCATGCCCGAGCCCCGGCCCGCGCCCGAAGCCGCGCCGCCGACCGCCCCGGAGCCGAAGCCCGAAGCCCCCGCCCCGGCCCCGGCGCCGGACGCCGGCAAGGCCGCGGCCCGTCCCGAGTGACGGCCGACGCGGGACCTTTGTTGGAGACTCCTCCAACGAATCGGCCCGCGACGACGTAGGAACGAGCGGGCCCCGATTGACGGCCCCCCCTTCGATCCGATATCTTAACTAGACCTTTCGTCCACGATCCGAGGCGGCTCCCGTCCGTCCGCCTCACTGATCTTCAATCCGTTAGCAACTGGGCCGCCCACGGCCCCGAGGATGCTGATGCCTCCGTCTCGTGTTCGCTTCGTTGGCAGCCGCGAACTCCACCGCGACCTCCCGAAAGTGCTCGAAAGCCTGGAAAACCCCGATTGCCGCTACGTCCTGACCATCCACAGCAAGCCCAAGGCGGTCATGATCGGGGCCGAGGCCTTCCTGAGCCTCCTCCGGGGCGCGACGCCGGAAGATCGGCTGCTGGCGCTCCAGCTCGGGGCGCTGGTCCAGGGACTCGAATCCTCCGGGGTCGACGCCGAAGAGCCGGAAGGCGACCTGGTCGCCGTGTGATGTTGAAGTGACGTTAGCCGTGCCGTCCGCCGGCCCTCGCCCAGCGTCCTCCTCCCAATCGCGGGAGGAGGCGGGACGCGGGGCCGTCAGCTCCCTTCGGGGGTCTTCACGCGGAATTCACGCGTGCTGAAGATCCAGGCCCCCAGGGCCAGGAAGAGCCCCGCCGCGCCCAGCAGGGACGCGAGCGAGGTCGCGACGCTCGGCGCCAGCGCCAGGTCGATCGACCAGGGCGAGCCGTCCAGCCCCAGCAGCCGCACGGCCAGGACCCGGACGTGGTACAGGATCGTCCCGTTCCGAACGAGGAACGGGATCCTCGACACCACCCCCTCGAAGATCAGGATGTAGGCTACGCCGATCACCAGCACCCGGCGCGTCAGCAGCCCCAGGAAGCTGAAGATCGTGACGTAGGCCGCCAGGGCCAGGGCCGACAGCCCCGCCACCACGCCGGACTCCGTCAGCAGGGAGGCGGCGTCGGTCTCCGGCGTCCCCGAGCGCACCGCGACGATCGCGGCCGCCGTGAAGACGCCGGCCAGCGCCGAGGTGACGAGCGTCGCCCCGAGGACCTTCACCAGGTAGATCGCCCATCGCGGGATCGGCCGGATCAGGAAGTACGTCAGGGTCTGCTCCTCCACGTCGTCCTGCACCAGGCTCGACGCGAACAGCAGCGCCGCCAGCGGCAGGATCGCCTGGGGGATTAGGCCGAAGATCAGGGCCCGCTCGCTGTCCGCCGGGTCGTATGGGTCCTGATGGCGACGCACGAGCAACGCGATCGCGATCGGCGCGGCGAACAGCACGACGAAGGTCCAGATCCGCTTGCCGCGCATCTGGCGGGCGACCGTGATCCGCAGCACGGTCGCCAGGGCCCCGAGCGACGGCCGGTTCGCGATGGCGACCGGCTCGGCCCAGGGGGCCGGCGCGGCGGGGACGGGTTTGGAGGTCGCGACGTCGGCGCTCATGGATTCTCCGGAAACCTGCACTCGGGTCGTCGTTCCTGGCCGCAAAATGGACGCAGATCGTTGCCAATCAGGGAACGAGATGCGACGAATACGTCGTCGCCGCCTCGTCGTACATCCCGCAGGGTCCCCGAGGGACGTTCACCCTCTCACGAAAGTCGAAGCCATGGACGCAGACCGAATCCGTCAGGTCGAGTCGGCGGGAGGCGGCGCCAAGCCTCGACCGTCGGCCCGGTTTCGCAGCATCGGCTGGTTGATGGCGGTGGTCGTGATCGCCGCCCTCCTCGTCGCCCGACTCAAGCACTCGAACATCCGAGAAACCGTCTTCGGCTTGATCATTCCGGCGATCGTCTGGTCCGTGGTCTGGATCATCGGCGTCTTCCGGGCCTGGCTCCGCAACAGGCCTATCTCCGAAGCGCCGATCGACGGCGTCGTTTTGGAAGCGACCCTCCCCCATTTCCTCCAGCGCCGGTGAAGGGCTCGTAGCGGCGGACGCGAGACTCACGGATTCACCAGGTACTTGAAGACGGATTCCAGGTTGTCGTCGTCGGAGTAGATCTCCTCGATGGGGGCGTCGGCCTCGCGGGCGAGCTGGGGCAGGCGCTGGTAGAAGCGGTCGGGCGCGCGGGTCTCGACGACGATGGAGCGTTCGTCGCGGGGCAGCTCGACCCCCTCGACGTCGTCCCAGCGCACGAGCTTGGCGGCCAGCGCCCGGCGGTCGGGCCCTTTGAGGACGATCCGGTGGGGGTGGGCGTCGATCAGGTCGCGGATCTGGCGGACGTCGCCGAACGCGACGAGCCGGCCCCGGTTCATCAGCACGATCTGCGACGTCAGCGTCTGGACCTCGTACAAGACGTGGCTGGAGACCAGGATCGTCCGCCCCTGCTTGGCGAGGCCCGCGACCAGCTCCATCAGCTCGTGCCGCGCCACGGGGTCGGTGCCCGTCAGGGGCTCGTCGAGGAACAGGACCTGGGGGTCGTGGATGAGCGCCTGGGCGAGCTTCGTGCGCTGCCGCATGCCCTTGGAATAGCCCCGGACCGGGCGGTCGGCGGCGGCCGTCATCTTGACCTGTTCGAGGACCCGGTCGGCCGCCTGACGCGCGGCCTTGCGGCCCAGGCCGGCGAGCGAGCCGCAGGCGCGGAGGAAGCCGCGGCCGGTCATCCACTCGAACATCGCGTCCTGCTCGGGGCAGAGGCCGATGTAGCGGTTGAGCCCGGCGTTGCTCCAGGGCCGGACGCCCAGCACCCGGACCTCCCCCTGGCTGGGGCGGAGCTGGCCGGTCGCCAGTTGCAGCAGCGTGCTCTTCCCCGCGCCGTTGGGGCCGAGCAGCCCCGTCACGCCGGGGCCGATCCGCAGCGAAAGGTTGTTCACCCCGATCACCTGGCCGTACCACTTCGAGGTCGATCGGAACTCGACCACCGCCGGCTTTTCGGGCGCCTCCGTCGGGCTCATCGCGGGTCGTCTCCCTCTTTACTTCAGTCGATCGAGCGAGCGGACCCGCGTGGACAGGACGACCACCGACGCCACGCCCAGGCCCGCCAGCACGGCGGCCGACCATCTCCAGTCGGGGCGTCGCGATTTCGAATCGTTCTCAAGGCCCGGCGGCGTCGGCGCGTCGGGCGGGGGCGGTGGTGGATCGATCCGCGGCCGGCGGGGGCCGAATGGGAAGGGGAACATCCGGGGACGTCCCCGCGAGCCGCCCCCGGGGCCGTTGAGAACGGCGTCCTGGCCGGCCCGGAACAGCCCGGTCAGGCGGGTCCATTCGGCGTCGGTGTCGAAGAGGGCGTCGCCCACCGAGACGAGGTCGGCCGAGTACGACGCCAGCGGGGCCCACTCGCTTCCGACGGCCGACCGCAGCGCGTCGGACGCGGCGCCGCCGAGCATCCAGACGCCGACCCACATCGCCGTCACGTATCGGGAGTTCCGCGAGAGCGACGAGAAGGCCAGCATCAGCAGGCCCGTCGAGGCCGTCACGATCAGGCTGATCGCCACCGACGCCGCCAGCACCCGCCAGGTGTCGCGGAGCATCGCCGGGTCGAGGCTGAAGGCCAGCCCGATCAGGTACGCCAGCACCGCCGGGACCAGCGTCACCGCCAGCAGGAACGCGGCGATCACGCCGAACTTCCCCAGGAAGTAGTCGACCCGCCGCAGCGGCCGCGAGAGGTACAGCGGCAGCGCGTTGAACCGCAGGTCCTGGCTGATCAGGTCCGGGCCCACGATCATCACCAGCAGGAAGCTGAAGAAGAGCTGGACCTGGAAGAACTGGGCGTAGGCGAGCGTCCAGAACGTCGTGCGGAACGCCTTCGGCCCGGCCTTGATCTCCTCGGGAAGGCCCTGGAAGAGGAAGAGGATCGGCGTCAGGATCGCCGACTTCTGCTCGAACAGCCCCCAGAGGATCAGGAAGGCCGCCAGCACCAGCGCGGGGGCGAGGGCCCCGACCAGCGTCGTGATCAGCCAGCGGTTCTTGAGCTGGGCCCGGACCCCCTGGCGCGTGATCGTCAGCCAGCGCAAGGCGTGGCCGGCGAGCCGGCCGTCCCAGTGCTGGTAGCCTTGATCCAGGATCGGCATCAGCTCGCCCCCCCGACGGCCTGCATGAAGACCTCTTCCAGCGTGCTCCGGCGCGGCCGCAGCAGGCGGATCTGCTCGGAGGCCTCCTCGGCCGCCTCCCAGAGCGTCGCCACCCCCGCGCCTTCCGGCAGGGCGACCCGCAGGTGGCCGTCGACCGCCTCGGCCCTCACGCCGCGGCCGGCCAGCAGGCCGGCGAACCGGTCGTGGTCGCCGCGGACCCGCAGTTCGTACTCGTTGGTGTGGGGCTTCTTCAACTCTTCGAGCCGGCCCTCGGCCAGGAGCTTGCCCCGGCCGATGACGACGATGTACTCGCAGACCGCCTCGACGTCCGGCAGCAGGTGGCTGCAGACGAGCAGGTTCATCCCCTTGGACCGCGAGAGGTCGCGGCAGAGGGCGAGGATCTCCTCGCGGCCGGCCGGGTCCATGCCGTTGGTCGGCTCGTCGAGGATCAGGAGCTTCGGGTCGTGGACGATCCCCGAGGCGATCTTGAGCCGCTGCTTCATCCCGGTCGAGTACGACTCGACGCGGCGGTAGCGGGCCTCGCCCAGGCCGACGTAGTCGAGGACCTCGTGCGAGCGGCGGATCGCGTCGCGCGGCGACATCCCGACCAGCTCGCCCGCGTAGCCGACGAACTGCACGCCCGTGACGGCGGGGAAGAGGCACTCGTCCTCGGGCACGAAGCCGATCGCCTGGCGGATCTCCAGGGCCTGATGGGCGATGTCCATGCCCAGCACGCGGCCCCGGCCCGAGTCGACCCGCACGAGCCCCAGCAGGCTGCGGATCATCGTCGTCTTGCCCGCCCCGTTGGGCCCGAGCAGCCCCACGGCCCCCTCGGGGAGCGAGAGCGTGAGCCCCGCCAGCGCCGTCACCGCCCCGTACGTCTTGGTCAGGTCTTCCAGCTCGATCAGCATTGACCACCGATGTCGAGGCCGCGTCGTCTCCCGCCACTCCAGGCCTTCGCCCCGCCCGCCCGAATATTGTGCGGCCCCCGCCCCAGGTCTGCAATCGCTCGGCGGCCCGGCGGCGGCATTACCGGCCGGCGCGCCATCTTAATCTGTCATCGGACGTACCGAGCCGGGCTGGACGATGAGGCCCTGGATCGAGCGCGGCTTCCGGCGAAGCCGAATGCCCGCTCCAGCGAAAACCGCCCTCCTCGACGACGCCGAGCCTCATCAGCATGAGGACGGTCAGCGTCGATCAGGGAGGCCGAATTTGATAGGATCGGCGCTCGGCTCAGCAGGCCGACGTGTCGCGGTTGGAGCTCTACGGCGGAGAGGCGGGTCCACTTTGGCGACGCAACGGATCACGATCGCGAAAGTCGGCGGCATCGCGGCGGACGTGATCTTACGGCGTCTGCAGGGGTGGGCTGCTGCACGCCAAACCGCTGAGCCCGAAGAATGGTCCAACGATCAGTGGCCTTCGAGCGTCCGCGTCCAGGTGGACGCCTTCGCCGACCGGCTGCGTGCCAACTCGCTCTTTCCACCGGTCGTCCATTTCATCGAGTGGTCGGACCTCTGGTCCATGGGCGATCTGTTCGGCCGATGGCTCACACCTCCCGGCGGCCCGCCGCCGTTCGTCATCCACGCCGACCGCTTCGAACTCTACGGTTATTCCCTGCCCGATGGCGGCCGTCTGGGTCGTCACCTGACGGCCGCCGGCCCGCAGCAATTCGACGAGTACGATCAGTTCGTCGACCGGCTTCATGAGGCCCTGACAGCCTCGCAGGAATTGACCGAGCAGGCTGTAATCATCGTACTCCGAGAGGTCGTCGGCAGCCTCCAGACGGACGACGATCTCCTAGCCTCCCTGTCCATCGTGCCGGCTTGGCTCGTGGAATAGGCCGGCTGATAGGCCCTGACGAGCCCACGCCCCAGCATCCCCCGGGCGGATCCTTCTTCTCCCACGAGGGGAGAAGGACGAAGTCGTCGGATTCCTCGTACGCAAGTCGCAAACGTGAGCATGCTCTCTTGGGGGCCGTCGCGCGCCGAGGGGGCCTTCGCCGTGCGGCCGACGTCCCTCGCCCGCGGAGGCCACGAAAACGATGATGCGATTTGAACGATCGAACCCAATCGGCGTCTGGCCGGTCCGGGCGCAAGTTTCGGAAATATAAGGTGTTCCGACGACGGTTCGCCCGCCCGACTGGCGGCCGACGAACCCAACCGGACCCGATCGAAGCCGGCCTCCGCGCAGGCTCGCGGGGCGGGGCCGCCGGCCGGCGTCCCTCGCCCCGGGTCCGTTATCAAGGTCGGATCAATTGAACAGGAAGTGGCAGATGTCGCCGTCCTGCATGACGTAGGCCTTGCCCTCGACGCGGAGCTTGCCGGCGGCGCGGATCTCCTTCTCGGACTTGTAGGTCTCCAGGTCGTCGAGGGTGTAGACCTCGGCCCGGATGAAGCCCTTCTCGAAGTCGGTGTGGATCACGCCGGCCCCCTGGGGGGCGGTGGCGCCGATGGGGATGGTCCAGGCGCGGACCTCCTTCTCGCCGGCGGTGAAGTAGCTCTGGAGGCCCAGGATCCGGTAGGCCTCGCGCGCCAGGACGGCCAGGGCGGGCTCGTCGAGGCCGGAGGAGTGGAGCATCTCCAGGCGGTCGGCCTCGTCCAGCTCGGCGATCTCGGCCTCGAGCTTGGCGCAGACCGCCACGACCCCCGCGCCGATCTCCTTGGCCCGGGCGCGGACCTTCTGCGCCAGCGGGCCCTCGCCGTGCAGGTCGTTCTCGTCGACGTTGGCGACGTAGAGGATCGGCTTGGCGGTCATGAGGCCGAAGCTGGAGATCGCCTCGGCCTCGGGCGGATCGAGCGTCAGGGTCCGCAGCGGCTGGTCCTTGCCCAGGTGTTCGAGGCTCTTCTTGATCGCCTCGACGCGGAGCTTGGCCTCCTTGTCGCCGCTCTTGGCCGTGCGCTCGGCCTTGGGCAGGGCGTTCTCCAGGGTCTGGAGGTCGGCCAGCATCAGCTCGATCTCGACGGTCTCGACGTCCGACATCGGGTCGACCACGCCGGCGACGTGGACGACGTCGGGATCCTCGAAGCAGCGGACGACCTGGAGGATCGCCTCGACCTCGCGGATGTGGCTGAGGAACTTGTTGCCCAGGCCCTCGCCCTCGCTGGCGCCCTTGACGATCCCGGCGATGTCCAACAGGCGGAGCGCCGCGGGGACGAGCTTCTTGGGGACGATGTAGCGGCTGATCCGCTCCAGCCGGCCGTCGGGGACGCTGACGACGCCCTCGTTCGGCTCGATGGTGCAGAAGGGGTAATTCGCGCTCTGGGCCGCCTTGGAGCTGGTCAGCGCGTTGAAAAGCGTACTCTTGCCCACGTTCGGCAGACCGACGATTCCAGCCCTCATAGCGACGCGACGCCCTTATCTCTGGGGACGAACCGGGACGGCCCGACGGCCGATCGAAGCGGATCATCGTACCCGCCCCGGGGTCGCGACGTCTTCCCTGATTTCGCGAGGCCGCCCGAAGCGACGGGCCGGGCCGAGTTCCCCCCGGGCCGGCGGGTGAGTTACATTCGAAGCGAGGGCGGCGACGCGCCGCCCAGGATCCCGAGGGACCGGCCATGCGATCGATGATCTTCCTGCTCGCCGTCCTGGCCTCGTCGGGGGCCGCCGCGGCCGTCGCGGAGGGCGAGGCCCCGATCACGGGCCAGGGCCTCGACCGCCTGGCCGCCGCGGCCGGGATCGAGGTCGTCGGCCGGACCGCCGACCTCCGCGTCGAGACCCCGTTCGGGCCGATCACGGCCCGGCCGAGCGGCGACGCGACGGCCCGGTTCGCCGCGCTCTTCGCCGAGGAGTTCGCCGTCTATCCGCCGGCCCTCGTGCGGCGGTCGAGGCTCAAGCGGGTCGTCCTCGGGTCCGGCCTGGCGTTCGACGGCCAGCTCCGCGGGGCGATCCCCGACTTCTGGCACGACGCCCTCTACCTGGACGTCGCCCGGGGCGACTACAGCCCGACGTATCAGCGCACGGCGATCCACCACGAGTTCTTCCACCTGGTCGACTACCGCGACGACGGCGAGGTCTACCGCGACGACGCCTGGGCCGCCCTCAACCCGCCCGGGTTCCGCTACGGGCCCGGCGGGAAGGACGTGCAGGGCGACGCCCTCGGCTCGCTCTTCACCGACAAGCACCCCGGGTTCCTCACGACCTACGCCACGGCCGGCGTCGAGGAGGACAAGGCCGAGGTCTTCGCCCGCCTGCTCGTCGCCCCCCGCGAGGTCGCCCGCCGCGCCGGGCTCGATCCGATCCTGGCCCGGAAGGTCGCCCGCATGAAGGCGCGGCTCAAGGAATTCGAGCCCGCCGTCGACGACGCCTTCTGGAGCCGCGTCGAGGCCCGTCCGACCAGGCCGGACGGGCCGCCCGCCCGGCCCCCCGGACGCGACGCCTCGCGGTGACCATGGTCGCGGCCGAGCCTCCCCCGCGGTCGGGTCGCCGGGGCCTCCGGCGGCGACGCGACGTGGTCCCGCCGGGGGGCCCCGCCTCGGCCGCAATCTCGAAACGCCGTTCGAGACGGACGACGAGGAAGGCGACGACATGAGGATCTGCTGCACCGCCGACCTGCACGGCCACCTCCCCGTCATCCCCGACTGCGACCTCCTCCTGCTCGCCGGCGACCTCGTGCCGCTGCGGGCCCACCGGCCGGAACGGGGCCGCCGCTGGCTCGACGCGAGCTTCCGGGCCTGGCTGGAGGGGCTGCCGGCGAAGACGACCGTCGTGGGGGTGGCGGGCAACCACGATTTCGTCTTCCAGGAGGGCGCGGCGACCTTCGACGTCCCCCTGCGCTGGACGTATCTGCAAGACTCGGGGACGACCTGCGGCGGGCTCGCGATCTGGGGCTCGCCGTGGCAGCCGACGTTCTTCGACTGGGCGTTCAACCTCGACGAGGAGGACCTGGCCGCGAAGTGGGACCTGATCCCCGGAGGGACCGACGTGCTCCTCCTGCACGGCCCGCCGTTCGGCCACGGCGACCCCACGCCGCGGGGACCCGTCGGGTCGCCGAGCCTCTTGCGGCGGATCGAGTCGGTGCGGCCCCGCCTGGCCGTCGCGGGCCACATCCATTCGGGCTACGGCGTCTACCGGATCGGCCCGACGACGTTCGCGAACGCCTCGTACCTGGGCGAGGATTATCGGCCCGCGAATCGGCCGATCGTGCTCGAGCTGACCGACGAGGGCCTCGCCGTCGTCGACGTCGGGTCGCTTTGACTCGGGGCCGCGGGCTCTTACAATGCGGTCTGAAACGGGCTCCCGCAGCCCGCAGCCCCGCGCGTCCCATCGCGACGGGGCGTCGCCCTCCGGCCCAGGATCCCCCGAATGAGCACCAAAGCCTTCGCCACGCGCTCCGCCGATTCCCCCCTCTCGCCCTTCTCGCTGAACCGTCGCGACCCCCTGCCGACCGACGTCGTCATCGACATCCTCTACTGCGGCGTATGCCACTCCGACCTGCACCAGGTCCGCAACGAGTGGGGCAACACGGTCTACCCGTGCGTGCCGGGCCACGAGATCCTGGGCCGGGTCGCGAAGGTCGGCTCGGCGGTGAAGAAGTTCAAGGAGGGGGACCTGGCCGCCGTCGGCTGCATGGTCGACTCGTGCCGCACCTGCCCGAGCTGCCGGGCGGGGTTCGAGCAATACTGCGACGTCGGCGGGACGATCTTCACCTACAACAGCCCCGACGAGCACCTCGGCAGCATCACCTACGGCGGCTATTCCGAGAACGTCGTCGTCGACGAGGCGTTCGTCCTGAAGATCTCCGACAAGGTGAAGGACCTGGCCGCGACCGCCCCCCTGCTCTGCGCGGGGATCACGACGTATTCGCCCTTGCGGCACTGGAAGGTCGGACCCGGCCAGAAGGTGGGCGTCGTCGGCCTGGGCGGGCTCGGCCACATGGGGGTGAAGCTCGCGCACGCCTTCGGGGCGCACGTCGTCCTGTTCACGACCTCGCCCGAGAAGGCCGAGGACGCCAAACGCTTCGGAGCGGCCGAGGTGGTCGTCTCGAAGGACCCCGACGCGATGGCCGCGCAGGCGCGCAGCTTCGACTTCATCCTCGACTGCGTCTCGGCCCAGCACGACATCAACGCCTACCTGCAGCTCCTGAAGCTCGACGGCACCCTGACCCTCGTCGGCGCCCCGGAGCACCCCCTGCCCGTCGCGGCGTTCAACCTGATCCTGCCCCGCCGCAACTTCGCCGGCTCGGCCATCGGCGGCATCCCCGAGACCCAGGAGATGCTCGACTTCTGCGCGGATCGCGGCATCACCTGCGACGTCGAACTCATCGAGATCCAGGACGTCGAGTCCGCCTACGACCGCCTGCTCAAGGGGGACGTGCGGTATCGGTTCGTCATCGACATGGCGTCGCTGAAGGGCTCGGCCTGAGCCCGTCGCCGGCCGCGACCGCGCCGCCCGAGCGGCGGTTTCGGTCGCGGCCGTGCTTCACCGTCTCCAGGAAGCTGAGCATCAGCCGCGACTGGTAGCGGTCGGGGTTCCAGCAGGCGGTGACGGTGCGGAACGGCTTCTCGCCGTCGAGCGAGCGGTAGCGAAGGCGGGCGTCGGGGTCGGGGCGGACGGCCATCTCGGGGATGAGCGAGATCCCGAAGCCCTGCGCCACCAGCTCCTGGACCGTCGCGAGCTGGCTGACGCGGCCCGTCGTCACGGGCTGGAAGAGGCGGCGGCGGCAGAACCCCCGGATGTCGTCCGACAGGCAATGCGCCTCGTCCAAAAGGACGAACGGCAGGTCGCGGAGGTCGTCCAGCTCGACCCGCCCGCGGCCGACGAGCGGGTGGTCGGCCGCCGTCACCAGCAGCAGCTCCTCCTCGAACAGGGTCTCGAACCGCAGATACCCGCGCGAGGCCGGCAGCGCCAAAACGCCGACGTCGATCTCCCCCAGGGCGCAGCGCCTGAGGATGACGTCGGTCACCTCCTCGTTCACTTCGAGCCTCGCCTGGGGATGGCCGCCGTGGAAGGCGTCGAGCAGGCCCGGCATCAGGTAGGGGGCGATCGTCGGGATCGCCGAGACCACGATCTTGCCCGTCTCGCCGTCGTCGCGGAGCAGCCGCGCCGTGTCGTCCACGAGCGAGACGATCTGCAAGGCCCGCCGCCGCAACATCTCGCCCGCCTCGGTCAGGGCCACCTGCCTCCCCTGGCGTTCGAACAGGGGCCGCCCCAGCGTCGTCTCCAGCTTCGCGACCTGCTGGCTGATCGCCGGCTGGCTCACCCCGCAGTCGCGCGCGGCCTTCGTGAAACTCGCCTGCTCGGCGACTTTCAGGAACATCCGGAGCTGCTGGATTTCCATAATCAATCCTTATGGCGTCTATAGCGATTCGACTTATTGAATTATAGGGCGGAACCCTTAACATGACGAGTAGGCCGGACGGACGAGCCGGCGGCCGCCGAGGACGCTCTCGGCCCGCAGTCGCTGATTCGTCGCCGAATTTCGGCCTCGAAACCCCGCTCCCGAAGCCCGTCCCCGCCAGCGGGACGCCCGAAATCCCACCCCTTTTGGAGACCCCTCGAAATGTTGACCGTCGGCGACAAGTTCCCGGAATTCACGGTGAAGGCGAGCCTGGGCAGCGGACCGGAGGCCCTGCTGACGCTCAGCAGCGAGCAGTTCCAGGGCAAGTGGGTGGTCTACTTCTTCTACCCCAAGGATTTCACGTTCGTCTGCCCGACCGAGCTGGTCGAGTTCAGCCGCCGGCTCGAGGACTTCAAGGACCGCGACGCCGAGGTGGTGGGCGGCAGCACCGACAACGAGTTCTCGCACCTGGCCTGGTGCAAGGACCACGACGACCTGCACGACCTGGGCTACCCGCTGATCGCCGCGCAGAAGCTCGCGCCGGCGCTGGGGATCTGCGACCCGGTCGAGGGCTACGCCAACCGCGCGACGTTCCTGGTCGACCCCAACGGCGTCATCCAGTGGGCGGCGGCCTACAACGGCAACGTCGGCCGCAACGTCGACGAGGTCATCCGCGTGCTGGACGCCGTGCAGTCCGACGAGCTCTGCCCCTGCAACTGGAAGAAGGGCGAGGCCACCATCCAGGCCTGACCCCCGCCGCGAAGCCTCGCCGGCGGGGCCGGAACCCGCCCCGCCGGCCGCCCTCCCCCATCGGAGCATCGAACCGACATGCGATCCCTCGACGATTTGAAGTCCCTGCTCGGCGACGACACCAAGGACCTGAGGCTGAACCTGGGGAACGTGCTGGACTCCGGCGACCTGCTGCCCGTCGAGCGCTGGGCCGTGGCGCTGGCGTCGGCGTACTTCCTGCGGGCCGGCGAGCTGGTCGAGGCCCTGACGACCGCCGGGGCCGACCACCTGACGCCCGCGGCGATCGCCGACGCCCGCGCCTCGGCCGCGATCATGGGGATGAACACGGTCTACTACCGCTTCCGCCACATGATCGGCAAGCCCAGCTACTCGCAGCGCCAGGCCGGCCTGCGGATGAGCCGGATGGGCAAGCCGGCGACGACCAAGGGCCTGTTCGAGCTGGCCTCGATGGCCTGCGCCGTGCTGGCCGGCTGCGAGATGTGCATCAAGGCCCACGAGCAGAGCCTGCTCGCCGAGGGCTACACCGAGGACCGCGTCCACCAGGCGGTCCGGATCGCCGCGGTGGTCAACGGATTCCTGATCGCGACCGCCGCCGAGACGCCCGCGGCCGTCGGCTGACCGGAGTCTCGCGGCCGCCTCGCCGGCTTTGATTGACCGCCCCCGACGCGGCACCTAGAATGGCTCGTCGTGGGCGGCCGATTCGGGCCCGGGCGTCCGGGTCGCGTCGCGAGGGCCGGCGGATTCTCGGGCTTCACATGGCCATCACGTACTACAAACGCCTGCGCATGGAGATGGACCTCGACGGGTCGAACCTGTCGCCGCCGCTGCCCGGCCACTATTTCTGGTCGCCCTGGGACGAGGCCCTGCTGCCCGATCACGCCGAGGTGAAGTACCAGAGCTTCCGCGACGCGATCGACGCGGCGGTCTTCCCCTGCCTGGGCGACCGCCAGGGCTGCCTGCGGCTGATGCGCGAGATCCGCCGCAAGCCGGGCTTCCTGCCGGCGTCGACCTGGCTCATCGCCTGCCCCGACGGCTACGTGGGGACGATCCAGGGGGTCATCGACTACGGCCCCATCGGCGCGATCCAGAACGTCGGGGTGCTGCCGGCCTACCGCGGCCTGGGCCTGGGCCGGGCGCTGGTCAACCGCGCGCTCTGGGGCTTCCACCAGGCGGGCCTCCGCCGCGCGTACCTCGAGGTGACCGCCGAGAACCGCTCGGCCGTGCAGCTCTACCGCGCCCTGGGCTTCCGCAAGGCGAAGACCCTGTACAAGGCCGTGGACGGCTGAGGCCGTCGCGCGGGAGCATGCTTCCGCCTCGGGTCCAGTCCGGGTATCCTCGGAGAGGCCCATGCGAGGGGGCCCGGGGACGTCGTCGCCGCGCGGAGTCGCGTCGGGGGATCGGCCCCCGGCCGGGACATTCCAACATCAGGACGGAGCGACGCCCGGCGTCCGCAGGAGGCGGGGGGCGTCGTCCGGAATCGAGGGAACGCCGTGCCGGCGCCAACCGCGACGATCCAGCAGCACGAGTACCCCAACGGCCTGGTGCTCGTCGCCGAGGCGATGCCCGGCGTCCAGTCGGCCTCGTTCACCCTGCTCATCCCCGCCGGCGCGGCCTACGAGGCGGCCGAGGGGCTCGACTCCGGCGGCGGCGCGGCCAGCATGGCCTGCGAATGGCTGATGCGCGGCGCGGGCCCCCGCGACAGCCGCGAGCTGCTCAACGCGCTCGACAACCTGGGCGTCAGCCACTCCGAGAGCGCGCAGACGCTGCACACCAGCTACGCCGCGGCCACCCTGGGCGCCAACCTGATCCCCGCCCTGGAGATCATCGCCGACGTCGTGCAGCGGCCCCGGCTCGACGAGCAGGAGGTGGAGCCGATCCGCGCCCTCTGCCTGCAGAACCTGAGGAGCCTGGAGGACGACCCCGGCTCGAAGGTCATCTACGAGCTTCGCAAGCGGCACTTCCCCGAGCCCTGGGGCCGGCCCTCGCCGGGCTCGGCCGAGGACGTCGCCCGGATCACGCCGGCCAAGCTGCGGGCCTTCCACGAGGCCGCCTACCGGCCCAACGGCGCGATCCTGGGCGTCGCCGGCGCGATCGACTGGCCCCGCCTGCGCGACGCCGTCGACGGCCTGTTCGGCGGCTGGAAGTCGCGCCCCGAGCCCCGGCTCGTCGAGCGCCCGGCCGGCCCGCGGCTCGACCACATCACGCGCGAGACCCAGCAGATCCAGATCGCCATGGCCGCGCCCGCCGCGACCGTCGCCGGCGACGACTACTACCGCGCCCGGGCCGCCGTCGCCATCCTCGGCGGCTACTCGTCCGCCCGGCTCTTCACCGAGGTCCGCGAGAAGCGCGGGCTCTGCTACTCGGTCTACGCCAGCTACGAGGGCCAGCGCGAGCGGGGGGCCATGCTCAGCTACGCCGGCACCTCGACCGAGCGGGCCCAGGAGACCCTCGACGTCATGCTCGCCGAGTTCCGCCGCCTGGCGGTCGGGGGCGTCGACTTCGAGGAGCTGGAGACCATGCGCGCGGGCCTCAAGAGCTCGCTCATCATGGCCCAGGAGTCGAGCATGAGCCGGTCGAACGCCTTGGCCTCCGACTGGTACTTCCTCGGCCGGGTCCGCACGCTCGACGAGATCGCCCGCGAGCTCGACGCCCTGACCCCCGAGTCGGTCTCCGACTACGCCAGGACGCTCCTGAACCTCGAAGACCTGACCATCCTGACGCTCGGCCCGACCCCCCTGGACGTCAACATCCCGTCCTGAACGGGAGAGGCGGAGACCCGACCCGATGCGATTCCACCACACGACGCTCGACAACGGCCTGGAAGTCATCGCCGAGCTGAACGACGACGCGCACTCGATCGCCGCCGGGTTCTTCGTCAAGGCGGGCAGCCGCGACGAGACGCCCGAGCTGGCCGGCGTCTCGCACTTCCTGGAGCACATGACGTTCAAGGGGACCGCCCGCCGCGACGCCCTGACCGTCAACAAGGACTTCGACCGGGTCGGCGCCAAGCACAACGCGCAGACGTCCGAGGAAGACACCTTCTACCACTTCACCTGCCTGCCCGAGTACCTGCCCAGGGCCTTCGACGTCCTGGCCGACATCCTCCGCCCCACCCTCCGCGAGGACGACTTCGAGACCGAGAAGAAGGTCATCATCGAAGAGATCCGGATGTACCTCGACAACCCCATGTCGGTCGCCTACGAGGCCGCCAAGGCCGCCCACTTCGGCAAGCACCCGCTGGGGAACAGCATCCTCGGGACGGTCGACTCGATCACCGCGATGAAGGCCGAGGACATGCGGGCCTACTTCGCCAGCCGCTACAGCCCCGCCAACATCGTCCTGGGCTTCGCCGGCAAGGGCGACTGGGACCAGCTCGTCGGCCTGGCCGCCGACCACTGCCGGGCCTGGACCGGCGACCACCCCACCCGCCGCGCCGACCCCGTCCAGGGCTGCCGCGCGTTCGAGGCCATCCTCCGCGAGGAGGACCAGCAGCAGACGGTCGTCGGCGTCAGCGACGGGCCCCCGCTGGAGAGCGAGGATCGCTACGCCGCGCACCTGCTGGCGACGATCCTGGGCGACCACACCAGCTCGCAGCTCTACTGGGCCCTGATCGACCCCGGCTACGCCGACGGCGCCGAGATGAGCTACCAGGACTACAACCAGGCCGGCGGCTTCTACTCGTTCCTCTCGTGCGAGCCCGGGGACGTCCAGGCCAACCTCGCCCGGGTCGCCAAGGTCTACCGCGGCGTGATGGAGCAAGGCGTCACCGAGGCCGAGCTGAGCCAGGCCAAGAACAAGGTGCTCGCCCGCTCGGTCCTCCGCAGCGAGCGGCCCATGGGCCGGCTGGCCTCGCTGGGCTTCCACTGGGTCTACCGCCGCGCCTACCTGCCCGTCGAGCACGAGCTGGAGTCTTTCTCCAAGGTCTCGCTCGACCAGGTCCGCCGCCTCGTCCGCGAATGGCCCCTCTGGCCCATGACCATCGTCTCCGTCGGCCCCACCACGAAGGTCAAGCCGCCGAAGTGACGCCCGCCGACCGGGCGTGACGGTACGACCTCGCGACCAAGCTGAGTCTCGCGCCGTCACGGAGCCGGCCCGCGCCGTTTTCTAGACGACGAGACGGCCTCGAAGTCGCGGGGAGGAAACGGCCCGGGAGAGCACCACTTCGATCGAGGGAGGATGCGGCGATGGGCAAGTGCGACATCACCGGCGGGATCCTGAGCGCCGGACTGAACAAGCTCGCGGAGACCCAGGGGCTCCGGCCGATCCCCGCCGGCGCCGGCCTGGCGTACGACCTGAGCCCGGGGTTCGTCGTCAAGCAGGAGATCCGCAAGCTCTGCAAGCCCGAGACCGGCTCGCTCCTCAGGCTCGACCTGGATCAGCTCTCCAGGTTCACCCAGGCCTACCTGATGGACCGGATGGAGAGCATCGCCAGCGAGCAGCAGGACAAGGCCCTCAAAATCCCCGGCACGCGGCTTGAATCGCCGACGTTCCCGCTGGGCGTCGTCGGCCTGCCCGGCACGGGGACGGCCGTGATCTGGTACGACAAGGACGCCGAGGGGAAGACCAAGCTCAACGGCGTCTTGCTGAAGCTCACGTTCACGTTCAAATAGCCGAAGAAGACCAGCCATGCGGATCGTCAGCCTGCTCCCCTCGCTCACGGAACTCGTCTGCGCCCTGGGCCGTCGCGCGGACCTCGTGGGCGTGACCCACGAGTGCGACTTTCCCGAGGGCGTCGAGACGCTCCCCTGGCTGACGCGGAGCGCGATCCCGACCGACGCCTCGAGCGCCGCGATCGACGCGATGGTCGCGTCGCAACAGGGCGGCCTGTACACGCTCGACGAGGTTCGGCTCGCCGCCGCCGCCCCCGACCTGATCCTGACGCAGGAGCAATGCGACGTCTGCGCCGTCAACGAGGCCGTCGTCCGCCGATCCGCGGCGCGGCTGCCCGGAGATCCGCAGGTCGAGAGCGTCGACCCGCGGTCGCTCGCCGGGGTCTTCGCCATGTTCCGCCGGGTCGGCGAGCTGATCGACCGTCGCGAAGAGGCCGAGGCGCTCGTCGCCGGCTTCGAGGCGACGGCCCGGACGATCGCCGACCGACTCGGGCCGGACCGGCCGAAGCCTCGCGTCCTGCTGCTCGAATGGACCGACCCGCCGTTCAGTTCCGGCCACTGGAACCCCGAGATCGTGGCACTGGCGGGGGGCGTCGAGGTGATCGGCGCGGCCGGCGAAGCCTCGCGCCGGGTCGCCTGGGACGAGGTCGCCGCGGCCCGTCCCGACGTCGTCCTGCTCTCGCCCTGCGGGTTCCCGCTCGGCCGCGCCGAGCACGAGCTGATGGCCGTCGCCGACCGTCCCGAATGGCGGGGCCTGCCGGCGGTCCGCGAGGGCCGGGTCGCGGTGATCGACGGCTCGGCCTTCTTCTCGCGGCCGGGCCCCCGGCTGGAGACAAGCCTGCGGATCGCGGCGGCGGCGATCCATCCCGGGTCGTGCCTCGACCTGGCGCCCCCCGAGGGCGAGGGCTGGCGATTGCAGTCGCGAGCCGACCGGCCGTAGACTCGGTCCTTCGGAGACCCGTCGCCCCGCGTCCCGGAGGAGCCCGGAGCATGTGCTTCCCGCCTCGCGTCTCGATCGCGGCCGCGATCCTCGCCCTCCTCGCCCTCGGCGTCTCGGGGTGCTACACGCCCCCCGGCGAGTCGTTGGAGCGGACCTACAAGACGCCGCTCCCGAAGGGCGTTACGGTCCTGCATTACTACAGCGACTCCTACAAGGACCCCCAGTTCCTCTGGGTCCTGTCGCCCGCCGAGAAGCCCTTCCTCGACGCGCTCATCGCCAACGCCGGCCTCAAACCCGCCGCGAAGGGCGTGGAATTCGGACGAATCGCGGCCCCCGGCCCCTTCTCCTGGTGGGACCAGGAGGCGATCGAGAAGCTGCCCGAGCTGTACTATCGCGACCCCGACCCCAACGACGGCTCGTACTACCGGATCTGGGTCGATCGGAAGGCGAACCGGTTGTACATCCTGTTCATGAACACCTGAGATTCGCCCGCCCGGAATGCGAACCGCCCGCCGGGGACGCGAGGTCCACGGCGGGCGGTCGGCGATCGGTCGTTCAGCGATCGTCGATCGGGATCAAAGCCCGCTGAGGTCGGCGGCCGTGACGCGGACGCCCTTCTTCAGGCCCAGCTCCTTGACGACTTCCTCGGTCGCGGGGACGGTCATGCTCCGCCGCGGCGAGATGCTGATGCCGGACAGTTCCTTGGGCTGGTCGTCGCCCTTCTCGAGGCCCGCGATCGCCAGGCCGTTGAGGACCAGCGGCGAGGCGTTGTCGATGCGGACCTTGAAGGTCGGCTTGCCCTTCACCCGGTCGCCCTTGGAGAGCTGGGTGCGGACCAGGCGGTTGAGGACGCCGCCGGCCAGCTCGTCGGCGAACGCGGCGGAGTCGACCTTGCCGTCCTTCTCGGTGATCGGCAGGGTGAACTTGCCGAAGGGGACCCACGACTCGGCCGTGCTGTTGCTGGACGCGACCTGGACGGTCGCTTCCTTGCCCTCGATGCGGATGCGGCAGGCGACCGACGGGCCTTCGGGCTCGGTCGGCACGCCTTCGCGGGCCCAGAGGCCCAGGACCGGCTTGTCCTTGAGGACCTTGGTCACCTCGGCGGCGGTCGCCTCAGCCTCGGCGCCCTTGGCGTCGACCTGGAAGAGCAAAACGCCCGTCTCGTCGTCGCCCACGGTGTCGAGCTTGTCGACGAAGTTCTGGGCCAGGGTCAGCTCATAAGGGTTGCCCCACTTCTCGGCGAGCTGGGCGATCACGTCCCACTCCAGGCCCTGGGCCACCCGCCACATCACCATCTGGGTGATCGACTCGGGGGCCTTCTCGGCGGAGAGCCGCTTGAGGGCCTTCTGGACGCGGGCGTCGCCGTTGATCTGCGAGATGTCGCCGATCTCCAGCTTCTCGCCCTCGGCCGGCAGCCGGAGCGCGCCGTCGGCGTCGGGGCTGTTCAGGCTCACCAGGCGGGTCGGCAGCTTGCGGGTCTGGCCGGGCTTGAGCGAAGCGTACGGGAGGCCCGTCGGGGGGACGGACCGCATGCCGCCGCCCATGCCACCCATACCGCCGCCCATGCCACCCATACCGCCGCCCATGCCGCCGCCCATGCCACCCATGCCGCCCATCATACCGGTGGCCAGGCTTCGCTGATCCCAGCTGTCGTAGTCGCCGCAGAGCGACATGATGAGCCGAGCGAGCATCATCATGCCCATCATCGGGGGCATGGTGCCGCCGCCACGCATACCGCCGCCCATGCCGCCCATGCCGCCCATCTGGCCGGTGACGCCCTGAGCGACGAGGCCGGGCGGGAGGACGACGTTAAGCTGACGCTTGGACTTGTTGGTGACGGTCATGGTCATGCGGCCGTCGCCGCGGCCTTCGGCCTCGACGTCGACGAGGCCGTCGCGCATGGCCTCGAGCAGGTTCACGGCCGGAATTTCGGCCTCGGCCTTGGCCGGGGCGGAATCGGGGGTTGTCTGGGGTTTGGTCGGGGCCTTCGGGTCGTCGGCGGTCGCCGGGACGACCGACGACGACGCCAGGAGCAATCCCCCGGCGAGCAGACGTACGTGCAACCGAGATGTGGACATGGGAAACGCCCTTCCGTTCGAGTGGCCCGGGAGAGCCGCACGCCGCGGCCGTTCTCGCGATCGTGGTGGTCGAAGCGGGCCTCCGGGGGGGCGGGGCGTCGCTTCGCACGGTCGCGGACACGGCTCAGGTTGATCGTCGTCCCGGAAAGATCGTGTGGTGACCTCGCGATAATCGATAACCGTGACAACCGGCGCGTCCGTCGGGCCCGGTGGAGGCCTTCGCGGCCATCCGGCCCTCGGCGGACGGATTCGGATCAGATCGGAGCTCAGCGGCCGTGGATCACGTCGGGTGAGGGGATCTGGCGGGGACGTCGAGCCCGCGTCCGGATCCGTCTCATCACCCTTCAGTTTAACAGACGTTTTCCACCCGGCCCCTATTCGCGCCGATTCCGCCGGCCCGCGACGGCGGTTCTGACGCCCTGGGGCCAGTCGACGGGTCGGCGAGACCCCGCCGTCCGCGGCGGCGAGGCCGGCTGCGAGGTCCTTGCGGGGGCGGCCTCAAACTCGGCCGAGGTATTCGCCGGTGCGGGTGTCGACCCGGACGAGGATCCCGGGCTCGGTGTGCTCCGGGACCTGCACGACGTGCCCGGTCGCGAGCGTGGCCGGCTTGGTCCGGCCGGTCGCCGAGTTCCCGCGGACGCCGGGGGCGGTCTCGACGATGGCCATCTCGACCGTGTCCGGCAGGTCGATGGCGATGATCTCCTCGTCGACGACGAGCGCCTCGACCCCGGCCATGTTCTCGGTCATGAAGGGGAGCTGGTCGGCCAGGTCGTCGGCCCGGAACGAGAACTGGGAGAAGTCGCCCGAGTCCATGAAATGCAGCTCGTCGGCGTCCCGGTAGAGGAACTGGATCGGCTTGCGCTCGAAGCTCGACTCGTTGAGGGCGTCGGTCCCGCGGTAGGCCTTCTCGACGCGGTTCTTGGTCTTGAGGTTGCGGGCCTTGATCTTGTACAGCGTCGCCGCGCCCCGAGCGGACGGCGTCTGGACCTGGATCTGCTCGATCATGTGCGGCGCGCCGTCGATCTCGACGACCATCCGACGCTTGAAATCCTTGGCGGGCACCACGGCGGGGAGGCTCCCTCGGGCTGAGGTTGGAAGACGGTGGATCGACGAAAGCCCGACCATCTTACCCGGCGGCCCCGAGGGCGGTCAAAACCAGGAGGGATCGCCGAGGCCCATTCGCCCTCGCGTCGGCCGGGCGGCCTTCGAAAAGGAAGCGGCAGGGAGCGAGGCTCCCTGCCGCCGAGGATCGTCGATCGCGACCGATCAATAGCGGTACTGATCGGTCTTGTAGGGGCCTTCCTTGGGGACGTGGATGTAGGCGGCCTGCTCGGCCGTCAGCTCGGTCAGCTCGACGTTGAGCTTCTTGAGCTGCAGGCGGGCGACGTGCTCGTCGAGCTTCTTGGGCAGGACGTAGACGCCGACCGGGTACTTGTCGTTGTGCAGCCACAGCTCGATCTGCGCGAGGGTCTGGTTCGCGAAGGAGGAGCTCATGACGTACGAGGGGTGGCCGGTGCCGCAGCCGAGGTTCACCAGGCGGCCCTTGGCCAGCAGGATGATCCGCTTCCCGTCGGGGAAGATGATGTGGTCGACCTGCGGCTTGATCTCTTCCCACTTGTACTTCTCGAGCGACTCGACGTCGATCTCGTTGTCGAAGTGGCCGATGTTGCAGACGATGGCCTGATTCTTCATCTTGGCCATGTGGTCGTGGGTGATGACCCGGTAGTTGCCGGTGGTCGTCACGAAGATGTCGGCCTTGTCGGCGGCGTAGTCCATGGTGACGACGCGGTAACCTTCCATCGCGGCCTGCAAGGCGCAGATCGGGTCGATCTCGGTGACCCACACCTGGGCCGAGAGGGCGCGGAGGGCCTGGGCCGAGCCCTTGCCCACGTCGCCGTAGCCGGCGACGACGGCGATCTTGCCGGCGATCATCACGTCGGTGGCGCGCTTGATGCCGTCGACCAGCGACTCGCGGCAGCCGTACAGGTTGTCGAACTTCGACTTGGTGACCGAGTCGTTGACGTTGAT
The DNA here is from genome assembly GCF_029589435.1 of Paludisphaera mucosa. Classification (NCBI taxonomy): domain Bacteria; kingdom Pseudomonadati; phylum Planctomycetota; class Planctomycetia; order Isosphaerales; family Isosphaeraceae; genus Paludisphaera; species Paludisphaera mucosa. Next base: position 3,922,832 of record NZ_JARRAG010000002.1, on the reverse strand, counting down.
GGCGGGGAACTTCAGGTCGCCCCGCTTGTGCATCTGATAGAGGCGGTGGACGCCGGTGGTGGTCTCCTCGGTGACGCCCTTGACGGCGGCGAGCTTCTCGGCGTACCAGCCGGGCTGCGAGGCGATCCGGCTCTTGATGGCGGCGAAGAGGATGCGCTCTTCCTCGCTGCCGGGCTTGTCGAGGACGGAGATGTCGGCCTCGGCGCGGGCGCCGAGGTGGAGCAGCAGGGTGGCGTCGCCGCCGTCGTCGAGGATCATGTTCGTGTGGCCGCCGTCGGCCCACTCGAAGATCCGGTGGGTGTAGTCCCAGTACTCCGTGAGCGACTCGCCCTTGTAGGCGAAGACGGGGATGCCGGCGTCGGCGACGGCCGCGGCGGCGTGGTCCTGGGTCGAGAAGATGTTGCACGAGGCCCAGCGGATCTCGGCGCCGAGGGCCTTGAGCGTCTCGATCAGGACGGCGGTCTGGATGGTCATGTGCAGCGAGCCGGTGATGCGGGCGCCCTTGAGGGGCTGCCGCGAGGCGTATTCCTCGCGGATGGCCATCAGGCCGGGCATCTCCGTCTCGGCGATCGCGATCTCGCGGCGGCCCCAGGGGGCGAGCCCGATGTCGGCGACGTGGTAATCAGGGCCGGAGGCGACGGGGGCGGGGGCGGGCTTCTGCGCGACGGTACTCACGTTCAAAGTCTCCTTAAACGATGAACGGGCGCCGTTGCACGGACGTAATCTCCACCCCGTCGAGCCTGGCAGGAACGCCGATGCGTGCCGTCGCAGCGCCCCTCGACGAGACGGTGTCGTTTGTTGGTTGGAGGCTAGGCTCCGTTCCACGACCGAATTCTGGAGCGGTTCATTGTAGAATCCCCGCGCCCCGGCGGCAAGTCGAGGTGGAATCGGACGTCCTGGTCGGAGCCGCCCGGGAACGGTCGTCCCGACCCCGGAATTGAGCTTCCACGCGTCCGGGCCCGCTCGGAGCCGCGGTTGATTCGGGCGCACGCGTGTGCTAACGTCTTACTCTTCTCCGGTCGAAGCCCTCTCATCGCCCGGCCGCAACGCCGAGGTCGCATCCGTGGATCATGTTGGATCGGCCGGCGGCCGCGTCGGGGGCGCGGGCTGCGGCCCACGAACCCGCGCCTGCGGCAGGGGGGGGTCGACAAGGCCCCGCGTCGGCGTCGTCCAGGACCGACGCGATGCGTTTCGACGCGTCGACCCGGGCCCACGTCTCCGGGCGGGCGACCTGCACCAGATGGATCGGCGAGGCCGTCGCCGTCGAGAGGCTCGCCGACGAGCCGACGGAGTCATTCGGGGGCCGGGCCCGGCAGCCGTCGGATCGCCCGCCTCGGATCGTCAGGGGCCCGCGACCCCATCCCCAGCCTTCCCTCCTCATTCCAAGGAAAAGCTCCCCATGGCCGACGTCCGTGCCTTTCAAGGCGTCCGTTACGATGTGGCCCAGGTCGGCGCGCTGTCCGACGTGGTCGCGCCGCCGTACGACGTCATCGACCCGGCGTTGCAGGAGAAGCTCTACCAGGCCAGCCCGTACAACAGCATCCGGATGGAGCTGAACAAGCCCGAGCCCGGCGACTCCGAGGGCGAAAGCCCCTACACCCGCGCCGGGCGGTTCCTCCGCGACTGGCAGCGCCGGGGCGTCCTGCGGACCGAGGAGCAGTCGGCGTTCTACGTCTACGAGCAGACGTACGAGGTCGAGGGCGAGACCCACGTCCGCAAGGGGTTCTTCGCCCGCGTCCGGCTGGAGCCGTTCGGCGAGGGCAAGATCTTCCCCCACGAGCAGACCCTCGCCGGCCCCAAGGCCGACCGCCTGGCGCTCTACCAGGCCACCGGCTTCAACCTCAGCCCCATCTTCGGCCTCTACCCCGACGCCGCCAACGAGGTCCTCCGCAAGGTCGAGGAAGGGATCCGCGACAAGACGCCGCTGATCGCCGAGGACCACCTGGGCGTGGTCAACAAGCTCTGGCTGTCGACCGACCCCGAGGTCCTCTCGGTCGTGGGGGGCCTGATGGGCCAGAAGCCCGTCTTCATCGCCGACGGCCACCACCGCTACGAGACCGGCCTGCGGTTCCGCAACGAGAAGGAGGCGGCCGGCGAGCTGACCGGTCCCGAGGATCCGGCCAACTTCTGCCTCATGATGCTGGTGAGCATGAGCGACCCCGGCCTGCTGATCCTGCCGACCCACCGGCTGGCGAAGGGCTTCCCCGGCCTGACCGCCGAGGAGTTGGCGAGCCGGCTCGGGGCCGAGTTCGAGACCACCGTGGTCGGCGAGGGCGACGCCGGCCTCGAAGCCGCCGCCGAGGCGACCGCGTCCAGCGACGAGCAGGACGTCCTGGCCTTCGGCACCGTCGCCGACGGCAAGTGGACCGTCGCCCGGCTCCGCTCCGACGCGATCATGGACAAGCTCGCCGCCGACCACGGCGCGGAATGGCGCTCGCTGGGCGTGAGCATCCTGCAGGTCCTGGTCCTCGATCACCTGCTCGCGTCGCTGGCCAAGGACCGCTCCGTCCGCTACGTCCACCTCGCCGGCGAGGTCCGCGACGACGTCGCCGCCAAGGGCTGCGACCTCGCCTGCCTCGTCCCCCCGGCCAGCATGGAACACGTCGAGGCCATCGCCTCGGCGCTCGAGACCATGCCCCCCAAGAGCACGTACTTCTACCCCAAGCTGCTCACCGGCCTGGTGTTCAACCCCATCCGCTGACGACCGCGCGGGACGGGGGCCCTCCCCGTCCCGCCGCCGGCCGCAAGCCGCGCCCGCCTGGAAACGTCACGCGATCTCGATTGACGGCGCGGGGACGCTTCAGGCAGACTGGATCGGCGCATCCTGGGCCGAGCGGGCGCATCGCCCTTCCCGGCCGGATCGCAGGGGAGCCGTTTCTCTCATGCCGGCGCGATCCCGACGGATCCTGCTGAACCTCTTCGCGGTCGTGTACGGATTCGTCACGATCGCCGGGCCGGCCCTGCACGCGCTCCCCGGCCTCGGACATGAGGCCTTCCAGGCGATCGGCCGCGACGGGTCCACGCCCGACTCGAACACGTCGACGCCCGAAGGGTCGCACGACTGCCCCGTCTGCAATCTGCAGGCCCAGACGCCGCTCCATCTCGACGCGACCGATTCGAACTTCGTCGAGGTCCTGGCGATCCTCCCGCCCGACGAGCCGCCGCTCGTCATCTCGCAGGCGGTCGACGCCCCCTCCGCGCCCCGCGCGCCGCCGCTCCACGCCTGATCTTCGCGGGGCCTTTGCGCGCCCTGAGCGCCCCATCTCCGCGTCTTCGCCCTCCGGGGCCGCCCACGCACTTTGACGTGCTGCGCGACCCCTGACGTCCCCCTCCGGACCCGCGTCGCGGCGGCTCTCGCCCGCGCCCCGTCCGGAGGACTCGCAAAGGCCCCCGGCCGCGCACCGGCGCGGGGGGCTGGGCCCGATTGCATCCTCATCCCTGCGCCGACGTCGCGTCGCGCGCCGATGCGTCCACATTCATTTGATTTCAGGAGTTTCCATCGATGATTCGGAATCGGCAGATCCGTCCCGGCCGGGGTTTCACACTGATCGAATTGTTGGTCGTGATCGCGATCATCGCGGTCCTGATCGCCCTGCTGCTCCCCGCCGTGCAGTCGGCGCGCGAAGCGGCCCGGCGAGCGCAGTGCGTCAACAACCTGAAGCAGATCGGCCTGGCGCTGCACAACTACAACGACTCGCACGGCGTCTTTCCGCCGGGCTATTCCAGCTTCTACAAGCGGGACTCCGGCGACGCAGGCACGGCCGAGGACGACATCGGCCCCGGTTGGGGATGGGCCAGCTTCATCCTCCCGCAAGTCGAGCAGCGGGCGTTGTTCGACTCGATCAACTTCAACTTCACCCTGACCCAGCCCCACAACCTGACATCGCAATACCTTCGCGTCGGCGCGTACCTCTGCCCTTCCGATTCGACGCCCGTCACCGTGCCCGTGCGGAACGAGGCGAACACGCAGACGATGTACACGGTCGGCTGCGCGAACTACGTCGGCATGTTCGGCGTCGGCGAGATCGGCGACGCCCCCGGGCGTGGGGCGGGGATGTTCTTCCGCAACAGCAAGATCAGCTTCGCCGGCGTGACCGACGGCGCGAGCAACACGATCGCGGTGAGCGAGCGCAGCCACAATCTGAGCTACGTCACCTGGACCGGCCGGGCCGTCGGCGGATGGCTGTTCACCACCTCGTCGGTCGAGGGCGGGACCGACAAATTCCAGGTCGACCCGGAGGAGGCGTTCACGATGATCCTCGGCCCCGCCGGAACGGAAGACGGCGCGCGGACCCCGAACGACCCGCAGGCCCATGTGGAGGACTACTGGAGCTACCATCCCGGCGGCGTGAACGCCGTGCTCGTCGACGGCTCGGTCCGCTTCATCAAGAGCGCCATCAACCCCATCCCCTGGCAGGCGCTCGCGACCCGCGCCGGGGGCGAGATCATCTCGGCGGACGCCTACTGACCGCCGGCTGGATCGTCTCGGAGAGGATCGCGATCGCCGTCGCCTCGCCCGTGGCGCCGCTGCGGGCGGGCTCCCCTTGCCCGCCGCGGCGGACCTCTACGAAGTGGGCGACCCCGCCGTCCTCGCGCCGGGCCGACCACAGCCGGCGCTTCATCCCTTCGAGCGGCGGCCCGACTTCCGCTTCCACGCCCGTCAGGCGGATCGCGTACAGGAGGACGCCCAGCTTGAACGAGGCGTGGCGGCCGGTCGGACGCTCGCCCCGTTGGAAGCGGTGCCAGTCCTCCCGGCCGGCCTGATCGACGAGGATGCCGGCCTCGCCATCCCAGAAGATCCGGTCGTCGCGATCGGTCGCCCGGTCGTCCCGGACGATCCCCAGGATCCGGCGACGGGCCGCCGCCTCGTCCCCCTTCCAGAACTCGTGCAGGGCCTGGTAGGCGGCGTGCTCCGCGAAGAGCCTCGGGTGGCCCGCCTCGAAGTCCGGATCCCAGCGCTGGCCCAGGACCCGGACGTCGACGCTCCGCCCGCCGTCGATGGCGAAGACGCCCAGCGAACGGCCGTGGACGAAGTCCGCGTCGTCGGGGCGGTGGAGCATCCGGTCGACCGGGTGGAACAACACCTCATGGAGCCCGTTCCCCGGCCAGCCCAGGGCGTGCAGGCTCCGCTCCATCGCGCCCGCCGCGTCGGGGTCGAAGGGCCGCAGCGCCCGCGAGGCCCAGAGCGCGTCGGTGATGAGATAGCCCGCCAGCCGGTTCGGATCCTCGGGGGCGAGCGTCGGATCCTTCCAGGCGATGACGCGAAGCCGGTCGTCCTCGACCGGCCGGGAGATCGTCGCGACGTGGCCGACGAGCCACCCGGCCGACTTCGCGACGTGGTGCCTCACCCCCGCATCGTCGGGAAGGCGGAAGGCGACCGAGTCGGGAAGGTCCGGCCGCGCCTCCTCAGCCCAGGTCGCGCCCGCGAGGCCCGAGGTCGTTGCGACGAGGAGCCAGGCGGCGCGGCCGAGGATTCTCACGGTCGCCCCCCGGGCTCAGCCCGGGACCGGCGACGGGGGCGGGGGCGGGACGCGATCGCCGGCGGCGGGCGCGGCCGAATCCTGGTCGTCGGGGCCTTCGAGAGGGATCGCCTGGGACGGGGTCTCGGCCTGGACCTTGGGACGCCAGGCCGAGGGCCGCGCCGGGGCGGGTGCGGGGGGCTTGGGGACGACCCGGCGCGGGGCGGCCGAGGCCGTGCGCGGCAGGGGCTCGACGCGGGATTCGATGACGGTCTCGGTGGCGACCGGCGGGGCCGAGGCGGCGATGGCGGCGTCCCTGGCGCGGGCGACTTGCAGGGCCTGGGCGGCGGCGTCGCGGACGGAGTCCTTCTTCTCGTAGACGACGCAGCGACCCAGGACGGCCTCGGCCTCCGGCCCGCCGATCTGGCCGAGCGACTCGGCGGCGGCGACTCGGACGCTCGTGTTCCAGTCGTTCTTGAGGGCGTCGACCAGCGGCGGGACGCCCCGGGGGTCGCCCAGCAGGCCCAGCGACTGGGCGCCCTCGCGACGAGTGCCGCCGTGGACGCTCTGGAGGCGCTGGGCGGCCAGCGCCACGGGGTCGAGCGGGTCGATGACGGCCGGCTGCTCGACCACGACCGTCGGGGGCGCGGCGATCACCGCCGGCGCGGCCACGAAGGCGGGCTGGTCGACGACCACGACCGAGGGGGCCGTCGCGCGGGCGATCGGCGCGGCGATGGCGGCGCCGGTCAGCGCTCCCAGCCCGAACGACACCGCCGGCCAGACGCCGGGGCCCGAACGAGGAGGCCCGTACCAGGGCGGGGGCGGCCCGAATCGGGGGCCGGGGCCCGGTCGGAAGCCCGGCCCGCCCCGGAACGCCGGGCCGGCCGACGCGTGGACGCTGCGCTCCAGGGTGCCGCCCGGTCGGCTGATCTGCAGCTGGCGGTCGACGTGCCCCGGGCTCCGCTCGACCGACGTCCGACGTTCGATCGTCCGCCCGCCGGGGCCGGTGATCGAGACGTCGCGTTCGCGGCTGACCGCCTGCCCGTTCGCAGCCTCTTCCCCCAGGACGCCCCAGCCGATGCATCCACACATAACAAGATTCAGCCAGCGATTCAAAGCGCACCTCCGTGCTCGCAGAGACTTCGCCATCGCCATTCCGTCCAACATCGGCGTCGAGCGGCCCGTCCTTGAGGGATTGTCGCCGGCGCGGGCGTTTTGGGAAGCTCAAATCGCCCGCGCGGGGCCCTCCGGGCACGGCGAACCTCGTCCGCCGCTTCGCCTTAGGACTTCCGTTTCTTGGGGCTCTTGCGAGCCTTCGTGGGCTTGGCGGGCCGCTTCTTGCGCGGGCCGCCGCGGGCGTCGCCGTCGCCCTCGCGGGGGGCCCGCTCCGGACGCGGCGGTGCGGGCTCGCCGGGCAGGCGTCGCGCGGGGTTCCTGCCGGAACGGGTGCGCGAGACGGGGGTGTCGGCGAGGACGAGGTCCAGCTCGCGGCGGTCGACGTCGACGTGGGCGACCCGGACCTCGATCCGGTCGCCCAGCCGGTGGCGGGTGCCGGCGCGACGGCCGATCAGGGTGTGGGTGCCGGCCTCCAGGTAGTAATAGTCGTCGGCCAGGCTGGTGACGTGGATCAGGCCCTCGACGGGCAGCTCGACGAGTCGGCAGAAGAGGCCGAAGTCCTCGACGCCCACCACGATCGCGTGGAAGGCCTCGCCGATCCGCCCTTCCAGGTGGGTCAGAAGCTTGACGCGGATCAGCTCGCGCTCGGCGGTCTCGGCCCGGCGCTCGGTGCGGGTGCAGTGCTCGGCGAGCATGGCCAGCTCGTCGAGGTTGCTGCGGGGCTTCTTGCCTTCCAGCAGGGCGGTGATCTGGCGGTGGACCTGCAGGTCGGGATAGCGGCGGATGGGCGAGGTGAAGTGGCAGTAGTCGTCGCTGGCCAGGGCGTAGTGGGTCTCTTGCTCGGGCGTGTAGACGGCCTGCTTGAGGCTGCGCAGCAGGCCGTAGTGGATGGCGTATTCCTCGGGCTTCCCCTTCGACTCGTCGAGCACGCGCTGGAGTTCGAAGCGGCTCTGGGGCAGGTCGATCTGGAACTCCAGGCTGCGGGCGAACTCGGCGAACTCGGCGAGCTTGGTCGGCTCGGGGTCGGGGTGGACGCGGCGCAGGAAGCCGGCGTGGTTCTCGGTCAGGTGCGAGGCCGCCGCCTCGTTCGCGGCCAGCATGAAGTCCTCGATGACCTGGTGGCTCTCGTCGTTCACCGCCAGGTGCGCGCCCGAGACCTTGCCCAGGTCGTCCAGCTCGATCTCGACCTCGGGGAGGCTCAGTTCCAGGGCCCCGCGGGCGAAGCGGCGGCGGCGCAGGATCATCGCCAGCTCGAGCATCTCGACGACCATCTTCACGACCTCGGGCGACACCCCTTCGTGCACGCCCTGGGGGTCGCGCATCACGGCGTAGGCCTGCTCGTAGGTGAAGCGGTGGTCGACCTTGATCGCCGTGCGGGCGAACCGCTTCGACGTCCGGACGCCGTCGGCGTCGTACTCCAGGAAGGCGCTCACGGTGTAGCGGGTGTGGTGGGCCTGGAGGCTGGCGAGGCTGTTGGAGAGGACCTCGGGGAGCATCGGGATGACGCGGTCGGGGAGGTACACGCTGGTCCCCCGCTTGCGGGCGACGTCGTCGATCTCCGAGCCCGGCCGGACGAAGTGGGAGACGTCGGCGATGTGGACGCCCAGCGACCAGTAGCCCTTCTCGTCGCGCGAGAGCGAGATGGCGTCGTCGAAGTCGCGGGCGGTGGCCGGGTCGATGGTGACGGTCAGGACCTCGCGGAGGTCCTCGCGGCCGGCGACGTCGTCCTCGTGGAACCCCTTCGCCAGCTCGCGGGCCTGGTCGAGCGCCGAGTCGGGGAAGACGTCGGGGATGTTGAACGCGCGGATCACGGTCAGCGTGTCGACGCCGGGGGCCCCGCGCTCGCCGAGGATCTCGGTGACGACGCCCTCGCCCGGGGTGGACGGGGAGGGGTAGCGGACGATCTCGAGCGCCACCTTGTCGCCGGGCTTGGCCCCCTTCGCGCCGGGGTCGCCGACGTAGATGGGGTCGTTGAAGGTCGTGCCGTCGACCTTGACGAAGGCGGAGCCCGCCTCCTCGCGGTACGTGCCGACGAACCCGCGGCTGGCCCGGGCGACGATCTGGATGACGCGGCCCTCGTCGTTCATCCCCTCGCCGCGGGCCTTCTTGGTGATCTTGACCGCCACCTCGTCGCCGCTGGACGCGTCGCCGGCGGCGTCGGCCGGGATGTAGATCTGGTCGCCCTTGACGTTCGCGCCGTGGGGCCGGACGAAGCCGAACCCCTTCGCCGACCGCCGGAAGAGGCCGATGATCGCGCCCGCGGTCTCGGCCTTCGACAGCGACTTGTCGCGGGCGACGTCGAGCTTGCCCTCTCGGATCAGGCCCTTGATCTCGGCCCGGAAGGTCGGGTAGTCGTCGGGCTCGATCTTGAGCTGCTTCGAGATGGACTTGAGGGTCCGGGGCTTGTAGGACGGCTCCGCCACGAGCTTCAGCACGAGTTCGGTGTATCTGGACATGATGGCGACGACCTCGGGCGCATTCTGAAGACGATCGGGCGACTTTCCCCATAGGATACCATCCCCGGCGCTTCCACGCCGACGATCCCGGCCGTCCCGACGCCGACCCGTGCGAAGCTTGCGTGGGTCCGGCCGTGCGTTTACAACGGGTCGGTCGCCCTCGGCGCCCTCCCCAGCCGAGCGGCCCGGGCACGACCTCCTACCGATGCAGGGACGAACGCATGAAGATCACGACAGCGGTATGCGCATTCCGCGCGGGCTTGGTGCTCGCCGGGTTGACGGCGTTCGGAGTCGCACCGGCCGTCTCGGCGAGCGAGCTGCACGCGGGGGCGGCCGTGGTCGGCATCACCCCCGATCGGCCGGTCGCGCTCTCCGGGCAGATGCACACGCGGATCTCGCGCGAGGTGGCGAGCCCCGTCGTCGCGGCGGCCTTGGCGTTGGAATCGCGCGACGGCGAGAAAGTCCTCGACCAGGCGATCCTGGTCGCCTGCGACCTGGTCGCGATCCCGCACCCGGTCCTCGACAAGGCCCGAGTGCACGTCCGGCGGCGGATCCCCGGATTTGACGACCGGAAGTTGATCCTGAGCGCGACCCACACCCACACCGCGCCAGTGGTCGAGGAAGGGAACTACGAGATCCCCAAGGACGGCGTGGTCCAGCCGGGCGAGTACATCGCGTTCCTCGCCGAGCGCGTGGCCGACGCGGCCGTCCAGGCGTGGGAGGCGCGGAAGCCGAGCAAGGTCGGCTGGGGCCTGGGGCACGCCGTGATCGCCCAGAACCGGCGATCCGTCTACGCCGACGGCCGCGCGGTGATGTACGGGCCGACCGAGAAGGCCGATTTCCGGGGCATCGAGGGCCCCGAGGACCAGGGCGTCGAGGTCCTCTTCGTCTGGGACGCCGAGGGCAAGCTCCGGGCGACGGCCGTCAACGTCGCCTGCCCGGCCCAGGAGGTCGAGGGCGAGTCCTCGTTGAACGCCGACTTCTGGCACCAGATCCGCGAGGCCCTGCACGCCAAGCACGGCGCCGACCTCGTCGTTCTCGGTTGGACCGGCGCGGCGGGCGACCAGTCGCCCCACCTGATGTACCGCAAGCGCGCCGAGGACCGCATGCGGGCCCTTCGCAGGCGCTCCCGGCTGGAGGAGCTGGCCGCGAGGGTCGTCGCCGCCTGGGAAGAGGCGTACGAGGGGGCCCGGCAAGAGCAGGTCGCCGGGGCGCCGCTGGTCCACAAGGTCGATCGCCTCGAACTCCCGCTGCGGATCGTCACCGAGGCCGACGCCGCCTCGGCCGCGGCGAAGGTCGAGGAGCTCTCCAGGAATCCGGCCCATCGCCGGCTCATGCTCTGGCACCAGGACGTCGTGGACCGCCGCCGCAAGCAGGAGGCCGGCTCGACTTCGCCCTACACGATGGAGCTTCACGTCCTCCGCCTCGGCGACGTCGCCATCGCCACCAACCCGTTCGAGCTGTACACCCAGTACGGCATCCAGATGAAGGCCCGCAGCCGAGCCCTGCAGACCTTCCTGATCCAGCTCGCCGGGCCGGGCTCGTACCTCCCCACCGAGCCCGCCGTCCGCGGCGGCGGCTACAGCGCCATCGCCGAGAGCAACGAGGTCGGCCCCGAAGGGGGGCAGGTGCTCAGCGACCGGACGGTCGAGCTGATCAACGCCCTCTGGCCCGAATGACCGACCGCCGCATGGCTAATTCGCCGCACATCACCCTTCTCCCCTGGTGGGAGAAGGTGGCCCTCAGGGCCGGATGAGGGGGACCCCATCGGGGCCTCGGACTTCGAGGCCGGCGCGACTTCGTGGAATGCGATGGGCCGGTCTCGCATGAGGAGCCCCTCATCCGGCCTCCGGCCACCTTCTCCCACCAGGGGAGAAGGTGGATGGCAGCGGTCGGAGAGGCGAGGCTCAGGCCTCGTCGGTCCCCTCGGGGGTGTCGCGGGCGGTGGTCCCCTTGAACAGGCGGCGGCCGAGGCTCTGCTGGAAGGGGGTCCAGGTGGATTCGCGGACGGGGTCGTCCCGGATCTCGCGGCCGAAGGTGTGGATCTTGGCGTCGAGGTTGTCCAGGTAGTGCAGGGCGACCGCCTCCAGCGTCATCGGCAGCTTGGGGCTGCCGTACTCGAGGGCGCCGTGGTGGCTGACGATCATGTGCTTGAGCCGCAGCAGCAATTCGGGGGGGAACGGCTCGCCTGTCAGGTCGGCGGTGCGCTCGACCTTGTCGCGGAGCATCTCGACCCCCATGACGAGGTGGCCGACGAGCTGGCCCTCGTCGGTGTAGGCGAACGACCGCTCGTACGACAGCTCCTCGATCTTGCCGATGTCGTGCAGGAAGACCCCGGTGAGGAGCAGGTCGCGATCGACCTCGGGGTAGAACTCCAGGATCCGGTCGGCGACGTTGAGGATGTTGACGACGTGCTCCAGCAGGCCCCCCTGGTAGGCGTGGTGGTTCTTGATGCCGGCGGGGGCGGCGGTGAACTTCGCCACGAACTCCTCGTCGATCAGGAAGCACTCGACCAGGGCCCGCAGGTGGGGCTCGTGCATCGCCAGCAGCAGCTCGCGGAGGCGGTTGAACAGCTTGGCGACGTTCTGCGAGCTCTGGGGCAGGAAGTCCTCGGGCTCGACGCGGGTCGGGTCGAGGACGTCGAGGTGGGTCAGGATGATCTGCAGCGAGCCCTGGAAGATCTGCGTCTTGCCCCGGACCAGCAGGTAGTCGCCGGGCTCGAAGGTGCGCGCCAGCTCCTCGGTCGCATTCCAGAGCCGCGCGCCGACGCTGCCCGTCTTGTCGCGGAGTTCGAGCTGGAGGTACAGGTTGCCCTGGCGGTTGGCGCGGAGCTGCTTGTCCGCGACCAGGAACGCCTCGTCGACCGAGTCCCCGTGCGAAAGTTGGTTGACGTAGCGACGGCTCATGGGATGGATGGGCTCGGCTCGGGGGGCGGGGACGGGGGCGGAAACGCCGGGCGGGGCGGGGCGCCGCGACACGGGGTCGATTCTAGGAGCCCCGGCGGAGCGGGGTCAAGGGCGGCACCCCGCCCCCGCCCCGCCCCGCACCGTCACGCCGTCCGTCTCAGATGATCCCGATCGCCACGCCGTCGGGCGGGGTCTGGAAGTCGAAGGCGCCCGGGGAGCCCGAGACGCCGGTCGGCGACAGCGGGTTGGCGGTCGTCGTGACCGTCTTCACCAGCTCCAGGCGGTTCGCGGGCTGGTTCGGCAGGTTCAGCTGGTTGAAGGGGTCGATCACGACGCCGATATAGTAGGTGCTCGGGCTCGTCGGCAGGGTCGCGTTGGCCCCCTGGATCGTGGCGACGTTCGACCGCGGCGTGATGATGCCGCTGTTCTGCAGGGCGCGGAAGCCCCGGCCGTGGCGGGCGGCGTTCGGGAGCGGGACCGAGCTGAGCCCGGGGATCCCGCCGTTGATCGTGTAGATCGAGACGATCGAGCTGCCCAGGTTGAAGTCGGGCGAGGTCGAGGCCACCACGGCGACCTGGACGTCCGACGTCAGCGCCCCGTTGCCCAGGTTGGAGACCTGGATGTACGGGGCGATCGTGTCGCCGGGCGAGAGGCCGTCCGGGACGTCGAACGCGGTGACGCGGAGCGCCGAGAGCGCCGGGGCCGGCAGCAGCTTGACGTTCAGCGGGGCGCTGACGTTGTTGCGGTAGTTCGACTCCAGCACCGAGCGGTCGGCGTTGGCGACCAGGCGGATCGTGTAGTTCCCCGAGGCCGCGAACCCGGCGGGCTGCGCGGGGAGCGTCAGGGTCGACTGGAACTGCTCGATGTTGTTCTGCGAGAGCGCCGGGGCGTCGATCGTGCCGATCTGCAGCCCGCCGGCGGGGCCCTTGCCCTTGGGCACGAGGTAGACGGCGATCGTCGAGTCCGGGGCGTCGGCCTGGCTCGGCGTGTAGTACGAGGGCACGACCGCGCCGTCGGGGCCGATCTGCACCTGGGTCGCGGGGACGAGCGACGTCGGCTCGACGATCGTGCTGGCGCCCAGGTTCCTTAGCGTGACCTGGATCGTCAGCGTCCCGCCCCAGGCGGCCGTCGGCGCGGACTCGCCCGAGATCGCCAGGTCGGCGACCGAGAAGCCCAGCGAGGTATATGCCATCAACTGCCGGTCTTCCAGCCGCTCCGGCGCGGCCGTCCCGGTCCGGCGGAGCGCTCGACGAGCCTGCCGCGCGCGGAGTGAATCCCTTGACACCACCGAACACCTCCCTGCGGCCCGGGCGGCTCGAAGGGCCCCGATCGATGGGGGCCTCCGCCGCGCCTCGGCCTTCATTCTCGGTTGAACCGTCGCGGGGCACGGAAATTACGGTCGGACCGGATCGCCGGCGTCCCACGCCGCCGCGCCGCACGCGGCCACGGGACGCGCGAACCTCTCGTTGGTCTCAACATCGTCCCGCCGCCGCCCCGCCGTCTCCGCGAAATCCCCGTTCCTCGCGCCCCGAGTTCGCGTCACGCGAGTCGCGCCGTGCGCCCCGGACGGCCGAGTCGCGCCGAATGGGCCTGTTCGTCCGCGGGCTCCGTGCGCGAGGGGGGTTGGGCCGGGCGGATCCCCCCGATGTGACGGGATAAGCACTCTCGTTTACAGTGAACAGAACGACCGACGCCGTCGGCCGCCCCGACATCAGAGTGAGTGGTGATATGACCGACCGGTGGCTCCTCTACACGATCGGCCTGGGTTTCCTGGGACTCGTCTACGGCTGCGGCGTCGCGGCGGCGGCCTTCCGCCTCGTGGGAGGCGGCCACGGCTGGGTCTCCGCGGGTTTCTCGGCCGTCGGCGTCCTTCTCGTGCCCGCTTTCGGGGTGGCCCTGGCCTCGCCGCGAGGATCTCGCAGGCCGCTCCTCGCGTGGGTCGCGACGGCGACGCTGCTGACGGACCTCCTCCTGATCTTCGCGACCTGGAACGAGGGTGTACCTTATCTCGTCAAGGTGTGGTCGGCGGCCCCGTCCGGCGTCGTCCTGTGGGCGTTCCTCTGGATCGCCTGGCAACTGGCGGCGGCCGGCGTGCTGATGCTCGAAGTCCTCGCCGCGAGACGAGCCTGACGTCGTGCGGATGCGACTCGCGGCTCACCCCCGTCGTTCCGGGGCGGGGACGCCCGCCGAACCCATCTCTCCTCCCCCGCCTCCATCTGGTAGACTGCTCGGGACGATTCCGCCCCTGTCCGCCCGATTCCCGGAGGTACGCGCCGTGCGGTGGTCCAGCGCCCTGATCCCGACGCTCAAGGAAACCCCGGCCGACGCCGTCGCGCCCAGCCACATCCTGCTCATGCGGGCCGGCATGATCCGCCAGCTCGGGGCCGGGGCGTATACGTACCTGCCGCTGGGCCTGCGCGTCCTGAAGAAGGCCGAGGCCATCATCCGCGAGGAGATGGACGCCGCCGGCGCGTTCGAACTGCTGATGCCCGCCCTCCAGCCGATCGAGCTGTGGAAGGAGTCGGGCCGGTTCGAGACCTTCGGCGACCTCCTGATGAAGCTGACGATCAGCGGCGGCCACCACATGGCCCTCGGCCCCACGCACGAGGAAGTCGTCACCGACCTCGTCCGCGACCTGATCAGCTCGTACAAGCAGCTGCCGATCACGCTCTACCAGATCCAGACCAAGTTCCGCGACGAGCCCCGGCCGCGGTTCGGGATCCTCCGGACCCGCGAGTTCCTGATGAAGGACGCGTACAGCTTCGACGCCGACGTCGACCAGCTCAACGCCAGCTACGACGCCATGTACGAGGCCTACTGCCGGACCTTCGACCGCTGCGGCCTGCCGTACGTGGTCGTCGAGGCCGAGTCGGGCCCGATCGGCGGCGACGCCTCGCACGAGTTCATGGTCCCCTGCTCCACCGGCGAGGACAAGGTCATCCAGTGCCTCGCCTGCGGCTACGCGGCCAACCAGGAGAAGGCCGAGGTCGGCGCGGTCGCCGACGCCCCCGCCCGGACGATCGCCGCCGACGCCCCGGCCTACGAGGCCGTCCGGACGCCGGGCCGGAAGACGATCCGCGACGTCTGCGCCTTCCTCAAGGTCGCCGAGCCGACCTCGGGCAAGCTGCTGGTCTACCTCGCCGACGGCAAGCCGGTCGCGATCCTGCTTCGGGGCGACCACGAGGCCAACGAGGCCAAGGTCCGCCGGGCCTTTGGCGCGACGACCCTCGCCCCGGCCGACGCCGACTCGATCCAGAAGGCGACGGGGGCCCCGATCGGGTTCCTGGGTCCGGTCGCGATCCAAATCCCCCTGATCGTCGACAAGGCGGTCGCGGCGATGGAGACGATCGTGGTCGGCGGCAACGAGGTCGACGTCCACCTGACGGGCGTCGTCCCCGGCCGCGACTTCAAGCTCGACCGCCTGGCCGACCTCCGCAACGCCGACGACGGCGACCCCTGCCCCCGCTGCGGCGCGGCGATGGTCGTGAAGGCGGGCCTGGAGATCGGCCACGTCTTCAAGCTGGGGACGAAGTATTCCAAGGCGATGGGGGCCTCGTACCTCGACGAGAAGGGGGTCGAGATCCCGATCATCATGGGCTGCTACGGCATCGGCGTGAACCGGATCGTCGCGGCGGCCGTGGAGGCCGGCCACGACGCCAACGGCATCATCTGGCCGCTGAACCTGGCCCCGTACCAGGTGGCCGTCGTGCCGCTCTCGGTCAAGGACGCGGCCGTCATGGCCGCGGCCGAGTCGATCGAGAAGAAGCTCGTCGCCGCCGGCTATGACGTGATCCTCGACGACCGCGACCAGCGCCCGGGGTTCAAGTTCAAGGACGTCGACCTGATCGGCGTCCCGCTGCGGGTCGTCATCGGCGAGCGCGGGCTGAAGGAGGGCAAGATCGAGATCAAGTGGCGGCACGAGACCGAGGCCCAGAGCCTCCCCCTGGAGACCGCCGGCGACTCGATCCTGGCCGAGCTGAAGGCCGCCGAGGAGAAGCACCACAACACGTGCCTCGTCAACCGCTCGAAGCGCGAAGCCGCGAAGTCGTCATGACCGAGCCGCCCCCGAACCGGCCCGCGGCCCCGGCGCTGCGGTCCGCGTACGTCCTGCTCGGCGCGATGACGCTGGTGTCGTTCGCCGGCCCGTTCGGCCTGGCCCTGCTGCTCGCCGGCGGCGAGCGCCGGGGCTGGCCGCCCGACCGCCCCGTCGAGTGGGCCGGGGCGGCGGTCCTCCTCGTCCTGTTCTCGGCCTGCCTCGTCGCCTGCCTGACCGTCCGCCTCTGGCTCCTCCGGCCGACCCGGGACGAGGATCGTCCGAAGTCGGAATCCTGAACCGACGCCCTTCCCCCTTCGCGGGGGAAGGTGGCCCGGAGGGCCGGATGAGGGGGAGACGAGCCCGAGACCCGTCGGAGTTCGAAGCGTCCCGTCCGTCCCGCACTCCACGCCTCTTCCGCCTTGATGGCCCCCCTCGTTCGCCCCGACGCCTCCACGGTGCCGCCCCATGACCGACGACCTCCGCCTGTTGATGACGTTCGGCTCGGTCCTGGCCGCGGCGGCGTTCGTGCTGTGCGCGGGCTTCGGCGGGGTGGCGCGGCGGATGGCCCCGCGATGGGGGCTGCTGGACCGGCCGGGGGGCCACAAGGGGCACGCGGCGCCGGTGCCCCTGGGCGGGGGCGTGGCGATCTGGCTGGCGGTCGTCCTCGTCCTGGGCGCGTGCGGTGCCGTCGTCCTGCTCAGCGGCGACAGCCTGCCCGTTGGCGTGGCGCGCCACGCCAACGGCCTGCGGGAGCGGGCCGGCGAGCTGGCGCTGATCCTGGGCCTGGCGACGATCATGATGGTCGTGGGCTTCATCGACGACCGCGTCAGCCTGAGCTGGAAGCCACGGCTGGCGATCCAGGTCGCCTGCGCGGCGGTCGTGGCGGCGGCGGGGGTGCGGGTGACGCTCTTCGGGCCGTTCACGCATCCCCTGATCGGCGGCGCGGTCACGACCCTCTGGATCGTGGCCATGACCAACGCCTTCAACATGCTCGACAACATGGACGGCCTGGCGGCCGGCGTGGGCCTGATCGCGGCCTTCCTGTTCGGCGCGGCGCAGGCGGCGGTGGGGGGCCTGTTCGCGCCCGCGGTGCTGCTGATTTTGGTCGGCGCGCTGGCCGGCTTCCTGGTCCACAACCACGCCCCCGCGCGGCTGTACATGGGCGACGCCGGCAGCAACTTCCTGGGGTTCCTGCTGGGCTCGATGACCGTGGCCGGGAACTTCTTCCAGGGGGGGCGGGCGTCGCCGTTCGGGGTGCTGACGCCGCTATTGGTGATGGCGGTGCCGCTGTACGACATGACGTCGGTGATCCTGATCCGGCTGAGCGAGGGGCGGAGCCCGTTCCAGCCCGACCGCCGCCATTTCTCGCACCGGCTGGTCGGCCGCGGCTTGACGCCGCCGCAGGCGGTCTGGACGATTGACCTGGTCACCCTGGCGTGCGGCCTGGGGGCGCTGCTGCTCCACCGGCTCGACGCCTGGGGCGCGGCCGTCGTGCTGGCGCAGACCGGCTGCCTGCTGGGGATCGTCGCGATCCTGGAGCTGTCGGGGACGGGATCGGGAACAGGAACGGAGCGGAGTCTTGGCCAGTCGCGGCTCGAAACCGCCGGGTCCCTCGCTGCAGGGACGGGGCGATCGCCGGGAGGGGTCGACGACCCCGCAGATCGGCCCTGACCACGCGGGCTTCGAGTCCGAAGCGGCCCTCTGGGCCGAGCGCCTCCGCCGCCTGGCCCTGGGCCTGCTCGCGGCCCTGATCGCCGCCCGCGCCTACTGGCCCAGCGAGCCCGCCCCCAAGGAGGGCGCCGCCGCGGGCCTGGGCTGGGACCTGGCCGTCTTCCTCGTCGCCGCCCTGGCGTTGGCGCCGTCGTTCCTGACCGGCCGGTTCGCCTTCCGGTTCGCCTGGACCGACGCGGCCGTCGCCGCCCTCATGTTCCTGACCGCCCTCAGCTCGCGGCGCGCCGTCGACTGGCGGATCGGCGTCAACCTGGCGTGGGAATGGGCGGCCATGGGGGTCGCCTACCTCCTGCTCCGCTGGCTCCCCCGCACTCGGGGCGAGTCGAGCGTGCTGGCCCTGGGGATGGTCGTCACGGCGGCGGCCGTGGCGGGGTACGGGATCTACCAGGGGGCCGTCGAGATCCCCCAGCTCCAGGCCGCCTTCCGCCGAGACCCGGCGGCCATCGAACGCCAGATCGGAGCCCCGGGGAGCCCCGACCCGGCGGACGCCCCCCGCCGGCAGGCCCTGGAGAACCGCGTCCTCCAGTCGAACGAGGTCTTCGGGACCTTCGGCCTGGCGAACTCGCTCGCCGGGCTGCTCGTCGGCCCGCTCGTCCTGATCCTGGCCATGACGCTCCGGAACCTGGCCCGCCGGCCCGCCGCCGGGGATTCGCGCTGGCCTGCGGTCCTCGCCGCGGCCGTCCCGGGGATGCTCCTCCTCGTCTGCCTGGTGCTGACCAAGAGTCGGAGCGCCTGGCTGGGCCTGATGGTCGCGACGGCGATCCTCGCTTGGGGCGCGCGGCGACTCTTGCCCAGGCGGTTGCTGCTGGGGCTGGGGGCGGCCGGCGCGCTGGTCGTCGCCGCCCTGATCGTCGGCGGCCTGGCGACCGGCCGGCTCGACCTGCAGGTCCTGACGCAATCGAGCCTGTCGATGCGTTATAGGCTGGAGTACTGGCGGGCGACCTGGGCGATGATCGGCGAGGGGGCTTCGACTCCGGGCGGCGCCCTCGGCGCGGCGAACTTCTGGCGAGGCGTCGGCCCGGGGAACTTCGGGGCGCACTACGTCCTCTACAAGCTCCCCCAGGCCAGCGAGGAGATCCAGGACCCCCACAACCTGTTCCTGGAAGTCTGGGCCACGGCCGGTTTCTGGGCCTTCCTCGCGCTCGTCGCGGCGGTCGGCACCGGGCTCGGGTTCCTGCTCAGGAGTGACGACGAAACCGAACAGGCCCCCGCCGATCGCCCGATGTGGCCGCTGATCGCGTCGGGCCTGGGGCTGGCGATGGTCCTGATCCTGGGGCAGATGAACCTGTTCATGGAAGACCTGCTGATCCGCTGGCTGATCCTGGTCGTCTTCTGGGTCCTGTCCGCGGCGCTCCTGCTGCCGCTCTGGCGGTCGGCGTCGGTCCCGGCCTTCGGCCTGGGGGCGGCGGCGGCGGCGGTCACGATCGACCTGCTGGCGGCCGGGGGGATCTCCTACCCCGCCATCGCGATGAACCTCTGGGGGAGCCTCGCCCTGGGGCTCAACTTGATCGACGGCCGGCCGAGCGGCCGCCTGCGGGTCGTCGAGAGCCGGATCCCCGGCGGGGCCCTGGCGATCGCCTGGGCCGCGCTTGTGGGCTCCTACCTGGGGGCGACGATCCCTTTCTGGAAGTCCGAGGCCGCCGTCGCGCGGGCCGAGTCGGCGCTGGGGCGGATGCCGCCCGACTTCGACCGGGCCGAGGCCGCCTACCAGATCGCCGAGGCGCTCGACCACTACAACGTCCGCCCCTGGCTGGGGCACGCCTACCTGCAGTCGCTCGCATGGGAGGCCCGGGGTGCGAAGGCCGAAGACCTGCGCTGGAAGACCATCCCTACGCTGCTCTTGAAGGCCGCCTCGCCGCCGCGGAGCCCCGACGTCTGGAGCCTGCACAGCGAGCGGGCGGCGATCACGCGCGACCTGCTGAAGCGCCTGGGCCAGAG
Organism: Paludisphaera mucosa; assembly: GCF_029589435.1. Lineage (NCBI taxonomy): Bacteria > Pseudomonadati > Planctomycetota > Planctomycetia > Isosphaerales > Isosphaeraceae > Paludisphaera > Paludisphaera mucosa. Next base: position 3,903,190 of record NZ_JARRAG010000002.1, on the reverse strand, counting down.
GCTCTCGCCCCGCGAGATCATCCCCCTCCAGGCGAGCATCGTCGAGGCCACCCGCACGGCCTCGCGGCTCTACCCCACCAACGCCTCGCTCCACGCCCGGCTCGCCGAGGCGAGCGCCGAGATCTCCATGTTCCCCGACGCCGCCGAGGAGGCCCGCGAAGCCCTCCGGCTCGACGCCCTTACCCCCCACGCGGACAAGAAGCTCGCGCCCGCCGTCCGCCTGCGGCTCCAGGAAAATCTCCCCAGATGGTCCGAACCGCCCGGCGGGCCTTCGCCGAAACTCCCCTGACGCGGGATCGGCTTCGAATTGGCTTCGTGCGCGAACCAAGCCGATTCAATGTAGACGCAAGATGTTTTATTTATTGGACTTGCGACTTTTCGATCGTCTCGTCTCTCGAAATCGCGTGCGGTTTTTTCGTCTCCGGTGAGTTTGCGGCCGGCCGCCGAAGGGGCGAATTCCGCGGTGCAGGCGTAATCCTCCAAGAGGGACCTTGCCCCGAATGGGGAGATCGAGACGGCCTCTCTCGAAATTTTCCCGCATCGGGGGACGCGCGGGGCGGTTCGCGCCCCTAGAAGAGGTAGAGCAGACGTCGAACGGGCCCCGGGGGCGCTCAGGATGCAGAGGACGTCGGAGGACGGCACGGTCCGGCGGATCGGGTCCCTGTACGCGACGGGCTCGGTCGGGTCGTTGAGCGACGGCCGGCTCCTGGAGCGGTTCGCGAGCCTCGACGGGGTGGATCGCGAAGACGCCTTCGCGGCGATCGTCCAGCGCCACGGGCCGATGGTGCTCGCCACCTGTCGGCGGATGCTGGGAGCGTCGGCCGACGTCGACGACGCGTTCCAGGCCGTCTTCCTCGTCCTGGCGCGCAAGGCCGGGGCGATCCGGGGGGTGGAAGACATAGGCGGCTGGCTCCGGGTCGTGGCCGTGCGGACCGGCCGCGAGGTCCGCGTGCGATCGGCCCGGATCCGGGCCCGCGAGGGGATCGCGCTCGACGTCGGTCGCGCCGCGGACGCTCCGGACCCCGACCTGTTCGAGCTGAAGTCGATCCTCGACGAGGAACTCGACCGGCTGCCCGCGCGGTTCCGCGAGGCGATCCGCCTCTGCGAGCTGGACGGCCTGCCGCGTCGCGACGCCGCCGAACGACTCGGCCTGGCCGAAGGGACGCTGTCGAGCCGCCTGGCGCGGGGGAGATCGCTGCTGCGCGACCGCCTCGCCCGCCGCGGCCTGGCCGTCGGCCTGCTCGGCGCGGTCCTGGCCTCCCCCTCCAAGGCGTCCCCCCTGCCCGACTCGGCCCTGCGACTCGCCTTGAATGCAACCCGGAACGGCGCGGTCCCCGGGACGGTCTCGGAGGCCGTCGCCTCCCTGGCCGAAGGAGTCCTCGCCATGCTCGCCCCCTCCCGATGGAAATGGCTCGCGATGGCCGCATGCGCCGCGGGGGCCCTCGCCCTGGGCTCAGGGCTCGGCTGGGGCCACGCCGCGCGTCCGAACGAACCCGCTTCGTTCCTGGCCGAGTCGTCGAAGCCCGAAGCGAGCGACGAGGAAACCGTCCGCGGCGTCGTGGTCGACGAGGCCGGACGGCCCGTGGCGGGGGCCGAAGTCTTGCTCAACGCCTACGGTTCGGACGAGCGCCGGGGGCTGACCGGTCCGGACGGCTCGTTCGCGATGCGGCCGGTCGACAGCCTGGGCGTCCTCGTCCTCTCCCCGGACGGCCGTCGCGTCGGCAAGCACGTCTACGCGCGTTCTCCTCTCCACGCCCCGCAGGTCGACCCGGCTCGGATCGTGGTAAGCCCGGGCGGGACGCTGGACGTCCGCGTGGAGACGGTCGGGGGGCCCGTCGGCGGGGCGATGGTCGAGGCCGTCTCCGATCGTTGCGTGGTCGCCCACGCCGAGACCGACTCCGCCGGCCGGGCCCGGCTCCTCCTTCCCACGGATGCCCGCGTCCAGTGGGTCGTCGCCCGCAAGGGCGGCGAAGGATTCGATTACGTGGAGTTCGGCGACCTCCTCAACGTGGCCACGCCGCAGGGCGTGCCCGCCGCAGAACTCCAGGAATCCGTCACGCTCGAACTCCGCGAGCCCTGGACGGTCAAGATCCGACTTTTAGGCGAAGCGGGCCCCCTGGCGGACGTCCCGTTGTTCGTCCCCAGCCTTCGAAGCGACTCGCGCCGCTCCCTCATCAACTTCCGAAGCCGTCTGATGGAGGCGACCACGGGGCCGGACGGCGTCGCCGTCTTCGACTGGCTCCCGACGTCGCCCTCGCGGACAGTGTTCTACCCGGCTGATGGTTCGCTCTCCCGGCGATCGATCGAGATCGACCCCGAAGGAGAAACCTCGGTCGAGCGGTTCGTGCACCGCATGGTCCCGGTCCGGGGCCGCGTCGCACTCCCCGACGGCTCCCCCGCGCGCGGGCTCACGGTCCGGGCGGTGGGTTCGGGGTGGGATCACAACCACGGGTCGGGCTGGGCTCGTACGGCCGCGGACGGGGTCTACGCGATGAACGTCCCGCCGGGCGAGAGCTATTGCATCTGGGTCGAGCACGAGACGTGGGCCGCTCCCTCCCTTGAGGGCGTCGAGCTGAAGGCGGGGGCGCTCGTCAACGGGATCGACTTCAAGCTCGCACGGGGTACGGTGATCCGAGGCCGGGTGACGTTGGGCCCTGAACGCGGCCCCGCATCGGGCGTGGCCGTCTCGGCCAGCGAGGACATCGGCTCTCTCCCCCCGCCGGTGGGGATCGGCGAAGTTCGGATCCGGCCGGGCTCACCAATCGTCGGCGCGAGGACCGACGCCGACGGACGGTACGCGCTCAATGTCGGCCCAGGAAACTATCGGCTGACCTTCGACTCACGTCCGCCCGGCGAGATCTTGCAGATCTCGGGTCAGGCCGAGGAGGTTCGCGACCATCACCTCGACCGCCCCAAGCGACGGCTCCTCGTCGGCCGGGTCGCCGATGAGGCGGGCGGAACGGTCGCGGGAGCGGTCGTCGAGATCGGTCCGGAGCCGACTCGATTCGTGACAACCGGCCGCGACGGACGGTTCTGCGTCGAGGTCGATCGTTTCGAACAGGCCCTCTACGTCACGAATCGCGACGGCTCGATGGCGACGAGCATCGTCGTCGCCCCCGAAACGTCGGAGGTTACGATCGTCGTCCGCCCCACGGCGAGGGTCGTGGGAGTCGTCGTCGATGGAGCGCGCAACCCCCGGCCGGCGATGAAAATGCTTTGGTTGCGGCGGACTCAGGTCGGTCGCTGGGGGCGATTGGATCGGGTGGTCGGCGGGCTCACGTCCACCGACCACGCGGGCCGCTTTTCGTCGCCGCCGCTTCTCGTCGGCGAGGACTATGAAATCCGGCCTTGGCCCGCCTCATCGGCCCCGCCCGATTTCCGGGTGGGATGCAACCCGATCCACCCCTGGGGGGCTGGCCGGCTCGATCTCGGCGAGATTCGAATCCCCGTCGCCCTGCGGCACTGAAAGGTGCAGCGGGGAGCGGTTCGAAACGCGAAAGGCCGCCGACGCGAAACGTGGATCGCGTCGGCGGCCTTCATTGATTCGTCGCCGAGGGGGATTACCAGGCGAAGTGGGCGAAGGCCTTGTTGGCCTCGGCCATGCGGTGGACGTTCTCGCGGCGGGTGACGGCGTTGCCCTCGCGGTTGAACGCGGCGACCAGCTCGTCGGCGAGCTTGACGGCCATCGGGCGGCCCTTCTTCTCGCGGGCGGCCATGAGGATCCAGCGGATGGCCAGGGTCTGCTGACGGGTCTTGTTGACCTGCATCGGGACCTGGTAGGTGGCGCCGCCGACGCGCTTCGAGCGGACCTCGATGATCGGCTTGACGTTCTCGACCGCGCGGGTGAAGACGTCGATCGGCTCGTCGTTGGGCAGACGCTTCTGGATCAGCTCGATGGCATCGTAGAAGATGCGCTGGGCGACGCTCTTCTTGCCGTTGTGCATCACGCAGTTGATGAACTTGCCGGCCAGTTTCGATCCGAACCGCGGATCGGGCCTGAGGTGGGTCTTGCTCGCCGTGAACTTGCGGGCCATGAATGTCGATCCTGCGGGAAAAGGGCACGAGGTTCGGGAACGGTTCCGTCGACCCGGCGCGAGCGGTGGCTCAGAGCGTTCCGGGGCGAGGGGTTCGACTTACTTCTTCTTGGCTCCGCCCTTGGCGGGCGCTCCGGCCTTCTTCTTCTGGGCGCCGTACTTGGAACGGGCCTGCTTGCGGTCGGCAACGCCCTGGCAGTCGAGCACGCCGCGGACGATGTGGTAGCGGACGCCCGGGAGGTCGCGGACGCGACCGCCGCGGATCAGCACGATCGAGTGCTCCTGCAGGTTGTGCCCCTCGCCGCCGATGTAGGCGGTGATCTCCTTGCCGTTGGAGAGCCGGACGCGGGCCACCTTGCGGAGGGCCGAGTTCGGCTTCTTCGGGGTCATCGTCTTGACCTGCAGGCAGACGCCCCGCTTGAACGGGCAACCCTCGAGCACCGGGGACTTCGTCTTGTACTGATAGGGCCGGCGCGGCTTGCGAACGAGCTGATTGATGGTCGGCATGTCTTCGTCGTTTCCCTGTCGTCCCTGTCTTGGTCCTGGTGGCGGCCGTCGGCCGCGACGGCCAGGTGCGACCGAATCGCCGCGAGGCGGGCGGATCCTCGGAACCCGCGACGTGTCGGCCCGAAACGAACTTTCGGACGACGCTCCCCGGCCGGATTGAGGCGGTCTATCCCGAGCCAAAGCATTTAGTGTACCGGTCGTGAGGGTGGTGTCAAGGCGATTGACACGATGTTTCCTCCGCCCGTACCATCGCCGCGGCAGGAACGCCCCCCCTCCCAAGACACGATGGAGCGTCGCTTGATCCGGGTCGCCTGGCTCTACGACATGAACGCGTGCTACGCCCCGACCGGCGTCACCCGGCACGCCCTGGCCCAGCTCGAGCGCCTCGCCGCGCGGCCCGACGTCGCCCTGAAGGTCGTCTCCGGCAAGATCGCCGCGCCGGAAGGCCGCGCCTACTGGCAGGGCCTGGGGACGACCCCCCGCCGCGAGCTGCCGGTCCGCACCCGCGACCTCCTGCGCTGGTGGCGCGTCGCCCCCCTGCCCCCCATGGAATGGCTTTCCGGGCCGACCGACTGGGTCTACTGCCCGGCCGAGTTCCGCGTCCGGACCCTCAAGGCCCGCGTCGCCGTGACCAGCCACGACGTCCTGCAGGGCTTTCAGTTCGGCTCGGAGCGGCTCCGCAAGAACACGACGACGGCTTTCAAAAAGGCCGACCTGGTGCTGTCGGTCTCGGAGTTCAACACCGCCCGGCTGCTGGAGGCCGTCCCGGATTGCACGGGGAAGGTGGCCTACGTCCCCAACGCGGCCGACGACCTCTTCTTCGAGCCCTGCCCCGCGGCCGATCGCGAGCGGATCCGCGAGGACCTCGGGCTGCCGGCTGGGCTTCCCTATCTGTTGTCGGTCGCCAACTTCCAGCCCCGCAAGAACCTGATCCGGCTGATCCGCGCCGCGGCTCATTTAAAAGAAGTAGCAGCCGGCGAGCTGGCGCTGGTGCTGCTGGGCTCCGGGATCCCGGACGAGGAGCGGACGCTCCGCGAGGCGATCGCCGGCCTGGGCCCGAAGGCCGCGGTCCGGCTCCCCGGCTACCGCCAGGGCGAGACCCTCCGCGCCGCGTACGCCGAGGCGGCGGCCCTGGTCTTCCCGTCGCTCTGCGAGAGCTTCGGCATCCCGGCCGTCGAGGCCATGGCCCAGGGGACGCCCGTCGCCCTGGCCGACTCGACCGCGCTCCCCGAGATCGGCGGCGAGGCCGGCTGGTACTTCGACCCGGAGGACGAGACGGCGATCGCCGGCGCGATCCGCGACCTGCTCGACCGGGCCGACGAGCGGGCCCGTCGCGTCGAGGCCGGCCGCTCGATCGCCGCCGGCTACCGCTGGGACGCCGCCAACGACCGCCTCGTCGCGGCGATGACGGCGCAGGGCTGACGGCCGGTTCAGGCGTCGGAGGCGACGCGCTCGCGTTCGGCGTCGGGGCGGTCGGACCACCAGTCGGGGGCCGAGCCGGGGCCAGCGGCGGTGGCGGCGGGGCCCGACCGGGGTGCCGAGGGGGGCTCGTCGGGCTCGGGATCCTCGTAGCCGCCGAGGGACCAGACCAGCTCGCAGTTGTGGTGGACGTCGAGCATGGTCAGAGTCTGCACCGAGCGGAGGATCAGGATCTGGTCGCTCCAGAGGTCGGTCTTGAGCAGGACCTCGTGGAGCCGCGCGCGGACCTCGGCCCAGGGGTCGGCCCCCCCCTGGCCCATGACGACGCGGTACCATCCCCGGGTCACGCGGCGGTGGCGGCGGAGGAAGGCGACGATCCGCTTGCGGGCGGCCGGGTCGTAGGCGGCGAAGGCCGGCAGGTCGAACAGCCGCCGGAAGGCCGGCCCCTGGCGCGGGACGGGCCGCCAGAGGCGACGCGGGTTGACCACCGGGTCGGGCAGGCCGGGCGGCAGCCGCCTCAGGTCCGAGGCGGGATCGGCCGCGTAGGCCGCGAGGGCGGTGATCGCCTCGATCGACTGGCCGAGGGTGGCGAGGTCGTCGTGGTCGAGGACGCAGGCCGAGACGAGCGCCCGCAGGGCCTCGCTCGCCCGGTTCGCCAGGAAGGGGACCTCGCGCGAGAGGAACGCCGGCAGCTCGTCGAACGTCCAGCCGAACCGCGCCAGCCAGCGGGCCGTCCAGGCCAGCCGGCGCTGGTGGTCGCGGCGGATCCGCTCGGCGACGATCCGGTCCTTGCGCGAGGCCCCGATGAAGTCGAGGTCGGCCTCCATCGTCGAGTCGAAGCCCAGGACCGCCGGCGCGGTCGGCAGCTGCAGGCCCAGGTACTCGACGTCGAGCCGGGCCCGGAGCCAGAGCGACCCCATGAACACCGGCTTGCGCATCCGGTGGATCTTGCGGTGCGCGGCGGCGTAGGCGTCGGCCGGGACGTCGCGCTCGCGGATCACCTGGGGGTTGAGGATCTCGTGGACGCCGTCGTACACGCCCCGGACGGCGACCCAGACGCTCTTGAAGAAGGCCGCGGCCACGACGAACGGGAAGAAGGCGATCCGCCCGCCCGAGAGCCGGCTCTCGTAGAAGGCGTAGGGGTTGATCGTGCGCTGGGCGAGCGGCAGCTCCTGGAGCGGGAAGCTCCAGAAGGCCCGGCGGACGTTCTGCTGGCGGTCGCGGCGGACGAGCTGCGCGACCTGGGGGCCGAACCGTTCGAGGATCTCGGCGTCGCGGCCGGCGTCCTCGGCCAGGAAGTCGATCGCGGTGAACTCGACCGTCTCCAGGAACGCGGAGGCCTCGAACCGCCGCGCGGCGCGGGGGGCCTGCGGCGGCTCGGGAGCCGGCGACGACTCGGCGACGTTGGGCGCGGGCAGGCGGACCTCGTCGGGGGCGATCCGCAGCCGCTTGCCCAGCCACTCCTGGAAGGCCCGCCGGGCCCCCGGCGACGAGCACGCCAGGCGGTCGAGCGGGACGGCGTGGGTGTTGTAGTCCAGGAGCAAGACGGCCGTCTCCTGGACGATGATCCGCGTGATGTAGTTGAACCAGAGGTAGGGCCCGCCCAGCAGCCCCCCCGCCCGGCTCATGTCGAGCCGCCCCAGCGCCCGGTTCTCGCCGAGGAGGGACTCGATCCGGCTCCGCCGCAGGTTCGTCAGGGCGAGGTTGCCCAGGAGCTGGACCGACGTCTTGACGTCGCTGCGATGGAACGGCGAGCCGTCGAGGTAGTCCTGGTAGAGGAGGCGGATGTTCCGCAGGAACGACAGCTCGCGGTTGGCGAACCGGGTCTGGGGGCTGACGAAGATCGCCTCGACGTCGGCGGCGGCGGTGGGGACGTCGCGGTAGAGCCCGGGGACGTGGTCGTCGGACGACCGCAGGGCGATCTCGGGGTCGACGACCCGCTCGGCGAGGAACCGGGCGTCTTGCTCGCTGCGGCGGGCCTTGAACGTCTTCGTCTGGGCGGCGAACTGGGCCTCGACGAGCCGCTCGCAGAAGTCGGCCGACTGGTTGGCGATCCGCCGCAGCCAGGATCCCAGCGACCAGAAGCCCAGGCAGACGCAGCCGAGGACGATCACCGGCCAGCCCAGCTTCTGCTGTACGCCGTCGACGAACGGCCGGAAGGCGCTCAGGAAGCCGACGACGTTGACCGTCACGAAGAGGACGAGGAAGAGCGTCCCCAGCCAGAGCAGCCGCTTGGCCGGCGTGCGGGTCGCGTTGACCAGCGTCAGCCCCAGGCGGTCGAGGAAGATGGCCGGCGAGAGCGTCGCCTGAAGGTCGGCCAGGAAGTAGATCAGGTCCAGCCCGCGCTGGACGGCGTAGCCGACGTAGTTCGCCGCCAGCGCCACGGCCTCGGCCGGCGACTTCTCGCGGTGGGCGACCAGGCTGCGGATCAGCGGCAGCCGACGCACGATCGGGGCGTCGAGCACCCGGAGGTAGCCGTCGACCGAGGCGACGAAAGTCTGGCCCATGCGGTCGACCAGGGTCTCGGGCGTGAGCTGGATCAGCCGCTCGACGAGCGCCTCGACGGGGATCTCGCGGCCGTCGCGATGCTCGCTCAGGGGCTCGATCTGGCGGTCGGGGAGGAAACCGAGGCGGACGGCCAGGTCGGAGAGCCGCCGCGCCGCCAGGGCGTCCTGCTGCTCGCGATGGAGCCGGCGGCCGAGGTTCGATTCGGCGGCCTGGACCTCGCCGCGGAGCAACGCCAGGCGGTGGCGGTCGCTCGACTCGGCGCGGTTCGTCTGATTCGGCTCGAACAGGATCACGTTGCGGTTCAGGAGCCCGGCGTTCCGCCGCACCAGGCGGTCGCTCAGCCTCAGCGCGAAGAGCGCCAGCCTCGCCAGCCTGACGACGGGCATCGCCAGGCGGAGGAAGAAGAGGATCTCCAGGATCCGGGCGAACCGCAGGTAGCGCAGGAGCCAGAGCGTCTGCTCGCCGCCCGGCGAGAGCTGCTCGTCCATCACGAAGGCGAGGAAGCCGAACGGCAGCGACGCCAGGAAGTCGATCACGAAGTGCTGCACGAAGTAGACCCCGCGCGCCGGCGCGAGGGTCCACTTCAGCAGGAACTCGGCCATCAGGCCCGAGCAGACGGCCAGGTCGAGCCAGGCGAAGAGGGCGAGTCGTGAATGCGACAGGCCGCCCGAGCGGTCGAGGAGCGTCTCGCCCACGATCAGCAGGGACAGGGCGATGATCAGGGCGAGGACGACGTTGTCCAGCAGCGTCGCGCCGCGGCGGCCCAGCAGGTTCTGGAGCCGGAACGTGAGCAGCTTCTCCTGCCACTCGCCGCGGATCGTGCCGTGGAGCCGGCGGACGTCGCCGAGGGCGTCGTCCAGGCGTCGGCAGTCCTCGGAGGTGGGCCGCCTCTCCTCCGGGGCGCGGCGGCCGGCGCGGCGGAGGGTCTGCATCGTCGCCGTCAGCCGATCCATGTCCTCCTCGGCCGTCTCCAGGCGGAGGACCGCCCGCCGCATCGGGGCGTCCTGGAGGAAGGCGATCATCTCGGCCAGCTCGTCGCGCGCGCCCTGGACGATCCGCGCGCAGGCGGCCGAGGCCTGCGCGGGGGGCATGGCGAGCAGGCTCTCGTCGATCCGCTCGGCGACCTCCGCGCGCCGGGCCGCGAGGGCCTTCGTCCAGGCGACGGGGTCGTCGCCGGGCCGCTCGACGTCGGGGTCGATGGTCGGGTGGGAGCCGGAGTCGGACGCCGAGTCGTCCGCCGCGTCGGCGACCGGCTCCAGGGCCCCGACGCGGGCCTGGAGCCTCGACAGCTTGTTGCGGACCGCGGCCAGCCGCTCGGGCGCGGCCTCCTCCAGTGCGGCGTCGAGTTCCTTGCGGACGCGACGCTCCAGCAGGATTCCGCGCATCCGCTCGCAGCGCGCCCGCAGCGCCGCGCGGCGGGCGCGCGCCTTGGGGCGGCGGGGCTCGTCTTCCAGCAGGCGGCGGACCTTGGCCAGCTCGACCTCGAGCCAGGCCGCGGGTCCGGGCCCCGGATCGCCCTCCAGGCGGTCGAGCAGCAGGCCGAACCATTCGAGGTCGCCCCGAATCGCGTCCAGGCTGAGGAGGCGGCGGAACGGGTCGACCTGCGGGTTCGTCAGCACGGCCTGGAGCGTCGACCGCTCGCGGGCGATCCACTCGCGGAGCTTGGCCGCGGCCAGCCGCTCGGCCTCGCCGTCGGGCTCGACCTTCGCGAGCAGGTCGTCGACGGCGCGGCGGAGGTCGGCCAGGCCGCGGACCACCGAGCGGCGGATCCGGTCGCCGCCGGGATCGCCCGAATGGCCGTCGAACGTCCCGCGGATCCGCCAGCCGGCCTCGACGTGGGCCAGCATCCGACCCAGCCGCGCGGCGCGCACGGGCTCCCCCGCCCCGTCGTCGCCCTTCCGGGCCAGGGCGCGAGCCTGCTCGCACCACGCGCGCTCGTTCCACGTGACCTCGGCCACCGCTGGTCGCTCCGCCGCCATCCGGGATCGCTCCGCACGATCCATCATACCAAGACGTCGCGATCGACGAGGACGGTTCGCGGCGTTCAGGCGGGCAGATGCTCGCGGAAGAAACGGAGCCAGTTGCCGTGGAAGACCGCGTCGATCGCGGCGTCGGCGTAGCCCCGGGCGGCGAGCAGGGCGTCGAGCTTCTGGAGGTCGGAGATCCGATCGAGGCCGGTCGGGGTCTGCTCGGTGCCGAAGCCGCCGTCGAGGTCGCTGCCGATCGCGACGTGCCGGTCGTCGCCGGCGAGCTGGCAGACGTGGTCGATATGGTCGACCAGCGCCTCGAGCCCGACGACCGACCGAGAGGTTTCATGCCGGACCCAGCCGGGATGGAGCATCCAGGCGTCGAGCGCCACGCCGACGACCGCGTCGCGGGCGATCAGCAGCTTGAGCTGCTCGTCGGAGAACTGCCGCTGGGCGGGCACCAGGGCCCGGCAGTTGTTGTGGCTGGCCAGGACCGGGCCCGAGAAGGCGTCGAGCGCCTGGAAGAAGCCCTCGTCGGAGAGGTGGGTGACGTCGAGGATCATCCCCAGCCGCTCGAACTCGCGGAGGAGCTCCCGGCCGGCGGGCGTCAGCGGGCCCTCCCCGCCGGTGCCCACGGCGTATCGGCTCGCCCCGTAGTGCGCGAGGTTCGCCGAGCGGAGGCCGAGGTCCCACCATTCGTCCGCGCGGTCGGGCTCGACGATCGGGTCGCACCCCTCCATCGCCAGGATGAAGCCGATCGGGGTCGTCGCCGGGTCCGCATCCCATCGCGACCAGTGGTCGTCCAGCTCGGATCGGGTGCGGATCGGCCGCAAGAGCCCCCGGCGCTCCAGCCGCTCGTAGTAGGCGAGCTGGCCCCGGGCCGCGGCCGAGGCGATATCCTGGTTGCACCAATCGAGGTTCGCCCGGGGCGGCCCCTGGGCGAACTCGTCCCAGCGGCTGACGGCCTTGGCGCGGCAGAGCACGGTCGCCTGGCAGACGGCGACTCCCCCCCGGCGCATCTCGGGCAGGGTGGTCGTCGCCCGGCCCCGGGCGGGATGGTCCGTGAGCTTCGCCTCGCGGCCGTTGAGGGCGTCGAGGTCGAGCGTGACGTCCCGGTCCCATCCCAGGGCGTTCCAGGCCAGGTCGAGGTGGCCGTCGATCAGGGTCCTCATCGATCGGCTCCGCTCGCCGCCGGGGCCGGCGCGGTCGACTTGCGGCGGAAGACGTCGATCTCCTCGGCGACGTAGGCCAGCGCGACGCCCTCCTCGACGAGGGTCCAGTCCGGCGAACTCTTCAGGAAGCGCGACGCCGCGCCGTCGCCGATCTCGCGGTAGCCGCCGTTGAGCTGCTCGACGACCTCGTCCGAGCTGCGATTGAGCCAGCGGACGACGATCAGGTATTCGCCGGGGATCGACGCCAGGTCGGTCTCCATGAGCTTTTTGGGATAGTCGACGAGGCGGATGCGCCCGCCCTCCTCCCCCGTCAGGACGAACTGGGGCGGCCGGCCGCCGTATCGGGCTCGCAGCGGCGCGTAGACGTCCCAGGGGTTGCCCACCTCGTCATAGACGACGACCGTGTGCTCCGGGCCGAAGCGGCGGACCGCGCCGTCGACCAGGGCGAACCCGGTGTGCGCGAAGGCGTCGCCGCGGGTCGCCAGCGTGTAATCGCCGTACAGGACGGCCCCGAGCATCGCGGCGACGCCGACCAGGCTCGCCCGCCGGGCCCAGGGCCGCGCGGCGGCCAGCCCGGAGCCGAGCAGAAGGGCCAGCACGGGTTGGATCCAGGAGCTGTAATGCGTCGCCAGGGTGTTGAACGAGGCGTATCGAGACGCCGCCACGACGACGAGGATCCCCGAGACCCCGGCGATCAGCAGCCCGTTCCGCGCGTCGCGGCCGCGGCCCGCGGGGGCGAGGCAGGCGAGGCCCGCCAGCGCGAATCCGGCCGCCGCCGCCAGCGTCGCCGCCAGGCTCGGCCGCATCGACGCGTGGAAGACCAGACGGTAGATGAACCGGGCGACGTTGCGGAGGGTGCCGAACTCGGGCTTGCTGTCGGTCATGTTCACCGACGCCATGACGAACGGCGCGACCCCCCCGGTGGCCAGGGCCACGACCGCGCACGCCGCCAGGATCGGGGCCAGCCGCCCCCCCCGCCTCGGCGCGATCACGAGCGCGGCCAGGAACGCCCCGCCCGCCGCCACCAGCCCGAAGAAATGGGTGAAGATCCCGGCGATCGCGCAGGCCGTCATGCCCGCGAGCCACCGCGGCTGACGCTCCGCCGGCTCGTCCAGCAGCCGCGTCGTGCAGTAGAACAGGCCGGCCGAGGTCAGCATGAAGAGCGGATAGGCGCGGATCTCGACCGACGCCACCACGACGTTGGGCGCGAGCCCGAACAGGAGCGCCGCGGCCGCCCCCGACGCCGTCCCCCACGTCCGGCGTCCGGCCGCGAAGACCAGGAGCGTCGCCAGCGCCTTGAGCGTGACCCCCATGATCCGCATCGACGTCTCGGTCAGGCCGAAGACCCGCGACCAGGCCCAGCCGACCCAGTAGCTCAGGGGGGGCATGCGATCCTCGGCCACGCCGAATTCGTGCTCGTCCAGGTTCGCCAGCCAGCGGACCAGCGCGATCGGGTCGAGGGTCAACCCCGACATCTGGGTCGCCTCGTCGTTCCAGAGGCTCTGACGCGGCAGGAAGAGGGCCGAGCCGGCCACGCCCGCCGCCGCGCACAGCACCCCGAGGGCGAAGATCCCCCATCGTGGGCCGGTCCCCGTTCCCGTCGCCGCCGTCTCCGTCATCGAAGCGCTCCTGGGGTTTCGTTCGAAGGCCCGGGTGGGACGTCTCGCGGGGCCGGGGCCGGTTCAGCGTCGTCGCCCCTGTCGGGGCCGCTCGTTCGTGATCCAGTAGGGGTGGGACGGGCTCATGTACTGGTCGACGAGGTAGCGCGCCCCGAAGATCGCCGCCAGGTTCAGGAGGACGACGAGATACGTCTCCCATTTGCCCAGCTCGAACAGCCAGAAAAAGCCGACCACCATCACGGCCAGCTCGGCCATGGCGCTGAAGAACGGGAAGGGGACCCAGCAGCCGACCCCCTCGGCCAGCACCATGATCCCGGCGAGCTTCAGGGCGACGACGGTGATCGGCCCGAAGTCGCAGTCGATCAGCCGCGACGCGACGATTACTGCGACGATCCCCGCGGGGATCTGGAGCAGCAGCTTTTGCAGCGACCCCTTCACGGCGAACTGCGCCGCGTCCGGGCCGGCCGCCTGGTATGCCTGCGACCCGATCAGGGCGAGGCCGACCAGGAGCATCAGGAAGGGGACCGTACGATGCGACCCCGTGCGAAGCAGCGACATCGATGTTTCACTTCTGTGGAGGGTGGAAGGCGGGCCCGTCGTTGGGCGTCCCCATCTTGCCAGACGCCGCCGCCCCCCGCAACGGCGGGAGGCCGCGGGGCGACGCGGCCCTTGATGGCGCCCCGGCGGGCACCTAGAATCGGACGGCCCGAGCCGTCTCGGCGACGCGCCCCTCGGCCGCCCCTCAGCCTCGCGAGAATTTCAACGATGGCCGAGCCTCCCCTCGAAGCCGATTCCAACCCGCTCCGCCAGGCCCTCCCCCGCGCCCAGGCGCCGCAGCCCTGCGCGATCGTGCTCTTCGGCGCGACGGGCGACCTCGCGCACCGCAAGCTGGTCCCCGCGCTGTACCACCTCTACCACCGGGGGAACCTCCCCACCGAGTGCGCGGTGGTCTGCTTCGGCCGGCGGGACTGGACCGACGAGGACCTCAGGCGCGAATACGAGAAGTCGGTGACCGAGGAGGAGAAGGGCGGCGACTTCAAGCAGGTCTGGCCCCAGTTCGCCTCCCGCCTGATCTTCGCGCCGGGGACGTTCGACGAGCCCGAGGCCTTCCAGAACCTCAAGGCCAAGCTCGACGAGCTGGACCGCACCCACGGCACCCGCGGCAACCGCGTCTTCTACCTGGCCGTGGCGCCGGAGTTCTTCCGGCCGATCGTCGACCAGCTCGGCAAGGCGGGGCTGGTCTACCCCTGGCAGCAGGACGAGCCCTGGAGCCGGGTCGTCATCGAGAAGCCGTTCGGCCACGACCTGGAGAGCGCCCGGGCGCTCAGCCGCGACGCCTCGCGGGTCCTCGACGAGAGCCAGATCTACCGGATCGACCACTACCTGGGCAAGGAGACGGTCCAGAACATCCTGGCGTTCCGGTTCGGCAACAGCATCTTCGAGCCGATCTGGGACCGCCGCCACGTCGCCTCGGTGCAGATCACCGTCGCCGAGGAAGTGGGCATGCCCGGCAATCGGGGGTCGTACTACGACTCCGCCGGCGCGATCCGCGACATGGTCCAGAACCACATGCTCCAGCTCCTCTGCCTGGTGGCGATGGAGCCCCCCGTCGACCTCTCGGCCGACGCCGTCCGCAACGAGAAGGTCAAGGTCCTCCAGGCCCTCCCCCGCTGGAATCCCGCCGACGTCTACGAGAACGTCGTCCGCGCCCGCTACGCCGCAGGCTCGATCGAGGGCGAGGACGTCCCCGGCTACCTCCAGGAGAAGGGGGTCGCCCCCGATTCGACGACCGCGCCGTACGTGGCCATCCGGCTGACCCTGAACACCTGGCGCTGGGCCGGCGTGCCCTTCTTCCTCCGGACCGGCAAGCGGCTGCCCAAGCGCGCCACCGAGATCGCCATCCAGTTCCACCGGCCGCCGACCCGGCTCTTCGACGTCGAGCACGATGGCCAGTCGGTCGGCAACCAGCTCGTGCTCCGCATCCAGCCCAACGAGGGCGCGAGCCTGACCTTCGAGGCCAAGATCCCGGGCTCGCGACGGCGGCTCCAGGAGGTCCGGATGGACTTCCGCTACGGCACCGCCTTCGCCGCCCCGCCGCCCGAGGCCTACGAGCGGCTGCTGCTCGACGTCATGCTCGGCGACCCGACGCTCTTCACGCGCACCGACGAGGTCGAGAACGCCTGGCGGTTCATCACCTCGATCCTCGATGCCTGGGACAAGCCGGACGCGCCGCCGCCCGTCGAGTATCCCGCCGGCACCTGGGGCCCCGCCGACGCCGACGCGCTCGTGGGTCGCGACGGCGCCCGCTGGCGTCGGCTCTGAGCCTCCGCCCGCCCTGTTCCACGGGAAACCGTGCGGCGTCTCGCATTCGGCCGGCGCCCGGGTTAGGATCGGGCCGTCTCAGAAGTTCCGCGAGAGCACCCGGGAGGTCGGCATGTCGGTCGCCCTGTACGTCGATCGCCGCATGATCGAGCATCGGCCCCCGGATAAGCACCCCGAGAAGCCCGAGCGGCTGGAGGCGATCCTCCGCCACCTCAAACGCACGGGCCTGCTCGACGCCTGCCCCGCGGGGGTCGTCCGCGAGGCGACCGACGACGAGCTGCGCCGGGTCCATTCGGCGGCCTACCTTGCCTCGCTCGAAGCCGCCGACCGACGCGGCGGCGGGCCGCTGGACGCCGACACCTGGATGTCGCCCGGATCGCTCACGGCGGCCCGGCTGGCGGCCGGCGCGGCCATCGAGGCGGTCGCCGACGTCATGGGGGGCAAGCATCGCCGCGCGATGGGCCTGGTCCGGCCGCCGGGGCATCACGCCTTGCCGGGCGGTGCGATGGGATTCTGCCTCTTCTCGAACGTCGCCGTCGCCGCCCGCGAGGCGGTCGCACGTCACGCGGCGAATCGCATCCTGATCGTCGATTTCGACGTCCATCACGGCAACGGCACGCAGGAGGCCTTCTACGAGTCGGCCGAGGTCGCCTTCCTGTCGATCCATCGCCACCCCTTCTATCCCGGCACCGGCCTGGAGCGCGAGACCGGCGAGGGCCCGGGGCTCGGGCTGACCAAGAACATCCCCCTCCCCTTCGGGACGCCGCCCGGCGAGTTCCGCGCGGCGTTTCGCGCGGGGCTGCACAAGCTGGCCGACAAGCACCGGCCGGAGCTGGTCATCGTGAGCGCCGGGTTCGACGCGATGGCCGAGGATCCCGTCGGCGGGCTGGGGCTCGACTTCGAGGATTTCGACGCGCTGACGCGGGACGTCGTGGACGTCGCCGAGACCCACGCCCAGGGGCGGGTCGTCAGCGTGCTCGAAGGCGGCTACAACCCCTCGCTCCTGGCCGGCTGCGTCGCGACGCACTTGATGGCCCTGGGATCGGGCCCGGCCGTCGCGTCTTGAATAAAGGGGGGAGAGGAAGGAGTGACCCCGACGGGACTCGAACCCGTGCTGCATGCGTGAAAGGCATGTGTCCTAACCACTAGACGACGGGGCCGTCGTACCGGACAGGGACTAATGTAGCGACCGGCGCGCGCGAAGGTCAAGTCGAAGAGCCCACGCCCGCCGACTTTCACCCAGGCCCGAGCCGCATCCGCGGGTACGACGTTTGCTGCGGATTTCCGATCGGTCGCGACGGGATTGAATCGCGGGCCCCCGCCCTGTAGGTTGGCACGAAAGCCCGCGGACGCGGGAGGACCCGGAGCGGATTGCGATGCCTAGGATCCTGATGATCGCCGGGGACGCGGGCGAAGCCCTCGAGATCCTCTACCCCAAGTATCGCCTGGAAGAGGAAGGGTGGACCGTCGACCTGGCCGCTCCCGAGAAGCGGCAGATCCAGACCGTGGTCCACGACTTCGAGCCCGGGTTCGACACGTACACCGAGAAGGCCGGCTATCGACTCGACGCCGACCTGGCGATCGCCGACGTCGCCGCGGAACGCTACGACGCCCTGGTGATCCCCGGAGGACGCGCACCGGAGTATCTCCGGAACATCCCCAAGGTCCTGGAGATCGCCCGTCATTTCCTGGAGAGCGGCAAGCCGCTCGCGGTCACCTGCCACGGGCCCCTGATCCTGGCCGCGGCCGGACTGCTCAAGGGACGCGTCTTGACCTGCTATCCCCAATGCGCCCCGGACGTCCGGGCGGCGCAGGGCGAGTTCGTGGACCGGGAGGTGGTCGTCAGCGACAACCTCGTGACGTCTCGCGCGTGGAACGACAATGCGCCCTGGATGCGCGAATTCGTGAAGCTGTTGCGATCTCGGGTCGAGCCGGCCTGATCGTCGAGCAGGAGGATTCCTGGTGCGGTCTTCGCGTCGGTCGGATCAGGTCAGGGGTTGATCGTCCGGGTGCCCGGGTCTTCCGACCGGGCCTGATTCTGGATCGCCTCGTAGACCTCGCGGCGGTGGACGGTGATGTCCTTGGGAGCGTCGATCCCCAATCTCACCTTGTCGCCGCGGATCTCGATCACCGTCACCGTGATGCTGTCGTTGATGATGATCGTTTCGTTCTTCTTGCGGGAGAGAACCAGCATCGCCGCTCCTCTCTGGTGCCCATCGCGCGGAGCGCGAACCATCCGATGTCAGGACCAGAACGCCATGAGAAGGACGACCGCGTGGTAAGCCCAAGCATGATCCTTCCTTATAACAACTGTACATGCGGAAGATGGGCGGTCAAGGGGACGCGGGAATTTTCCCCTTGAAAGGAAAATCCGTGCAAACCCGGGAAAACCGATCCCTTAACGCGTTCGTCCTTGCAAACCCTTGACGAAGCTGGGTTTCAGGCCTCGCCGGTGCTGGTGTAGCGGCGGTAGAGCCGGCCCAGTCCGAGGTCGTTGATCTCGGCCTCGACGTCGGCGTTGTCGGTGGGGTGGATGGTCTCTTTCAGCTCCACCACGAGCAGCTCGATGAATTTGGCCCGGGCCCTTTGGAGGTTCTTGCGGAAGGCCTCGGGGGTGACCGGGGCGCCCACGATCGCGGCGAGCCGCTCGGCGATCTCGTCGATCGACGCCTTGGGGTTGTCGCGGCGGAGCTGCAGGACGGTCGCGTAGCGGTTCTTGGAGGTGGTGGCCTGATAGGTCTCCAGCCGCGACCAGACGCGGTTGAGGACGGCCTCGCGCCAGACCCGGTCGAAGTCCTCGTCGGGGAGCGACGCGTCGAGCAGGTCGCCCGGCGGGAGGGGCTGGAGCTTGCGGACCCGGAAATGGTCGATGATGAGCCGATGCAGCACGGTCCGCAGGTAGTCGCGGAACCGCCCCTTGGTGCGGTCGGCCCCGGCGAGCTTGCCGGTCAGGAGCTTGGTCCAGAACTCCTGCAGCACCTCGTCCGCGAGGTGGCGGTCGCGGACCTTCAGGTGGATGTAGCGCGTCAGGGCGTCGTGGTAGCGGCCGACCAGCTCGCCCATCGCCTGCTGGCTCTTGGGGCCCGGCCCGTGGGCGCTGCTGATGGTCGTCCAGTTGGTCTGGATCTCGGTCAGCCGTTCTTCTGGCGTAGACATCGATAGCATCCCATGGGGCCGGGCGGCCGTCGCTGCCGGGGCGGGCGCGCGTCGGGCCGCGGGTTCCACGTGGAAACCGACGCGCCGGCCGCGACCCGGGCCCGCTCCAGCCCTCATTGTACGTTATCCGCGCCGCCGGTCGAAGCGGACGCGGCCGGGTTCCGAAAAACGGGCGGGGTCCCCGCCCCGGGGCCGCCTCGCGCGGTCGGTGTCGCGTCGCCTCGCCTCGCGGAGGGGGGGCGAGGTCAGCACGCCCGGCAGGACTCGAACCTGCGACCGACGGTTTAGAAAACCGTTGCTCTATCCGCCTGAGCTACGGGCGCGTGGGTGGAGGCCGAGTCGCGACGACGGGAGGCGGATCGGCCTCGCGCCGACGCTCCTCCCGTCCCGCGAAGGGATGCGCCCGGCAGGATTCGAACCTGCGGCCTGCGGTTTAGGAAACCGCCGCTCTATCCACCTGAGCTACGAGCGCTCGATGCTCCGGTCTGATTCTCGTCTCCATCCCCTCCCCTGTCAATCGGCCCTCGCGGCGAAGCCGACGCTGTCCCGAAATCTCGACGTCGGCGTATCATGAAGCGGGGAGAACGCCTTTTCGAAAGCGGACGCCGACCTTGCAGTCCCTTCGGAAAGGACTCCGCCGTCCCGACCTCGCGCCCCATCCGCCGATTCCGCCAAGCATTCACGCGCCCTGAATCGGCGCGCGGCGTTGAGCTGGAACGCGGTGCTGATGCGTATTCTCTGGGTGGACAGTTCCGGCGTCGCGATGCGGGTTGGATCGGAGGACGTCGAGAGGGATGATGGCCGAGAGCGAATCGACCAACGGCGATCCCTACCGGTTCCGGATCGGGAGCTACGGGATCCTGCACCCCCTGGGGACGGGGGGGATGAGCTCGGTCTATCGCGCGGTCCACCTGGAGACCGGCCACGAGGTCGCGCTCAAGGTCTTGCCGACCGCCATGGCGCGGAACTCGACGGTCCTCAAGCGGTTCGTCGCCGAGGCCCGCAGCGCCGAGTCGCTCCAGCATCCCAACATCGTCCAGATCTACGACCGCGGGAGCGACGACGGCCGTTATTACCTGGTGCTCGAATACATCAACGGGGGCGACCTCCACGAGTACGTCCAGCATCAGGGGCCGCTGCCGGCCGCCGAGGCGGTCGGCCTCGTCGAGCAGGTGGTGCGGGGCCTGGAATACGCCGCGTCCCGGGGCGTGATCCATCGCGACGTCAAGCCGTCGAACCTGCTGCGGACGCCGCTGGGAGAGGTCAAGATCACCGACCTGGGCCTGGCCCTCCGCCCCGAGTCCGAGGACGAGCGCGTGACGCGCGAGGGGACGACGGTCGGCACGGTCGACTACATGGCCCCCGAACAGGCCCGCGACAGCCGCGCGACGAGCTTCCAGAGCGACATCTACTCGCTGGGCTGCACCTTCCACTACCTGCTGACGGGTCTGCCGCCGTTCCCGGGCGGCGACATCACCGAGAAGCTGACGAGGCACGCGCGGACGCCCCCGCCGGACGTCCGCGAGCTGCGGCCCGACCTGCCCCCGGCCCTCGCGGCGGCCGTCCTGCGGATGCTGGCCAAGAAGCCCGAGGACCGCTTCCCCAGCTACGCGGAGCTGCTCCGATCCCTGCGCGCGATCGACGGCGACGAGTCGAGCGTGGCCCTGGTGCCGATCGACGAGGAGACGACGGCCGTCCGCCCCGCGCGGGATCGCGGCGCCTTCCCGGTTCGCGACCTCCCCGAGCTGCGTCCCAACTCGTCGCTGCCGGAGATCTCCCTCGCCGCCCTCGCCCCCGAGATCGTGGGGACGGCCCCGGCCGGCGCGCGTGCGCCCGGCTTCGGCCCGTCGGCGCTCCCGAACCTGGTCGCGATCCCCCCCACGCCGGCCGCGCTGCCGCAGTCGGCCTCGCTGGGGCCGCGGTCCGCGCCGGTGTCGGAGCACGCCTGGATCGTCCGCTGCTGCCTGATCGGCGGGCTCGTCATCGTGCTAGTCATCGGCATGGACCTGATCCTCCGGCCCTTCCCCAACAACAATCCGTCGGAGCGATTCCCCGAGCCCTCGTCGTCGGCCGTCGTGAAGATCAGGGGCGGGGAGCAAGCCACGACCGTCCCATTCGCCGCCGGGGGCGCCCCGGATGTGGGCCACGCCCGGAAGCCCGCGCCGCCCCCGGCGCCGAGGCGCGAGGAGGGCTCGCCCCCGGCCTGGACCGAGCCCGTCGACGCCTCCGAGCCGGTGCGGCCGATGAAGGCCTATCCCTCGGGCGTGCTCGCGGCGTACCTCCCGGCCTGGGCCCGGGAGCCGATCCCGCAGACGGTCGACGGCCCGAAGACGGTCGTCCGGCGGGCGTCCGACGGTCGCGAGCCCGGGGCCGTCGCCTCGCTCCGCCTGGGCCTCGACGTGCCGCGCGGGGTGGTCGAGCTGGCCGACGTGGGGCCCTTTCCGATCGACGACCTGCGCGTCCCCGGCGAGTCGCGGCTGATCCGCGCGCAGCCGGGATACCGGGCCGTCGTGCGGATCGAGGCGCCGGGGATCGACGCCGTGCGGGCGCTGCCCGGCGTCTTCACGCTCGACGGCCGCAGCCTGATCCTCGACTCGCTGGACCTGGTCGTCAACGTCCGCGAGTTGGGCATGAATCAGCGCGCCCTCTTCCACGGCTCGGGCTTCCAGTTGACCCTGCGGAACTGCACGGTCACGATCGTCAACCCCCTGAGCTCGCCCTTCGTCTTCGCGAGGTCCGACGACGCCGCCGGGCGGCCGTCGCGGATCCGGATCGAGGACAGCCTGATCCGCGGCGACGTCGCGTCGCTGTTCGAGCTGAATCGGGGGCCGGTCGAGGTGGTCGCCTTGCGATCGATCCTGGCGGCCGAGGGGCCGATCGTGCGGACCCCCGACGCGAAGCGGCAGTCCGAGCACCGATTCTTCGCCCTCGGCTCGGCGATGGGCTGCCGCGGCCCGCTCGTCGACCTGAACGGCGGCCCGAAGTCCGACGCGGCGACGCGACGGCTCCGCATCCGCGCCTTCGACTGCGTCTTCGGCCGATTCGCCGGCCCGGGGATCTCCAGCCTGACGTCCAGCGACGTCGCCGAGGCGGTCCTGGACCAGCAGCTCGACTGGCTGGGGGCGAACAACCTGTTCGCCGGCTGGGACGGCTATTTCTCCAGCGGGCCCGAGCACACGATCCGATCGCGGAGCCTCGCCGCGTTTTGTTCCACGTGGAGCAGCGACCTGGGGGCCTCGCGGGAACAGCCCCTGGAATGGCCCGAGATCTCCGCGATCGCCGACGTGACGGCGTCCGGCCTCAAGCCGTTCCTCCCCGGCTGGGAAGAGCTGATCGCGCACGTCGCCCAGCCCCGGCCGTTCCTGATGGCCCGGACGCTGCTCGACTTTCGCCCCCTCCTTGAACCGACGGTCGCCCCCCCCGGCGGGCCGATCCCGGCGGGCGCCGTCGAGTTGACGTTCGACGCCGACGCGGCCTCGACCTGGAACGGCGACCTCGGCGCGTTCCTGCGGGATCACGGCGGCGAGCCCGGCGGCCGTCTGCGGGTCCGGGTCTCCGGGTCGGGCTCCCGGCCCTTCACGCCGGTCCGGTTCCCCGCCGGGGCGACGGTCGAGATCGTCGTGGAGAAGGCCGTCCCCGCGAAGGCCGGGCCACGCGTCGAGAACCGCGTCGACACGTCGGACGACCGGCCCGCCGGCTCGGAGAAGGCCCCCTTGATCTTCACGCCCGTCGCCACGGCTCAGGGCGACGCCCTGCTCGCGCTGGAGGGGGGATGCCTGTCGCTCGCGGGCCTGCGATTCCGCGTGGAGGATCCTTCGCGAGCGCCCGCCCTGATCCGCGTCGACGACGGCTCGCTGGCGATGCACCGGTGCGAGCTGATCGCGCCCCGGACGCTCGACCAGCCCCCGCCGACCCTGATCTCGTTCCGCGCGGCGACGACCCGGCCCCGACCTTCGCCGCCGCCCGACCCGCCGATCGTGGGGGTCGCGGATCGGCCGGTCTGCCTGCTGACCGAGTGCGTCCTGGCCACCTCGGGCGACGCCCTGCGCATCGAGATCGGCCTGGGCCGGGTCGCCCTCTCCCAGTGTGTCGTCGCCGCGCGCGGGGACGCCTTCACGCTGATCCCGGCCCGGGTGGCCCGCTCGCGTTTCGCGGCCGACCTGACGACGGACCGCTGCACCGTCGCGACGGCCCGCGCGGCCGTCCGGATGTCGGCCTGGCCGGGCGAGTCGCCGGGCCCCGACCGGCCGTGGGTCATCTCAAGCAAGAACACGGCCTTTGTCGACCTGTCCGACCGCACGCCCCGCGAGAGCGTCCTCTTCCGGGCCGACCCCGAGTGCTTCGCGCAGGGACAGGCGTTCTGGCGGCAGAACAACGACGCCATCGAGGTCTTCGGTTTCGCCGCGGCGGGCGAAGCGCCGCTCCCGAACCGGACCCGCGACGTCTTCGCCCAGTGGGTCGATCTTTGGGGCCGCGACCACGTCGTGGACGTCACCGGCCCGCGCCCCGGGGCGACTTCCCCGAGCGTCCGCCTGATCGGCCGGCCCCGCCCCGGCAGGATCGAGGCGGTGGACCTCCTCCTCGACCCCAATCACCACGTCGGCCGGCCGCGGCTGAGCGTCGGGGCCGACCCGAGCGTCTTCGACCTGGGCCGACGCCCCGTGGCCGCACGCCTCCACTGAGGTCAGGTTGACGGCCTTCGCGCAGGATCGCTGTTCCCTCGACGGCCTGCCCCGGCGATAATACAGAGACCGCCCATCTCCGAGACGTGAGCAGACGACAGGGAGGACCCGACGCCATGGTGAGGCTCGATCGGCTCGGCGCGTTGATCACCGCAGCCATCATCGCCGCGGGCTGGAACCCGGACGCCCACGGCCAGTCCGCATCGTCTTCGGGCGGCGCGTCCTCGTCGGGGACGGCCGCTTCGGGCCACCGCTCGCAGGGCGACCCCACGCAGATCCCGGCCGCCGTCTCGTCGGGGTGGAACTGGTACCGGCCCTACGTGATCGTCCAGGCGACGCCCATGGGGGTCTACTCCACGGTCCACGTCCCCTTCGGCGCGATTCCCGCGGGAGTCCCCGTGTACGTTCCGCAGCCCTCGATGGGGCCGGCGGCCCCGGCCCCGCCTCCCGGCCTGATCCGCCCGGTGAAGCTCGACCGGGCGACGATCCGGGTCAAGAAGGCCGACCGGGAACGCGCCGAGCAACTCACGACGTTCGGCGACCGCATGTTCCGCATCGGCAACTACAAGCGGGCCGAGGAACGCTACCAGCAGGCGATCCACGCGAACCCGTATTCGGCCGCCCCGCGATTGCGGCTGGCCCAGGTCGCCCTCGTCCGCGAGCAGTATCCGCTGGCGGCCGACCTGCTCCGCGAGGCCGAGACCGCCCAGCCGGGCTGGATCGTGACCGCCAGGGACGTCCAGTCGCTCTACGCCGAGCCGGCCGACTTCGCCCGGCACGTCGCCAAGCTGGAGGCGCACCTGCACCGCAAGCCCGAGGATCGCGACGCCTGGCTGGTCCTCGGTGCCCAGTGGTTCCTCTCGCGCCGGGAGGCGAAGGCGGCCGACGTGTTCCTCCGCCTCGACGAGCCCCGGCGCAAGCCCGACGTCGCCCTCGCCGCCTTCCTCGACGCCGCGCGCCTCCGCAAGACCGAGCCGCCCGCGCCGGATCCCGGCAAGGACTCGTCCCAGCCCCTTTCGCCCTGAGCCCGGACGCCATCGACGTGACGCCTCGCTACTACGCCGCCGCCTGCCAGACCGACCTGCCCCGTCCCCGCTCGCGCGAAGAGATCGCCGGCCGGGTCGACCACCTGCTGGGGATGATCGACCACGCGGTCGTGGGCTACGCCCCCATCTTCGACGTCCGGCTCGTGGTCTTCCCCGAGTTCGCCCACGCCGCGCCGATGTACGAGACGGTCGAGGAGCTGCGCGACAAGCTCGCCGTGCCGATCCCCAACGAGCACACCGACCGCTACGTCGCCAAGGCCCGCGAGCGGAACGTCTATATCCAGACGGGGACGTTCCTGGAAGTCGACGCGCGCTGGCCCGGGGCCGTCTTCAACACGACCTGCCTCATCGGCCCCGACGGGCTTTTGAGCCGCTACCGCAAGGTGAACCCCTGGCTGCCGTGGGAGGTCCACGCCAGCCCCCACGACCTGCCGGGCTACGACGAGCCGATGTTCCCGGTCGTCGAGACCGAGATCGGCCGCCTGGGCGCGGCGATCTGCTACGACTGGCTCTTCCCCGAGGCGATCCGGGCGCTGGCGCTGGCCGGGGCCGAGGTGTTGATCCGCGTCTCCGCGTACATGGATCCCTGGGGCGCGACGCCGCCGATGGACTGGTGGACCCTGTTCAACCGGGCGCGGGCCGTCGAGAACATGGCGTTCGTCGTGGCGGCCAACCAGGGGGCGAGCGCGGCGAACTACCCGCCGTTCTCGTGGCCGGGCGGGAGCATGGTCGTCGACTTCGACGGCCGGATCCTGTCCCAGGCCGACCCGGGCCCCGGCGAGAAGATCGTCGTCGGGCCGATCGACCTGGCCGCGCTTCGCGCCGAGCGGGGCCGTCGCCGGGGTCATCACATGCTTTCGCACCTCCGGACCGAGGCCTATACTGACCTCTACGCGCGGCCCATCCATCGGCCGCCGGGACGAGCTTGAGACTCGCGAGGACTCCGCCCATGCGCCGTTGGTTCCTGTTCGCGCCCGGGATCCTCTCGCTCGCCCTGGCCGGCTGCGGCGGCGAGGAGGAACCGACGGAGGTCCCCAAAGCGCCGCCCCGAGGCCAGGGGCTGCCGAAGCTGGCCCGCCTCGAACCCGTCCCGTCGCATCCTCAGGACTGAGGGACGGCCTCGGGACTTCGGCGCCGTCCCTCCACCCTTCGGTCGCCGCATCCTCCTCTCCAGGCAAGCCGGCTCTCTCTCCCGAGGTCGCTTCTCATGGGTTTCGCATCACGCCGGTTCCGGCCCTTTTTGCCCCTGCTCGGACTGCTCGCCGGCTGCGGTCGGACTCCCGAGCCTTCGGCCGTCCCGCCGTCGAAGGCGGAGGCCGAGGCTGAAACCCGGAAGGCGGACGAGATCCCGGCGGACAAGCTCGACGCCGTGATGGCCGCGCAGTTCCGGGGCCTGGGCCTCATGGAGCAGTACGAGTACCGCAAGGCCGCCGAGGCGTTCCGCGAGATCCACCGGCTGGCTCCCGACTGGTCGGCCGGGGCCGTCAACCTGGCGATCGCCCTGCTGAACGACAGCGGCGTCCAGGCGGCGGAGGCCAAGAAGGCCGGCGGCGAACAGCCGCCGTCGAACTTCGACGAGGCTCTCGGGCTGCTCCAGGGCGTGCTCGACCGCAAGCCCGAAGACCCTCGCGCCCTGTTCTGCAAGGGGGTGGTCCTGGCCCAGCAAGGGCGGGCCGCCGATGCGCATCCCCTCTTCCTGAAGGTCGCCGAGATCGACCCGCTCGACGCCGCCTCGTGGCTCTGGGCCGCGAACACCGTCACCAACGTCGAGGACCCCAACCTGCCCGTCGGCCCGGCCGAGGCCCCGCGCAAGGTCGAACTCCTCAACAGGGCCCTGGCGGTCGACCCCTACCTCGCCTCCGCGCTCTACCCGCTCGCCTTCGCCTACCGGATGAACGGCCAGCCCGACAAGCAGCGAGAAGTCCTCAAGCGCTGGCAACTGCTCGACCCCGACCGCCCGGGAGCCGTCCCCGGCCCCGGCGACGTCGTCGAGACCGCCTACGGCGAGATGGGCCGCTATGGCGCGATCGCCTCGCCGTTCCCGAGCCCGAAGCCGGACGGCCCCGCCCCCGCGCCGGCCCCCCGGTTCGATGCTGTCGTTCCGCTGAAGGTGAACCTCGCCGACGGCGACCGCTGGGCGACCCCCGCCGACTTCACCGGCGACAAGGCCCCGATCGGCCGGATCCGCGATCGGTTCGGGGCCGCCGTCGCTCCGTTCGACGCCGACGGCGACGGTCGCCTCGACCTCTACCTGACCGCCGCCGTCGTCGGCCCCAAGGGCCCGCGCGACGCCCTGTTGGTGAACAAGGGCGAGGTCGGCTTCGAGGACGCCACCGCGGCGTTCGGCCTCCCCGACGACCGCGCGAGCGCCGGCGTGGCCGCGGCCGACTTCGACGCCGACCGCCGCATCGACCTGTACCTGACGGGGCTGGGCGACAGGCTCTTCCGCAACAGGGACGGCGCGAGCTTCGAGGACCTGACCGCGAGCCTCAAGCCCGAAGGCCCGCCCGCGCTCTCGTTGACCGCACGCTGGCTCGACCTCGACCAGGACGGGGACCTGGACCTCTACGTCGTCAACTACACGACCGCCGATCGAGCCGGCGACGCCTTCAGCACCGGTGGCGTCCTCAGCGTCGAAGGCGCCCCACGTGACCAAGTCGAACCGCCGCCCGGCGTGGCGAACGCGGCCTACCGAAACGACGGCCGGCCCCCGGCCCTCCCCGGCAAGCCCCAGCCGGCCTGGACGCCTCTGGCGACCGCCGACAACGTGTCGACGACGGCCGGCCTCTCGATCTCCCTCGTCCCCTGGACCGGCGAGGAGGCTCTGACGGGCGAGGCCCGGCGGCACACGGGCCTCGCCCTCGCCGACTTCGACGGCGACCGCGACCTGGACCTGATCCTCGCGGCCGACGACGCGGCGCCGATAGCCGTCCTCAACGAGCGACTCGGGCGTTTCCGCTCCGTCCCGGTGCAGGGCTTGAGCGCCCCCGACTCGCCGTCCAGCCCCCCGCGTACTTCGTCCCTGCTGTCGGTGGACCTCGACAACGACGGCTTACCCGACCTCGTCGCGCCGGCCGGCCATCACCTGAACGCGTGGCGGAACGTGACGAAGCGGTCGCCGGCCGCCGACCTCGCACCGACGTTCGAGACGTTCCCCAACCCGGGCCACTGGTGGCGTTCGGCCGCCGCCGCCGACCTCGATCTCGACGGCCGGTTCGACCTCGTCGGCCTCCGTCCCCGATCGCTGAACACTGGGAAGACGGAGCCGCCCGTCGTCTGGCTGCGGAACGAGGGGACGCGCTTGGGGGCCCAGCAAGCGCCCGTCCTCGCCGAGTCGGCCGAGGGTCTCGCGATCGTCGACCTGGCGGGAGATCCGCTGCCCGACCTGCTCATCGTCCCCGCCGGCGGCCCGCCGGCGCTAGCGACGAACCTGGGCAACGGCAATCGTTGGCTGGCCCTCGACCTGGGAGGCCGCTGGCGGGTCCAGCCCGAGCTGATGCGCACGAACCCCCACGCCATCGGCGCGAAGGTGAGCGTCCAGGCGCGGGGGATCGACGCATCGTACGACCACACCACGCCCGTCGCCGGGCTGGGGTCGGCGCCAGGCCCGGTCGTGATCGGCCTGAAGGACCGGCCGGCGGCCGACGTGGTCCACGTCCTCTGGCCCGACGGCGTGATGCAGGCCGAGCTGAACGTGGCCGGCGATCAGCGCCTGGAGCTGGCCGAGCGGAACCGCAAGACCGGGAGCTGCCCGGTGCTTTTCACGTGGAACGGCGAGCGGTTCGTCTGCCTCGGCGACTTCCTCGGCGGCGGCGGCCTGGGTTACCTCGTCGCCCCCGGCGTCTACGGTCAGCCCGACCGCGACGAGTCGGTGGCCATCGCCGAGGATCAACTGAAGCCGGAGCAGGGCGTCTACCGGATCGCGATCACCGAGCCCATGGACGAGGTCGCGTACCTCGACCACCTGACGCTCGACGTCGTCGACCGTCCGCCCGGCGTCTCCGTCGCGCTCGACGAGCGTTTCGCCCCCGCCGGGCCCCGTCCGACGGGCGAGCTGCGGGCCTGGCGGACGGCCGTCGAGCCCGTCCGCGCGACCGACCTCAAGGGCCGCGACGCGACCGAGTCCCTGAAGTATTGGGATCGGAACACGGTCGACGGCCTCGCACGTCTCGCCGGCTGGGTGGGGTACGCCGAGGAGCACGGGATCGTCCTGGACTTCGGCGACCGCCTGGCGGGCTACGGCCCGGACGATCGCCTGATCCTGGCCCTGGCCGGCTGGGTCGAGTACCCGTACTCGCAGACGAACTACGCCGCCGCGACGGCCGGGGTCGCGCTCGCGACGCCGACGATCGAGCGGCTCGGCGACGACGGCTCGTGGCGGGTGATCGAGCCCCACGCCGGCTACCCGGCGGGCCTGCCCCGGATGACGACTCTCGACCTGACGGGCAAGCTCGCCGGCCGGCGCTGCGTGCTCCGGATCCGGACGAACATGGAGTGCTACTACGACCAGGCGTTCGTCGCCGTCCGCGACGCCGACGCCGAGAGGTCGCTGCGGACGACCCGCCTGGAAGTCGCCCGCGCCTCGCTGGGCGCCCGCGGCTACACCCGCGAGGTCTCGCCCGACGGCCGCCTGCCCCTGGTCTACGACTACGACTACATCGACCCGGCCCCGCTGGCCCGGATGGCGGGCAAGCTCACGCGGTTCGGCGACGTCGCGTCGCTGCTGCGGGCCGACGACGATCGGCTGTGCGTGGTCGGCCCCGGCGACGAGGCGCGCGTCGAGTTCGCGGCCGATTCCCTGCCCCCGCTGCCCCAGGGCTGGCGGCGGAGCTTCGTGCTGCGGTCGGTCGGCTATTGCAAGGACGCCGACCCGTTCACGGCCGGCAGCGACGCCGTCGGGCCGCTCCCCTGGCGCGCGATGCCCGACTACCCGTTCGCCGACCCGGCGGCCTCCCGGCCGCTCGACGACGCCTACGCGGCCTATCTCCGCGCCTTCCAGACCCGCCCGGCGGGGGGCCCCGACGGCCATTCGCGCTGATTCCCGCGGCGGGAGCCGGTAAGCTGGAAGCCCACGCCGCGGTCGCTCGGACCGCGTCCACACCCCGTGCGCGGAACGAGACGATCATGGCCAGCGACGACGTCACGACGAATTTACGCCGGATTCGCAACATCGGGATCATCGCCCACATCGACGCCGGCAAGACGACGACCACCGAGCGGATCCTCTACTACACCGGCGAGATCCACCGGATGGGCGACGTCGACAAGGGGAACACCGTCACCGACTACCTGGAAGAGGAACGCGAGCGCGGGATCACCATCGTCGCCGCCGCGATCACCTGCCACTGGAAGGACGCCGACGGTCTCCCAACCACGATCAACATCATCGACACACCCGGCCACGTCGACTTCACCGCCGAGGTCGAGCGCTCGCTGCGGGTGCTCGACGGCGCGGTCGTGATCTTCTCGGGCGTCGAGGGCGTCGAGGCCCAGAGCGAGACCGTCTGGCGGCAGGCGAGCAAGTACCACGTCCCGCGGATCTGCTTCATCAACAAGATGGACCGGATCGGCGCCGAGTTCGACCGGGTCTTCCAGGAGGTGTCCGATCGCCTCGACAGCCACCCGATCCCGCTCCAGATCCCGATCGGGGCCGGGCCCGAAGGCTCGATGGGGGCCTTCCAGGGCCTCATCGACCTGATCGGCATGAAGGCCCTCTTCTTCAAGACCGAGGACCTGGGCTCCACCTTCACGGTCCAGGAGATCCCCGACGACCTCCGGCTCGAAGCCGACGCCTGGCGCGAGACGATGCTGAACTCGCTCTCCGAGTACGACGAGACCTTCGCCGAGCAGTACATGGGCCACCTCGACGGGGCCGAGCTGACGACCGACATGATCCACCAGGCGCTCCGCCGCGCCACCCTGACCGGCGGCGCGCAGCCGGTGCTCTGCGGGTCGAGCTTCAAGTACGTCGGCGTGCAGCAGCTATTGGACGCGGTCTCGTACTACCTGCCGAGCCCGCTCGACAAGCCGCCGATCGTCGGCATCCACCCCAAGAAGGGGAACGAACTGTCGCGGCGGCCCAGCCCCGACGAGCCCTTCTCCGGGCTGGTGTTCAAGATCACCAACGACGCCCACGGCGACCTGTCGTTCGTGCGGGTGTACTCGGGGATCCTCAAGGCCGGCAGCCGCGCCTACAACCCGGGCCGCGAGGAGAAGGAGAACTGTTCGCGGCTCTACCACATCCGGGCCGACGACCGCGAGCAGATCAACGAGGCGATCGCCGGCGACATCGTCGGTGTCGTGGGCCTCAAGAAGGCCGTCACCGGCGACACCCTGTGCGACGCCACGCATCCGATCCTGCTGGAGCGGATCGAGTTCCCCGAGACGGTCATCAGCATGTCGATCGAGCCCGTCAGCTCGGCCGACAAGGGGAAGCTCTCCGACACGCTCAACGCCCTGGCCCGCGAGGACCCGACGTTCACCTTCAAGGTCAACGAGGAGACCGGCCAGACCCTGATCTCGGGCATGGGCGAGCTGCACCTGGAGATCCTCAAGAACCGGATGACGCGCGACTTCAAGCTGAAGGTCCACGTCGGCCGGCCCCGCGTGAGCTATCGCGAGACGGTCAAGAAGGCCGTCAAGCGGATCGAGGGGACCTGCATCCGCCAGACCGGCGGCACGGGGATGTACGCCCGGGTCAAGATCGACGTCGAGCCCGAGGTCCAGCCCAAGGGGGCCCCGGTCGTCCACTTCGCCAACAAGATGAAGGGGGGCGTGATCCCCGGCGAGTACGTTCCGGCCATCGAGTCGGGCCTGCGCGAGGAGGCCAAATCTGGCGGCAAGACGGGCTATCCGCTCGTCGACCTCAAAATCACGCTCGTCGACGGCGACTACCACGACGTCGACTCGAACGACATGGCCTTCCGGTTCGCCGCGTCCGACGCCCTCCGCAAGGCGATCGAGGAAGCCGGGCCCGTCCTCCTGGAACCGATCATGCGCCTGGAGGTCGTCACCCCCGAGGACTACCTGGGCAACATCACCGCCGACCTCGCCAGCCGTCGCGCGCTGATCGAGCGCACGTCCTCGCGCGGCAAGCTTATGGTCATCGACGCCCGCGCGCCGCTGAAGGAGATGTTCGGCTACTCGACGGCCGTCCGCAGCCTCTCCCAGGGCCGGGCCAGCTACACCATGGAGCCCCTCGAATACGCCGCCGCCCCCGAGAGCATGCTCGAAGCCCTCACCGGCTGAGGACGGTCCCCCCTTGGGACGCGCGGTGGACGGGAGTAGGATGGGCCTCGACCCCCTCCGAGTCCGGCCGGCACTCGCCTTCTCCCGCCGGGAGAAGGCGGCCCGCCAGGGCCGGATGAGGGCGCGGCGCTTCGCGAAGGCCGTCCTCACCCCACGCCATACTGCCCCCGAACTCAGACGACCCTCATCCGGCCTGCGGCCACCTTCTCCCGGGGGGAGAAGAGAATCCCGTCGGGCCTCGTGCTCGTCCGCCTCCGGCGGCCCGGCACTCTGGAGGCCTCTCCATGCGGCGAACTCTCGGCCCTACTGCGTCGCTCGCCGCGCTCGCCGCGGCCTTCCTGACCGCCTCCTCGGCGGTGGCCCTGACCGTCCGCGTGGAGGTCCGCAACGGCGCGCCTCGGCTCGTCGTCGACGGCCGGCCGGTGCGGGCGCGGATGTTCTTCGGGATCCCGGGCTCGGCGCCGATCCCGATCGGGCCCGAGGCGAAGGCGATCCGCTTCGAGTTCGTCGCCGCCGAGTCGGCCGAGAACGGGACGCTGCATTTCCGCTGCGGCGCGAAGCCCGGCGAGGTCGACGTCGACGACCTTCGCGTCGTGGACCTGGGCGAAGGCCGCGCGGTCATCCCGCTCCGCGATTTCGAGCAAGGGCCCGACGGGTTCGCGAAGGACTGGACCTTCTGGCCGACCGGCGAGCAGAACACCGTCGGCGCGGCGGGCGTCCAGCCGGGCGTGGGGAAGGGGGGCTCGGCGGGGCTCCGGATCGCCCTCCGGCCGCCGGCGAAGGGGGGCGAGTGGCCCGACTTCCACGTCTTCCACCAGACGCGGCTCAAGCTCGAGAAGGGCCATCGTTACGAGGTGACGTTCTGGGTCCGGTCGAGCGTCCCGCGCGAGCTGACGCTGGGGTTCTACCGCCCCGGCTCGAGCTTCGTCTACCTCGGCGGGCCCCCGGGGCCGTATGAGGACGAGATCAAGCTCGCGGCCGACGCCGGCGTCGACTTCGTCAGCTTCCCGCTCGACCTCCCCTGGCCCGAACCCGGCAAGCCCGCCGACTGGTCGGCCTGCGACTCGGCCTGCGAGCAGGTCCTCCGCGTCAATCCCCGGGCGTTGCTGCTCCCTCGGGTCGGCCTGTACCCGCCGAGCTGGTGGACCGTGAAGCATCCCGACGCCGTCATGAAGTGGGAGGACGGCGCGCGGAAGGACGCCGTGCCCGCCTCGCCTCAGTTCCGCGAGGACGCCGCCGCCCGATTGCGGGCGCTGGTGGAGCACGTCGAGGAGAAGTTCGGCGACCACGTCGCCGGCTACCACCCGACCGGCCAGAATACCGGCGAGTGGTTCTATCAGGAGACCTGGAGCCAGCCCCTCAGCGGCTACGCGCCGGCCGACCTGGTCGCCTGGCGCGGCTGGCTTCGATCGCGGTACCAGACGGACGACGCCCTGCGGAAGGCCTGGAGCGACCCCGCTGTCCGCCTCGACGCGGCCGCCGTCCCCTCGCCGCAGGAGCGGCACGCCGCGCCCCGGGGGATCTTCCGCGACCCCGTCACGGAGAAGCCGATCCTCGACTGGTCGACGTTCCAGCAGGAGGCCATGGCCGACTGCGTCCTGACCCTCGCCAAGGCGGTGCGCGAGGCCTCGGGCGGGCGGAAGCTCGTGGTCTTCTTCTACGGCTACGTCTTCGAGTTCGGGGCCATCGTCAACGGCCCGGCGATCTCGGGCCACTACGCTTTGCGACGGGTCCTCGATTCGCCGGACGTCGACGTCCTCTGCTCGCCGATCTCGTACTTCGACCGCGGCCTGGGTCAGGGCGCGCCCGCGATGACCGCCGCAGAGAGCGTCGCGCTCGCGGGCAAGATGTGGCTCAACGAGGACGACACCCGGACCTATCTCGCCCCCACCAGCACGTTCCCGGGGGCCGAGGCGGGGGCCGACTCGCTCGAGGACACCAACTCGATGCTCCTCCGCAACGTCGGCCAGGAGGCCGTGCGGAACTTCGCGACCTGGTGGATGGACCTCGGCGCGACCGGCTGGTTCAACGACCGCCGGCTGTGGGACGAGATGCGGCGGCTGGAAGCCATCGACCGCCCGCTGCTCGAAGACCCCGTCGCCTACCGCCTCGAGATCGCCGCCGTGCTCGACGAGGCGAGCCTCACGCGGGTCGCGGCCGGCGGCCAGGTCGTCAGCCGTCCCGCCGTCTACGAGGCCCGCGGCGCGCTGGGGAGGGCCGGCGCGCCATACGGCCAGTATCTGCTCGACGACGTGATCGCGGGCAAGGTCGACGCCCGGCTCTACGTGATCCTCGACGCCTGGAGCCTGACCGCCGAGCAACGCGCCGGGCTGCGATGGGCGACGCGGGGCAAGGGGGTCGTCTGGTGCTACGCCCCCGGCTGGTTCGACGGCGACGTCCCCTCGACCGAGGCGATGCGCGAGCTGACCGGCTTCGACCTGAGGCCCAGCCTGGCCGCGAAGGCCTGGGCCGAGCCGACCGAGGCCGGCCGGGCGATCGGGCTCTCGAAGGCCTTCGGCGTCGACCGGCAGGTCGTCCCGACCTTCGCGGCGGCCGACGCCCGTTCGACCGAGATCCTGGCCCGCTACCCGGACGGCTCGACGGCCGTCGCGCTGCGGCCGGGGACGACGGGGCCGGCGTTCTCGCTGTTCGTCGGCGCCCCGGGGCTGACCTCGGAGCTGGTGCGGCTGGCTGCCCGGAACGCCGGCGTCCACCTCTACACGGAGGTCGACTGCAACGTCTACGCCGGCGGGCCGTTCCTCGTCCTCCACGCCAGCCAGGACGGCGAGGTTCGGCTCCGCCTGCCGACGGATCGGGAGGGACTCGTCGACGCCCTGACGGGCGAGGCGGTTGGCCAGGGACGGACGCCGAGCCTGCTCATGAAGCGGGGGGGCACCCGCATCCTGCGTTTCCCGTGAAACGAAGGCCGGGCCGCCTTCCGGCGTTCAGTACGCCGTCCCGGGGATCGCCTCCCCGCCGCCGCGGGTGCCGAGGCCGCGCCAGACCGACGGATTGACGGTATCGCGCACGAACCGCACCGCGCCGTCCAGGAGCAGGACGTTGCAGCCGTCGCCGTGGAGGCTGCCGGCGGTGATGGCGTTCAGGTCCGGCGCCGCGCGGCAGGACGGATGATCGGGCGGCAGGGCGTGGGTGTAGAGGGAATGCCCGAGCCGGCCCCGGAACCAGTACGAGCCCTTGAACGGCACCGCCGCCGGCCAGGGCCCGCCCGGACCGGACGCGTCGCAGGCCTTCGCGAAGTCGTCGAGCCCGGCCGCCGAGTCGGGGAAGGCGTCATCGACGATGTAGATCGAGCCGAGCCGGGTGGCCCGCGAGACGTCGCCGCCGCCGACGATCCACTCGACGACCGCCGCGGTGTGGCTCAAGCCGTCGCCGACGTCGCGGGGGGTCAGCTCCTCATTCGAGAAGACGCCGTCCCAGGCGGCGACGGGCTCGCGACCGAACACGCCGGCGTTCCCCGCGTAGTTGGTGGCGAACCGCGACATCGGCGCGGTGCGGGCGGAGTCGGAAGGGCAGAGGTAGAGGCCCGGCAGCGGGATCGCCGCCGTCCGGTCGTCGATCAACGTCTTGTGCAGGGGCTCCTGCTCCAGGAACGGGAGGATCTTCCAGAGGAACGAGGCCGACCCTGCGCCCGAGGGGAAGGTGCCCCGGGCCTCCTGATGCTGATGGAGGGCGAGGCCCACGTTATGCAGGTGCGAGGCGCACTGCGTCCGCCGCGCCGCCTCGCGGGCCCGCATCACGACCGCGAGCATGAGGCCCGCGAGCACGCCGAGGACGACGACGGTCACCAGGCACTCGATGAGCGTGAAGCCGCGGCGTGGGGCGGAAATCATGGGGATGGGCTCCGGCCCGGCGCCTCTCCGAAACGTCATCGTTCCGGAGACTTCGCCGACGACGACCTCGCCGCCGGCGCGGGTGCTCGACGCCCGCCAGACCGCCAGGTCCTACGAATTATTCACGAATCGCGCCACGCCGTCCATCGTCAAGACGGAGCTTCCCCCGGAGCGACGGCGCGATCGGTCGCCGCCCGGGGAGTTTGTGCAATCCCCGTGCCGCGACGGACGGGGACCGGCTTCCGGGCGACGCCTCAAGGTCGCCGGGCGGGCCGGGGGCGCGTTGCTCGCTTCGAGATGGTAGAATGAACTGCGTCCGCGGGCCGGGGCGGGGGCGAAGGCCCCGTCGCGGGGCCGCCCCTTCCGGTTGACGCCGTCGGAGCCCGGGCTCCTCGCCGTCGGCCGATCAATCCTCCGATCGAAGGATGGAAAGGGTCGCACCGAAATGGCTCGACGGCTCAAGTCGCATTCCACCGTCGCCAGGGTGGGCTCCCAGCCGGTTTTCGAACGGGTCCTGGGCAACGGCCTGAAGGTCCTGGTCCTCCCCCGCAAGGGGGTCCGGATCGTGGTCTGCGACCTGTTCTACCCGGTCGGTTCCTTCGACGAGCCCCCGGGGAAGACCGGGATCGCCCACTTCCTGGAGCACATGCTCTTCAAGGGGACCGAGCGTTTCCCGAAGGGGAGCATCGACCAGCTCGCGTTCGTCGCAGGCGGTCAGGCCAACGCCGACACCGGGGAAGACCGCACCCACTACTGGTTCTCGCTCCCCGCCGATCGCTGGGAGCTGGCCCTGGAGATCGAGGCCGACCGCATGACGTGCGCCCGCTTCGACCGCCGCGAGGTCGAGGCCGAGCGCCAGGTCGTGGGCGAGGAGCGGGCGCGGGACGTCGAGTCGGCCCTGGCCCGGCTCGACCAGACCCACCAGGCCCTGTCCTACCTTCGCCACCCGTATCGGAACCCGGTGCTGGGCTGGCCCCAGGACCTGGCCTCGATCACCGTCGACGACCTGGAAGCCTTCTACCGCAGCCACTACCGGCCCGACGGCGCCGTCCTGGTCTTCGCGGGCGACCTCGACCCGGAGCGGGTCATGGAGCGCGTCGAGGGCCGCCTGGGGGCGGTCCCGTCCGGCAAGGTCCGCCCGCACCGGCTGGACGGCGACGAGGGGACCCAGTCGGGTCGCCGCGATTTCGTCCTGGTCGAGCCCGACGCCATGCCGCGGGCGATCCTGGGCTGGCACACCGTGCCGTCGCAGCACCCCGACGCCCCCGCGATCGACGTCCTGGCCGACGTCCTCTCGGCCGGCCGCCGCTCGCGGCTCTGGCGGGCGCTCGTCGAGGACGACCGCCTCGCCGGCTGGGTCGAGGCGCTGCACGCGCCCGGGAGGCAGGGGGGGCAGTTCCTCGTGCAGCTCGAGGCCGCCGAGGAGCGGATCGACCGCACCGAGGTCGAGGCCGCCATCTTCGACATCGTCGGCGACCTGATCCGCAAGGGGCCGACCGACGAGGAGATGCGGCGGGTCCGCAACCGCTTCGAGGCCGGCTGGCGATGGGACCAGGAAGACCTGCTGGCGCTGGCCTGCGGCGTCGGCGAGGCCGCCCTGTGGGGCGACTGGCGGGACTGGCAGGCCGACCACGCCGCCGCCCTGGCGGTCGACGCCGCGGCCGTCCGCCAGGTGGCCGCGAAGTACCTCGTCGAGGCCAACCTGACCTCGGGCTGGCTGCTCCGCTCCGACGACGCCCCGGCCCCCTCGTCGCACGCGGCCGCCTCGAACCGGCGGGTCTCGGCGGGCCGGCAGCCCAGCTACCCGGCCACCGGCGAGCCGTTCGTCGCGGCCGACCTGCCCGCCGCGAGCCTCCCCTCGCGGCCGCGCCTGATCGACTATCGGCCCCGGCGGTTCGTGCTGGACAACGGCCTGCGGGTGATCCACGAACGTCGGCCGGGCGTCGGCGTGGCCGCGGTCGACTTCTACGTCGAGGGCGGGTGGGTCCGCGAGGCGGCCCCCGGCGCGGCGGCGCTGACGAGTCGGATGCTCGAAGAGGGGAGCGCCAGCCGCTCGGCGCAGGACGTCGCGGCGGCCATCGAGGACGTGGGCGGCTCGCTCGAACTCAGCTCCGCCTGGAGCGCCCTGCGGACGCGGTCGGAGGACCTGGCCCTGGGCCTGGAGATCCTGGCCGACGTCGCCCGCCGCCCGGCCTTCCCGCCCGACGCCCTGGAATGGACCAAGCAGCGGCTCGTCGCCGACCTGAAGGCCGACCGGGAAGACCCCGCCTTCCGCGCCGAGCAGGAATTTCGACGGCTCGTCTACGGCGACCACCCGCTGGGCCGCGACTACCGCGGGGGCGTCCGCGACCTCCGCCGGCTGACTCGCGACGACGTCGTCGCCCACCACCACCGCCACTTCGCCCCCGAGAACGCCTTCCTCGTCGTGGTCGGCGAGTTCGATCCGGCGCGCCTCAAGCGGCTGGTCGAGGCCCACCTCGGCGACTGGAAGTCGAATGGGGCGACGCCCCCGCCGTGGCCGCAGCTCCCCGAGGTCGGCCGTCCCCGGGCGCGGCGGATCGACTGCCCGGGCGAGCAGGTGCACATCGTCCTGGGCCATCGCGGCATCGCCCGCCACGACCCCGACTTCGACGCGCTCCTGATTTTGGACCACATCCTGGGGACCGGCCCCGGCTTCTCGGACCGCCTGGGGCGGATCGTCCGCGACGAGATGGGGCTGGTGTACAGCATCGGCGGCGGCGCGACCGACTCGGCCGACGTGCTGCCCGGCCTCTTCCGGATCTACGCCGGCACCATGCCCGAGGAGGCCGACCGCGTGGTCGCCGCCGTCGCCGAGCAGATCCGGGCCATGCACGACGGGCGATTCTCCGACGACGAGGTCGACCGGGTCCAGCGCTACCTGGCCGGGGCCTCGCTGTTCGAGCTGCAGACGGTCGAGCAGCGCGCCGAGCGGCTGGTCGACCTCGAACGCCTGGGCCTGCCGCTCGACGAGCCCCGGAACTGGCCGACGCGGATCGCCGCCGTCACCCCCGATCGGGTCCGCGACGCCGCCCGCCGTCGGCTCCGCCCCGACGGGTTGTTTCGCGTGGAACTCGGCCCGGTGGCGAAGTCGCCGCGGAAGGTCGCCGCGCGGCGACGCTGAGGCCGCTTGACAGCCACCGTACGGCCCTCTAGGATGGGACCGATTTGATTCGCGAACGCTGATGAATCCGACGTTCGCCGCCGGGCCTCGGGCCCGGTGCGGGTGGGCCGGAACCCTCGGGTCGTTTTTTCGGGATGCGGACTGGGCGAAGCTCCCCGTCCCGCATCCCGTCGTCGTTTCGGCGGCCGACGGCCGGCCCGGGACGACGGTGCGGAACGCGGCCGAGGCGACGAGGCGGTTCAAGAGGCTGGGAACACCGGGAGATCGACGATGCGCATAGCCCTGGACGCGATGGGAGGCGACTTCGCCCCCGGACCGATCGTCGCGGGCGCGGTGGAGGCGGTCCTGGATCGCGAGGACCTGATCACGGTCCTGGTCGGCGACCGCGAGCGGATCGAGGCCGAGCTGGAGAAGGCGCCCCAGGCGCCGCGCGACCGGCTGCCGATCGTCCACGCCGCCGAGGCGATCGGGATGGACGAGAAGCCCGTCGAGGCCCTCCGCAAGAAGCGCGACAACTCGATCTCCAGGAGCTGGGCGATGATGGCCGCCGGCGAGGTGCAGGCCATCGTCTCGGCCGGCAACACCGGCGCGATGGTGGCCTCGGCGCTCTTCGCCGGGGCCCACGCCAAGATGTTCCTCCCCGGCGTCCGCCGCCCCGGCATCGCGGCGATCTTCCCGTCGCACCAGGGGCCGATCGTCATCATCGACGTCGGCGCCAACATGGCCCCCAAGCCCGAAGACCTCTATCAGTACGGCCTGATGGGCTCGATCTACGCCGAGGAGATCCTGGGCGTCACCGCGCCCCGCATCGGCATCCTCAACGTCGGCTCGGAGGAGGAGAAGGGGAACGACCTCACCCGCGGCACCCGGAAGCTGTTCGAGGAGAGCCCCTGGGCCTCGCGGTTCGTCGGCAACGTCGAGGGCCGCGACATCTACGAGGGCCACGTCCGCGTGGTCATCTGCGACGGCTTCGTGGGCAACGTCCTGCTGAAGGCGGGGGAGGGGGCCGTCGACTTCCTGTTCGCGACCCTCCGCGAGGAGCTGGCCCGGCTCCTGCCCGAGTTCCCCGTCGAGGTCGGCCAGAAGATCGCCGGCAGCCTCATGAACCTGAAGCGGCGGTTCGAGTACGAGGAGTTCGGCGGCGCCCCCTTGCTGGGCATCCGCGGGGCCTGCATCATCTGCCACGGCTCGTCCAAGTCGCGGGCGATCAAGAACGCCCTGCGGGTCGCCAACCTGATGGCCGCGGACCGGATCAACGCCAAGATCGTCGAGCAGCTCGGGGCCACCCTCGACGACGCCGTCGACGCGCCCAAGAGCTGATCGCGAGGAACCCCCATGTCCAAGATCGCCTTCCTCTTCCCCGGCCAGGGAGCCCAGGCCGTCGGCATGTGCCGCGAGCTGGAGCAGGAACTGCCGGCCGTCCGGGCCCTGTTCGACCGCGCCGAGGCCGTGCTCGGCATCGACCTCCGCAAGCTCTGTCTGGAGGGACCGGCCGAGGCCCTCGAGGCGACGGACGTCAGCCAGCCGGCCATCTTCGTCGCCAGCCTCGCCGCGCTTGAGAGCCTCAAGGCGACCAACCCCGAGGCCGTCGCGGCCTGCCAGGGCGCGGCCGGCTTGAGCCTGGGCGAGTACACCGCCCTGACGTTCGCCGGCGCACTCGATTTCGAGGCCGGCCTGGAGGTCGTCCGCCGTCGCGGCCAGGCGATGCAGGCGGCGTCGACCGCCTCTCCCAGCGGCATGGTCAGCGTGCTGGGGCTCGACGAGGACAAGGTCGACGAGCTGTGCGCCAAGGTCGAGCCGTACGGCCGACTCTGGAAGGCCAACATGCTTGGCCCCGGCAACATCGTCGTCTCCGGCGACGCCGCGGCCCTGGAGCACGTCGAGCCGATCGCGCAGGAGCTGGGGGCGATGAAGGTCGTCCGCCTGGCGGTCGCGGGAGCCTTCCACACCCCCCTGATGAGGCCGGCCGACGAGCAGCTCGCCGAGGTCCTGGCCCGCGTCGACGTCCGGGCCCCGCGGATCCCCGTCTACTCCAACGTCGACGCCTCGCCCCACGACGACCCGGAGGCGATCCGCTCGATCCTCGTCACCCAGGTGCTGCAAGGCGTGCGCTGGGACGAATCGATGCGGCGGATGATCGCCGACGGGTTCGATACGTTTTACGAGATCGGCCCCGGCCGGGTGCTCACGGGCCTGCTGAAGCGGATCGACCGCAAGACGCCCTGCACGAGCGTCGCGGCGCGCTGAGGCCGGCGTCGGGTCAGGAGGCGAACGCCGGCCCGGTCGGCGGCGCGGCGAAGGCGGCGAGGGCCTCGGCCTCGGTCTCGTAGATCTCGGCGATGCGGTCGAGGCCGATGATGTCGGCCCCGACCCGCACCTCTCCGGCGAGGCCGCAGAGCTTCACGAGGTGCCCCATCTCGGCCGCCC
The DNA here is from genome assembly GCF_029589435.1 of Paludisphaera mucosa. Classification (NCBI taxonomy): domain Bacteria; kingdom Pseudomonadati; phylum Planctomycetota; class Planctomycetia; order Isosphaerales; family Isosphaeraceae; genus Paludisphaera; species Paludisphaera mucosa. The sequence goes on along the minus strand of NZ_JARRAG010000002.1, from coordinate 3,862,090 downwards.
GCTTGACCGTCCCCACCAGCACGGCGTAGGTCGTGCTGCCGACGTACTGCACCCGGCTCAGGTCGATCAGCGTCTTCGCCGCCCAATCCTGGCCGACGACCAGGCCCAGCTCGTACGAGAGCGCCTGGGCCTGGTTCGGGAACCTCAGCTCGTGGGTCGTCACCTGGGCGACGGCGACGTCGCCGACCATGTTGAGGCTGAGAAGCTCGAATTCCGGGGGGCTCGGGGGCATCGGGACGGTCCTCGGGTCCGGGTGGAAGGGGATCGAGAGGTCAGCGGGCGGCGGCCTCGGCGTGCTCCAGCAGCCAGAGCAGGAACGGCGTCGCCTTCTCGAACGGCGGGTCGAACCGCGAGAGTTCGAGGGCCGCGGCGACCCGGTGCGCCGGGTCGAGGGCGTCGGCGTGGACGATGTTGGGGATCCGGCAATAGCCCGGGGCGTCGACGTGGATCCGGACGTCCGGCGACCCGGGGGAGGTCCGTTCCAGCCGGAAGGACTCCGGGCCGCTCTCTCCCCGTGCGGAGAGGGCGACGCCCAGAAGACGCGGGGTCGGGGTCAGGTCGGCGGTCAGCGGCCCGGTGTGCACTTCCAGGAAGAGGGGCCCCGCGGGCGCATTGAAGGTCGCTCGGAACGTCGAGCCGTCGCCGTCGGGCGCCACCTCGGGCGTCCCCTCGGGAGTCCAGCCGAGTTGGGCGGCGAGCCAGGCCGCGAGCCACAGGGCCAGCCGGGGGGGCGTGGACGGGTCCGAGGAGAGGGCGTCGATCCGGACGGCGTCGATGCGGCCCAGGGACTGGCGGTGGATCGGGCAGTCGAAGAGCTGCGCGACCAGCTCGCGCCAGTGGATGAGGCCGTACCAGACGGCGTCGCGGCTGCACGAGCCAAGGTCCGGATCGAGGCCGAGCCGGAGCGCCGCGGCCGACGCGCCGGGGTCGGGCAGGTCGAGCATGATCCGGCTGCTCTCGTCGGCGAGGTCGCGGAAGAGTTCCTCGTGCTCGGTCGGGTCGGTCGTCCACCAGAGGACCATCGGCAGCTCGGCCTCCAGCAGGGGCCGGATCGCGCCGGGGAGCAGGTCGAGCGCGTCGCGGCCGGCCTTCAGGACGATCCGCTCGGAGCAGACCTGGGGCGAGCCGGGCTCGGGCAGGGTGCAGACGGCGGAGACCTCGGCCGAGACCTTGCGGCCGGGCTCTTCGGACAGTCGGATCACGATCGCGCGGCAGGGGAATTGGCCCACGACCGTCTCCACCACCGGCCGCAGCGCCCCTGCGTCGGGCGTCAGCCGCTCGACGACGAGGTTCGCCAGCACGACCCGCGTCACGGTGGGGTTCTCCAGCTCGGGCCCGCCCACGCGTTCGGCCGCCGGTCCCCAGAGCTTCTCCAGCGAGGCGTCGATCTGCGCCAGCGGGACGGGGATCCCCTGACCTTCCAGGAATGCGTCGGAAATGGCCTCGGACATGGTCGCCGCCTCCAGGCTCGAATCGCCGGCTCGTCATCCTTCGCGGTGTCAGGGGCGAGGCCCGACCGGGACCGTCCCCAACCCTTATTCATTCTACTACGACGCGACGCGGCCGACCGCGCCCGTCCCCGGAACATCCGGCGTCGCGGGAGGAAAATTGTCTCCGGACCGCCGGCCTGCGCAGTTAAGGGGCTAGGCGAGCCGGTCTCGCGCGGTTAGATTGTCGAACGTGATCCAAGATGTACGAATCCAGATCATACGTACGAAGGAACGGCACCATGAAGCCCGCACTCGCCCCTCTCCTGGCCCTGCTGCTCGTCTCTTCGGCCGCCCGCGCCGATTTCATCGTCACGGCGACCCTGACCGGCGACCAGCAGGTCCCGCCGAACGCCTCGCCGGCCGTCGGCTTCGCCGCCCTGACCTACGAGTCGGCGTCCGGGGAACTGGCCTACGTGATCTCGTTCGGCGGCCTCTCGGGCGACCTGGCCGCGGCCCACATCCATTTCGGTTCGGCCGGGACCACCGGGCCGGTCATCCTGCCCTTCGTCATCCCGCCGGGGACCGGGACCGACGGCGCCCTCGTCGGGCTCCTGACGGCGGCCGACTTCATCGCGGCCCCCGGCGGGCCGGCGTCCTTCGCCGACGCCCTCGTCGCCATCCAGGCCGGCGAAACGTACGTCAACCTGCACACGCCCAACTTCCCCGACGGCGAAATCCGCGGCCAGTTGAGCGAGTTCGTCGCTGTGCCCGAGCCGGCCGGCCTGGTCCTCCTGGGACTCGGCGGGCTGGCCGTCGGGGCCCTGGCCGCGCGGCGTCGGCCGGCCGGCGTCTGAGCCTGCAGGGGAGGGGATTTCGCGGCGACCGCGTGCGGGGGCGGGCCGCGTCGCGATAGAATCGTCCCCCATGAAGCCAGCCGAGCCGACGCCGGGAACCCTGACGAATCGCCGCGAGTGGGCCTTCGTGGCCGCCATGACGGCCTTCGGGCTGGGCGTGCGGGCCTGGGGCCTGGGCCGGCTGGGGCTCGTCCATTTCGATGAAGGGATCTATGCGATCGCCGGGCTCTGGCCGCTCGGGCCGGGCGGGATCGACCCGCTGGTGGTCCCCTACGCCCCGGCCGGATTCCCGCTGCTCGTCGGCCTGGCCTACACGATCCTCGGGCCGAGCGACGTCGCGGCGATCCTGGTCTCGGTGGCGACCGGCACGCTGGCGATCCCGGCCGCGGCCTGGCTCGCCCGGCGCACGTTCGGGCCCGGCGCCGGCGCGACGGTCGCGGCGCTCGTCGCGGCCTCGGGTTTCCACGTCGCCTTCTCGCGGATGGCGCTCACCGACGCGACGTTCGTCCTCTGCTGGCTGGTCGGGCTCGTCCTGGGTCAGCGGTTCCTGGAACGCCCCGGCGCGGTCACCTCGATCCTCCTCGGCGCGGCGACCGGGGTCGCGCAGCTCGTCAAGTACAGCGGCTGGACGCTGGGGGTCGCCGTGATGATCACCGCCGCGACGATCACGGCACTCGACTCCTCGCGACGAACGGCGTCATATCAGCGGCGTGTCTGGGGCTGGGGATCGCTGGCGGCGGTCGTGGCGGCTTTGGCTTACGCCCCCTGGTTCGCGTTCGTCGAGTCGCACGGAGGGTACGCCGCGCTGATGGCGCATCATCGCGGCTACGTCGGCTCGGTCGGGTCGTGGCTCCCGCACTGGGCGCACCAGCTCGAACAGATGAGCATCTTATCGGGAGGTTTCGCGTGGAACCTCGCTGCTTGCATCCTGACCGTCGCCGGCGTGGCGCTGGTCCGGGGTCGGGTCCGGACCTCGCGGCGGGCGTGGCTTGGGATCGCCTCGCTCGCCGCGGCGGCCGTCGCGGCTCCCACGGTCTTGTGGTGGGTCGGACTCGCCCGGCTGGTCTTCCTCGGGAATGGGGCGTCGCCGGGGCTCCGGCTGCTGGGCGTCGCCTGGGTCGGGCTCTCGATCCTGACGCCGTTCTATCATCCCTACGCGCGGCTCTGGCTGCCGATCCAGGCGCTCGGCTGGGTCGCGACCGCGGGGCTCCTCGCCAGCCTGATCGAACCGGGGATGAGTGCCATGACCGAGCTGCGATGGAACCGCGTCCCGCTGGCCGTCGCTTGCTGTGGGGCGGCCCTGTCGCAATCGCTGATCGCTTCGAGCGTACCCATCGGGGCGGAGGCGAGCCCGGGGATCCTCGCCCCCAGCGACTCGCTGCGGCTGGCGACGGCCCGGCTCTTGAAGAGTCTTCCCGAGGGCAAGACGGGGCTTCGGGCGCTGGTCCGGCCGCCGTTCACCTTCTATTATGCGCGGGGCGGGGGTGGGGTCCGGGTCGAGGGCGATCTGGAGGGCCTCTTGAAGAACGACGACGGTTCGTGGGTTCTTGTGGATCTCGCTCAGCTTCGCCAGTCCGGCGACGTCGCCCGATTGCAGGAGCGCTGGGAGACGCGGGCCACCTTTCCCACCTGGCTGAACCTGCCGACTCGTCTCGACGTCGACCCCGGCGCGACGGCCGGGGCCCGGCCCGAGGAAGCCGACGCCCCCCTATGGTTGATGGTCCCCCGAGGCACCGGAGATCCCCGATGACGCCCGAGCCGTTCGTCTCGCTCTGGCCCGATCCCGAGGCCCTGGGACCGGTCACCGACCTGTACGAGCTGACGATGCTCGCCGGGTACCTCGCCGAGGGGATGGGCGGGAAATCGGCGACCTTCGAGATCTTCGTCCGACGCCTGCCGCCGAACCGGTCGTTCCTGGTCTTCGCCGGGCTCGAACAGGCGATCGGCGATTTGTCGCGGCTGGCCTTCTCGAACGAGCAAGTCGAGGCGCTGCGACGCTGGCCGGCGTTCAAGGGCCTTCCCGCGACGTTCTTCGAAACCCTGCGCCGACTGCGCTTCGAAGGCGACGTCTTCGCGATCCCGGAGGGGACCGTCGTATTCCCGGGCGAGACCCTCGTACGGGTGACCGCGCCGCTGCCGCAGGCGCAGTGGGTCGAGACGTTCCTGCTGGCGTCGCTCGGCTATCCCACGCTCGTGGCGTCGAAGGCCGCCCGGATGGTGATCGCGGCGCGGGGCAAGTCGCTGTTCGAGTTCGGCGCCCGCCGCGCCCACGGGCCCCAGGCCGGCCTGCTGGCGGCGCGAGCGGCGTACCTGGCGGGCTTCGACGCCACCAGCCACGTCGAGGCCGCGCGGCGGCTGGGGATCCCCTGCGTCGGCACGATGGCCCATTCCTGGGTCCAGTCGTTCGCGACCGAGGCCGAGGCGTTCGAGGCCTACGCCCGCGTCTTCCCCACCTCGACGACGCTCCTCGTCGACACGTACGACACGCTCGAAGGCGTTCGCAAGGCCGCGGCGAACGCCCCGCCGGGATCGGCCGTCCGCATCGACAGCGGCGACCTCGCCGACCTCGCGCCAAAGGCCCGCGCGATCCTCGACGAGCAGGGCAGGGCGGACGTCAAGATCGTGGCCTCGGGGGACCTCGATGAGAACGCCCTGGAGGAACTGGCCGCCTCGGCCGCGCCGATCGACGGCTACGGGATCGGCACGGAGCTGGTCACCTCGCGCGACGCCCCGGCGATCTCCATGGTCTACAAGCTCGTCGAGATGGAGGGCGCGGGACGGGTCAAGCTCGCCCCCGGCAAGAAGACGTACCCGATGGCGAAGCAGGTCTACCGCCGCCGCGACCCTTCGGGGATTTTCGCCGGCGATCTGGTCGCACGGGCCGACGAGCCTGCGCCCGACGGCCTCGAGCCGCTCCTGACGCCCGTCCTCCGGGCCGGGTGCCTCGTCGGCCGGCCGCCGTCGATCGCCGAGATCCGCGCCCGATGCCAGGCCCAGCTCGCGGCCCTCCCCGACGAGCTGAAGGCGCCCGGGTCCGAATCGCATTACCCCGTCGTCTACAGTGACCGGCTCGAAGCCGACGCCGCGCGGTTGATGCACGGCCGCTGACGCGGCCGGTCTGGCAAGCTGGTCGCATGCCGGGGTCTGCACGGACTTTGCGGATCGGCCCGCCGGTCGATCTTGCCTCGCTTGCCCCGCTTCCATGCCGTCCATGGGAAGACCTCCGGCCCGCCGAGACGGGTCGAGTTTCCGCCCGCATCAGCCGATGAATCCGCAAAGGAGGAACGCCGAAGGCTTCCGGGGAGGATGCGATTTCGATGGCCAAGATCATCAGCGTGGCCAATCAAAAGGGGGGCGTGGGGAAGACGACGACCGCGATCAACATCGCCGCCGGGCTGGCGAAGTCGGGGCGGACGGCCCTCGTGATCGACGTCGACCCCCAGTGCAACGCGACCAGCGGGCTCGGGGTCGAGCCGGCGCAGCGGCATCCGCTGCTGGCGGGCAAGCCGCTGGCCGAGTCGGTCGTCGAGACGTCGCAGGCGAACCTGTTCGTGCTGCCGGGCTCGCAGAGCCTCGCCGACGCCGACGCGCTCTCGGCCTCCAACCGACAGCGGGCGTCGACGCTCCGCCAGCAGTTGAACGGGGAGTTGAGCCGGTACACTTACGTCCTGATCGACTGCCCGCCGTCGCTCGGGCAGTTGACGCGGGCCTCGCTGGGAGCGTCTGCCGAGATCTACATCCCGATCCAGTGCGAATACTTCGCGATGGAAGGGCTCTCGCAGATCATCGAGCTGGCCCGTCAGACCAAGGCCAAGGACAACCACCGCCTGGAGATCGGCGGGATCGTGCTGACCATGTACGACCCGGCGCTCGACCTGGCGAACGAGGTGGTCAACGAGGTCCGCCAGTACTTCGACGAGACGGTCTTCGATTCATTGATCCCGCGCGACGTGCACATCAGCGAGGCGCCCAGCCACGGACGGAGCGTCCTCGACTACGCGCCGAGGGCCCGGGGCGCCAGAGCCTACACGGAACTTGTCATGGAGGTCATCGACCGTGAATAAACGACGCCTGGGACGTGGGCTCGAGGCTCTCTTGGGACGCGAAGAGGGGGGATTCGAGCCCGGGTCGCTGGAGGAATCCGAGCTGCTCCACGTCGCCGTGGACCAGGTCGACCCCAACCCCTATCAGCCCCGCCGCCACTTCGCGCCGGCCGAGCTGGCGACGCTCGCCGACTCGATCCGCCAGCACGGGATCCTCCAGCCGATCCTGGTGCGCGCCGTCGGCGACCGCTACCAGCTCATCGCCGGCGAGCGCCGGCTGCGGGCGAGCATCGAGGCCCAACTCCACGACATCCCCGCGCGGGTGATGGACCTGGACGACCAGCGGGTCTTCGAGCTGGCCATGGTCGAGAACCTCCAGCGCGAGGACCTCAACGCCGTCGACAAGGCGACCGCCTTCCGCGAATACCTCTCGCGCTACGGGGGCACGCAGGAAGAACTCGCCGGCCGGCTGGGGCTCGACCGCTCGACCGTCTCCAACCTGATCCGGCTGCTGGACCTCCCCCAGGAAGTCCTCGACGCCGTCCGCGACAACGCCGTCACCCAGGGCCACGCCCGGGCGCTGCTGGGCCTCCCCGACGCCGACAGCCAGGTCGTCGCACTCCGCCGGGTGATCGCCGAGCGGCTCTCGGTCCGCCAGACCGAGGCCCTCGTCGCCACCGGCGTCCCGACTCCGGCGAAGCCCCGCCTCCGCAAGGACGCGGCGCATGTGCTGGTGAAGGCCCCCCACATCGTGGAGCTGGAACAGCAGCTCCACCAGCGGTTCGGCACCGCCGTCCTGATCCGCTCGCGGACCGCCGAGAAGGGGCAGGTCATCATCGACTTCAACAGCCAGGAGGAGTTCGACCGCGTCTGCGCCCTGATCCGGGGCGCCTGAGGGCGTGCAAGCCGACTGTGAGGGCGTCGCTTCCCATTTCGGACCCTCATGAAGGAATCGAGAACGCGGGTATCCGCCCGACAGGGGGCGCGGTCCGTTTCGGCGGCCCGCGCCCCTTCGCGCATCTCGATAAAACCGCCCACTGTACGACAGGGGGACCTCTCAAGGTTTTCGGCGCATGATTTGCCCAGGAGGAGCACCATCCTGATACAGTCGCGCGGCTTTCGATAACGGACGGGAATCCCTTGCGGGTTCGTCCCCGATGCTGCCATCATAGGCCGTCCGTCCTGCCTAGTTCGACGGACGGCAAACGAAGACCCAGGTGCAAAACTCGATGTCGCAACACCCGCATGACGGATCGGCGGACGACGGTTTGAGTGGCTCTTTGCTCCGGTTCATCGACGACGGCCAGCTCGAACCCCTCCGGCAGGCGCTCAGCGGATTCAACCATCGCTGCCGGAACTTGCTCAACAGCATGAAGATGAGCTTCTATCTGACGAAACGGGCCGCCACCGGGCCGCTGCCCGAACGTTGGGACGAACTCAATCGGACCTACACCGAGGTCGAGCGCCTGTTCGACCTCATCCAGTCGATCTACCGCTCGATGTCGCTGACCTTCGTGCGGCAGCCTTTCCGGGCGATCGTCGACGAGCGCGCGCGAAGCTGGGTCGCGGCCTTCCAGCGTCAGGGCCTCACGCTCACGATCGAGCCGCCCGCCGGCGAATCGACGGGCGAGTTCGACGCGATGCGGCTCTCCTCGGCCCTCGACGGCTTCATCGCCTGGCGCGCCTCGCGGCTGTCTCCGGGCGGCGGCGCGGTCCTGTCCTGGTGGACCACCGCCCGCCATTTTGAGGTGGAGTGGAGGGAGTTCGCGGCGGCCCCGCTCGACGCGTCGCCCCCCGGACCCACCTCGCCACACGCGGCCCTGGCCTCGACCACGCAGTCGCTGTCGCTCCCCCTGCTCGCACGAGTGGTTTCCGAACATCGCGGTCGGCTCGACTGGACGCCTCGTCCGGACGCCGAGGCCCGACTGCGGTGGCCCCTGTCCGTCGCCGAATCCGCCGCCGCGGCGGCGGACGTGACGACCGCCGTCTCCCACGCATCTCTCGCCCCGAGCTTCGGTTGAGGCGTCGCCTCCCACGGGTCCCGCGGCGGTCCAGCCTTCGCTTGACCGCCGCCGCGCCTCCGCTTACGATGCCTGATGTCTCGAAACGCGGGGCGTAGCGCAGCCTGGTAGCGCGCCTGCCTTGGGAGCAGGAGGTCATGGGTTCGAATCCCGTCGCCCCGACTTTTCACAAACACAAGCCCTTCGGCGTGGACGCCGAAGGGCTTTCTCTTTTGGGAGGAGAGAGTTACGGCTGACTGGAGCCGACCCCTGAGTCCGAATCCGTGGGAGCCGCGTGAGCCTGCGTCCTCTGACCCGAGAAAGCTATAGCGCCGAGTTGGATCTCCGACACAGTCCATGCCGTCAGCCGCCAGGCCTCGATGGATCATCCTGCAAGCTCGCCCAGTGGTCGACGTCCCGGGCCGCCGCCCGTAGGCTCTCGCCGGAGACGCCGTCGAGCGTCGCTCGCCACCAGGGACGCCCGGCCCATCGAGCTGCGAGCCATCGCGCGACGTGGCGACCCGCGAGCGCGAACAGCACGCCGAAGGCGTAATTGGCCGCGACCCACCGGGCGTCGAGCCGGGCCAGGACGTCGACGCGGCCCTCGGTCAACCAGTCGAACAGCCAGTGCGCCCCCACGAGGAAGCCGCAGAACCCCAGGAGCGGCGAGTGGAGCATGACCCACTTGAACTGCCGGATCTTCGCGACCCGGAGCCGTTCGAGCGCGGCCTGGATCTCGGCGACCGGCCCGCTCCATTCGATCCGACCCACGGCCGCGAGTTGACGGATGCTGCTCGCCAGGAGCGCGATGAAGCCGATCATGACGGCGATGGCCGGGGCCAGCAGTCGCCACTCGCTCCCGTGCCCGCTCACGAACGTCCCGACGAGGATCAGCCCGAACACGCAGAAGGCGACGTCGATCGCAGGCCAGACCGCCAGCCGACGGACGCGGCGACGGGCGGGCGGCATCACGACCTGGCGCACGAGTTCGGTCTGGAGAGACAGCGATCGATCGAGCTTCTGATCGAGCCGCCGCCATTCCTGCTGGAGTTCTTCGAGTTCCATCACGAGGCTCCTCCTTCCCCGGGCGGTCCTTGCACGGATCGCCGAAGCGCGTTCTTGAGACGGTTCAATCGCGTACCGACGTTCGACTCGCTGATGCCGAGGACGTCGCCGATCTCGCGATACGAATGGCCTTCCAGGTAGAGCAGCAAGATGGCCCGGTCCGCGCCGGGCTGTCGTTCCAGGAGTTCGCGCAGCTCGCGCGACCGTTGCCGCTTCAGGTCGTCGTCCCGGGTCGTCGAGGGGGCCTTCGTCTCATCCTCGTCGAGACTTGCGGCTTCCCTCCCCCACCTCCGCCGCCTGCGTCCGAAGTCGATCGCCACGTTCAACGCCACGCGATACATCCAGGTCGAGAACCTGCGGTCGGGGTCGTACCGGCCGAACGAGTCCCAGAGCTGAACGACGATCTCCTGCAGCAAGTCGTCGCGATCGTGCGGGGTGCGGCCGTACGCCCAGCAGACCTTGAGCAGGGCTCCTCGGTGGCATTCCAGGAGGGCGACGAACCGCTCGTGGTCGGACCGGGGCGGGCCCAAGGCGGCGGGTTCCTCCGGCTGGCGTGGTGCATTTCGACTCGACATCGCGACTCGCCCCATCTCGACCACCGGGTCCACATGCTCGGTGATTCGCTCGCGGTGGTCCCTTCGTCACGGGACGCATCCGAAATGCGACGTTTCGACGGGGCGTATCCGGAGCGCCTCACGTCCCAGTCTGCGGGCCGATTGACATCGCCGTCGCGATCGACCAAGCTTGCCGAGGAGGCTCCGGAGCCTCTTCACTTCAAGCCCTCGGGACGGCGATGTCCCGACGTCCCTTCATCTCTCCAGAGGCACGACGTGCGCGCCCGATCTCCCTCTCCCCTCGCGGCGATCCTCGCCGGCGGCCTGATCGGCTGCCTGGCTGTGACAGTTCGACCGGCGGACGCCCGCGCTCAGGATGCGCCGGCATCCCCGGCGGCGTCCGACGGGTCCGTCTTGCCCTTCCCGCCGACCCCCACGGCCAGCGTGATCGGGCCCACGATCCAGGAATCTCGCATGACGTGGCGTCAGGAGCCGCGACGGCTGAGGCCCGACGCGCCCAACGTGCTGATCGTGCTGATCGACGACGTGGGTTTCGGCGTCCCCGACACGTTCGGGGGCGAGGTCCATACGCCCACGCTCACCCGCCTGCGCGAGTCGGGCGTCTGCTACAACGCGTTCCACACCACGTCCATCTGCTCGCCGACCCGCGCCGCGCTGCTGACGGGTCGCAACCACCATCGGGTCGGCAACGGGACGATCGCCGAGCGGGCGACGGACTTCGACGGCTACACCGGCGTCATCCTCAGGTCGGCCGCCACCCTGCCCGAGGTCCTCCGCCACTACGGCTACAAGTCGTCCGCCTTCGGCAAGTGGCACAACACCCCGACCGACCAGACGACGGCGATGGGGCCGTTCGACCGCTGGCCCACCGGCCACGGCTTCGATTACTTCTACGGCTTCCTCGCGGGCGAGACCTCGCAGTGGGAGCCCCGGCTCTACGAGAATCTGCAAGCGATCGAGCCGCCCCACGGCGGGACCTACCACCTGACCGAGGACATGGTCGACAAGGGCCTGGGATGGCTCAAGAAACACCAGGCGTTCACCCCCGACAAGCCGTTCCTGATGTACTGGGCGCCGGGGGCCGTCCACGGCCCGCACCACATCTTCCCGGCCTGGGCCGACAAGTACAAAGGCAAGTTCGACGACGGCTGGGACGCGTACCGCGAACGCGTCTTCCGGCGGCAGCAGGAACTCGGCTGGGTCCCCAGAGACGCGAAGCTGACGCCCCGCGACGCCTCGATGGCCTCGTGGGCCGGCATCCCCGAGTCGGAACGCGGATTCCAGCGCCGGCTCATGGAGGTGTTCGCCGGCTTCGTCGAGCACACCGACGCCCAGGTCGGCAGGCTGGTCGACGGCCTGGAGGCGCTCGGGCTCCGGGACAACACGATCATCCTCTACATCTGGGGCGACAACGGCTCCAGCGCCGAGGGCCAGAAGGGCAGCATCAGCGAGCTGCTGGCCCAGAACAACGTCCCCAACACGATCGAGCAGCAACTCGCCGCGATGCAGGGGCTGGGCGGGCTCGCGGCCCTGGGCGGGCCGAAGATGGACAACATGTACCACGCCGGCTGGGCCTGGGCCGGCGGCGCGCCGTTCCGGTCGACCAAGCTGGTCGCCGCGCACTTCGGGGGCACGCGCAACCCGCTGGTCGTCTCGTGGCCGAAGGGGATCAAGCCCGACCCCGCGCCTCGGCCGCAGTTCCACCACGTCAACGACGTCGCGCCGACGCTCTACGAGCTGATCGGCGTCAAGCCGCCCGCCGAGGTGAATGGGGCGAAGCAGGACCCGATCGACGGGGTGAGCATGGCCTACAGCTTCGCCGATGCGAAGGCCCCGGGCCGCAAGCTCACGCAGTATTTCGAGAACAACGGCAGCCGCGGGGTCTACCACGACGGCTGGTTCGCCGGCACGTTCGGCCCCCTCGTCCCCTGGGACACCGCCGGATCCTCTCCCAAGCTGAAGACCTGGGACGCGAACCAGGATCCGTGGCAGCTGTACGACCTTTCGAAGGATTTCTCGCAGGCCGAGGACCTCGCCGCGAAGGAGCCCGAGCGACTGGCGAAGATGAAGGAACTCTTCCTGGCCGAGGCGAAGGCGAACCGGGCGTTCCCCATCGGCGGCGGCCTCTGGACCCGGTTCCACCCCGAAGACGTCCTCCGGAGCCCGTACCGGTCGTGGCGGTTCGACGCCGAGACGACCCGGATGCCGGAATTCACGGCCCCCGGCCTCGGTAAGCGGAGCAACCACGTGGCCATCGACGTCGAGGTCGGCCCGGACGCGTCGGGCGTCCTCTACGCCATGGGCGGCGCGAGCGGCGGCCTGTCCGTCTACATGGACGCCGGGCGACTCGTCTTCGAGTACAACATGCTGATCATCGAGCGGACCGTCGCCAGGTCGGAAGGGAAGATCGCCGCCGGCAAGCACCGCATCGAAGTCGCCGAGACGATCCCCAGGCCGGGCACCCCGGACGACGTGGTTCTGAGCGTGGACGGCGCGGAAGTCGCAAGGACGACCGTCAAGCGCACCGTCCCGGGGGCGTTCACCGCGAGCGAGACGTTCGACGTGGGCGTCGACCTCGGCTCGCCCGTCTCCGTCGAGTACTTCGACCGGGCCCCTTTCAAGTTCGGTGGCAAGATCGAGCGCGTCTTTGTTGAAATGAAGTGACGAGATCGATGCGAGTCGCCCGACTCGCTCCGCCGTGACGGGACGGCCCGCACCCCCTCGTGCCGGTCGTCCCGTCGGTCGTTTCCGCCGGCCCCGAGGCCGTGAACCGCTTGAAGAGGAATCGCCATGAGCACGCCCTACAAGTACCGCCGACTCGACAGGGACGACGCCGCCGTCCTGCTGGTCGACCACCAGACCGGCCTCTGCAACCTCGTCCGCGATTTCTCGCCGGACGACTTCAAGAACATGGTGCTGGCGCTGGCGAACTCGGCGAAGTACTTCAACCTGCCGACGATCCTGACCACCAGCTTCGAAGCCGGGCCCAACGGGCCGCTCATGCCCGAGATCAAGGAGCTGTTCCCCGAGGCCCCGTACGTGGCACGGCCGGGCCAGATCAACGCCTGGGACAACGAGGACTTCGTCAAGGCGATCCGGGCGACGGGCAAGAAGCAGCTCATCATCGCCGGGGTCGTGACCGAGGTGTGCGTGGCCTTCGTGGCCCTCTCGGCGATCGAGGCGGGGTTCGAGGTCTTCGTCGTCGCCGACGCCTCGGGGACCTTCAACCAGACCACCCGCGACGCCTCCTGGGCGCGGATGCAGGCCGCCGGGGCCCAGCTCATGACCTGGTTCGCCGTCGCCTGCGAGCTGCACCGCGACTGGCGGAACGACATGGAAGGCCTCGGCGCCCTGTTCGCCAAGCATCTGCCGAGCTACGCCAACCTCATCAGCAGCTTCAACGCCGCCCGGAAGTGAGCGATCGACCGCCCGCCCGCTCCCCCGTTCTCGCGGCGGGCCGCGTCTCCTAGACTTGTCTCGGGCGATCGACGGCGATCGCCCGTTCGACCTCGCCTGGAGACCAGGGTTCATGAACGCGAAACGCCTCGTCGGGATGGTGGTCGCAGGCCTCGCCTGCGGCTCGTTCGGCCTGCGGACCTCGGAGGCCTGCACACGCTGCGTGTACCTGGGGCCGGACGACCGCGTCCTCGTCGCCCGCTCGATGGACTGGTCGGAGGATCCCGGGACCAACCTCTATTGCCTCCCCCGGGGCATGCGGCGCAACGGGACGGCCGGGCCGCACTCGCTCGCCTGGACCAGCAAGTACGGCAGCGTCGTCTGCTCGTTCTACGAGATCGCCTCGGTCGACGGCATGAACGAGAAGGGCCTCGTCGCCAACACGCTCTATCTCGTCGAATCCGACTACGGCAAGGCCTTCGGGAACCGGCCGACGATCTCGATCTCCGCCTGGACCCAGTACGTGCTGGACAATTTCGCCACCGTCGCCGAGGCGGTCGAGGCCCTTCGCGCCGAGCCCTTCACCATCATCGCCCCGATCCTGCCCAACAAACAGCCGGCGCAGGGGCACCTGGCGATCGCCGACCCCACGGGCGACTCGGCGATCTTCGAGTACGTGAAGGGCAAGCTGGTGATCCACCACGGCCGGGAATTCCAGGTGATGACCAATTCGCCGACCTACGACCAGCAGCTCGCCCTCAACGCCTACTGGCAGGAGATCGGCGGGACGGCCATGCTCCCGGGGACGAGCCGGGCCGCCGATCGCTTCGCGCGGGCCTCGTACTACATCCACACGATCCCCCCGACCTCCGACGCGCATCGGGCCCTCGCCTCGCTGTTCGGCGTGATCCGCAACGCCTCGGTGCCGCTGGGCGTGACGACGCCCGGCCAGCCGAACATCTCCGGCACGGTCTGGCGGACGGCCTACGACCTCAAGGACCGGGTCCTCTATTTCGACTCGGCGACGAGCCCCACGGTCTTCTGGACGCCCCTGGCGAAGATGGACTTCGAGCCGGGCGCCCCGGTGAAGAAGCTGACGCTGACCGGAGGCCGGAGCTACGCCGGCGACGCCTCGGCGGAATTCCAACCCGCGCCGCCGTTCCCGTTCCTCCCGGGCGCGCCCGATTGAGGTCGCTGGGATCCAGGCGACTGGCCAAGGCCGAGAGAAGTCGTTCTAATGGCTCGATCGGCGTGGCGGTGGCGAACGAGCACCTGGAACGTCGACGCGCCCCATCCGGGTCGCGTCGAACTCGGCCGGCGGCGACCGGCCGAGGCTGTCCCTCCCTTGAAGGCGAACGGTCGTGGCATTCGAAGCGGACCTCGCGAAGGCTCACGCCGCGCGGAGCGCGGCGGAACTGGTGCAGTCGGGGATGATCGTCGGCCTGGGTTCGGGCTCGACGGCCGGGCTGCTGGTCAAACGCCTGGGCGAGCGCGTCGCCGAGGAAGGCCTGGAGTTCGTCGGGGTGCCCACCAGCGTCTCGACGGCCGAGCTGGCCCGCGAGCTGAACATTCCCCTGCGCGACGTCGACGACGTGCCCGCGGTCGACCTCAACATCGACGGGGCCGACGAGGTCGACCCCGAGTATCGGATGATCAAGGGCCGGGGCGGGGCCTTGCTGCGCGAGAAGCTCGTCGCCTGCGTCGCCAGCCGGCGGGTCACGATCGTCTCGCCCGAGAAGGTCGTCCCCCGCCTCGGCATCGACTCCCCCGTGCCGGTCGAGGTCAGCCGCCTGGGCTACCGCCATATCGAGCAGCGGCTCAGGACCCTCGGCGCCCGGACCTCGCTGCGGCGCGGCCCCGACGGGGCGCCCTTCGTGACCGACGGCGGCAACCTCATCATCGACTGCGGGTTCTCGCCCCTCGCCGACCCCGACACCCTTGAGGCCGGCCTCAAGTCGGTCGTCGGCGTCTTCGAGACCGGCCTGTTCCTCGGCCTCTGCGACGTCCTGGTCGTCGGCCGCCCCGACGGCGCGGAGCAGATCGTCACCCAGGCCCGGCGATGGACGGGCTGCACCTGACGTCCCGCCCACGGGCCGCGGCTCCGGCGAGGAATCCCGGATTCCTGAAATCTCGGGGCGACGCACGTTGATCGTGCCTGGTACAGGACGCGCGCCGGTCGCGTCGAGCGGGCCCCATACCAGGAGCGATTCGTGATGCAGACGATGACATGGATTCAGTCCCGCTGGAACCGCCTCCGCGCCGCGCACCGGGCCGACCTGCCGGCCCTGGCCGTCGCTCGGGGGCGGGAGCTGGTCGACCGGCACCCCGAATGCGGCCCGGCCTGGAAGATCCTGGGCTCGGCGCTCGTCGACCTGGCCCGTTACGACGAGGCCGACGAGGCGATCCGCCGCGCGACTTCGCTCTGCCCCCCCGGGAAGCTCTGGGTCACCCTGGCCGAGATGGGCCACCTCCATCGGGCTCGGGGCAACCTTTCGGTGGCGGCCGCCTGGTATCGCCGCGCGATCAACGCTGCGCCCGAAGAGGCCGGCGCCCATATCTTCCTCGGCGGGATCCTCGCGCAGTCCGGACGTCTCAAGGAAGCCGAGGCCGCCCACCGCACCGCGACCCTCTGCGAGTACGGCTGTCGCGACGAGGCTTTCCTGAACCTGGGCCTGGTCCTCCGGGCCCAGGATCGACTCGACGAGGCCGCCGGCTGTTTCGAAGCCGCGCTCGAGCTCGATCCCAAGTACAAGCCCGCGAAGCTGGCGCTGCGTGACGTCCACCAGGCGATCCGGGTCCAGAAAGCCCACCATCGCGACGCTTCCGCCCGCCGCGACGGCGACTTCCGGGATCGGAAAGCCGCCGTCGCGTGAGCCGGGAATCGCGGCGTCCGGGCCGTGATCCGGCTCCCCCTCACATCATGCCGGATCCGCCGGCCCCGCCGCCGAACCCCTGGCCCATGCCGCCCATCCCGCCGCCCCCGCCGGCTCCCATGATGGCCTTGTCGGGGTGCAGGCCCATCATCTCTCTCTGGGCTTCCAGCAATTCCTGCTGGATGCCTTCGAGGGAGCTGATGATCAGCACGCCGTCGCGGACGCAGTAGGCCAGGCCAAGCTGTTTGAGCATCAATCGAAGCGAGAGCTTCAGCGGGACGTCCTCCAGGTCGATCGAGACGGGCGAGTCGAGCGTCGCGCCGGCGTCCTGGATTCCGACGGGGTCGACGTACACCGGGAGCTTCTTGCCGTCGGACGTCGTCAGGGAGCCGCGGATCTGGCTGAGCAGTTCGCCGAGCGTGGATTTCTCGCCCGAACGCAGGGTGAAGGGCGCGGCTAGCGCCTCGTTGGCCGCCACGCTGGTCGGGTTGTCGTCGACCTTGGAGATCGCGGCCGCGAGCCAGGCGATCTGCTGGCGGGTTTGCTCGGGCGTCGGTCCGGAAAAGCCGCCGCCCCCCTCGCCGCCGAACCCGCCCGCCGCCATCCCGGCGGCTTGCGGGGCTTGCTCGCCACCCTCGGGGCTCGACGGCTTCTTCAGCTCGGCCTGGGGCTTCGGGGCCGACTCGGACGCCGGCTCCTCGGTCTCGGTCGGTTGAGCCGCTTCAGCGGCCGCCTCGGCGCCGGCACGTGGGGCGTCCCGCTTCTCGGCCTTCTCAAGAAAGTCGGCGAACGTGACGAGCAAGCCGCCTGAGGCGTCGTCGTCGCCGATCTGCTCGCGCAGCTCCTTCAACATGTCCCCCGCGCGACCCTTGTGTCGCTCGGCGGCCTTCTCCTTCGCGGCCTCCTCTTCGACCTCGCCCGCTTCCGCCTCGGCGCGTTCCAGGGATTTCTGGTATTTGCTCAAGACCTCCTGGAGCAGGGCGACGGTCTCCTGGGGACTGCGGGACTTGGGTGATTCCGCCGCGGGGGAAGGCTTCGATTCCTCCTGGGCCGCCAGCATGGCCGTCGGACCCTCGTCCGCTTTGGGCGCGTCGTGCGGATAGGCGGCGAGGCTCGCGCCGGCGGCGAGAAGGCCCGCGGCGACGATCGTGCCCGGGATCGCGAGCGTCTTGAGCTGGGAATAAAACATGGCCTGGATGGCTCCTTCGGTGAGGGAACGGACCGAGGACGAGATCGCCGTGGTGGTCATCCAGGCGGCGGGAGAGGCGGCCAGCGCGACGGCGTGGCGGACCGTTTCCGAGGCGAGCGGGGCGGGCACGGCGGCGCGGAGGTCGGACGAAGCCAGGGCCGTCGCCAGCGCGGCGGCCGGCGCCGCGACCCCGCGACGTTCGAGCCGCTTGCGGAGCAGGTCGCGGGCGCGGGCGAGCCGACCCTTGACCGTCCCGACGGGGCAGCCCAGCAGCGCCGCGGCCTCCTCGTGCGTCCGGCCCTCGAGGTAGCAGGCGACCACCGGGGCGCGGTAGCGACCCGGCAGCCGCTCCACCTCCTCGTGCAGCCTCATCCGCTCCTCGTCGCGGGCGAGTGCGTCGGCGGGATGGCAGCCCGCCGGCCGTCGCGAGTCGACTTCGAGCCGACCGCCGTCTTCGTTCGTCGCTTCCTGGATCCGCCGCGCCGCCATGACGCGGGAGCGGACCGCCACGCGGCAGGCGACGCCGTAGAGCCAGTTCGCGACCAGGTCCTTTCGTCGCAGGTTCCCCGCCTTGCGGGCGAGGACCAGGAAGACGGCCTGGAAGGCGTCGTCCACGTCGTTCGGGTCCCGGAGGAACCGGCGGCAGACGCCCTGGACCATCGGCCCATGACGATCGACGAGCGCCGCGAAGGCCGCCTCGTCGCGACGGCTCGCGAATCGATCCAGGAGCTGCGACTCCGTGAAGCCGATCGCCGAACCGTCCTCGAACAGCCGTTCGACGGCCCTGGTATAGCCGTCGTGACGCGCACTGGTGACCTGCGACATACCGCCCCCTCCGCCTCAAGGATGACCGGACGAGTACTGCGGGCCACAGGCGGGTCGGATACGCCAATTCCCCGGAATCTTGCGAATTCGGGGTCCGAGCCGTCCGTCGCGAGGCCTGGGGAGGACGGCCGACTTCAAAAAATCACGCCCGGCTGTCCCCGTTCCCGAAATCGTGCGTAAGATTACTGAAGCCGACGCTGAATGGTCGCTCTCAAGCCTCGGTGCATCAATCCATGTTTGGTCTATCTGCGGACGTGAAGGAGCTTACGCGTGCGTTCGCGGAGACGGGACCAGGGGTGGCCGAGTTCTTCGGCGATCTCCTGGGGTTCGTCGGCGAGGGGTTCGGGGCGGCCTTCGAGGTCGACGTGCACGAACTGCATGACGCCGTCCATCCAGGGAGACGTCTTGTCGTTGAGGGGGGGCCCCCAGAGGGCGACGACGATCTGGGCGCTGCCGCGATGGATCTGGCGTCCGCGGATCTGGATCACGCGGCCGATCGGGACGGGGACGTAGCAACGAAGGTCGAGAACCCGTTTGAGAACGAGATTGGCGTCGAGGCCGGCGGCGCGATAGGCCGTGGAATAGCCGGCTTCGAGGGCGAGCGAGAGGAGCGACCCGGCGTAGAGCGTACCGTGGTGATTGGCGTCGCGGGGTAGGACGAGCCGGTGGGTCACCGTCTCGGCGTCGTGCGAGTGCGAAGGTGCCATGCGCATCCATCCCAAAAATCAGCCGATGCGAATGCGATCGTCGTGCGACCGCGATCACGGCTTCGAATCTAGCACGATCTGCGACGCGCCGCAACCTTCGACGGCCTCCGAGGAAGCGTCGAAAACTAAGCACCCGTCGACGGAGGACGGGCGGGCGGTGAGAGTTGCAAAGTCGATCGAGGGGAAGCCGATCGGAACTTTGCAAACGGGAGGGGGGAGGAAAAGGTGGGAGCCAATTGCGCCGGTAGGAATCGAACCTACGACCTCCAGGTTATGAGCCTGGCGAGCTAGCCGCTGCTCCACGGCGCACTTGAATACTACCTGACGTCGGCCTTCGTGGGAAGGCCCCACCGACCCTTTTTCATGAAGTTCTCGAAGACCGACGATCGGCGACGCAGGCGACTCGTCACGCCGCAATGAAGGTTGATGTTCCGATGACTCCGTTCAGCGAACGACCCGCCGAAACCAGGCTGCTCCCATGAGCGGCGGAGAGAGACCAGAGGCCCTATAATTCTAAATGCATGCACGCGTGATTTCGGGAGAAAGGTGGGCCGGCTCGCCGGGCGAGAGCCGAAACTAGAAGGAGGTGGCCGGCGCGTCGTCGCATCGGGCGGTGAGGTGGCGGGGTTCGCTGGGGGGGAGGGGTGGGCGTGAAGGCTTCGATCCGGTCCTTCCTGGACCACTTGCGGGTGGAGCGGCAATCCTCGACGCATACGTTGCGCTCCTATGAGGACGACCTCGGGCACTTCGAGCGCTTTCTGGAGGAGACGCAGGGTGCCGGCGTGGACCCGGCCTCGGTCGACGCCAAGCGGCTGCGGCGCTACTCGGCCTGGCTGAGCGGCCGGGGTTACGCGGCTTCGACCGTGGCGCGGCGGCTCGCGAGCCTGCGATCGTACTTCCGCTTCCTCCGTCGCAGCGGCGAGGTGGCCGCGGACCCGGCCGCCTCGCTCCGCAATCCGAAGCAGGCCAAGCGGCTCCCGAAGTTGCTGCGAGTCGAGGAGGTGGTCCGCCTGCTCGACACGATCCCGCTCGACGAGGCACTTGGCCGTCGGGACCGGGCGATGTTCGAGACATTGTATGGCGGCGGCCTTCGGGTCAGCGAGGTCGTGGGGATCGACCTGGAGGATCTCGACCTCGAGGAGGCGCTGATCCGGGTGCGGGGCAAGGGGAAGCGCGAGCGTCTCTGCCCCGTCGGCGCGATGGCCGTCCACTGGATCAAGGTCCACCTGGCGTCGCGCACGCCGCGGAGCGCCGGGGAGCGGGCGGTGTTCCTCAATCGGTATGGCGACCGGCTGACGGTCCGCAGCGTGGGGAGGTTGCTGGAAGAGCACCTGGCCCGCGCGGGGATCCGCAGTGCGGCCAGCCCGCACACGCTTCGCCACAGCTTCGCCACGCACCTGCTCGACCGTGGGGCCGACCTCCGCAGCGTCCAGGAATTGCTCGGCCACCGCAACCTGACCACCACCCAGATCTACACCCATGTGACCCAGGAACGAATCCTCGACGCCTACCACGACGCCCACCCGCGCGCCTGATCGGGCGCGGCGATGGTGTCGCGAATGCAACTTTCGATTGACGGTGCATCATTGGTGACATAGTCGTTGACACAGAGGGACGTGCGATTCCTCGGTCGAACCGGCGTTGCAAACGGAGCACGATTGTAGGTTTCCGGCTCGACGATGGGTCGAACGGCGGCCTCGGGCGTCGTGCGTCGAGGACGGTCCCCCCGGCGACGGATTCTGAAGGACAACCAGAGAAGGCAACTGATGCACAAGAGTAGAATCCTCATCGTCTGCCCGGACGCCAGCGGGCTGGCGCTGTTGACGTCGATGCTCAAATCGATGGGCCACGTCATCGACGAGGCCCCGAACGACAGGGCGGCGGTCCGGCTGCTGGAACGCGACCCGGTGGACCTCGTGCTCGCGAGCGTCGACCCCGGCGACTCCGACTGTCTCGAGCTGTTGACCTACGTGCGGCGGAAGCACGCCCGGACGGCCGTCGTGCTGATGTTCCCCCGCGTCCATCCCGAGCGGATCAAAGAGGCGGTGCGACTGGGGGCGGCGGCGGTGCTGAAATACCCGGCCCCGGCCGCCGAGCTCCGCGCCGCGGTCTTGCAAGCCCTCGCCGAAACGGAACGGTCGACGGCGGCGACGAACTCGCCCCCCGGACTCGGGATCGCCGCCGAGCCGGCTGCGGGGCCGCGGCCGCTGTTCGGGGACGTCGGCCCGGCCCCTTCGCCGTCGCCCGTCGAGCCGCCGGTCGCGGGGCCGGGCGGAGACGCGGCACCCGCCGATCGACCCCGAGCCACGCCCGTCGCGGCCGAGACGCCCCGCGAGGCGACCCTCGTCGGGACCGATCCCAGCCTCCGGCAGATCATCGGCCTGGCGAACGTCCTGGCCGCGTCTTCGGCGACGGTCCTGATCCAGGGCGAGCCCGGCACCGGCAAGTCGGAGCTGGCCCGCTGGCTCCACCACGGCACATCGGGCGAGCGACCGTTCGTCGCGATCCACGCGGCCGAGCTGAGCGACGCCGCCGGGGGCGACGCCCGCGCCGAGCCGGCGGCCTCGCAGCGAAACCTCACGCTCGAATGGACGAGCAAGTTGACCCGGGCGGCCGGCGGCACGCTCTACATCGAGGAAGTCGGCGCCCTCGACGCCCAGCTTCAGATCCAGCTCCTGAGAGAGGTTCAGCTCCAGGACATGGAGGCGGCTTCGGGACGCTCGGGCGGCGATCGGAGCGCCCTCGTCCGCCTCATCCTCTCCACGAGCGAGGACCTGGCGTCGCTGGTCGAGCAGGGGAGGTTCCGCCAGGACCTCTTCCATCGCATCAGCTCGGTCTGCCTCACCGCGCCGCCCCTCCGGCATCGCGGCGACGACGTCGAGCTGTTGGCCGAGCATTTCCGGGCGCGGTTCGCACGCCAATTCGACCGCAACGTCGTCGGCTTCACCCGCGACGCCCTGGAAGTCCTGCGGCGTCACGACTGGCCGGGGAACGTCCGCGAGCTGCAAGGGGTCGTCCAGCGCGCCGTGGTGATGTGCCACGGGCCCCGGATCACCGCGACCCATCTCGGGCCCATCCTGAACCCGCACCGCGGCGCCCGGGGCGCGCGGACGACCCAGGGGCGGCCGCACCTGCCGATCGGGATCCGGCCCCTCAAGGAGGCGCTCGAGGAGCCCGAGAAGCAGATCATCATCCAGGCCCTGCAGGCCCTCAACTGGAACCGCCAGGAGACCGCCCGGATGCTCGACATCAACCGGACGACGCTCTACAAGAAGATGAAGAAGTACCGGCTGCTCGTCGACGAGCCGATGTGGGTCGACTGAGGTCCCTCGGTCGACCCACAAGCCCTCTTCCTACCGACGCCTCCTACGCCTCGAACTGCTTGAGATCCAGATCCGGCAGCATCGCCCCGGTCTCAAGGTAGTTGTTACAGAGCTCGAAGCAGCGCCTCATATCGTGGCGGAGATGCCCCATCGGCGCGGCTTCGAGGTAGTGGTGGAGATAGTCGCGGTAGGCCGGGTGCGCGCAGTTGTCGATGATCGCGCGGGCCCGGGCCATCGGGGCGAGGCCGCGGAGGTCGGCCAGCCCCTGCTCGGTGACGATCACCTGGACCGAATGCTCGCTGTGGTCGACGTGCGAGCACATCGGCACGATGGTCGAGACCTTCCCCCCCTTCGCGAACGAGGGGCACATGAACAGGGAGAGGTAGGCGTTGCGTTCGAAATCGCCGCTGCCTCCCAGCCCGTTCATCATCTGAGTGCCGAAGAAGTGCGACGAGTTGACGTGGCCGTAGACGTCCACCTCGATGGCCGTGTTGGTCGCGATCACGCCCAGCCGCCGCGAGACCTCGGGGTTGTTCGAGATCTCCTGGGGCCGCAGCACGATGCGGTCGGCGAAGTCGTCGAAGTTGTCGTAGACGAAGCGGAGCTTCTCGTCGGTCAGGCTCAGCGAGCAGGTGCTCGCGCCCAGGACCGACCCCGCGCCGATCAGGTCGATCACGGTGTCCTGGAGGACCTCGGTGTAGAGCTTGAACCGGGGGAAGTCGGGGTTGGACGAGAACGACGCCATGACCGCGTTGCAGACGTTGCCGACGCCGCTCTGCAGGGGGAGGAACTCCGGGGGGATTCGGCCGGCGGCCATCTCGTTCAGCAGGAACGCGCAGACGCGCTCGCCGATCGACCGGCTGACGGCGTCGGGGGCGGCGAACGAGCGGCCGCCGTCGGGCTCGTCGCTGGCGACGACGCCGATCACCTTGCGGGGGTCGACGTCGGCGTAGCGATGGCCGATCCGGTCGAGCGGGTCGTAGATCGGGATCGGGTCTCGATGGGGCGGCCGGGGCAGCGTGTAGATGTCGGCCAGCTCGGAGATCCGGGGCGAGTGGAAGGCGTTCAGCTCGATGATCACGCGTTCCGCCTGCTGGAGGAACGTGGGCGCGTTGCCGATCCCGGTGGTCAGGTAGACCCGGCCCTGCGGCGTGACGTCGACGGCCTCGACGATGGCGACGTCCATCTTGCCGAGGAACCCGCCGGCGGTCACCTGGGCGACGTGCGAGAGATGCATGTCGATGAAGTCGACCCGGCCCGTATTGGCGAGCTTCCGCAGCGGCCCCGAGGTCATGTAGGGGGCGCGCCAGGCGATCGCCTCGGCCTCGGCCAGGGCGTCGTCGCAGAGCGGCCCGGTCGAGGCGCCGGAGAGGAGGCGGATCTGGAATTCCTCGCCCTTCGCGTGCAAGGCCTTCGCCCGCCGCGCCAGCGCGGCGGGGACCACCTTCGGCGAGCCGGCGGGGGTGAAGCCGCTGACGCCCACGAGAGCGCCGTGCGGGATCAGCTCCGCCGCGTCCTCGGCGGTGAGGGTTGGAAATGCTCTTCCCATCGGTAAGACCCGGACTTTCTGTGATCGATGAGCCCCGCGCGTCTCCGACCCATCGTCGGGAGGAACCTGCGGGAGAGCGGGGGCGGGGATCGACGGGTCGCGTCCGTGGCTCGGGGCGGAGTCGTCGATCGGGAAGTCATCGAAGGGATGGACGGAGTGGCCGCCGGTTCCCCAGGGCCGACCCTCCTGAGACTCCATTGTCGCCGATCGCCGGGGTCATGCAAGGACCAAACGCCGGAAACGACGACGACGGCGGCGGGGAAGGACCCCGCCGCCGTCGCTCGCATCGTCCGGGTCGACGTCAGGCCCGGCGTCAGCTCTTGATGATGTCGCGGACCGTGCCGCCGGCCGGTATCATCGGCAGGACGTGCTCCTGGTACGGGACCAGCACGTCGAGCACGTAGGGGCCCTTGTGCGCGATCATCTCGCGGAGCGCGTCGACCACCTCGGACTTCTTGCGGACCTGGCGCGAGGCCACGCCGAACCCCCTGGCGATCGCGACGAAGTCGGGATAGGTGACGTCGGGCAGGTCGCCGTCCCCCTTGCCGACCGCCTCGGGATGATCGATCGGCCCGAGGTAGGTGTGGGCCCGGTTGCCCTGGTGGAAGCGATCTTCCCACTGGACGACCATGCCCAGGTGCTGGTTGTTGAGGACGATCATCTTGACGGGCAGGTTCTCGCAGAAGACCGTCGCCAACTCCTGGATGTTCATCAGGAAGCTGCCGTCGCCGTCGATGTCGACGACCAGGGCGTCGGGGAAGGCGGCCTGCGCGCCCATCGCGGCGGGCAGGCCGTAGCCCATCGAGCCCAGGCCGCCCGAGGTGATCCACGTCCGCAGCCGCTTGAACTTCGTCCACTGCGCGGCCCACATCTGATGCTGGCCGACCCCCGTCGACATGATGAACTCGCCCTCGGTGAGCCGGGAGAATTCGTCGAGGACGTACTGGGGCATGATGGCGTCGTCGCGCTGGTCGTAGACCATCGGGTCGGAGGCGCGCCAGGCGTCGACCTGCTTGTGCCAGGCCCGGTAGTCGCCGGTCGAGACCAGCGGCGTCAGCTCGCGGAGGAACGAGCCCACGTCGGTGTGGATCGGGATGTGGGCGAACTTGTTCTTGTTGATCTCCGAGGCGTCGATGTCGACGTGGACGATCCGGCCGTGCTTGGCGAACTCGGTGAGCTTGCCGGTCACCCGGTCGTCGAACCGCACGCCCAGGGCGAGCAGCAGGTCGGCGTGGTTGACGGCCATGTTGGCGTAGACCGTGCCGTGCATGCCGAGCATACCCAGCGACAGGTAATGATCGCTGGGGATCGCGCCCAGGCCGTGGACCGTCATCGCCACGGGGATGCCGGTCTTGGCGGCGAACTCCCGCAGCGCCTCGCCGGCGTCGGACGCCAGCACGCCGCCGCCGCAGTAGATGATCGGCCGCTCGCTGGCCCTGAGCGCCTCGAGGACCTCGCGGAGCTTCTCGGCGGAGGGGGGCGCGGGCAGGCGGTAGCCCGGCAGGTCCATCGCGACGTCGTAGTCCGGGTTTGCCACGATCGTGTTCTGGACGTCCTTGGGCATGTCGATCAGGACGGGCCCGGGCCGGCCGGTGGTGGCCAGGTAGAACGCCTCCTTGACGACGCGGGCGACGTCGCGGGCGTCCTGCACGAGGTAGGCGTGCTTGGTGATCGCCCGGCAGACCTCGACCGTCGGCGTCTCCTGGAAGGCGTCGGTGCCGATGACGTGGGTCGGCACCTGGCCGGTGATGGCCACCAGCGGGATCGAGTCCATCTTGGCGTCGGCGAGGCCGGTCACCAGGTTCAGCGCGCCCGGCCCGGAGGTGGCCATGACGACCCCCGGCTTGCCGCTGGCCCGCGCGTAGCCCTCGGCCGCGAAGACGCCCCCCTGCTCGTGGCGCGGGAGGATCGTGCGGATCCGGTCGCGGTAGCGCGTCAGCGCCTGGTGCATGGGCATGCTCGCCCCGCCCGGATAGGCGAACACTACGTCGACGCCGTGCCTGGCCAGCGACTCGACCAGGACGTCCGCCCCGGTCGTGGGCCTTGTTGCGGTCGGAGCTTTACGATCGTCGATGGCGGCCACGTGCGTCCCTCGTCTTCTTCGCCGTGCTGACCAGCTTCCGCGTCCGGAGATCGCGAGACACGCTCCCGGGGGCCGGCGACCCACCCCCGGAAACGCATCATTGTAATGAATCCCCCCGCGCAGCCACAACCCGGCGCGCGCGAAGTTCACGGCCCTTCCGGGCCTCGCGACTCCCCTAACAAGAGGAGTCGCCCCGGTGCGATGTTCGCGCCGCGGGCCCGATATCAATCGGGAGAGGAGGTGCCGCCGAAGCCGATGGGCTCCTTGAGGGAGCGGAGGAAGTGGGTCCCCTTGCCCTTGGCCTTGAGCTCGGCGACGCGGGCCTCGGCGTCGGCCTTGCGGGCGTAGTCGAAGGTGGCGACGGTGCGGCCGCCGACGTCGCAGACGGCCCAGACGACCTTCATCCGCGCCGCGGCGGCCGGCTTGGGGCGCAGGCTCGCCGACTCGGGCCGGGGGCGGGCCGGCTTCGGGCCCAGGGGGATGCCCCGCGCCGCGGCGGCGTCGGCCTCCGCCCGCAGCTCGCGACGATTCAACGGACGTCTCGACATCCCAAACTCCTCGCTCCGGCGGCCCCAGTCCCCGGGCCGGGTTCGGCCCCACCGGGACACATTATAGGAACTGGACGAAACGAGGCGAGATCTTCGACCCATTCCAGCCAGGCGGAGCGAGAGCGGACGGCGGCTTCGGCGAGCGTGAGAGAGGGATGCCGCTGTCTGGGGTTGGTCATTCCCCATAGTGGCCGTGAACATGCGAGGCGTGGTTGATGAATCCACCAGGGAGTGACGGTTGGGGCTCACCCAGGATTTCCTGCAAGTCCCGTGAGCCGTCGCTCTCGAAAAGTCGACCGGGTGCAGCACCCGCGGACTTAGGGCACGCCGTTTGCAGCGAAATTAAGCTGGCTCGACCATTCGGCGGCCGAGTCGAAGCCTCGCTCTGAGGAAGCGAGTCATCGATTTCAACGTGACTCGACAAACCGAACGGTCGAGCCGAGTGATGGTCGCATCGACCCATGGTCACGTCCCCTCGGCCGCAAACCCGGTCGACTTGAAAGACGCAACGGGACGAACTCAGGTAGGGTGTCGCTGATTTGCAATAAGGTCTCGTCGGCGATCCCTGGGGGGCCGATCGCAGGGCTTCCGAGCAGCCCGTACACTTCCTGCCAAGCGGAGGTGGAGGAGCAGCTTGATGGGGGATCGTGTGGCAGGCGATCGCCATGATTCCCCCGAGAATGCCGGTTTCGTTCGTCGTCGGCCCAAGGCCCAACCGCACCTTTTGTACATAAATATAAAATTATTCTGATATTATTGTCTTGTCGTACGACGAACCGGATTTCGTCGTATCGATGCGAACCATGGACGCCCTGGTTTGGACGGCCCAGGCCGTGATCAAGAGGGGCGACCCTTATTTCTTTAGGCGACCCTTGATCCGGGCGACCAGTCGGTGTCCAAAGTTAGATTCGCGGGGCCATCCCTTTCTCTGAGTCGGCCCCGCGACTCTCTGTCGTGCGAGTCTCTCGTCATCACGTCTTTTCAGGAAGGAACGGTGCGCATGCGTACCCCCGCCTTGCGTCGGCGCTCGGGCTTCACTCTGATCGAGCTCCTCGTGGTCATCGCCATCATCGCGGTCCTGATCGCCCTGCTCCTGCCCGCCGTGCAGGCGGCCCGCGAGGCCGCCCGTCGAGCCCAGTGCGTCAACAACCTCAAGCAGATCGGCCTGGGGCTCCACAATTACGTGTCCCAGCAGAACAGCTTCCCGCCACTCTGCGGGAACATGTGGCTCCCCGGCAGCCCCGCGAGCCCCGGTTGGGGCAACTGGCCGCTGGGCTGGGCCGCTTCGCTGATGCCGAACATGGAGCAGCAGGTGCTGGCCAACGCGGCGAACTACTCGTTCGGTGCGGACCAGCCGGAGAATTACCAGACGGTCTGCCGGGCGCGGGTGGCGACGTTCATCTGCCCGTCGGAGAGCCTGGGCGCCGGGCCGTGGCTCTCGTC
Source organism: Paludisphaera mucosa (assembly GCF_029589435.1). Classification (NCBI taxonomy): domain Bacteria; kingdom Pseudomonadati; phylum Planctomycetota; class Planctomycetia; order Isosphaerales; family Isosphaeraceae; genus Paludisphaera; species Paludisphaera mucosa. The sequence goes on along the minus strand of NZ_JARRAG010000002.1, from coordinate 3,834,187 downwards.
CTCCTGGACGAATTACTGCGCCAACGTCGGCGGCCCGGCGTCGATGGGGAGTTGGAGCGGCATCATCGTCCCGATGCGGGAAGAGGCCGGGAAGACGGGGGTGGGGACGAACTACCCCACCAACTGCGGGACGATCGGCATTCAGAGCGTGACCGACGGCACGTCGAACACCGTGGCGTTCAGCGAGCGATTGATCGGCCTGCCCGGCGACGCGGTGGTCACCGTCGGTTCGGCCAACGCGAAGCGGGTCACCTTCGGCCCCGTGCCGACCGTCACGGCGGACACGGGAGGCCTGGTGCAGGCCCAGGCGTTCGTCTCGGCCTGTCGCAGCCTGCCGGCCACCACGACCACCGCCGGCACGGTCAACAATTCCTGGATCGCCGGCGCGGTCTGGGCGGGCTCACACGCCAACACCCTGCGATTCAACACTTACAGCCACGTCAACACGCCCAACGGCCTCTCGTGCATGGCCGAGAACTACCCGCCTGGCCAGGCCATCGACGCCATGACCGTCGGCGGCAACCACCCCGGCGGCGTCAACGCCTGCATGGCCGACGGCTCCGTCCGATTCTTCAAGGACAGCATCTCGATCCCGACCTGGTGGGCCGTGGGCACCCGGAGCGGCGGCGAGGTCGTCAGCTCCGACTCCTACTGATCCGACGTCGGCTCCGTCGAGATCATGGACAAGCTCGCGATGCGAAACCGTCTCTCCTCCTGCGAGGAGAGACGGTGGTCGTCGGGCCTTTTCTTACAGCTCTTCGACGTTGCAAGCGACGACCCGAAGGCCGGTCGCACGAAACGCGCGGCCTTTCCCTCCCCCGATTGAAGAACGAGAAGAGGATCGTTTCATGTCTTTCCTGCGAATGACGTCGGTCGGCCTCGTGTTGGCGGTATCCTGCGCCTGCTCCGGCTGCGGCGACGAGGGCGGCGGCGGGACTACGCCGACCGTCGAAGAAACCCGCCCGGACGCCGGCCTCGAGGCCTCGAAGAAGCTCCAGCAGATGCAGCCCCCGCCGCCCGGCGGGGCCGCCAAGAAGGCCCGTCACTGAGGCGCGGCCTGTTTGATGTTTCCAACACGAACGCCCAGCCCATCGCAATCCGCCTGGAGGCTGGGCGTCCTCGTATTCGGCGCGACTGTAGGCGACGCCCAGGACGAGCTGGAAAGACCGCGACCCCGGACCGAGCGCACGGGGACGCCCGATATCAATCGGGAGAGGAGGTGCCGCCGAAGCCGATGGGCTCCTTGAGGGAGCGGAGGAAGTGGGTCCCCTTGCCCTTGGCCTTGAGCTCGGCGACGCGGGCCTCGGCGTCGGCCTTGCGGGCGTAGTCGAAGGTGGCGACGGTGCGGCCGCCGACGTCGCAGACGGCCCAGACGACCTTCATCCGCGCCGCGGCGGCCGGCTTGGGGCGCAGGCTCGCCGACTCGGGCCGGGGGCGGGCCGGCTTCGGGCCCAGGGGGATGCCCCGCGCCGCGGCGGCGTCGGCCTCCGCCCGCAGCTCGCGACGATTCAACGGACGTCTCGACATGCCAGCGCACTCCTCCGGATGACCGCCCACGACCCTACTCGTGCTCCGCATCATAGACGTTCGTCAAACCCAGGCCGAGGCGTGAATCGCCGATTTCTCGGGAAGGCCTGCCCGGGCCGAAATGAATTTGATCGTTGTGTCGGCGCATCCATGAAATTTTGGAGGGGTAGGCCCTTGTTCATCGGGGGCGATGTTGTTTAAATGTCAAACCGGACTTGCTCCACTTCACTCTTCAAGTCCGCCTTTGATCTCGGGTGTGCGAAATAATTCGTTCTCACGTCTCACTCTCCTTGAGGGAAATGCGCATGCATGTCGCAGCCTCACGTAAGCGCGGATTCACGCTGATCGAATTGCTCGTCGTGATCGCCATCATCGCGGTTCTCATCGCCTTGTTGCTGCCGGCCGTCCAGGCGGCCCGCGAAGCCGCCCGCCGCTCGCAGTGCACGAACAACCTCAAGCAGCTCGGGCTGGCCCTCCACAACTACGAGTCGGCCAACGGCGGGTTCCCCTGGAACCAGTGCAGCGGCCGCGCCGACTACAACTGGAACGACTACCAGGTCGCCCACGGCCGCAGCGCGCACTCGCTGATGCTCCCCTACATCGAGCAGCAGACCGTCGCCAACGCCTTCAACTACTCGTGGGGCGTCCAGTTCACGGGGCTCGAGCTGCCCGTCGTCCAGGCGACGGCCGTCCGCACGGTGATCTCGGGCTTCCTCTGCCCCAGCGACGGCCTGGGCGTCGGCCGCAACTGCTACCTGGTGTCGAACGGCACCAACTACGACTGGCACTCGCGGACGGAAGGGGCCGGCGTGTTCGGCCGTCCGGACAACGACGCCACCAATGAGGCGGACACCCGGTACGGCGCCGGCACGATCGCCGCGATCACCGACGGCACCTCGAACACGGTCGCCTTCGCCGAGCGTCCCCGCGGCGACAACAGCGGCGGCAAGAAGTCCATCAGCGACATCTACGTCGGGGCCGGCATGCCCAACCCGCCGACCTTCGTCGCCTCGAACGCCGCCGACACCCAGGTCATCACGACCCAGATGATGCCCGCGTGCGCCGCGTTCGCCCAGGCCAACCCGACCTCGACCTGGAACAACACCGGCGGGAGCTGGGGCAACAGCAACTACAGCCAGACGACGTTCAACTTCATGATCACCCCCAACAGCAAGACGCCCGACTGCTCCAACTGGGGCGGCATCGGCATCGGCTACGGCTTCCACACGCCCCGCAGCTACCACGCGGGCGGCGTGAACGTGGGCCTGGCCGACGGCTCCGTCCGCTTCATCAAGGACTCGATCGCCTTGCAGACCTGGTACGCCCTCGGCACCAGGTCGGGCGGCGAGGTCGTCGGCTCCGACAGCTATTGATCGGATCGACTCGGCCGTGACGCAGAACGAGGCCGCCGCCGGGAACCCCCGGCGGCGGCCTCGTCGCGTTTCGAAGACGGGTCACTTGGGCGTCTTGCCCATCCCCTTCAGGCCGGCGTCGATCGCCTTCTTCATGTCTTCGGAACTCTCCTTCGTCGCCAGCTTTTCCTCGGGGACGTTGGAGTCGACGGCCGTGCCGCAGCCGGCCAGGGTGAGGCAGCCCGCGCCCAGGACGACGCCGAGGCCCGTCAAGAAGTATCGCCTGTTCATGTTAGACCCTATTACTACGAAGTGGGGGTGGCCTGCCTCGCGCAGGCGGAACGCGCCGAAGATAAACCCTCGCGAGTGTGGCGTCAATCTTGCGGGCGGCTTTCTCGCGCTCGAGAGATCGGGCCTTCGGCATCAAGACGTTCGGGACGAGGCCGGGCCGCGGGCGGTTCGATGGCCGGCCTTCACTCCCGAGATCGACCGGGAACCGCCGTCGATGATCGCCGGGCGTCCGGGCCCCGGCGCCGAGAGGGCTGGGGCGGACTCCGTCTTGATTGGCGCGTGAGTTGCTTCGGGGATGTGGCGACGTACCTCACCTATTCGAGAGCCAATCCATGCGCTATCACGTCCTCGCCGCCGATTATGATGGGACGCTCGCCACCGACGGCCGCGTCGACCCCCCCACGGTCGAGGCCCTGCGCCTCCTGAAAGAATCGGGCCGCAAGCTGGTGATGGTCACGGGCCGGGAGCTGGATCAGCTGCTGGAGATCATGCCCGAGATCGACCTGTTCGACCGCGTCGTCGCCGAGAACGGGGCCCTCCTCTATCGACCCCAGGACAAGGAAGAGGTCAAGCTGGCCGAGGCGCCGCCGGCCGATTTCATCGACCGTCTCAAGGCTCGCGGGGTCGGGCCGATCTCGGTCGGTCGGGTGATCGTGGCCACCTGGGAGCCGCACCAGGCCGCGGTGCTCGACGTCGTCCGGGAGATGGGGCTGGAACTCCAGGTCATCTTCAACAAGGGGGCCGTGATGATCCTCCCCTCGGGCGTCAACAAGGCGACCGGGTTGGATGCGGCGCTCCGCGACCTGGGCCTCTCGGCGCACAACGTCGTCGCGGTCGGCGACGCCGAGAACGACCACGCGTTCCTGAGCTCCAGCGAGTGCGCCGTGGCCGTTTCCAACGCGCTGCCGACTTTGAAGGAGCGCGCCGACTGGATCACCTCGCGCGATCACGGCCGGGGCGTGGTCCAGCTCATCCGCGGCCTCCTGGAGGACGACCTCGCCGGACTCGCGCCGAAGCTGATTCGGCACCACGTCCTGCTCGGCGAGGACGACCAGAAGCAGGAGGTCCGCATCAGCCCCTATGGGCTCAACATCCTCGTCGCCGGGACGTCGGGCGGCGGCAAGTCCACCTTGACGACGGGCCTGCTGGAGCGGCTGAGCGAGTCCCGCTACCAGTTCGTCATCGTCGACCCCGAGGGGGATTACGACGAGCTTGAGCTGACCATGAAGCTCGGCGACCCCAAGAACGCGCCGACCGTCGACGAGGTCGAGGAGCTCCTCTCCCGGCCCGAGACGCCGAACGTCTCGGTCAACATGCTGGGGATCGATCTGAAGGATCGGCCCGGTTTCTCGGACCAACTCCTGCCCCGACTCCAGGACCTTCGCGCGCACACGGGGCGTCCCCACTGGGTCGTGGTGGACGAGGTCCACCACCTGATGCCCGCCGCATGGCAGCCCGCCCCCCTGGTGATACCCAAGGAGTTGCAGGGGATGCTCTACATCACCGTCCATCCCGACAGCGTCGCGCCGGCTTTGCTGGAGTCGGTCGACGTCCTGCTGGCCATCGGCGAGCATCCGGAGAAGACGATCCGCCTGTTCTGCGAGACTTCGGGCAAGCCCGAGCCGGCGGGTTTGGAGGCCGTCGAGCTGGATCGCGGCGAGACCCTGGCGTGGTTCCTCAAGGAGGACCGGCCGCCGTTCCGGGTGAAGACGGCCCCGCCCAAGATCCAGCGACGCCGGCACAGCCGCAAATATGCCGAGGGCAACCTCGGGCCCGACCGCAGCTTCTATTTCAAGGGTCCGGAGGGCAAGCTCAACCTCCGCGCCCAGAACCTTGTGGCGTTCCTGCAACTCGCCGAGGGGGTCGACGACGCCACCTGGCAACATCACCTTCAGCAGGGCGACTACGCTCGCTGGTTCCGCGAGGGGATCAAGGACGACGAGCTGGGCGAGGCCGCCGAGCAGGTCGCCGCGACCGAGGGTCTCTCGGCAGAGGAGAGCCGGACCCAGATCAAGGAAGCGATCGAGGATCGCTACACGCTGCCCGCCGAGCGGGTCACGTCGGCCTGACGTGGTGAATGGGTGCTGATCCGCCGGCGTCGACGTCGGCCCCGCCTGCGGATCCAGGAGCCCTGCTCAAGGAACCGTCGAGAATCGGTCGAAGGATCGCCTTCCGAAACCGGAAGGTCGTGAGCGGGGCGCTCAGGGGGGCCATCCCGAGGTCCGCCGAGCGTCCCATGATCTTCGAGCAACCCTCCCGACGATGGTCGAGCCGATCGCGAATTGAGCCCGAGCGAGCCAGGCCTCACGGGCCGTCTCCCGCCGCCTCGATGAGTGAGGATGGAAAACGATCTCGACTGGGCGGGATCGGCGATTGTCCGCGGCACCGATCCGACACATCGGAGCCGAAATGTCCTGAATTCTCGATCGAATCGGGGGGAGACGTCAAGTCGGATGTTGATTTAGCTGAACATGGAATTGGAAAGTTGGGATCGCTTTCGATTTTTCTTGCATGCTGAGCCCCATGGCCTCAAGATCGCCTGGCTTCACCCAGCCCACGCCCTCGATGCAACGACGGCTCGACTAAACACTTAGGGAGGTCCGGCATGCTCAGGAATCGAACGCCTCTTCGGCTCGTCCTCGGCGTTTTCGCGGCGACTTGCGCGGCGGTATCCGATGCCGGCGCGGACACGGTCCTTTTCGACTTCGAGTCGACCCCCGCCACCTACATCAGCCCGCCGCAAGGCTCACGTCCGGGCGCATTGACGAGTCTCGTGCTCTCCGAGAGCGGATTGACCCTCTCGCTGTCTCGCGAGAACGGCGCCGCGTTCGATATCGTCCAGAATTCGGACGCTCAAAGCGGCAAGCCCGCGTCGTTCGGCGAGCGCAGCGTGGATCCGTTCTTCGCCCCGGGGACGAGCGGTTTCATCGGCAATCTCTCCTCGGCCGTCTCGGGCGTCAGCCTGGATTTCGGCGACTACGGCGCGGATGCAGACACCCTGACACTGAGCGCCTATAGCGGGCTCGACGGCACTGGAACCCTCCTCGCGACCACGACGGTCGACCTCGGTACCTCGGGCTTCCCTACCTTCGCGACGGCGTCGGTCGCGGGGGCCCAGATCCTGAGCTTCACCATCATGGGGACGTCGTCCGCGTTAGGCTTCGAGAACAGCGTCTTCCTCGACAATTTCACCTTCACCACGACCGCGGCCGTCCCCGAGCCTTCCTCGCTGGCTTTGATCGGGATCGCCGCGAGTGCGGGCCTGGGAGCTTGGAGCAGGAAGCAACGGGCGGTCCGGCGTTCGTGAAAACACGCTCCTTGAAGGGCCGCCCGGCGCACAGGCTCATCGCGGCGGCCGTCGGGCGCGTCATTCGAAACAAACGCGACCGCCGCGGCCAGGTGTGGCCGTCGGCGGTCGCGTTCGCATGGGGTTCAGGATGTTCTCGGGCTTCGAGCGATCGCCGCGATCAGGGCTTGGCGTTCGGGGCGGCGGGCGTCACCGACTTGACGGCGTCCTCAACGGCCGAGGCCGGGGTCGGCGGCGGCGGGGGCGTAGTCGAGGGGGCCGCGGTCTCGTCCGGGGTCGTCGTCTTGGGGGCGTCGGCCGGGGCCGCAGCCGGGGCGGGCGCCGTCGGGGCCGGGGTGGCCGGGGCTTCGCTGGTCGTCGGCAGCTGGGTCGAAGGGATCGTGTAGATCGACTTCGAGGGGACCTGGGCCGAGGCCCAAGGCGTCTCGTAGATCGGCAGCGAGGTGCCGAAGACGGCCGGTTCGTACGACGACGAATAGCACGACGAGTAGCAGCTCGTCTCGATCGGGGCGTACGAGCCGCGATGATGCTTCTTGAACAGGCCGCCGTGGAATAGCCGCGTCAGGAAGCAGCCCCTGCGCTCGCTGTAGCAGCTCGGGAAGCCGCCGGAGTAGCAGCTCTCGCTGTAGCAGCCGCCGATGTAGTCGGCCGACGAGTAGCAGCCGGTGGCGTACGGCGTCTCGTAAGACGTCGAAGAATAGCAGCCGCTGTAGCAGCCGTCGGAGATGCTGCTGTAGCACGACGGGACGTACGCAACGTCCGCGTGCTTGTGGTGACAGCCCAGGCCGCTGAGGGCCATCAGCATCACAACCGTCCCATGCATGTCATTGCTCCCGTTGCGAATTCGAATGAGCGGGACGGTCTCAAGGAAGAAATCCGCGCACGTCCCGCAGCCTGTTGGGTCGCCTTGATCGCTATTCTCTGTCCAGGCAGACCAAATTCTAGTGCCTGATCCCTCCATGTTCAACTGAAACTCGGAGGAATAGGTAACCCACGACATCTGGATAAAATGTTCTTAGTGTTTGGCGCGGTTGGACCACCTCGGTGGAGGGGCTTTCGCTCGAAGCGATGGGGAAGGCTTCGAGGGTCGGTCGGCTATGATTAGGCACTAAGAGTCGCGAGCCGCATCGAGCCTTCGCCGAAAGGGGGACCGCGTGGGGAGGAAGCCGGGAATCCGGAGGGTGCCGGAGGCGGTGGTCGAGACGCCGGCGACGACTGCGCTCGCGGGGGCCAGAATGCCCGAGGAAGACCCGGCCGCGTGGCCGCCCTGGGCGCGACGGTTGGCGACGGTCGCCCTGGCTCTGCACATCGCCGCGGTGGCCGGCGGCGCGATGGGGGTGCCGCCGTCGTCCCCGCTCGAGCGTCGGTTCGCCGACCTGTTCACCTGGCATCACGGCTTGTTCGACCAGGGCTACGCCTATCGCTACTACGCGGAGCCACCCCCCACGCCCGTGGTCGTCGCGACGCTGCATCGGGCCGACGGCGGCCCCGACGAGTCGGTCCGGATTCCGGCTCGCGAGTCGGTCGGCCCCCCGATGCGGCGGCAGCGGCAACTCGCCCTGGCCAACGCCCTGTTCGCCGGCACTCGCGCGGTCCATCGCGACGAGGAGGGCGAGCCTCACGAGTCGTGGCTCGCCCGCTCGTACGCGCGGCACCTGGGCCGGACGCATCCCGGGACGTCGAGCGTGACCTTGCGCGTCCAGCAGCACCTCATGCCGGCTCCCGACCGCGTCCTGGATTCGATGCGGGAGTCCGACGGCCGCTTCGACCTCTTCGACGAGTCGCTCTTCACCACGCCCCGATGGATCGGAGACTTCCCGTGCGACGGCTTCTAATCGACGCGTCGGAGTACCTCGCCGGCCTGGCGTCGGGATTCGCCCAGGGTTGGTCGCGGTTCTTCTTCCGCCCCGCCGACCCGACGCCTCTGGGGCTGATCCGGATCGCGGTGGGGCTGCTGGGCTTCTGGAGCCTCTTCATCCTCGGGCTCGATCTCCACGCCTACCTGGGCTCGCAGGGCTGGGCCGACGCCGAGGGAGCGTATCAGTCCTTGCCCGCCTACGCCTGGTCGTTCTGGTTCTTTGTTCCCGACTCGATGCTGCGCGCCTTCTGGCTGGGAGGGCTGGGCGTCTTCGCCTTGCTGACGCTCGGCCTGTTCAGCCGCACGACGGCGGTCCTGGCGTGGATCATCATCGTGTCCACGGTCCGTCGCGCGCCGGTGGCGGTCTTCGGCTTCGACCAGATCCTCTCGACACTGGCGCTCTACCTGGCGGCGAGCGGGGCCAGCGGGCAGGCGGTCTCGCTCGACCGCTTCCTGAAGCGTTATCGCGAGGCGCGCGAGCGGGCGGCGGTCGTCCGCCCTCAGGGGGCACGCGTGGTCTCTCCGATCGAGCCCGGCAAGCCGCGGCCGACGGTCTCGGCGAACCTGGGCCTGCGGCTGATCCAGCTCCACCTGGCGTTCATCTACGGCACGGCGGGGCTGGCGAAGCTCCAGGGGCCGTCGTGGTGGACCGGCATGGCCCTCTGGGGGACCATGACCGCGGGCGAGTTCGTCAGCCGCGACTTCACCGGCCTCGCCGCCTGGCCGATGGTCCTGAACGCCATGACGCACGGGAGCCTCGCGCTCGAGCTCGCTTATCCGGTCCTCATCTGGTTGCGGGCGACGCGTCCCCTGATGATCGCCGGCGCGGTGCTGCTGCACCTGGGGATCGCCGTGGTCAGCCCCGGTCTGGGCGAGTTCGGCCTGGCGATGATCGCGGCCAACCTGGCGTTCGTCTCGGGCACCTGGATCCGCAGCCTGGCGACCGGCCGCGAGGACGAGCAGCCGGCGCTTCGGGTCCTGTTCGACGGGGCCTGCCCCAAGTGCCGCGCGACGATGGCCCTCGTGGCGGCGGCCGATCCCGATCGGGTCGTCGAGCCGATCGACCTGTCCGCGGTGGACGTGACCGCGATCCACCCCAGCCTGAGGCGCGAAGATTGCATGAAAGCCATGCACGTCGTTTCGCGGTCTGGTAAGGTGACGTCCGGATTCGATGCGGTCCTCCGGATCGGCTCGTGGCTGCCGCTCGCCCGCCCCCTGGCGGTCGTCGGGGGGTTGCCAGGGGTCGCGACCATGGGGAGGACCGTCTATAATCGAATCGCGTCCTCGCGATCGCGCGACGCGGTCTGTACGGACGACGCCTGCGGCCTCCACCCCATGGCCCCGCCGGCGAGCCCCTCCTCTCAAGGTCGAACCTCTCCTTCGACCGACGGGCTCGGCCGGGTCCACTCGCAACAACGGTGAGACAGCGATGAAGAGCGAGAATTTCGACTCCGGCGCGGTCGTCAAGGCCCCGGCGCAACAGCCGGGGATGCGCCTTTACGTCCATGAGCCCGGCTGGCGGGTCAGCATCAAGCGCGGCAGCGATCGCGTCTTCTGCCACACGATGACGCCCGGCCAGGATTTCTACCATCGCCTGATGGATGGCGAACTGCACCTCCATCAGGACTCCGAGCGGCTGTGCCTGGGCTGCGCCACCCGTCGCGGGATCGTCTCGTACGAACCCCGTCGGCTCCCCGACGAGGCCCCCAAGTTCCTGGCCGATTCCGGCGAGATGCCCATCCTCGTACTGGGCGTCGACGACAAGGTCTGAGCCGATCCGCCCCCGACGAGTCGCGAACCCGCGCCTCGCTCTTCTTCCCGCATTGAACCTCGAACCTGAATTCTTTCGGCGGACCGGTTGGATGCAGCTCCGGCGTTTCGCGGTTCGCGCCGAGGTGGGTGGTTGTGCCGGGCGATGTCCCGCGAACAGAATATGGGCCGGTCGACGACCAGGGGCCTTCGCGCGGGAGTTCGAGATGATGGTGGATCCGAAATCGGCGGGCCGCTGGGCGTGCGCGGCGGCCCTGGCGGCGATCTTGATCCAGGGGCGGGCGAAGGCCGACGATCCGGTCGCGCCGCGGACGCTGCCGCCGATCTCGGAGCGGGCCCTCGCCGTCCACGCCGCCGGGATGCTGTTCGACGGCCACAACGACTATCCCTGGTTGATCCGGACCGAGAACGACCTGGGCCTGACGAGGCTCGATTTCGCCGGTCGAATCAACGTCGGCCAGACCGACATCCCCCGACTCCGCAAGGGGGGGCTTAAGGCCCAATTCTGGTCGGTCTACATCCCCAGCGAGCAGCCGAATCCGACGAAGACGGTCGTCGAGCAGATCGACTTCGTGAATCGCCTCGTCGAGAAGTATCCCGCCGACCTGGCGCTCGCGCTGACCGCCGACGACGTCGCGAAGGCCGTGCAGGCCGGGAAGATCGCCAGCCTGATCGGCATCGAGGGGGGCGTCGCGATCGACGACAGCTTCGCCGAGCTTCGCGCCTTCTACAAGCTGGGCGCGCGCTACATGACCCTGACCCACAACAAGACCCTGGCCTGGGCCGACGCCGCCAACGGCGAGCAGCTCCACGGCGGGCTGACGCCGTTCGGCGAGCGGGTCGTCGCCGAGATGAACCGGCTGGGGATGCTCGTCGACATCTCGCACGTCTCGGCCGAGACGATGGCCGACGTGCTCCGCGTCGCCCGGGCCCCGGTGATCGCCAGCCACTCCAGCGCCTTCGCCCTCTGCCCCGTCCCCCGCAACGTCCCGGACGCGATCCTGACGGGCCTCAAGGCCAACGGCGGCGTGGTCATGGTCAACTTCTATTCCGCATTCCTCGTCCCCGACTCGAACGCGAAGGCCCGCGAGGCCAGGGACGCCATACGCAAGGCCCACCCCGACAAGGCCGAAAGGGCCAAGGCGCTCGCCGACTGGTACAAGAACGAGCCTGGCGCGATCCGCGGCACCGTCGCGACGGTCGTGGACCACATCGACCACATCGCGAAGGTCGCGGGGATCGACCACGTCGGAATCGGCTCCGACTTCGACGGGATCAACAGCTGGCCCGTCGGCCTCGACGACGTCTCCGACTACCCGCGGATCACCGAGGAACTCCTCCGCCGCGGCTACTCCGAGCCCGACGTCCACAAGGTCCTCGGCGGCAACGCCCTCCGCGCCCTCCGCGAGGCCGAGGTCGCCGCGGCGAAACTCCAGGCCTCCACGCCCCCTCAGGTCGACGACGTCAAGCACGTCAAGAAGGACGAGGACGACTAACGGTCCCGCGGCCGGTTACAGCGTTTTGAGATACTCGATGAGGTCCGTCCGCTGGGCCTCGTCGAGCTTGTCGCCGAACGTGTGGCCGCCGTTGCCCAGGCCGTAACGCGAGGCGTCGAACAGACGTCGAGGTTGCCGGGGCAGGGGACCGCCTTCGGGGAACTCGACGGCCTTCCAACCCACGTCGCGCTGATCGTAGTGCTCGAAGTCGGTCGACGGCGGTCGGAGATACCGCCGAGGGCGACGCGGGGAGTCGAGCAGGGCGCGGAGCGTCGGGACGGAGCCGTTGTGGAGGTACGGCGCGCTCGCCCAGATCCCGACCAGCGGGGGGGCCTGATAGCCGCGCTCTCCGCCGATCTCGACGGGATGGTTCTCGGCGAACCACGTCTCGTTGTAGTGGGCCACCGAGCGATCCGAGAGCCCTTCGATCCGCGCGGGATCGGTCCCGACGACGTCGAGCGGGACGACTTCGTTCGGATAGTCGACGGTCCTCCCATACGTCCCGTGGCACTCGGCGCACGACTTCTCGAAGACGGCCCGCCCCCGTTCGGCCGAGGGGGCGTCGATCGGGAACGGATACCTGGGCGCTTCGAGGCTGCGGATGTAGGCGTGAATGTCCGTGAACGCCGGTTCCAGGTCGCGGAACTGGGCGGCGGACTTCTCGGCGAGCAGGAACTGCATGATCGAGCGGACCGAGGCCGACGGCGTGCGGCCGTCGTAATACATCGTCGTCTTGTACTTGAGGACCCACCAGGGCGGGGCGTCCAGCTCGGGCAGGTTGGAACCCATGGCCAGCGGGAACGTCCGGATCGAAAGGTCCGGGTTCCGCATGCTCATCAGGACGATCGACATCATCCCCGCGTTGGTCGTACCCCGCGCCGTGTTGAGGATGAACGGGAGCAGCGGCAGGCGATGGCCGTCGGCGCGGAAGAGGTCGGGGAAGAAGCCGGCGTAGTCGATCTGCGTATTCGGCAGTCCGACGTAGCTCTGACCTCCGATCGATCCGCCGTGGCAGACCAAGCAGTCGACCTGCATCCCTTTCGTAACGCCGTCTGCCTTGACGCCTCGCTTCAGGCCCATCGGCAGGCCGTCGTTGGGGAAGGGGGCGGGATGGAAGCCGTAACGCGTGGCGAACGCCCGCGCGTAACCCTCGGGGTCGGACTCCGGGTCGGGCGCAACCTCGTTCCAGTACTTCGACGCAGTCTTGTAGGCCGCGTCGGACCACTCGGCGTTGAGGAAGCTCCGCTCCAGGAGCGCCTTGCGGCCCCGCTCGACGGCCGCCGGGTCGGGCGGCTCGCCGGCCCGGGCCCACGTCCCGAGGCCCGAGGAAACGACCAGGAACGCGAGGACGACCAGGCCCGGGCGGAGTCGCATGGTGGCTGTTCGCATGAGTCCGGATCGACGAGGTTGGATGGGTTTCCGTTCACTGGTTGATTCTATACATCAGTGCCCCCGCGGGCCAGGGGCCCGCCGCCTCAGAGTGCATGTGCGGGTATACCTGCAGATTGTCCCGAACGGCGTGAACCGAGGTGCTTTCTGCAACATCCAGCTACCGAGGGGGCGACCGATGCCGAGATTGACGCGAGGGTCGCACCCAGGCCATCAACCTGGCCGAGCCCCAGCTCAAGGGGACCACGCGGAAAACACTCGCCAAGGCCGAGTAAAGCCCCTAAACGGAAACCTGGAGCGGTCCCGAAAACCTTGCCGCCTTCCCCGCGGTCCGGCTTGAAGAAACATCTGACAATCTGCACGGAAGTCCATCGACAGGTGACATGCGCGCGCCTAGAATCGACGGAATGAGGGATGTCGGAAAGATGCGCACATTCCGTCCGCCCGTTCGGGGAGGGTTACGCATGGGGCCAGCCGAGATCGTCGCCAGCCTGAAGGAGCTTTGCGAGGAGAAGGGGCCGAACCTGGTCACCGAAGAGATCGTCGACTGGATCGAGGCGATGGGCGGCTACGAGTCCGAGGTCGAGCTGATCCAGTTCGCCAAGAAGATGAAGGCCCGCCAGTACGCTCGGATGCTGGAGTACGACGACGCCGAGTTCGGGATGCGGGTCAAGCGGCTCTGGAGCTTTCGGGACCGACGGCGCGGCCGCCGGTACTACGCCGACATCCTCAAGATGCCCGAAGATCGCCGCGACCGCCTGGTCCGCGAATACATCAAGTTCGCCGGCCAGCTCAAGACCGTGCGCAAGGCCATGGCCGACTCCTTCGCCGGCCAGGAGTTCTTCGACTTCTACGCCGAAGACCTCGAGGAAGCCGAAGAGACCGCCGCGTCGGAAGCCTGAGCCGGCCCCCGACGCGACGTCTGCGACGGCCTTTCGCTTATGCGACGAATCGGCGGCATCGGACGACCGCCGTCGCGAACAGCAGGCCGAGTCCGCCGAGCGCCAAGCTCGACGGCTCCGGCACGGCCTGGGTTGCAAAGTGGATCACGCCCACGCCGGTCAGGTCGAAGCCGCTCGACCCGAAGGGGGTCGCGTAGGGGTCGTTGACCAGGTGCCCGTGCGCGTCGTAACGGCCGTGCGCCGGGTCGATCGAGCCGACGACGTCGATGATCCGGACGAAAGTCACGTTGTGGACGTCCAGCAAAGGCGAAACTCCGGCCAACTCCGCCAGGTCGAAGCCCGTCCCGTAGCCGGCGACGTATTTCCCGGCGAGGTTGTTGAGGTCGCGGGCGTCGAGCATCCCGAAGCCGCCGACTTGCGCGGCCGTCTGGGTCAGCGAGGTCGCGTCGAACCGGAAGAAGTTCACGCCGTCGGTCGAGACCTCGACGAACGCCAGCTCCAGGTAGGCCAGGAAGCTCCCCGCCGAGGCGAGGAAGCCGTTCTCGAAGACCGCGAAATCGGCCCCCGCGCCGTCCGAGATCGGCGCGTCGAAGCCCAGCGTGATGGACCCGCCGTCGCCCAGCGAGACGAGGCCGCTCGACGGCGACCCGAGCGCGTCCTCGGCCTTGCCGACGGTCGCCAGCGGTCCGCCGGGGTTGGCGATGTTCTGCGGGCCGCGGTCGAAGTCGACCGCGGACGACGCCCAGCCCTGGAAGAGCGGGCTCGACGCCGCGATTCCCCGAGAGCCGGACTGACCCACCTGCGGGTCGAAGCCGGCGCGGGCCGGCGAAACGCCCCAGGTGAGGCCGAGAGCCGACAGAGCGATTCCGAAACGCTTTAACGGAAGAAACGTCGCGAGACTCATCAAGATTCCCTTTCGTAAAACGAACCTGTGCGGACGCCTGAGCGCGCACGCTCCCCAATCCCGCGTCTCGCCGCAGTCGCGACGGGGCGGGTCCGGGTCTCGGCGCACGTCACCCGGGGCGTCCGGAAGGCCTCGATCAGGGCGTCTTCGGCCTCCGCCGCGATCGGCGCGTGGCCGGTCCGCGACCCGCGCGACGGCCGTGGAGGCCACGCGAGGGGACGACGGATCGAGGCCGGGGTCGATCGCGATGGGAAGGCGGTGAGGCGCTCAAGAAGGAAGCCATTCCGGGGCCCTGGGGGACGGCCTCGCGGAAGGAAAAGGCGGGGGCCTCTGCGCGCAGCGCATCGGGACGCCTTCCCCCGGATGCTTGAGGCCGAAGCATCGATCGGGTGCCCGATGGGCCGTATTCTGGCTCGCGAGTCGGACGGCCCCCGGACGCCTTCCCGCGGGCCGAGGCCCGCAGTGGCATGTCGTCCTGGGACCTCCTCGCTTACAGCGGCGGTCCCGCGCCGGATTCTCACCGGCTTCCTGTTCAGCGGTTCGGTGCTGAACGCCCATCGGATTGGCCGGAATGTACCCGGGCCCCCCTCGGTCACGCAAGCCCGAGGCCCCGCGAACGCCGACCTCGCCCCCGAGAGATGGTGCCATCTCCGACGTTCTTCTGGTAACGTGAAGGCAACGACTCAGAGGAGGGATCTGCCATGGGTTATGGAACGTTCATCTTGCTGGCCGCGCTGGTCGCCGAGGCGGGCGGGGCGGTCGATGCGGACGGGGCCAGGCGGCTCATGGCGGGAGGGCGGTACGCCGAGGCCGAGGAGGCGTACGACGCCCTCGCCGAGGCGGCCCGCAAGACGCCCGACGGGCTCTCCCCCGCGCTGGAGCGGACCGTCGCCCTCGGCAAGGCCGAGGCCAAGGCCGCCCAGGGCGAGGCCGACGCCGCGGTCGCGATCCTTGAGCCGATCGAGGCCAAGGACCCCAAATCGGCCGCGATCCCCGCGCGGCTGGCCGACCTGCACTTCGGCCGGGGCCGTTGGGAGGCCGCCGACGAGGCCGTGCGCAGGGCGCTGGCGATCGACGCCGACGACCTCCAGGCGCGCTGGGTCGCCGTCCGCCTGCTCGAGGCCCGCGGCGACCTGGAGAAGGCCGTCGCCGCCTGCAAGTGGTTCGTCGACCGGTATAACGCGAACCGCGAGGCCTTCGTCAAGGACGCCGAGGCGCTGGTCGTGGTCGGCCAGGCCGCCGAGCGTTACTACCGGGCCTCGGCGCGGGGCGAGGAGTTGGCCGCCGCGCTCAACGACGTCATCAACGAGATCTACGAAGGGGCGCTCAAGGCCGACCCGACCTGCTGGAAGGCCCCGTGGCTCGAAGGCCGGCTGTTCCTGTCCGGCTACAACGAACGGGCCGCCACCAAGGAGCTGGCGCGGGCCTCGCAGCTCAACCCGCTCGCCCCCGAGGTGCTGGTGACTCTCGGCCAGGCCGACCTGCAGGGTTATCGCCTGGCCGCCGGTCGCGCGAAGGCCGAGCGCGCCCTGAAGGTCAACCCGAACTACGGTCCCGCGCACGTCCTGATCGCCGACCTGAACATCTCCGACGAACGGTTCCTGGACGCGCTGGAGGCGGCCAAGAAGGCCGTCGCCGCGAACCCCCGCGACGAGGACGGGCTGGCCCGTCTCGCCGCGTCGTGCCGGCTGCTGGTCGACCCGGCGGGGGCCGCGGCGGCCGAGCTGACCGCGGTCTCGAACAACCCCCGGCCCGCGACCTTCTACGCCGCGCTCGCCGAGCGCCTGGCCGATCGCCGCAAGTACTTCACGGCCGAGCGCGCGTTCCTGCTCGCCGCCGAGGCCGACCCCGGCCGCGCCGACGTCCCGATCGGCCTGGGGATGCTCTACATGCAGATCGGCCGGGAGGACGAGGCTTCGAGCCTGTTCAACGCCGCCTTCGCCGCCGACCCGTTCAACGTCCGCGCCGACAACATGATCCGCGTGCTCAAGCACATGAGCAGCTACAAGGCCGTGGACACGGAGCACTTCATCACCACGTACGTCCCCGGCCAGGACGAGCTGCTGGCGAAGTACATGTCGGAGTACCTGGAATCGGTCATGCCCGAGCTGACCGCGATGTTCGGTTATACGCCGCCGAGCCGGACCAAGATCGAGATCATGAAGGACCACCAGTGGTTCAGCGGCCGGACCGTCGCCCTGCCGTTCATCCCCACCGTCGGCGCGTGCACCGGCAAGGTCGTGGCGATGGCGAGCCCCCGGTCGACCAACAAGCCCTACAACTGGGCCCGGGTCATCAAGCACGAGTTCACCCACGTCGTGACCCTGCAGGAGACCGAGTTCAACATCCCCCACTGGTACACCGAGGCCCTCGCCGTCGAGAGCGAGCAGTCCCCCCGGCCCCAGGAGTGGAACAAGCTGCTGCTGGAACGCGTTCCGGCCCGCAAGAAGCTGCTCAACCTGGATACGATCAACCTCGGCTTCATCCGCCCCGACGAGGCCGACGACCGCCAGATGGCCTATTGCCAGGCCCAACTCTACGCCCGCTACATGGCCAAGCGGTTCGGCCCCGACGCCCAGATCAAGATGCTCGCCGCCTACCGCCGCGGTTTGACGACCGACCTGGCTATCAAGGAATGCTTCCACGTCGACAAGGCGGACTTCGAGAAGGCGTACCTGGAATATCTCGACGAGATCGTCAAGACGATCAAGACCCGAGTCGATTCCGAGGCGCCGGTCAAGTTCTCGCAGCTCGAACGCGATCTCAAGGCCAAGCCCGACGACCCCGATTTGAACGCCCGCGTGGCGTACGAGCAGTTCGCCCGCCGCGACCTCAAGGCGGCCCGGCCGCTCGCCGACAAGGCGCTCAAGCTCAAGCCGAACCACCCGCTCGCCAGCTACGTCAAGGCCCGGCTCCTGCGTTCGATCGGCGACGACGACGCGGCCCTCGCCCTGCTGGAGCCGGCCCTCGACGCCGAGCACCCCGACGAACGGGTGGTCGACCAGCTCGCCGAGCTGTACCTCAACGCGGGCCGGCTCGACGAGGCCGAGCGGCTCTACGAGACGGCGCGCAAGGGCGACCCCCAGCACACCAAGTGGATCGCCAACCTGGCGCGCGTCCACCTCCGCCAGAAGCGTTCCGACGCGTTCCTCGCCGACATGGCCCAGATCGCCGAGAACGACGCCGACAACCTCGCCGTCCGCACCACCCTGGCCGAGCGCTGGCTGGCCGCCAAGGACCCGATCGCGGCCGAGAAGTGGGGCCGGGAATGCCTGTACGTCGACGTCTACAACCCGGGCTCGCACGTCCTGTTGGCCGACGCCCTCGCCGCCGGCAAGAAGTACGCCGAGGCCGTGACGGAATACGACGTCGCGCTGGGACTGAAGCCCAAGAAGACCGCCGACATCAAGGTCAAGTTGGCCCGCGCCCAGCTCGCCCTGGGCCGCAAGGATGAGGCCAGGGCCACGCTCGACGAGGTGCTCAAGGCCGACCCCGAACACCCCGAGGCCAGGTCGCTCCGCGAGGAAGCGGACCGCGCCGCGGCCGGGTGACCCGCCGGCGGCCCCGTTCGCCGCCGCCCCTCCTGACGGAGACTCCGATGACTCTCTCCCTCCCCCGGCTCCTCCTCCCCATGGCGGCGACCGCGTTGCTCGCCGGCACCCTCCGGGCGAAAGACGGCCTTCCCCCGCCCGTGGTCCCCGAAGGGTTCGGCGTCAACATCCACTTCACCGACCCGGCGGCCGGCGAGATGGAGCGATTCGCCGAGGGGGGCTTCAAGTGGGTCCGCATGGACTTCCACTGGGAGGGCGTCGAGCGCGAGCCGGGGAAATACGACTTTTCCGCCTACGACCGCCTGGTCGGCCACCTCGACAAGGTCGGCGCCCGCGCGTACTTCATCTTCGACTACGGCCATCGCCGGTACGACGAGGGGCTGTCGCCCCACACGCCGGAGGGCCGAGCGGCGTTCGCCGCCTTCGCGAAGGCCGGGGCCGCGCACTTCAAGGGCCGGAAGGTGATCTGGGAGATCTGGAACGAGCCCAACATCAGCTTCTGGAAACCCCAGCCGAACGCCGACGACTACGCGAAGCTCGCGAACGAGACCGCCAGGGCCGTCCACGCCGGCGACCCGGACGCGTTCATCATGGCCCCGGCCTCGTCGGCGTTCCCCTGGGACTTCTTCGAGACCCTATTCGCCTCCGGCATCCTCGAACACATCGACGCCGTCTCGGTCCACCCCTACCGCGAGTCGCATCCCGAGACCGCCGCCGAGGACTACGGAAGGCTCCGCTCGATGATCGCCCGATACGCCTCGCCGGGGCGCCGGATGCTGCCGATCGTCTCGGGCGAGTGGGGCTATTCCACGGCCGAGAAGCGGTTCAGCGAGGACGAGCAGGCCCGCTACATCGTCCGCGAGTACCTGTCGAACCTGGCCAACGGCGTGAACCTGTCGATCTTCTACGACTGGAAGGACGACGGCCCCGACCCCAAGGAGAACGAGCACCGGTTCGGCACCGTCCACCAGGACCTGTCGCCCAAGCCGTCGTTCCTGGCCGCGAAGCGCCTGATGCAGACGTTGCGGGGCTACGGCTATCGGCATCGGCTTCAGGGGGCGAACTCGGCCGAGTGGAAGTTGCTCTTCCAGAAAAAGGCCGACGGATCCGCGGCGATCGTGTCGTGGACCACCGACGCGAACGCCCCCGACGCCGCGCGGACGCCCTCGATCCGCCTGGTGAAGAACTCCGACCCCGACGCCGCCGACCTCCGCACCCTGGCCGCGATCGTCGTCGAGGCCGGGCCGCTCGTCGAAGGGCGCGACGCCCCGCCGAAGCTTCAAGCCCGGATCAACGGATCGCAGCCGAAGGCGGCCGAACTCGAATTCCGGGTCGCCGGGACATCCGAGAAGCTGCCGGCGACCAGCCACTCGATCGGCGGCGTCCAGACCGTCGAACTCAGCCTCCCCGCCCACCCCATGCGGACTCCCCGGCGCGACGTGCCCCTTGAGATCTCGTACAAGGGCCGCCCCCTGCCGGCCCTCGCCGCCCTGCAAGTTTGGCGGATCGACCCGCTGAGCCTGGCGGTCGCGCCCCGGGGGAGCGAGTTCGAGGCCGTGATCGCCAACCCGTCGAAGCTGCCGTTCCGCAGCCGGCTCGTCGCCAGGAACCGCGACGGCGAGGAGACGGCGTCGGCGGTCGTGGCGATCGGGAAGGGCGAGGCGGAGGGTCGTGCGAGCCTCGAGGTCAAGGCGAGCGAGGTCGACTTCGCCCTCGTGGACGCCGACGGCGCGGCGGTCGTCGAGCCGATCTCGGGCCGCTTCGAGAGGCTGCTGGGCCCAAGCCATCGCGACATGCAGGGGGCGTTCGAAGCCGTCCTCTTCGTCGACAACGCGGCGACGCCCGGGAAGCCGCTGGAGGCGTCGATGACCTCGGTCGGCGGGCGTAGCGAGCGCACGCTCCAGGTCCCCTTCCGCTTCGATCCGGGTTGGCGTTACCTGGGCGTCCAGCCCCGGCGGCCCCTGCCGATCCCGGCGAAGGCGCGCGAAGTGCTGTTCTGGATCAAGGGCGACGACTCGCACGCCTACCTGCGTTGCCGGATCCGCGACGCGTCGGGGCAGACCTTCCAGCCCGACCTGGGGCGGCTCGACGGCGACGGCTGGCGGATCGTCCGCATCCCGCTCGACGGATCCGCGCCCGGGGGGCACTGGGGAGGCGCGGGCGACGGCGTGCCGCACCTCCCCCTGGCCTGGGAGTCGGTGCTCCTCCTCGACTCGCCCGACCGCGACAAGGGGGGCTCGGGCTCGCTCCTGTTCGCCTCGCCGTCGTATCGGATGGATCGCTAGCGATCCGGACGGCGAGCCTCGATTCGATTCGTGAATGGTTATTCATAATCCCGGCGCCCCTGCGCGCACGGTCTTCGAAAACCCGCCCTGGAGAAGTCGGCCCGTGAGATTCCGCGACAAGGAGCTGCTGTTCTGGAGGGAAGTGTTCGGCATCCACGGCTCGGCGATGCCGCTCACCCTCCTCCGGGTGTTCGTCTTCGGCCTGTACGCGATGTTCGTCACGGCGCTCCACCTCAGCCCCAAATACGAGGAGCTGAACCTGCACATCGGCGTGGGCCCGCACGAGGTCGCGGGCGCCGCCCTGGGCCTCTTGCTGGTCTTGCGGACCAACGCCGGCTACGAGCGCTGGTGGGAAGGGCGGAAGCTCTGGGGCGGGATCGTCAACCAGTCGCGAAACCTGGCCATCCAGGCCCTGGCGTACGGCCCGGCGGACCGTCGCTGGCGGGACGAGTTCATCCGCTGGTCGGCGGCCTTCCCGCACGGCGTGCGCCTCGACCTGCGCGACCAGCGGCACAGCACGTCGATGATCGGCCTCTTGGGTCGCGAGGCCGCCGAGCGCGTCTTCGAAGCCCGCAACATTCCCAATGCGAGTTCCCTCCACATCGCGCGACTCCTTCGCGAGGCGCACGAGAAGCTGGGGATGGACGCCTTCGCCTTCCATCAGGCCGAGGAACAGCGCGGCCTGCTGATCGACCACATGGGCGCCTGCGAGCGGATCCGCGCCTCGCCGCTGCCGCTGGCGTATCGGATCGAGATCCGCCGGTTCATCCTCCTCTTCCTGGTCACGCTCCCCTTCGCCCTGCTCGAAGACGCCGGCTGGCTCACGCCGCTGGTCACCATGCTCGTCGCCGCGCCGATCCTGGCCCTCGACAAGATCGGAACCGAGCTGCAGTACCCATTCCTCGAGACGAGCCTCAACCACCTGCCGCTTGACGAGATCTGCCTCAAGATCGAGACCGACCTGCTGGCGATGCTCGAGGCCGACGCCGCCGCGGGCGACGGCCGAGCCGCCGACGACGGCGCGGCCGGCCGCCGCGAGCCTTCGCCGGGGCGTTCGAGGTCGCATTGAGCGTGGCTGCGGCGGGCCGGCGGTCGGCTTGGCACGCTGGGTTGCAAAAAGCTGAGCGGGTGATCAGGATGGAATCAGACGGCCTCCGACCCGCACCGCAGGTCCGCGGCGTCGCCCAGGCCCATACTCTCCGCGGCCGGGCGCGTCGGGACGCTCCTTCGACGACCACGAACGAGACCGATCCTCGGCCCACGGACGACGCCCCACATCGAGGGCGAGGCGACCATGATTGCCCTTGGCTGCGACCCGGACGACTCGCGAGGCGACCATCCCCGGACGGACGCCGACGCGTCCGCCGGCCCGGCTCAGGAGGCGCCGGCACCGCCGCGTTCGTTCGGCGATTACCGGATCGTGCGGGAAGTCGGGCGCGGCGGCATGGGGGTCGTGTACGAGGCCTGGCAGGTCTCGCTGGGGCGCCGCGTGGCGTTGAAGGTTCTCTCGCACGGCCTGGGTGACGCCCGCCGCCGCCGCCGGTTCGAGCGCGAGGCCCGGTCCGCCGGGCGGCTCCACCATACCAACATCGTCCCCGTCTTCGGCGTCGGCGAGCACGAGGGGACGCCGTATTACGTCATGCAGTTCATCACGGGCGTCGGCCTGGACGCCGTGCTCGACAGGTCGCGTCGCGCGCCGTTCCGCATGGCGTCGACCGACGAGCTGAGCGGATCGACCGCGGCCTGGGACCCGACGGAGGGGCACGCCGGCGACGTGGCCGGCGACGAGCCGACCGCGCTCGTCGAGATCCCCCTGGGCGGCTCCGCCTCCGACACCCACCGCGATAGTGCGTTCGGTTTCGTCGGGCCGCCGCGCGACCCCGTTCGAGGGGGCGGGCCTCCGGGGGCCGTCGCCGCCCACGACGCCCCTGCCGAGACGCCCGCACCCGCGGAAGCGAAGGACGACGAGGCCGGCCCGGACCGTTGGAAGTGGATCGCCCGCCTGGGCGTCCAGGCCGCGAGCGGGCTCGAGTTCGCCCACTCGCAGGGCGTCCTGCATCGCGACGTCAAGCCGTCGAACCTCATGCTGGACGAGCGAGGGACCGTCTGGGTGACCGATTTCGGCCTGGCGCGCTGGGGCGAGTACCAAGACCTGACCCAGAGCGACGACGTGGTCGGCACGCTCCGCTACATGGCCCCGGAGGCGCTCGACGGCGTCTACGACCGCTCGGGCGACGTCTACGGCCTGGGCCTGACGCTGTACGAACTGCTGGGGAGGCGGCCCGCGTTCGACGAGCGCGACCGCGCCCGGCTGATCCGCCAGGTCTCGCAGGCGTCGCCGCCCCCCCTGCGCAAGCTGGACCGACGGATCCCGATCGACCTGGCGACGGTCGTCCACAAGGCGATCGAGCGGCGGCCCGAGGACCGCTACGCGTCCGCGGCCGCGTTGGAGGCGGACCTGCAGCGTTTCCTGGAGGACCGGCCGGTCCTGGCGCGACGGGCCTCGCTGGCCGAACGCTACTGGCGGTGGGCGCGACGGAACCCGACGATCGCGATCCTGGGCGGCCTCCTGACGGCGGTCCTGGTGACGGCGACGGCTGCGTCGCTGGTCGCGGCCAGCCGGTTCCGCTCCCAGGCCGAGGTCCAGCGCGGCCTGGCCGAGGAGCGCGAGGCCGGCCGCCTCGAAGCCCGGAAGGCCCGCGACGAGGAGGCCGAGGCCCACCGCCTCGCCGACGCCGCCCTCGGCAACCTGAAGGCGGCCCGGGACGAGCTGCATCAGACGCTCTACGCCACCCGCTCCAACCTGGCCGCCGCCGCCTGGGGGGGCGACGACTACGGCCCGTATCGGAAGCTCCTCGACCTGATGCGCCCCCGGCCCGGCGAGGCCGACCTCCGGGGCTGGGAGTGGCGCTACCTGCGCGGGCTCGACGGCGAGGAACGGCTGACGGTGAGGGAGCGCGGAGAGGCCTTCGTCGCCGTCGCCGCGCGGCCCGACGGGACGAGCTTCGCGACGCTCGGCCTCGACGGCACGATCCGCGTATGGGGGCTGGTCGACGGCCGCGCGGGCTGGGTCGTGGAGGCCCCCAATCCCAGGAACCGGCCGTCCGACCTCCGACGCGGCGTCCACGCCCTGGCGTACAGCCCGGACGGCCGGCGGATCGCCGGCCCGGGCGGCGACGGCCTCGTCGGGATCTACGACGCCGCGACCGGGGAGCGGCTCCGGACCCTGGGCGAGGGCCGGGCGGCCGTGCTCTCGCTGGCCTGGAGCCCGGACGGCTCGCGGCTGGCGGCGGCCTACGCCACCCACGTCGTCCACATCTGGGACCCCGAGACCGGCGTGGAACTCCCGTCGCTCCCCGGGGGGCACCGCAGTTCGATCGCCGCGATCGCCGTGAGCCCCGACGGGCGAGTCGCCGCCACGGGCGGCCTGGACGGCCTGGTCATGATCTGGAGCTACGGCGAGACGCCCGGCCTTCATCGGACCCTGGCGGGACACGAGGGCGACGTCCGCGCCGTGGCG
Organism: Paludisphaera mucosa; assembly: GCF_029589435.1. NCBI lineage: Bacteria > Pseudomonadati > Planctomycetota > Planctomycetia > Isosphaerales > Isosphaeraceae > Paludisphaera > Paludisphaera mucosa. The sequence goes on along the minus strand of NZ_JARRAG010000002.1, from coordinate 3,810,035 downwards.
TTCAGCCCCGAAGGCTCGCGGCTGATCTCGGGGGGGCTGGACGGATCGATCCGGATCTGGGACGTCGCGACCGGGGCGCTGCTGACCGTGATCCAGGCGCACAAGGGGGGCGTCCTCAGCCTGGCCTGCCCCCGATCCGGCGGCTGGATCGCCTCCGGGGGCAACGACGACGCGGTTCGGGTCTGGGACGCCGATTCCGGACGCCTGATCCACAGGTTCCTGGGCCACACCGAGGGCGTCCGGACCCTGGCGATCGCCCCCGACGGCCGAAGCCTGATCTCGGCCTCCACCGAGGGGGTCGCCAAGGTCTGGGAGCCGCTCAGCCCGACCCGGCCTCGCACGCTCCAGACCCAGACGATGCTCGCCCCCACCGGCGGGGCCGGCGCCCTGGCGCTGAGCCCCGACGGCCAGTTGCTCGCGTCGGGTCACCTCGATGCCTTCACACGGATCTGGAACGCGAAGTCGGGCGTGCTCTTGCAGGAGTTCAAGGGATTCCCCTCTTCGGTCCGGTCTCTCGCCTTCAGCCCCGACGGCCGCCTGCTCGCCTCGGCGGGCGGAGATCCGGACGCCCCGCCCGCGCTCCGGGGGGCCGTGACCATCTGGGACGTGGCGAAAGCCCGGCCGGTCCAGACCTACACGGGTCATGACGGCGTCGTCGACGAAGTGGTGTTCCTCGCCGACGCCTCGCTGATCGCCTCCGCCGGCGGCGATCACAAGATCCACGTCTGGGACGCGGAGACGGGCCGACTCCGCATGACCCTGGAAGGCCACTCCGACGCCGTCCGTCGCCTCGCCCTGAGCCGCGACGGCCGGACCCTGGCGTCGGGGGCCGACGACGACGCGATGAAGTTGTGGGACCTGCCCTCGGGCGTCCTCAAGAGCACGATCCCGCTCGGCGGCGACGTCCTCGCGCTAGCGTTCTCCGACGACGGCCGCTGGCTCGCCTCCGCCGTCCGCGACGGGCCCCTCCAGGTCTGGAATCCCGCCGCCCCCGAGTTCCCGCACACCCTGGAAGGCCACGTCCGCCACGTCACCTGTCTGGGGTTCACCCCCGACGGCCGACTGGTCTCGGGAGGCCTCGACAGGTCCGTCCGCGTCTGGGACGTGGCCGAGAAGCGATCGCTCCTCACGCTCGAAGACCACAGCACGCCCGTGACCGCCCTCGCCGTCGGCCGGAACGGCGACCTGGTCAGCTCGGCCGCCCTCGACCATACCATCAAGCTCCGCGAGGCCCCGCCCGCCGAGTGACGCGGGCTCGGATCATCGAATCGCCAGATACAGCAGCGCGGCCGCCCCGACCGCGACGGCCGTTGCGAGCGTGGCGGCCCGCCACGGACGGAGCCGCAGCGACTCGCGGGCGATGGTCGCCAGGATCCGCCGGCCGTCGCGGAAGGCTCGCAGTTTGCTCTCGGTGCCGGCGATTCGGGGATGGTACGGGACGTCGATCTCGATCGTCGGGAATCCTCGGGCCGTCGCCGCGACCGCCAGCTCGGTCTCGATCTCGAAGCCCTCGGAGCGAAGATCCACAGCTTCGACGAAACGGCGGCTGAAGGCGCGGTACCCGGAGAGCAGGTCGCCGGTCCCGGGCCCGATCAAGATCCGGAACGTGCTCCGGATCAGGACGTTCCCCAGGGCGCGGATCGGGGCCATGGCCTGCGCCCCGGGGACCGGCCGCCGCGCCCCGACGGTCATCTCGGCCCGCCCGCCCAGCACCGGCTCGACGAGCCGGGGGGCGGCCTCGGCCGGATACGTGCCGTCGCCGTCGACCATGACGACCACGTCGTAGTCCTTCAGGGTCGCGAACGCCGCGCGGACGGCGAACCCCTTGCCCCGGTCGGGCACCGGCACGACCCTCGCCCCGCGATCGGCGGCGATGGCGGCCGTGGCGTCGTCGGAGGCGTTGTCGAAGACGACGATCTCGGCCCCCGGCAGGTGCGCGCGGAAGTCGTCGACGACGCGGCCCACGGCGGCGGCCTCGTTGTAGCACGGGATGGCGACGGCGATCCTCGGCGATCGGCCGGGGTCTTCGGGGGGTTGCACGGCGATGCGGTCTCGGCTCGTTCGGGGACGCGGTTGAGGATCAGCGGCCGGGCGCGTCGGCCGCCTCGGCGTCGAAGGCGATCGGCTGAGGCGAGACGAGGGTCGTCGCAATCGCGGCCTGGTCCGCCTTCCCCCCCGTCACCCGGATCGTCAGCGAGCCCGGGCCCGCCGGCAGGTTCAGCACCGCGGTCAGCGGCGCGGCGGCGTCGGCCCGCGCGAGGGCGACGGGCCGGCCGTCGTGCCAGACGGCGACGTCGGCCGCCGTGTCCACGACCAGCGTCGCTTCCTGCGCCGCGGCCGAGACGATCGGCGTGTAGGCCAGGGCCGTCTTCCGCTCGCCGGCCTTCACGAACGGCTGGAAGTCGACGCGGCCCTCGGCGTCGGCGTCGAGCCGCCGCCACGCGAGCGTGCCCCCCGCGCCGTCGGGCACGGCGGCGTCCAGGTCGATCCGGCCGTTCGCGTCGGGCGCGGGCCCTCCGGCCTCGGCGAGCGGCCCGACGACGCGGTACTGGCCCACCACGCTCACCGGCTTGCGGAGCGTCGCCAGGTAGGCGAGCAGGTCGACCAGCTCGCCATCGGTCATCGTCGAGGCCAGGTTTTCGGGCATGAGCGAGACCGGGCTGACCCCCCGCTCCTCGACGTCGCCGGGGGCGACCGCGATACGCTCGCCCTGGGCCGTCTTGATCACCAGCCGCTGCGGCGTCTCCTCGACCGGCAGCCCGGTGAGGACCCGGCCGTCGGAGAGGGCCAGGACGAGCGAGCGGAAGTTGTAGCTGATCGCCGAGCTGGGGTTGAGGACCGAGCGGAGCAGCTCGTCCTTGCCGTATTTCGTGCCGACCGTCGAGAGGTCGGGGCCGACCCACTGGCCGCGGCCCTGCACGCGATGGCACGCGCCGCAGGAGAAGGCGTCCTCCCGCTTGCGGAAGAACACCGCCTCGCCGCGAAGCGGGTCGCCCTCGCGACGGAGCAGCTCGGCGAGCGGAGGCAGCGGGCGTCCGGTCGAGGTCGCGGGGGGCGGCAGGACGGACGCGGCGGCCTCGCGGACGCGGGGGTCGCCCAGGCCGTGGAGCGTCGTCGTCGCCTCGGTCTTGAGGTCGTCGGGCAATCCGCCGCCGCGGGCCAGCTCGACGAGCCTCATGCCGCCGCCGGGCAGCCGGGCCACGGTGCGCAGGGCCTCGCGTCGCAGGGCGGCCGGGAAGGTGCGGTCCGCCAGGATCTCGAAGAGGCGGTCGCGGGCGTCGAACAGCTTCGGCAGCGTGCGGACGGCGGCCTCGGCCCGGGCGCTCGACTCGGGCTTGCCCTTCACCGCCGCGATCAGGCCGGCGAGCACGCGGTCGGGAGTACCGCCCAGGACGCCGATCGCCTCCGCGGCGGCCGCGCCGACCTCGTCGGGCTGGGCGGGGTCGACGGCGATCGCTTCCAGGCTGGACCGGTACCGGGTGTCGCGGGTGGCGGCGGCCATCGCGATCCCCTGCCGCCGCCAGTCGGGCTCGTTCAGGGCTCGCTCGATGACCCGCAGGACCGGCGGGCGGCCCTTCGCCTCGTTCCAGGCGCCGGTCAATTGGGTCGTCAGCATCTCGAACAACATCCGTCGGCGGACCGGATCGTCGGTTCGCTCGGCCAGCAGCGCCGCGACGTCGGCCGCGTAGGGCGTGCGGACCCGTCGCAAGACGTCGTCGCCCGCCTGCTGGAGGCCCGGGGCCTTCAGCCTCGGCAGGATCTGCTCCAGGACCGGAAGCGCCTCGGGGCGTTGGAGCCGCCACAGGAAGCCCAGGAACTTGCTCGTGGCGTTCGCCGCGGGCTCGGCCGCGGCGGCCGGGATGAACGCCTCGTTGCGGTCGACTGGGAAGTACGGCGGCAGCGCGACCTTGTCGTCGCCCGCCTGCTTGTCGAGGTCGCCGGAGTCGCCGAAGAGCGAGGGGTCCATCAGGCTCGTGACGTACTCGGCCTCACGCTTCTCCAACGCCAGGCCGAGGGCTTCCAGATACCAGCGGTCGCGACCGTCCCAGCCGACGATGAGCTTGCGAAGCGCCTCGGCGACCTTCGGGGTCGGGACGTTGCGCAGGGCCAGGATCAACTCGCGACGTACGCCCGGGTCGGGGTCCGCGGCCAGCGGCAGCAAGACGTCGAGATGCGCCAGCGCCGGCGCGGCCTTGCGGGCGGCGGGGTCCTTGTACTCGACGATCCCGTTGTCGCGGCAGTCGCGGCCCAGCATCCGCACGGCCAGCTCGCGGAACCGCGGGTCGTCGCCGTGGTAGGTTTCGGGGTGCTTGAGGATCTCGATGGCGATCGTCGCCAGGTTGGGCAGGGCCGAGGCGGTCCAGATCGCCCGCGCGGCTTCCTCGGGCGTACCCGATCGGACCAGTCCGAGGAGCGCCTCGGCCGAGGCGTCGCCCTTCGCGATCAGCCCCCGCCGCGCGGCGTCCTGGGTGGCGACGCACGGCGACTTCAGGCCGGAGATCAGGCCCTCGATCGTGGCGAAATCGGGACTGGCGGGCTTCGGCTGATCGTCCTTGGGCGCGACGCGGTAGATGCGGCCGGTGTCCTGGTCGGCGAAGGCGTGGCCGCCGACGCCGGCGTCGTACCAGTCGGCGACGAAGACCGAGCCGTCGGGGGCGACGGTCATGTCGACGGGGCGGAACCACGGGTCGTCGCTCGCGAGCAGGACCTTGGACTCGGTGCGGAACGTGGCCCCGTGCCGGGTCAGCGGGAAGAAGTTGATCTGCCGGGTGCCGGCCTCGGCCTCGAACAGGCCGCCGAAGTAGCCGGCGGGGAGCAGCCGGCCCTCGTAGACGGCGATGCCGCAGGGGCTGCCGTTGCCGGTGCCGACGAGCTTGGGGACCATGCCCGGGACGTCCTCGCCCCAGTGCCGGGGGCTGCCGGGGGTCTTGTAGCCGAACCGGCCGCCGTCCATGGTGTGGATCACGCGGCAGCCGCGGTTGCCGTCGTCGTCGTTGTCGCTGGTGAAGCCGTTGCCGAAGGCGTCGCGGCAGGTCTCGTAATTGTTGCGCTGGCCGTCGCAGACGACCTCGAACTCGGTGCCGTCGCGGTTCACGCGGAGCGTGTTCGCGTACTTGTCGGCGACCACGTGCCGGCCCGACTTGTCGACGACGTCGAAGTTCTGATAGCGCTCCGACCTGTCCCCCTGGACCGAGCAGCAGCCGTCGCCGTGCGTGAAGTAGAGCTTGCCGTCGAGCCCGAGCGTCATGCCGTGGACGCCGTGGTCGGAGTCGATCCCGCCGAAGCCGGTGAGGAGGTTGAAGCGATTGTCGGCCTTGTCGTCGCCGTCGGTGTCTTCCAGCACCAGGATGTTGGGGCTGTTGCCGACGTAGACGCGGCAGCCGCGGTACTTGCCCGAATCGTCGTAGCGCTCCTCGACGGCCATGCCCATCGGGATCGGGAAGATCCGGTCGGCGAAGACGGTGACCTTGTCGGCCTTGCCGTCGCCGTCGGTGTCTTCCAGGATCTTGATCTTGTCCGACTCCTCGACCTTCGGGAACTTCTTGTTGCCGCCCCGGGTGAGCCGGTAGTTGAGCCCCTCGGCCACCCACACGCGGCCCCGGGAGTCGACGTCGAGGCTGGTCGGGTTGAACAGCAGGGGCTCGGCCGCCCAGAGGGTCGCCTGCAGGCCCTCGGCCGGCTTGACCTTCTTCGCGGATTCCTCCGGGCTCGTCTGCGCGGGCGAGGCCGGCGTCGATCCCAGCCAGGCCCCGATGAACGTCAGCGAGAGCAAGGCCCGACGGCGAGGCGACGCAGAGAGGAGATCCATCGACGGCTCCGCGAGATCGAGGGGAGGGGGCGCGCCCTTCGCGAGGCGACGCCCCCATTCTGGCCGAGCGGCCCGCGACGGTCCAGTCGCCGCCGCCCGGCTTCCCGCTCGGTCATCTCTTCGCCGCCTTCTCGGCCGGCCCGCGGGGGCCGTAGAAGTCCATGAAGACGTTGTCGCGCTCCAGCGGGAGCTGGAAGCCGTCGGAGATCCGGGTCATGTAGAGGCCGCGGCAGAGCCATCAGAAGGTCGCCATGCCCATGTCGGGGCCGAGGTCCGTTTCGAGCCGGCGGTAGTCGGCGGCGGTCAGCGTCCAGGGGGCCTTCGAGAGCTTGCGGGCATAGGCGTAGGCCCGCTGTTCCTGGGGCGGGAAGGCCGACCAGTCGTCGCCGGCGAGCCGCCGCGTGCGGTCGGCGATGGCCGCCTTGTCCAGCCCGGCGACCTCCAGCAGCATCTCGCAGTGGCCCATGCAGTAGTTGCAGCGGACGGCCCGGGTCTGGATCCAGAAGAGGCTCTCCTCGAAGACGCGGTCGGGCTTCGCCTCGGCCCACATCGTCCGCGTCGCCCGGCTCCAGGGGACGGCCAGTTCGGGGACGTAGCCCGAGCAGACGAGGTTCCAGACGATCCGCGTGGGCCGCGTGGCGAACTCGGGGGGCAGGCCTTTCTTGACCTCGTCCCAGGCGGGGATGGGCAGGCGAGGCGTGCGCGCCCGCTGGCCCTCCAGGCGCGATTGCAGGTCGTCGTACGAGAGCTTCGACCATTCCGGGTCGCGTTCGACGACCGTCTCGCCGCCGTCCTTCAGCGGCTTGAGGTCGGCCTGGGGCGGCAGCAGCGGCTGCGACTGGAACGCGCCCGGGGCGAAGGCGACGTCGATCGGCGGCAGCGGTCCCGACGGCTCCATCGGCAGATTCAGGCCCAGCACGACGCGGTCCTGGAAGTTGCCGTAGGCGCCGAGCAAGACGATCGCCGCGGCCTTCTTCTCCCCGTAAGTCTCGACGAGGCGGGCGAACAGCTCGTCGGGGATCGTCGGCGCGTCGACCGTGTGCAGGCGGGCGAATTCCATCGCGTCACGGTAGGCCGCCGGCCAGTTCGCCGGGTCGCCCGTCACGGCGCGAATGGATTCCTCGTCCATCCCGGCGCGGCGGGCGTCGGCGAGGGCGTAGGCTTCCGAGTAGGCGCAGCGGTTGTTGCGGGCGACGACCCACCGCAACGAGGCGCGGAGCTTGGGGTCGAGCGGGCTGCGGACGCGCTGGGCGAGGTCCAGTTCCAGCATCGCGGCGGCGGTCCGGGGCATTCGCACGGCCACCGCCTTCGCCCAGCTCGGCAGCGGCCCCCCGCCGCCCAATGCGACCGCCGGCAGCTTCTTCCAGCCGGCCAGGTCGTCGAGGAGCGAGGTGCTCGGGCCCTCGTCTCCGCCGCCGGCGCGGGCCGAGCCCGTGGCGAGCATCAGGGCGGCCAGCCAGCTCGCGAGAATCTTGCGATCGGACTTCATCATCGTGGTCCCTTCGAAATGTGGAGGAATCATGGGTATTCGGTCCTTGGAGGCTGTCGGAGCTGATGATCTCGCCCCTGCGGGTCCCTTTCGGCGCGCAGGGCGACGTTCCTTGTGCGGCCGGCGTATCGGGGCGAGCCGCGGCCCCGCCTCCGGTCGCGCCGGGCGGTTCGTCGACTTCGGGCGCGTCACGAAGGGATCGCGACCGCGACCCCAGGCTCGGGGACGGCGAAATGAGACGTTCTGCGGCCACCGGCGCAGCGGCGACGATCGGTCGGTCATGCCGACGGGGCGGACGGCGGGTCGTCGGCCCAGAGAGTCAGCGCGGGGGGTGGAAGGGCACCGGTCCGCCGTGCGAGGACTGCAGGGCGGAAGAGGAGGGGGGGAGGTGGTCGGAGTCGGGATTCAGCGGCGGGGGCGCCTTCGGCAGGCAGCCCCAGCTCTCGACCCGGACGTCCGCGAGCATCGTCGGCGAGGGCGTCGGTGCGGGGTCGCCCGAGCATCGCAGGCCGTCGCAAGGCGAGCGGGGCGGCGGCGGACTCAGCGGTTCGTCGATCGCCAGCGCCCCGGCGGCGGCCAGCAGGTCCAGCCGGCCGGCCCCGGGACGACTCGCGCCGCCGGGCGGGTGGAGGCAGCCGGCCCGCGCCGCGAGGGGCGACGCCATGCCGAACGCCAGGAGCGCCAGCAGCACGCCTGCGTTCGTCCGCGTCGAGATCGAGGGATGAGCCGCCATGACCGCTCGCAAGTTGCCTGACGGTGGCGAGGCGGCCGGAACCCGGCCCGCGACGCCTCCCTGACGTGGAGACTTGTGAATGAGGCCGAATCTACCCGCGGCCGACCCGCCCTGCAAGGGGCGAGCAGGCTCGACGAGCCGCGCCGCCGAGCCGGCCTTTTCATCGGCATCGGGACTCTTACAATACTATTCGCACGGCTAGGGTATCGAGAGGGATGCATCGGGGGAGAAGACGATGACGAACGGCAGGACGTCCCCGACGGCGACGATCGTCGGCCACCTGATCACGGCCGGGGCTACGCTGGCCCTGGCCGTGCTGCTCTTCGGCGGGCGGCCCCATCCCCGCCCCGAGATCGCCGCCCAGGCCCCCCCGCCCCCGCGCCCGCAAGGCGGTGAGGTCGAGGCCGTCCAGGCGCCGCCGGGGCGGGCGACGGTCACGCCCGAACTCGAGCCGGCCGACCGCGCGACGGCCCCGGGCGCGATCCCGGAGCCCGACGCCCTCAAGGATCTGGACGCCGAGGAGCGCAACAACGTCCTCGTATACGCCTCGGTCAACAAGAGCGTGGTGAACATCACCACCGAATCCGAGGCCCAGGGGTTCTTCGGCGGGGAGGAGACGTCCACAGGTACCGGCTCGGGCTTCATCGTCGACACGAAGGGGCACCTGCTGACGAACTTCCACGTCGTCCAGGGGGCCGACGTCGTCCGCGTCACGCTCTTCGACGGCTCGGCGTACCCGGCCAAGGTCGTCGGCGTCGACGCCTCGAACGACGTCGCCGTGCTCAAGGTCGAGGTCGACGCCGAGAAGCTCCATCCCGTGTCCCTCGGCGACTCCTCGCGGCTGCTGGTGGGCCAGAAGATCATGGCGATCGGCAACCCCTTCGGCCTGGAGCGCACGCTCACCACGGGGGTCGTCAGCAGCCTCGACCGCTCGCTCAAGGCCAAGAACGGCCGGATGATCAAGGGGATCATCCAGACCGACGCGGCGATCAACCCGGGCAACTCCGGGGGCCCGCTGCTGAACGCGCGCGGGAAGGTGATCGGCATGAACACGGCCATCGTCAGCAGCGTCGGCCAGTCGGCGGGGGTCAGCTTCGCGGTGCCGATCAACTCGATCGCGCGCATCCTCCGCCAGCTCATCGACGACGGCCGCGTGACCCGCGCCGAGCTGGGCGTCGCCCGCGTCTACACGACCGAGGAGGGGCTGCTCGTCCTGGCGGTCGCCGAGGGCGGCCCGGCCGAACGCGCCGGCATCCGGCCGATCCAGGTCAAGATCGAGCGGCTGGGGCCTGGCTTCGTCCGGCGCTCGCTGGACCCCGACTCGGCGGACCTGATCGTCGCCGTCGATCACAAGCGGGTGAAGTCGGTCGACGAGCTGCTGACCGAGGTCGAGAAGCATCAGCCCGGCGAGACCGTGCGGATCACCCTCGTCCGCGAGGGCCAGCCGGTCGACGTCCCCGTCCAGCTCGGCAAGTCGTCCTGACCCTTCAGACCCGCGCGGGGTTGGCCTCGGTCGTCAGCCACCAGAGGAGTCCCGCGACCACCAGCGCGTGGTCGACGCGGCCCTGGCGGATCAGCCCGAGGACGTCCCGCGCCGGGACCTTCTCGACGGTCAGCTCCTCGGTATGGTCGAGCTTGGGCTCGGCCACCTTGCGGGCGTTCCGGATCACGATGGTCGTGGTCCGCGAGGTCACCAGCGACGGGTTCGACCAGAGCGTCCCGACCAGCTCGGGCGGGTCGCCGGCGTACCCGGTCTCCTCCAGCAGCTCGCGAGGGCCGGCGACGAGCGGATCCTCGTTCGGGTCGACGAGCCCGCCCGGGGTCTCCAGGCTGTCGCGCCCCGACCCGGCCCGGAACTGGCGGACGAACAGCACCTCGCCCTCGGTCGTGATCGCGACCGCGTGCACCGCGTCGGCCAGGCGGATCACGAAGAAGTCGTGCGTCAGCCCGGAGAGCCGCGACCGGAACCGCTCCTTGCGGAGCGTGAACAGCCAGTTCTCCTCGATCGTCCGGTCATGCCGCCCCTCGTCCACGTGCGACCAGGAGGCAGGTTGAGTCGAGTCGTCTTTCATGGGTTGAGATTGTACGTCGGTCAATCCACCAGTTCCAGCACCACCAGCAAGGGCCGGTGGTCGGAGGCGACGGGCTCGTCGAGGACGCGGGATTCGACGACCTTCCAGCGGGGGGCGGGGCGGACGAGGACGTAATCGATCTGGCGGTCGGGCTTGTCGGCGGGGAAGGTGAGGAGGGGGGCCGTGTCGGTGCGGGTCCAGTTCTCGCCGAACGCCCGCATTACGCGGGTGTCGGGACGGGAGTTGAGGTCGCCGACGAGGAGTGTGGGCAGGTCGGGGTGCTCGCGGGCGACCTCTTCGAGCTTCTTGACCGAGTCCATACGTTCGGCGTCGTCGGGGCGGTAGTCGATGTGGGTCGCCATGAAGCGGATCGGCGTCTTCTTCGCATCGGGGGCCGTCAATTCGACGACGAGCGCCCCGCGCTGCTCGCCGACGTAGTGCGACGGGACGTGGACGTTGCGCCAGGCGGTCACGGGAAGGCGGGTCAGGACGGCGTTGCCGTAGTCGCCCCCCTGGAACACGATGTTCCGCTCGAAGATCGGGGTCATCCCGGTCAGGCGGCCCAGCTCGCCGGGTTCGTCGACGCCCTGGGTGCGCTTGCAGCCGCGGTCGACCTCCTGCAGGGCGACGACGTGGGGCTCGACGGCCGTGATGACCTTGGCGATCCGCTCCAGGTCGAGCTTGCCGTCCATCCCCTCGCCGTGGTGGATGTTGTAGCTCAGGATGCGTAGTTGCTTCGGCTCGTCGGCGAGGGTCGAGGCGGCGGAGAAGGCGAGGAGGGCGAGTGCGATCGTCCGGAGGCGCGTGGTCATCGGGCGGGGTTCCTAGTAGTCGGCGGGGATCTTTTCGCCGCCGGCCTTCGTGCCCAGGGCACGCCAGACCGCCGGGTCGATGGTGTTTTTGATGAAGCGGACCGAGCCGTCCGCGAGGCCGACATCCACGCCGCCGGGGTGTGCGCTCCGCGCGGCGGTATGGCCGGCGACGAAGTCGGAATCGACGTTGGCGCAGTCGGAGACGGGAGCGTTCGGCGTCATCGTGTGCGAATAGAAGGACGTGGCGGCGGAGGCTCGATAATACTGCTGGCCGCGGTAGGCGATCCGCCGCCCCTCGCGGCAGGTCGCGGGCGATGGTGGGGCGGGGGTCGTGAAAGAGGCTGTCGAGACGCCGTAGACGTTCCGCAGGCTGTCGGCCGCGATCGATTCCGCTTCGCCATGCACCGACGCCGAGCGGAGCGTCTCGGAGAATAGTGAAGTTGCGGCCGTCCCGTCGGTCGCCGAGGCGATCGTCGACCATCCCGCGACCTTGCGGTAGTCGGGGTTGTACGACCCGTCCGGAAGGACGGCTGGCGCGGCGTGGTCGAGCGTCACGTTGAAGATCCCGGCCAGACGGACGTCGGTCTCAACCATGTTGGCGGGGTAGTGGGGTGGCGCGGGCCCTAGCTCGGCGCAGGCCGTCGCGCCGATCGACGCGAAGTAATTGTCGAAGCCGATCCTCCCCTGCAACTTCGCCTCGGCGGGGTCGGACGGGCAAATGAAAGTGGAAACCTGAGTGCTCGCCGCGGTGAGGTTGGGATCTTGATTCGGGTGATCCGCAACCCCCTGAAGTCCGAAGCGGAAATTGAAGCCGTCGTAGAGCCTAACCTCTTCGATCCCGCCCAGAAACGGCAGGATCGCGACCTGGACCGACGCTCGCGGATAATTCAAGACCTCGATCGTGGGCGACGGTCCGAACGCCGGCGGGAAGACGCCGTGGGCGGACTCGTAATTGAGCGTCGCCAGGGCCATCTGCTTGAGATTGTTGATGCACCGCGCGCGTCGGGACAGGTCGCTCGCAGGCCCGAGCGCGGGGAGTATGAGCGCGACGAGCACCAGGAGGATGAAGATCACCGCGACGACTTCGAGGAGCGTGATCCCGCGGTGCGGTCGCCGAGGCGTCATCATCGTCCTCCCTTGACGAGGCTGTCGGAGAATCGCCCCACCCACGGCAAGGGCGACGACCTTGAGCCTAGCTCGCGCTGGTCGGGGATTCAACGACCCCCGGCGGTCAGGGCATGGCTAGGGTGGCGGCCTTGAACTCGTCGGCGGTCATGCGCCTGACCGTGCGGTTGAGGAGCAGGACGGCGCCTCCCTGTGTGGGGACGTCTTTGCCGTAGGCCAGGACCTCCTCGTTGGGGCTGCCGCCGGGCTCTTCCTTGGTGTCGGGGAGGGTGACGCCGAAGGGGACGACGACCGCCCCGGAGGCCACGAGTTCCACGCCGCCGAGGGCACCGCCGGGGTTGGCCTTTAGCTCCTTGAGGTTCTTGGGCGGCTTCCCATTGTTGAGCTGGAACTCGCGGAGCATCTCGGCGACCTGCTCCAGGTTCATCTCCTCGGACTTGTCGGCCGTGGGGGGGCCGCTCGCGGGGTCGCCGCAGCCGGCGACGATCGCCGAGGCGAACAGCAGGGCGAGGCATCGGATCCAGGTCTTCATCAGGTTGCACCTCGAAGGGGCCGCCCGCCGGGCTGGGTCGGAGGTCAATCCCCGATCCCGTCCGCGCGGGCTCGTGTCGATCGCCAAGCGGTCCGGGCTCAGTAGGCGTCGGAGCTGACGACCTCGCCGCCGGCCTTGGTGCCGAGGGCCCGCCAGGTCGCGGGATTGACCGAATCCTTGACGAAGCGGACCGAGCCGTCGGCGAACGAGACGTTCACGCCGCCCGAGTGGGTGCTCCGGGCCGCGATGTGGGCGCAGACGTAGTCGCTGCTGTTGGCGCAGTCGAACGTCCTGGGGTTGGGCGTCTGCGTGTGCGCGAAGAAGGCCATCGGGGCGATCCCGCGATAATACTGCTGGCCGCGATAGCGCACGCGGCCGCCGGCGATGCAGGTCTCGACGGGCGGAATGACGCTGGTGGTGAACGAGCCGGCCGCGATCCCGAAGACGTTCAGGGGGCTCGTCACGGGCACCTCGGTCACGGCGTTCGTGCTGGAGACCGAGCGGACGGTCTCGGAGAACATCGACGTGTTGCTCGTGCCGTCGCTGATCGAGGCGATGGTCGTGGGGCCGATCACCTTCTGGTAGTCGGGATTGTTGGCCCCGCCCACCTGCGCCGGGGCGCCGTAGTCGAGCCGGACGTTGAACAGGCCGGCCTGGCTGGTGTCGACCTCGGTCTTGTTGGCCGCATAACCGGCCGGCGGCGCGCCCAGCTCGGCGCAGGCGGTGCCGCCGATCGACCCGAAGTAGTTGTTGTAGCCGATGAAGCCGCCGAACTTGACGTTCGACGGGTCGGACGGGCAGATGTACGCCGAGATGAGCTGGCTGCCCGCCGTGTAGTTCGGGTTGTTGACCGTCTGATTGAAGATGCCGTTGAGGTTGTGCTGAAAGTTGTAAGTGTTGTAGAGGTTCGATCCTTCCAGGTATCCGAGCATCGTCACCAGGGGCGTCGGCCGGGGATACAGCGGCACGGCGATCGTCGGCGTCGCGCCGAAGCCGGGCGGGAAGAAGCCGTTGGTCGATTCGAAGTTGTGCGCGGCCAGCCCGAGCTGCTTGAGGTTGTTGACGCACTGGGCCCGCCGGGCGGCCTCGCGGGCCGACTGCACCGCGGGCAGCAACAGCGCGATCAGCACCGCGATGATCGCGATCACGACCAGAAGCTCGATGAGCGTGAAACCGCTGCGCGTATTCCGGGACATGGCCGGCGTCCTCCGTCGATCGATTTTTGGGGGGATGTTGCCAGGGCTGAGGGGGGGGCGGGGACGAGCCCTCCGGGCGTCCGGGCGGCGTCGCCGGGCGCGTGGATCGTGACTCGTCGCGGCAGGAGTCTAACCTCCACGCGGCGACGGTTTCAAGCGTGAAATGATGAAGCGGCGATGAAGATATCGAGGTTGGCGCGGCTCAGAGCAGGCGGCCGTCGATGAGCGCCGCGACCCCGTCGTTGTCATGGTCGGGGACGACCAGGTCGGCGGCGGCGAGGACCTCGGGGGCGGCGTGGCCCATGGCGACGCCGAGGCCCGCGCCGCGGATCATCGGCACGTCGTTGACGTCGTCGCCCACGGCGCAGATCTCCTCGGGGGCCACGCCCCATTGCTCGGCGACGTGGAGCACGGCCGACCACTTGCTCGCGTCCGCCCGGATGACCTCGCACATCGTCCCGGCGTAGCGCGGGCTCTTCTGGACGAACGTCCGCACCCGGTCGCCGAAGGCGTCGAGCACGTGGCTCTGGAACGCGAGCATCTCCTCGCGCAACCCGACGGCGCAGACGTGGAAGAAGGGCCCGGCGGCCCAGTCGGCGGCGATCTCGGCGTGGGAGAGGTTCTGGCCCACGTAATCGTCGAACGGCCCCCGTCCCGAAGGGTGGCGCGAGACCCGGAAGTCGGGCTGGTCGTGGGGACGGTCGTTGAAGGCGACGACATCGTGGCCGTGCTCGCGGAAGAGGTCGAGCAGGGCGGCGGCGAGCCCCGGGTCGAGGTCGGCGCGCCAGAGCGTCCGGTCGTCGGAGGGCTCCTTCACGATCGAGCCGGAATTGCAGACGATCGGCGCGTCGAGGCCCAGCATCTCCGCCACCGGCCAGGCGCGGCGGTAGCGCCGGCCGGTGCAGAGGATCGGCCGGATCCCGGCCGCCGCGGCGCGGGCGACGGCGGCCTTGGTGCTCGGCAACAGCTCGCCCCAGCGGTTGAGCAGGGTGCCGTCGACGTCCAGGGCCAGCATCCGGTATCGAGGCCGGCTCATGCCTGCGCGGCCCTTGCGGCCCGACGCCCCTGCACGCTGTGCGGGAAGAGGCCGACCTGGTCCAGGCGGCCCTCGGCGTCGATCGGCATCGGCAGGTAGTCGGTCTCCCGCTTCAGGGCGGGATTGGCGACGACCTCCTGCTCCAGGGGCCGCGAGATCCACAGCTCGTCGGTCTCCAGGCTGTTGGGGATCACCACGATGCGGGCCTCGGCCGGGTCGATCCGCCAGCAGGTCTCGAGGGCCTTCTCGATCACCTCGCGGTCGGTGGCCAGGGTGATCGGGATCCGCGCCCGCTCCAGGCAGCAGGAGGTCAGGACGTTGATCCGGAAGGCCTCCTGGTCGACCTTCGCGACCAGCCGCTCGGTGGTCAGGTCGGCGAAGCCCACGCCGACGATGTTGCCGTGGCTCTCGTCGGAGACGTCGAGCACGACCAGGCGGGTGACGACGGGCCGCGGGAAATCGGCCTGGGTCTCGATCATGAGCCGGCCGATGACGTTGGGGTCCATGCCGGCGCCCGAGTAGTTCTTGCCCAGCTCGCCGACCACCAGCAGGTCGATCTGGTCGAACGGCAGCCGGCCCATCAGCTCGCGGGCCCTGTGGACCAGGCCGGGCTCCAGCTCGAAGAGATTCTCCGGCTCCAGCGGGACGATCTCGGCGGTCTCGTCGCGGGCGTTCTCCAGGATGGCCAGGCCGAGGGCGAATTTGGTGTTCGCGACGAGGAACCGGCCGACCGCGGGCAGGACCTCCTGGAGCCCGCGGAGGCCCAACTTGTGGACCTGGGTCGCGCCGTCGCGCTTGCCCAGGCCGATGGTCATCATCTTGACGATCCCCGACTCGTACGTCGCGTGGAAGTCGGAGTGGGGCTTCACGCGGTTGAGCAGGACGATGCCGTCGGCCTCGTAGGCGTTCTTGTCGAAGTAGATCGGCAGGCCGACGGGGTTGGTCCCCAGGACGACGGTGTCCATCTCGGTCTTCACGGGGACGCCCATCGACTCGGTCGTGACGTCGTAGCCGGCGAGCAGCTCGCGCTGGCCGTCGGGCGTGGCGCCGCCGTGGCTCCCCATCGCGGCGACGATGAACGGCCGGTAGCCCAGCTCCTTGAGCGCGTCGACGGCCGCGCGGGCCATCAGGCCGATCCCCTTGATGCCCCGGCTGCCGACGCCGACGGCGATCGTGCCGCCGGCCGGCACGCGCTCGCGGATCCGGCTCTCGTGGATCAGGCGACGGACCGTCCCGGGGACGTCCTCCACGCGGGGTTGGGAGTAGCTCTGGCGGACGCGCGCGATCGGTGGCAGGTTCATGGTGCGGAGGCCTGGGGTTGTGGACCGATCAATATCCGGCCTTCTTGTCGACGACGTTGAGCAGGGTCTCGCCGGCGGCGAAGCGGCGGAGGTTCTCGCGGAGGATCTCGTGCCGCCGCCGCTCGCCGCCGGGGGACTGGCCGGCGGTGTGGGGGGTGATGATGACGTTGCGCGACCAGAGCGGGTGGCCGTCGGGCAGGGGCTCGGGGTCGGTCACGTCGAGGCCCGCCGCCGCGACCTTGCCCGAGTCGAGCGCGGCGACCAGGGCATCGGTGTCGACGACCTTGCCGCGCGACACGTTGATCAGGATCGCGCCCTGCTTCATCAGGCCGAATTCCTTGGCGCCGATCAGCTTCGTCGACGCCTTAGTCAGCGGCACGGCGCTGGCGACGACGTCGGCCGTCGGCAGCAGGTCGTGGAGCTTCTCCGGCTTGTGCAGCTCGTCGACGAATAGGGGACGCTCCCAGACCTTGGGGTCGGTGGCGACGACCCGAACGCCGAAGCCGTAGGCCCGGCGGGCGATCTCGGTGCCGATCCCGCCCAGGCCGACGACGACCATCGTCTTGCCCGCCAGCTCCTCGAGCACGACCCCGCGGCGACGGTCGCCCCAGCGCTTCTCGGCGTTGTCGCGCAGGAAGTGGGGGATGTCGCGGGTGAAGGCCAGCAGGTACGCGAGCGCCTGGTCGGCGATCTCGGGGGCGAAGGCGCGCTGCATGTTGGTCAGGACGATGGGGCCTTCGACCAGCTCGGGGATCCCCATCAGGTGCTCGACGCCCGCGCTGGGGTTCTGGGCCCATTGCAGCGACTTGGCCCCGGCGCGGAGGACGCGCGGGGTGACTATGTAACAGAGCCCCTGCGCCTCGGCGACGCGGGCGACGGCCTCGTCCTCGCCCCCGCAGACGATCAGGTCGAGCCCGGGGGCGGCGGCCTGGAGGTCGGACATCTCCTCGGGGCGCAGCTTGGGGACGATGACCTTGAGCCGGCCCTCGGCCCGGGCGGCCGCCGGGGCCTCGGTCGCGGCGAGGACGGCGGTCGTGGCGGACGCGGCGGCGAGGAACGAGCGGCGGTTCATGGCGGGGCCTCCGGGGTCGTCGGTCGGGGTCGCGTCAAGGGGGATGACCGCTCGGCCGGGCTCAGGTCAGCCGGGGGACGAGCCGTTCGACGATCGTCTTGCCGATGTTGAGCGAGGCGGTCGCCGCGGGCGACGGCGCGTTGTTCACGTTGATGACGTGCTCGGCCTCCTGGATCAGGAAGTCGTCCACCATCCCCCCGTCGGGGGCGACGGCCTGGGCGCGGATGCCGGCCGGGGCGGGCTCCAGGTGCTCGGCGCGGATCTCCGGGACCAGCCGCGAGAGCGCCTTGACGAAGGCCCCCTTGCTGGCCGACCGCCACATCTCGCCGAGGCCCGTCTTCCAGTACTTGAACGCGAGCTTCCGGAAGCCCGAGTAGCCCATCGTCTCCATCACGTCGGAGAGGTTGAAGTCGGTCTTGCGGTAGGCCTCGCGGCCCATGGCCAGGACGGCGTTGGGGCCGCACTCGACGCCCCCCTCGATCATCCGCGTGAAGTGGACGCCCAGGAACGGGAAGGCCGGGTCGGGGACGGGGTAGATCAGGTTCTTGCAGAGGTGGGCGGCCTCGGGCTTCAGCTCGAAGTACTCGCCGCGGAAGGGGATGATCTTGACCTCGGGCTTCTGGCCGCTGAGGGCCGTGACCCGGTCGCATTGCAGCCCCGCGCAATTGACGATCTGCTGGGTCTCGACCTGCTCGCCGGCGACCGTGGTCAGGACGGCCTTCTCGCGGGTCCGGACGATCTTCGCCACCCGGGCGTCGGTGAGGACCTGGCCGCCGGCCTCGCGGATCCGCTCGACCAGGCGGTGGCAGACCGCCTTGTAGTCGACGATGCCGGCCTCGGGGACGTGGATCGCCCGGATGCCGGCGGAGTGCGGCTCCAGCTCGGCCAGTCGGGCCTTGTCGATCTTTTCGCAGACGACCCCGTTGGCCACGCCGCGCTCGTAGATCCGCTCCAGGGCCGGCAGGTCGGACTCGTCGATCGCCACGATGACCTTGCCGCAGATCTCGTAGGGGATCCCCTCGGCGGCGCAGAACTCCTCCATCAGCTTCTTGCCGAGGCGGCAGTTGATCGCCTTGAGGGAGCCCGGCTTGTAGTAGATGCCGGAATGGAGCACGCCCGAGTTGTGCCCGGTCTGGTGGCGGCCGACGTCGGCCTCCTTCTCCAGCACGACCACGCGGCTCCGAGGGAGGGTCCGGGTGAGCTGGTAGGCGGTCGCCAGGCCGACGATCCCCCCACCGACGATCGCCACATCGGTTGCTATCAACGTCTTCCTCGCCTTCGAGATCCCCGGTGCGGCCCGGGGATCAGGGCCGCTGGGGCCTCCCCGGCGAGCCGGACCGCGGCCCTCATCATCCTTGACGGCCGCCGCCGACACAAGACCTCCCCCCGGCTCGCGGGGGATCGACGCCGGCCGGGGGCGGCCGGCTCACTCGCCGTACAGGCCGACGCCCGGGCCCAGGGCCGGCGCGTAGACGCCGATCGGCGGCGGCGGGGCGATCTGGTCGGGCGTCAGGCCCGTGCCCGCGACGACCGGGAAGGTCCGGTACGAGCCGGCGGCCGTCGGGGCGCCGTAGACGTAACCCGGCGCGACGAACCCGGGCCGCCACAGGCCCACGCCGAACCGGCCCGGCATGTACCCGGGCGAGGGGAGGTTGCTGCCGTAGTACGACGACCAGGGCTGGGCCGAGAACGACGTGTAAGTCCGCGGCACGCCGTAGCTGGCGACGCCGTAGCTCGTGCCGTACATCCCCGGCGCGGCGAAGTAGTCGCTGACGCGGTACGAACCGACCGCGGGGCCGCCGGAGACCGCCTGGCCGAAGGCCGGCGAGGAGGTCCAGAGGGCGGCGGCCGAGACCATCAGGGCGAGACGTCGCATGGTGGGATCAACCTCAAGGATGGGCGGGACCGTCGCAACCTCCTCCATTCTACCGCACGCCCGACCACGGCGACGCCCATTCGCCGCGAATCGGCCGCTCCAGACCCCGACGCCTTCTCCTCGAACCTTCGGGATCCTCCCCCTCACAGCCCCGCCAGCCCCATCAGGCCCGTCGCCCAGGGGATGAACGGGACCAGGGCGACGTTGGCGGCGAAGACGGCCAGCGTCGACGCCACGACGCCCCGGGTGGCGGCGCGGCCGACGGCCTCGGCCGAGCGCTCGGATTCCAGCCCCACCCAGCAGCCGACGAGGCCGACCATCAGGCCGAAGACGGCGGTCTTGAGCGTGGCCGGGATCACGTCCGAGAGCCGCAGGAAGACCAGCGACTGCCGCCAGAACAGTTGGGGCGAGAGGTTGCCGGCCATCCCCTCGGCGGCCAGCGCCCCGACCAGGGCCGAGGCGTCGACCAGGACGGTCAGCAGCGGCACCGCCAGGATGCAGGCGATCACCCGGGGGGCGACCAGGCCGGCGATCGGGTCGGCGCCCAGGACGATCCGGGCGTCGATCTCCTCGTTGAGGGACATGACCCCCATCTCGGCCGCGAGCCCCGCGCCGACGCGACCGGCCGCGAGCACGCCCGCCAGCAGCGGCCCCAGCTCGACCACGACGGCCACCGCCAGGAAGCTCGGCAGCGCCGCCTCCGCGCCGTGGGCGGCCAGCAGCCGGTGGGTCTGGAACCACGTCACCAGGCCGACGCTCAGGCCGGCGCCCGCCACGATCGGCAGGCTCCGCACCGCGACCTGCTCGAACAGCCGGGCGACCTCGCCGCCGCGGCGGAGCAGGGCGGGCGGGACCGCCAGCAGGGTCCGGGCCGCGAAGGCCGGGAACCGGCCGGCGCGGGCGAGCGACCCGAGGATCAGCGTCTTCATGGCTCGTCCCGCCCCCCGACCGCGCCCGCAACCCGCCTTTACGCCGCACACCAGGATACCGACAATGCAGGACGACTCGGAGCAGCATCCTCGCCGCGGCTGGACGGCGATCCGGAAAGGTCCTGGCGACGATGATGGAAGTGGGGGGTGAGGCGGAGGCGGCGATCCGCCCCTGGAACGTGCTCGTGCTGGCGTCCTTCGCCCCCCTCGGAGCGTTCCCCGACGTCCGACTCTCGCCCCGGTTGACGCGGCAGGACCTGGGGGTCGCGGCCGGCCTCGTCTTCCCCCGCGCCCCGGGCGAGCTGCTGGTCGCCACGGTCGGCGAGGGGCCGGCGCCCGCCCTGCTCACGACCCACCGGATCATCTGGTTCGAACGGGTGGAGGCGGCCCCCGGCGGCCCCGCCGGCGCGCGAGCGATGTTCAACGGCCGCGCTGCGGCCTATGAGGACGTCGGCCACGACGCGGCCCCGTCCTCCGCGTCCGGGACGCCGGGGCTGGATCTCGGGCGGGGCGTCGTCGTGCCGATGCCGGGGGCGCCGCCCGGCCTCGTCGACGCCCTGGCGACGGCCCTGCGCAGCCTCGCGCTCGCGGCGCGGACCGGCGAGGCCCCGGCCGTCGACCCCGAGCTGGCCCGCCGCGTGGCCGAGGCGCTCCCGAAGGTCGTCGTGGTCGACGCCAACCTGCGGGCGTTCGGCGAGCACAAGGCGCAGTTCCGCGATGACCTGTTCGCCGCGACGCCGATGGCCTTCGTCACCCGCGCGATGTTCGCCGCATGCGTGCTGGTGTACGTGGCCATGGTGGCGAGAGGCGTCGACCCGATGAGCCCCTCGCTCGAAGACCTGCTCGCCTGGGGGGCCAACGACGCCGTCCGCGTGACGCTCCGGGGCGAGCCCTGGCGTCTGCCGGCGAGCGTCTTCCTGCACGGCGGTCTGTTCCATTTGGCGATGAACATGTGGTGCCTGATGAACGTCGGGCCGCTCGTCGAGCGGCTCTACGGCAACGTCCGGTTCGCCGCGGTGTACCTGGCGGCCGGCGTCGGCGGGGCGGTCGCCAGCATGGCGGTCCCCCCGGCGCGGGTCAGCGTGGGCGCCTCGGGGGCGATCTTCGGGGTGCTCGGCGCCCTGCTCGCCTTCCTGCTCGTCCGCCGCCGGGCCGTTCCGCCGACGGTGCTGGCCTCGCTCCGGTCCAGCGGCCTGAGCTTCGTCGCGTTCAACACGGTCTTCGGCGCGGTCGCCACCGGGATCGACCAGGCCGCCCACCTCGGGGGCCTGGCCACCGGCTTCCTGGCCGGCCTGGTGCTCGCGCCCGCCTGGCCGCGGAAGGCGGACGCCGGGGGCCTGGCCCGCTCGGCCGCCCTGGCGGCGCTGGTGACGGTCGCCGTGATCGGGCTCGGCGCGGGGGCCGTCCGCTGGCGCGCGGCCACGATCTCGCCGGCGGACCGATTCCAGGATTTCGCGATCCAGTTCCAGCCCGTCTACGAGCGGTTCCGCGAGACGGCGGATGGGAACCGCGAGATCTTCGCGCTGCTCAAGGCCAATGACGAGGCCGAGCGGAAATCGCGGTTCCCCGAGCTGCTCGCGCGGCTCGAACGCGAGGGCCGGACCAACCTGGTCGAGGTCGCGCGGCTGTGGACGCCCGAGCCGAGGCTGGCGGAGGTGGCGCGGCTGCTGGCCTCGGCCCAGCGCCAGCAGGTGGCCGGCGTGGAGGCCGTCCGGCGGTTCCGCGAGTCGGGCGACCGCGACTGGATCGAGGGCCCGGAGGGCTTCCTGGCGCGCGCCGCCGACATGGCCCGGCTTGAGAAGGACTGGGGCGACCGCGAGCGGGCGTTCGTCCGCGAAAACGGCGGAGGAGGGGCCGAGGAGCCGGCCGAGGACGGCCCCGAGCCCTGATCCTCGGTGGCCGCGGGGACTTCGCGCCCGGCGGATTGCCTGCATCCAGAGCCGCGTGCTACGATCACGCCGGCCGCGAGCCCCCCGGGACGTTCCGGGGGGCGAGACCGACGCCGTCCCAGTCGGATGCGGCGTCACGGTCGGCACATTTCCTTCTCCCAGGAGCGTCATCGGTGCGGTTCTTCCCCCATCGCGGTTCCCTCGTCGCGCCGCTGTTCGCGGTCGCGGCGGGCCTGGTGTTCGCGGCCTCCCCTTGCCGCGCGGACCTGGACGAGTACGTCAAGAAGCCCGATCCCGCCTTCGCATGGAAGCAGGTCGAGGAGCAAGAGACCCCCGCCGGCAAGGTCACGGCGCTGCAGCTGACCTCGCAGGTGTGGCAGGGCATCACCTGGACCCACAGCCTGCGGATCTACGAGGCCGGCAAGCCCGACCACGACGACGCCGTCCTCCTGTTCATCACCGGCGGCAGCACCGGCAACAAGCCCGGCCCCGACATGGAGATGCTCGCCCTGACCCTGTCCAAGCTCTGCGGCTCTCGGGTCGCCCTGCTCAGCCAGGTCCCCAACCAGCCGCTCCTGGGCGACAAGAAGGAAGACGAGCTGATCGCCGAGACCTTCATCCGCTACCTGGAGACGAAGGACGAGAACTGGCCGCTCCTGTTCCCCATGGCCAAGAGCGCCGTCAAGGCGATGGACGCCGTCCAGGCCTGGGCCAAGGAGAAACGCAAGGTCGACGTCACGCGGTTCGTCGTCACCGGCGCCTCGAAGCGGGGCTGGACCACCTGGCTGACCGCCGCGGTCGACGACCGCGTCATCGCCCTCGCCCCGATGGTCATCGTCATGCTCAACATCGGCACCCAGGGCCCGAACCAGCTCGACGTCTGGGGCAACTACAGCGAGCAGATCGACGACTACGTCAAGCGCGGGCTGATGGAAGAGGTCAAGACCGGCCCCGGCACCAAGCTCTGGCAGATGGTCGACCCCTTCACGTTCCGCGAGCGGCTGGCGAAGAAGCCCAAGTTCCTGCTCAACGGCACGAACGACCGCTACTGGACCCTCAACGCGCTCGACCTGTACTGGGACGAGCTCGTCGGCCCCAAGTACCTGATGGAGCTGCCCAACGCCGGCCACGGCCTCGACGGCGACCGTTCTTGGGTCTTCAACGGCCTGGGCGCCTTCTTCCGCAGCAGCGTGACCGGCCGACCGATGCCCAAGCTCGATTGGAAGCTGGAGCCCGCCGCGAAGAACCAGTATACGCTGAAGGTCAGCGCCGACCCGCCGCCGAAGTCGGCCCGCCTCTGGAGCGCCGAGTCCAAGAACCGCGACTTCCGCGAGTCCAAGTGGACCAGCAGCCCGCTGGAGCCCGGCGCGATCGTCTCGGCGGTCGTCACCGCGCCCGAGTCGGGCGGCAAGGCCGTCTTCGCCGACCTGGAGTACGAGGTCGACGGCCTCTCCTACCACCTGACCACGTCCTTCTTCGAGCCCGGCCTCGGGGCCAAGGTCAAGAAGAAAGAACTCAAGGTCGAGCCGGTCGGCGCGGCCACGCCCTGACCCGACGGAACCGGCCCCGCGCCGATCGGTCCGCCCGATCAGGCGCGGGCCGCGTGGGGCCCGGCGAGCGTCCGGCGGTCGGCCAGCACGTCCAGGACCGTCGGGCCGGGCTTCCCCCAGCGTCGGAAGAAATAGCCGTAGCAGGCGACAGCCTGCTCGCGGTAGGGACGGTAGTTCTGCAGGGTCCGGTGCGCCTCGGCCAGCCGGTAGTGCGGCATCAGGCCGAAGACGTGGTGCGTCAGGTGGTAGTCCTGGCCGTACGGGAAGACGCAGAAGTTGAAGATCGGACTGCAGTGGAAGTTCCGCGAGTGCGCGAACTCCCCGTCCGTCGGCGCGTTGCTGTGGTGGGCGATCTCGCGGAGCTGCATCAGGAACGGATAGGCCGTCACCAGCGGCAGCACCCAGAACAGGAAGAAGATCGGCCACGAGCCCGTCACGTGGACGAGGCTCAGCATCGGCAGCCAGTACGAGCCGCGAAGGCAGCGGCCCACCTTGAACCGATACGGCGCCTTCGGCTCCCGCAGCCCCATCGTCACGTTGGCGTTCTTCGCCTGGCCGTACAGGTAGCGGACGAGCGACGGCAGCCATGCCGAGAGCACGACGTAGCGGTACCAGAACCGCGGCCGCGGCATCGGGAATGGATATCGGTCGCCGTCGAAATGCAGCCGCGCGACGTCGGGGTCGCGCTCGGGGTCGTTGAGGAACTGGTGATGCCCCATGTGGGTGACCCGGAACCGCTGGGTCATCGCCATCAGCGGGAACATGCAGAGCAGGTCCGACGCCAGCTCGTTCGCCAGCCGGTTCCGGAAGAGGGCGTAGTGCGACCCCTCGTGCCCCAGCCCCGACAGGCGGTGCTGGAACACCGCCACGACCACGACGCCCAACGCCGCCAGCCCGGCGAACGCCAAGTTCGACAACCCGCCCGCACTCCACGCGCGATACGCCCAGACGCATCCCGCCAGCGCGGACAGCAGCCCCGCGTACTCGCCCAACAGGTAGCGGATGTTGGTGTGGTCGTCGGCCCTCAGCAAGGGCACCAGCGCGCGGTGCGTCCGGTCCCAGCTCCAGTCCGCCTCAGTCTCGAACGCCGAGGAGGACGAGACGTCCTGGCTTTCCAGCTGATTCATTCCATCCACCCAGTATAATCGACAACGGTTTATTTCCCGCATCCATCTTATCTTATCACACCATCGGCTAGAGTTAAGGCTGGATCTGGAGCGGGTCGGCGACGTCGCCGGGCGGAATCATGGAGCGATAGGGAGAGAAACATGGCCGTGGTTTCCCGGCAGAAGACGAACGCCCGCAGGGCGAACGGCGGGCTCGCCTTGCAGGAGGGCTCGTCGGACGAAGCGTCGGCCTGGGGTCCCGTCGAGGGCTCGGCGGCCACGCTGGAGGGCTGGCGGGCGGCCCTTCGCGAGGACATGAGCCGGGAGCTGGCCGACCCGCGCTGGCCCCGGGCCCTGATGGGCGTCGGCGTGGTCCACCTGACCGCGTTCGTGGTCTGCCAGGTGCTGGCCGAGCCGGTCTCGCGCCGCGACCTGCGTTATCTGGCGATCTGGTTCGTCGAGCTGGTCGCCGTCTTCGTGGCGATGCGGCTGCTGGCCGGACGGCACTGGATCCGCCGCAACGCCGCGGTCAACCTGGTGGCCAAGCTCTGGACGACCTTCCTGATCCTGTCGTTCAACGTGGTGAGCCTGAACTCGCTGGTGGGGATCGAGCATCCCTGGTTCAAGGCCGTCTGGTGCACCCTGAGCACGTTCTTCTTCGCGTCGCTCGCCTGGCTGTTCAGCCCCCTCTTCTTCATCCCGGCGGTCCAGATGTGGGGGACGGGCCTGCTCATGGCCACGTTCGACCCCTACGCCTACGCGATCTACGGCGTCTCGTGGTGCCTGGCCCTCTGCGGCGTCGCGGCCCACATCCGCCGCACGCACTGAGCTCCCACGGGGATGAGTCAAAAAGAGCCGCCGCGCGACGCCTGAAGGGTCGCGCGGCGGCTCTCGTCGTTTCCGGCCGATCCTCAGACGCCCGAGGCGACGGCCCCGTGATATGAGGTCGCGTCCAGGCCGTCGGGCAGGTCCGCGGAGGCCGATCGAGGGGGCGTCCACGTGGGCAGTTCGCAGAGGCCGCCGCCGAGGAACGTGTGGTGCCAGAGCTGGGTGGCGGCCACGCAGGTCAGGCTCAGGTCCATGATGATCCGCTTGGGCGTGAACTTCGGGAACCGGCCGTGCGAGGCGACCTCGCGGGCGACGCTTTCGACGTCGAAGTAACCGGTCCGTCGCAGCGACTCCGGGCTGAGGAGCTGATCGACCCAGGCGGGGCGGCCGGCGTCGAAGAAAGCCTCGGAGCGGCTGGCGCGGAACATGGTCTTGGGCCGGTTGGCGATCTTCTTCGGGAGCGTCCGCGCGGCGACCTGGCGGAGGATCCACTTGTCGGTCAGTCCCTTGAGCTTGTACTCGGGGGCGATCGAGGCGCAGAAGGCGACCACGTCCTCGTCGAGCAGCGGGTAGCGGGCCTCGACCGACGAGTTCATGGCCACCCGGTCCCCCTTGCCGTGGAGCAGGAGCCCGGCCAGCATCACCTTGTAGCCGACGTAGAGCGACTGGTTCAGCGGTGCCCAGCGGGTGAACCGCTCGTTGCTGATGTCCAGGTCGTCGTAGGCCGAATAGGCCCCGAGGTCGCTCCACATCGCGCCCGAGTAGAGGAACGTGCGAGCCTGGCCCATCAGGTCGTAGACGTCCTGCTGCGCCGTGCGGACGCCCTGGAAGCCGTGCCGCGGGGGCAGGTGGGCCGGGTCGCCGTGCATCGAGCCGACGATGACGTCGCGGATCTTCGAGGGCGCCCAATTGCCGACCGTCCGCCGCAGGACGTTGCGCACCTGCTGCGACTTGAACCAGGGATAGCCGGCGAGCGCCTCGTCGGCCCCCTCGCCGGTGAGGGCGACCTTGTAGCCCTGGTCGTGGACCGCTTTGGCCAGCCGCATCAGGCAGGCCGCCGACGAATCCATCACCGGCCCCTCGGCGGCGCGGATCAGCTCGGGGTAGGCGTTGATGATGTCCGCCCGGTCCATCGTCACCATCGTCAGCTTCGAGCCCAGCGCCTCGGCCGACTCGACGGCCTGCGAGCGCTCGTCGGGCCCGGCCTTGTTCAGGCCGATGGTGAACGACGGCACCGCGTAGCCCCGCTGCCGCGAGCTGAGCCCCAGGACGACCGTCGAGTCGAGGCCGCCGCTGATGTAGCTGACCACCGGCACGTCGCCCCGCAGGCGGCGCTCGACGGCCTGGCGCATCAGGTGCTCCAGCTCGTCGATCAGGGGCGTCGGGTCCTTCAGACGCCGCTCGTCGCCCGCGTCGGGGAAGTCGAGGTCCCAGTAGCGGATCGTCTCGATCCGCCCGTCCTTCACGGCCAGGAAATGGCCGGGGGAGAGGATGTTGATCCCCTCGAAGAACGTCCGCGACGTGCTGGCGCAGAAGGTGTTGAAGAAGACGTCGATCCCCCGCCGGTCGGCGCGGGCGTCGATCATCCCCGAGGCCAGGATCGCCTTGATCTCCGAGCCCCAGAGCAGCCAGCCGTCGACCTCGGCGTAGTAGAGCGGGCAAATGCCCACCCGGTCGCGGCCCAGGAAGAGGGCCCGCTCCTTGCGGTCCCAGAGCGACACGGCGTACTGGCCGCGGGCCTTGTCGAACATCCCCCGGCCCAGGTCCTCGTAGAGGTGGACCCACAGCTCGGTGTCGCACCGGGTGGAGAGTGTGTGGCCCCGCGCCAGGAGTTCCTGCTGGATCTCGGGGTACTCGAAGATCTCGCCGTTCTGGGCGACCCAGACGGTGCCGTCCTCGTTGCAGAGGGGCTGGCGTCCGCCCGCCAGGTCGACGATGGCCAGCCGCCGCGCGCCCAGGGCGACGCCGGGCTCGATGTGGACCTGCTCGTCTTCCGGCCCGCGATGAGCGATCGCCGCGGTCATCGCCAGCAGGCGAGCCGCCGGAAACTCGCGCCGGCCCCGTAAATCCAATGCGCCCGCGATGCCGCACATGGTTGCTGAATCTCCTGGGCTCGTTGCGTCGTCCGACGGACCCGGCTGACCGGGCACGGCAGGGTTTACCCCGAGCGCCCGGCTTCCAACTATACCACGCTCCGGCAAGATGGGCCCGGAGCGGACGTGGGACCACGGACCGCCAGGGTCGTGCTGGTGCGGCGCGGGCCGTCAGGAGCCGTCGGGCGGGATGCTCTGCCAGCCCTGGCCGTACTCGTCCATCGCCTTGACCTGCTGGGCGCGGTCGTAGAAGAGGAAGGCGACGAGGATCCCGGTCAGGGCACCGCCGACGTGGGCCAGGTAGGCCACTCCGCCCGACTCCCCCATCTTGCCGATCCCCTGGACGCCCAGCCAGATCTGGAGCGCGATCCAGCCGCCGATGACGATCGCGGCCGGGAGGACCGTGATGAAACGGAAGACCAGGACGCGGATCTGGTTGTGGGGGAACCAGACGACGTAGGCCCCCATGATCCCGGCGATCGCCCCCGAGGCCCCGAGGGTCGGGATCATCGAATTCGGCGCGGCGGCGATCTGGGCCAGCGACCCCATCAGGCCGCAGGCGAGGTAGACGATCAGGTAGCGGACGCCTCCCAGCACCTCCTCGACGTTGTCGCCGACGATCCAGAGGTAGAGCATGTTGCCCGCGAGGTGCATGGGGCCGCCGTGCAGGAACATCGCCGTGAAGAGGGTGAGCCAGACGGGGATCGGGCTGGGGGCGTGGGGGATGACGTCCCGGAGGTCGAGCCGGACGCGTTCGCCGTTCGCCTCGCGGCGCTGGACCTCGGCGAGCACCCCGGGCCGCAGGACCGGCCCGTCGAGGTCCTTCGCGTGGGTGATCTCCCACGGGGTGCAGGCCAGCGCCATCATGAAGTCGTCGCCGCGCTGGAGCTGGACGACGTACATCACGACGTTGAGCGCGATGAGGGCGTAGGTCACGACCGGCGTGATCCGAGTCCGGTGGAGGTCGCCGAGGGGGAGAACCATGGGTCGGGCTCGAATCGTCGGAGTCGGGACGAGGGAGGCCCGCCTGACGGGACGGGGCCCCTCATTCTGACATCCGACGATCCCCCTGGGAAGCCCCGGACCGCGGCCCCCGCCGGGCTCAGGCCCAGATCGTCCGGCCGGTCGGCTGCGAGGCCCCTTCGGCCTCCAGCTTGTCCAGCTCCTCGCGGACGCGGGCCAGGCCGAAGGCGCAAAGCTCGAAGTGCTCGCTCAGCCGGCGCAGCACCGGCCGGTCGTCGCACCGCGCGCTCAGGGTGCTGGCCAGGTAGTACGACCGTTTCCCCTGGCGCTGGTAGTCGAGCAGGCCGTCGGCCGAGTCGGCGCCGGCGAGGCGTTTCAGGGCGTCGGGGTAGAGGCCCGTCCAGAAGAGGGTGAAGTCGCCGACGTGGCGGTGGCACTCGCCGCGACGCTCCTCGTCCTCGGCCGACTCGGCCTCGGCGAGGATCCGCGCCACCTCGAAGAGCGGCCGGCCCTGCTTGTCGCGGATCCGGCCCATCGCCTGGGTCGGCGTGAACGAGGCGAGGAGGTTGGAGACGTAGCCCACCAGCGAGGGGTCGCCCACGCCGAGCTCGGTGAGGAACGTCGATTCCGTCAGCCCGCGGAACATGCGGTGGAGGGGGTGCGATTCGGAAATCATGCGTGATTTCTCCGAAACGGGGGGTCGTCCATGCCCTCGAATGAACACGTCTTTCGGCGGCCGATCCGGCCTTTCACGAGCGATGGGTGCGATCGAGAAGGGCTCATGAGAACCGCGAGCCCTCCTTAGCAAACAATGCGCCGATTCCCCGATCCGGGAAAGGGAAAACGCCGGGAATCCGCGGGGTCGCCCGATCTCCCTTCGCCGCCGCCGTTTCCGGCCGGGATGAAGGAGCCCGACGGCGGCCCGCCGGGGGGGCGACGCCCCGTTCTTCGGCAACGGCCTCCCGTTCCGAGGCAGCCGCGACGGCCTCGACGATCCGCTCCGGCTTGATCCAGGCCTAAGATCCTGTCATGATGGCGGGGTGGAAAATCGAGAGGATCGCGCAAGCTCCATCGGGGCCGAAAGCTCGCCTCCCTCGCGGGGCGGTCGGCGTTTCAGCCTCCTCGAGAATGGAAATCACACGCGAATCACGGCGATCTCGGCCGGGGACCTTCGCCCCGGGCCCGGCCGCGGGGCCGATCGTCAGGAGGATCTGGGTTGCGAATCACGTTTCACGGGGCGACCCGACAAGTCACCGGCAGCGCCCACCTGCTGGAAATCGGATCCTCCCGCATCCTGCTCGATTGCGGGCTCTTCGATTCCGATCGGATCGATCCCGCGAGCCAGAACCGCCAGCTGGCCTTCGACCCCCAAACGCTCGACGCCGTCGTGGTCTCGCACGCGCACAACGACCACATCGGCCGCCTGCCGTTCCTGGTGAAGCAGGGCTACAAGGGGAGCATCTACGTCACCCCGGCCACCGGCGACATCACCAGCATCATGCTCCGCGACAGCGCCCGGATCCAGCGCGAGGACGTCCGCCAGGCCCACATCCGCCAGCCCCACATCGCGGCCCCGGACCCGCTCTTCGAGCAGTTCGACGTCGAGTGGATGGTCGAGCGGCTGGAGCGGGTCCCCTATTCGGAGCCCCGCGAGATCGCGCCCGGGATCATCCTGACCTACCACGACGCCGGCCACGTCCTGGGCTCGGCCATCGTCCAGATCGACTACCAGGAGGAAGGCCGGCCCCGCCGGTTCGTCTTCACCGGCGACCTCGGCCGCCGCAAGACCGGGCTCCTCCCCGACCCCACGATCGTCAAGGACGTCGACGTCCTGGTCTCCGAGAGCACCTACGGCGACAAGGAGCTGGAGCCCTACGACCGCCTGATGAAGCAGCTCCACGCCATCGTCGCCCGCGCGATCCGGCTCCAGGGCAAGATCATCATCCCGGCGTTCAGCCTGGGACGCACCCAGCGGATGGTCTACTGCCTCCAGGAGCTGTTCGCCACCACCAAGCTGCGGCCGATCCCCGTCTACGTCGACAGCCCGCTCGCCAGCCGCCTCACCGAGGTCCATCGCGACTACCCCGACGCCTACACCCCCGAGGCCCGGGCCCTGATGGACAAGGACCCCCTCTACTTCGGCTCGAAGTACGTCGAGTACTGCCAGTCGTTCGACGACTCCCGCCGCCTCAACTACCAGCGCGGGCCGCTGATCATCATCTCGTCGTCTGGCATGTGCGAGGCCGGCCGGATCCGCCACCACCTCCGACACATCGTCTCGGAGCCCGACAACGCCGTCGTGATCGTCAGCTACCAGGCCGAGAACACCCTGGGGCGGAAGCTCTCCGAAGGGGTCGAGCGGGTGCAGATCCTCGACCAGTGGTACGACCTGAACGCCGCGGTCTACGTGCTCGACGGCTTCTCCGGCCACGCCGACCGCAACGACCTCGCCTGGTGGTACGAACAGACCGGCGGCGGCATCGAACACGGCTTCATCGTCCACGGCGAGCCGCCCTCGATGGAAGCCCTCGTCCCCGTCATGCAGCCGTTCGTCAAGAACCCCGTCCACATCCCCGACCTCCACGAGAGCTTCGAGGTCTGACGCGGGCTCGGCTTCGCTCGGGTCCGTTCGGTCACGGCGATTTCCGCCCAAGTCCGTGGCTCGCAAGGACTTGAAGCCGTATTGAATTGGCTTCGCTCGTCGATTTTTTTTCGCGGATTTCCTGCGGCTCCTGGGGGGTTTCGGCGGGTCGGCTCAGTCCGCCGCCGATTTCAGCGGATCCAGGCCGAGGGCCTTCTCGACCTCCTCCGCCCCGACGGCCAGGCGACCGATCAGGTGGCGATGGAGGTCGGTGACCGCCTCCTGGACCCTGTCGGCCGTTTCCATCAATTCGACCGGGCTGTCGTGCCGCGGCATGCGAGGCAAGATGTGTTCCACGAGGGTAATCGGCCCGTCCTCGTCGAGCAGGGGCGAGTGCCGGGTCGCGGCCAGCATGCCGCGGATCGATTCGAGCTGACGACCTAGCTTCCGGCAGGCCTTGTCCACCGGCTCGGCGAAGGCTTCCATCGCCTTGCCCTTGGCCCGGACGGCCACGACGGCGAGCTGCGCGACGACCTGATTCGCATGCATCAATTCGGACTGGGTCGCGACGACCTGACGGCCGAGATACGCCGCGGTCGGGTAGACGGTGTGGGTGCAGATTCGACGGGTCGGCCCGCCGCTGACCCGTGCGAGGACGCGGTCGTCCTGGAGCATCGCCACCGTGATGGCCAGCCGACGTGCGGCGGCCTCCTGGAAGGGCTCGAACGACGCGGAGAGCCGTCGGATCCCATCGAGGGCCGTCGCCAGGGCCGCCTCGGCCGCGACCGGGGTCGCCTCCTGCAGGAGGAATTCCGAGGGCGTGAGCCGGCACCCGGCGCGAAGCATCAGCAGGGCGGCCTCGGCCTTGAACGCGCGCGGGGCCAGGACGTTCAGCCTCGCCAGGGCGGCGAGGTTGTCTTCCCGCAGAACTTCCATGTCGCGGCGGGCGTCGACCAGCGCGGCCTTCGCCGCCTTGAGGTCGGTCGGGGCGGCGGGAAGGTCCGGCGGGAGCGGCAGGGGCTGGATCAGGCTGACCGAGTCCATGAAGAATCGGTTGAAGAGTTCGACGGCCTGCGGGCCGGTGGCCTCGACCGGCGAGGGGACGACGACCTCTCCCCGGCACTTCGGGCAACGTCCGCGACGGCCCGCATGACCATAGCCGACCCCGAACGACGCTCGACACGACGGGCACTCGACCGCTATGGACAAAGCGACCTCCCTCCGACGCCTCGAACGCACCTTTCCATCCGGGCCGTTTGCGGCCAGAGCATTCTAATTCGGCCCGACCGCGACGGGAATCCATACGCCCTGATCGATGGCGGTTCGGCGATTCGACGGATAAGAACCGATCTCGGGCGATCGATCCCACGATCCTCGATCAAGCCGGCTACGCGATGGGGCGACCACTCCGACTCCACCATCCTCGCCATCCCTCGCGCCCGCTTCATGTTCGAGGACGCTCGCCCCCAACGGTTGACATACAGGGAGCATGCGACCGGATGCGCGATTGGAAAAAGAAAATGCGGTACGCCACGCGATTCTCGACCTCAAGACGGTTGTTCCAGCCGCCCAGGCAGCTGAAACGGCGGGGCCGCTTCGCTCCTCCTCCGACTCGTCCGGCCGAATATCGGACCCTTTGGAAGCAACCTCGAGTCACATCGTCGCGTCTGGAACTTCGAGGATGCCCGGCCTGATTGGAGCGTCGTTTGCGTGTTTGCCGGTAAACCCGATCGGCACTTCTGACGAGACGAAGGGGCGAGGCCGTGGCCGCGACGAACAAGATCCTGATCATCGTGACGAGCGTCGACGAGTACGCCAAGGTCGGCTACCGCACCGGCCTGTGGCTCGGCGAGCTGACCCACTTCTACGACGTCGCCGAGGAGGCGGGCTATCAGATGGACGTCGCCAGCCCGCTCGGGGGCAAGGTGCCGATCGATCCCGAGAGCCTCGCGCAGGCGGTCCTGGCGATGGGCGGGACGATCGAGCGCTACAAGGACCGGACGTTCATGGACCGGCTCGACCAGGCGCTGAAAATCGCCGACGTCGACGCGTCGAAGTACGACGCGATCTACCTGACCGGCGGCCACGGCGTGATGTTCGACTTCCCGGACTCTCCCGAGCTGCAGAAGCTCGTCGCCGACTTCCACCAGGCCGGCAAGGTCGTCTCGGCCGTCTGCCACGGCCCGGCCGGGCTGCTCAACGTCAAGCTCGCCGACGGCTCCCCCCTCCTCGACGGCAAGAACGTCACCGGGTTCTCCTGGAACGAGGAGACCAAGGTCGACCGCGCCGACGCCGTGCCGTTCAACCTCGAAGAGGAGCTGCAATCCCGAGGCGCCTCCTACACGAAGGCCTGGCTGGCCATGGGCAACCACGTCGTCACCGACGGCCGGCTCATCACCGGCCAGAACCCCACGAGCGCCCGGGGCGTCGCCCAGGCGGTGGTGAAGAAGCTCCAGGAGGGCTGAGGGCGGCCATCGCACCGCCCCGATCGACGGACGATTGACTCGGCCTGGGACATTTGTAAAATGTCGAAGGCGGGTACGATCCCTGATAAGTCGATCGGAGGGGCCGATGGAACACGTCGCCGGTTTTCGCGGGGGGCGTCGTCGCGGATTCACGCTGATCGAGATGATGGTCGTCATCGCGATCCTGGGCCTCTTGATGGCCCTGATCTTGCCGGCCGTCCAGGCGGCGCGCGAGGCGGCCCGGCGCTCGGCTTGCCAGTGCAACCTTAAGCAGCTCGTCATCGCGCTGCACAACTACCACTCGGCCTGGGACGCCTTCCCGGCGGGCTACGTCAGCGGGGTCGGCGGCGGCTCGATCGGCGATCCGGCCTTTGGCGTCGAGCTGGGCGGCGGCTGGGCCTGGGGCGCGGCCGTCCTGCCGTTCCTGGAGCAGACGCCCCTCTACGACGCGGTGAACTTCCAGCGTCCCGTGAACGCCCCCGAGTCGCGGACGGTGCGATCGACGGCGCTCCCGGTCTTCCTCTGCCCGAGTTCGCCGCGCGTCGGTCCGGCCTCGTTCCACTGCCCGAAGCCGGCCCCCGACTTGCCCACGGACCTGGCGGCCTCGCAGTACCTCGCGAACGGTGGGAGCCGCCACGACCCGGCCGCCGGGGTGGACGGCGGCGACGGCGTCTTCGACCGCAACGTCGCGCGGCGGCTCGCCGACATCACAGACGGCACGAGCAACACGCTCATGCTCGGCGAGCGTTCGAGGCGGGTCTCCGACGCGTCCTGGGTCGGCGTCGTGCCCGACGGCCTCGTCCCGGAGGCCCGGCTCTGCACCGACCCCGCGTGGCCCTACCAGGTCTGCGGCGGCGCGTTCGGGATGGTCCTCGCCTACACCGACCTGCCGGCGGGCGAGCCCAACCCCCGAATCGGCGTCAACTCGACGCGCGCGGGCCAGGAATCGTTCTGGGGCGTCCATCGCGGCGGCGTCTTCTTCGCCCTGTGCGACGGCTCGGTGCGGCTCCTGAAAGACACGACCGACCCTCATATCTTCTCCGCCGCCGCCACCCGCGGCGGCGGCGAGGTCATGTCTTGCGACTGCTATTGAGCGAGCCCGAGCGATCGTCCTTCTCCCGCGAGGGGAGAAGGAGGTTCCGCCTCGCGGAGTGGGGTGGTTTCTACCGAGCAGGCGGCGGCGTGAACGCCGGCATGACGACGCTGTAGGCCGCGTAGCGGATCTCGCTCCAGGCGAGGTCCGGCGCCGGGCGGCCCGGGAGCAGGGGGCGGGCGACCGGGACGAATCGCACGCGGATGCGGACGGCGGTCCGGCCTTCGGTCAGGTCGCGGGGGATGAGGAACTCGTCGTCGCGGAAGCGGCGGTTGGAGACCTGCACGACCGGCGCGGGGGCGCCCAGCTCGGGCTTCGGATTCGAGTAGTAGCAGGTGTTGGAGCCGGCCAGGAACCAGACGCCGGCGTTTCGCCAGGGGCCGGGCGAGCCGTCGGCCGCCACGTCGGCGACGTCGACCTCGGCGCGCTGGTCGGGGTAGGCGTAGTCGAGCGTGCGGCGGAGCAGGACGCCGAGGTTGGCCCGGTCGAGCTTGAGGGTGAACTCCGACGTCCCCCTCGTCGTCCGCCCGCGTTTGGCGATCGCGGGGAAGATCTCGCGATCCTTCACGTGGTCGACTCCGCGCTCATAGCGCGAGACGATCTCGACGGGCGGCGAGGCGTCGGGCGAGCGGTAGTCGTGGGCCTTCTCGCTCGCCTCGTCGCCGACGTCGAGCGCGTCGGTCGGCGCGAGCGATGGGGAGGGGAGGCCGTACCAGTAGGCGACGGTCTCGTAGTGCTGGGTCGACTCGTCCGCGCCGCCGTGTTCCAGGGTGATCCGGGCGTTACGGCCGAAGGGCATGAGGTCGGCCAGCAGGAACCGGTAGGCCGACTCGATGCGGTCCTCGGCCGTGAGGGCGGTCTTGACGTCCCTGGCGCCGGCGGGGTGGCCGGCGAACGGCAGGGTCATGTTGCGGCCCCCCCAGTAGTCGCCGCCGCCGCCCCACTCCTCGGTCCCGGTCCCCTGGGCCTGCGGGGTCTGCGAGTCGTCGAAATAGAACCGCGGATCCCCCTCCAGCGTCGTCAGGTCGGCGTCGTGCGAGAAGATGAACGAGGTCCCCACGAACGAACCCGACCAGTCGCCGCCCCCCTCGGCCTTCGTCGTGTCCAGCAGGGTGAGATCCTCCCCGGCCGTCGGCTTCGGGTGGTCGACGTACGAGGCGTGGAAATAGCCGACGTGGTTCGCCGGGCCGGCGTAGGGCTCGCGGCGGATCGTCCATCGGACGTCGATCGGATCGGTGCCGGCCTCGCCGACCAGCTCGAAGCGGGCCGAGGCGAAACAAGGCATCGGGAAGTGGCAGGCGAGGTGCACACGGTCGGCGTCGAACCGGACGTTCATCGGGAAGGCCTTCACCAGGTGCTCCTTCCCCTCGCGGTTGTAGAACGTCCCGGCCCCGAAGAAGAGGGCGACGGGGGCGTCGATCGAGGGCGCGTCGCGGCCGTCCCACGTCACCCGCAGGCGGGCGCGACCGAAAGCCAGGGCGGACGCCTTCGGGACCGAGAACGCGACGGCGCGGATCGTCGTCGGGCCCGTCGTCAGCGTCGCCAACGCGGTGGTTGCGCCGCCGCGGACGACGGCCACGCCGCGATCTTCGCTCAGCCCTTCGCGGCCGGCCGTCAGGTCGGTCCCGGCGCGGTCGATCAGCGCGAGCACGGCCGGTTCCGGCGGCGAGACGCCGTCCCAGGGCGTGAGCGGTCGCGAGAGCCTCGCGCCGCGGGGGTAGAGGTGGTAGATGTAGTAGCCCGTCCCATAGTGCGTCCGGCCGTACGCCATGCGGAACGAGCGGTCGAACGCGATGGGTAGCCACGAGAGGTCCGCCCCCTTGGTGTCCGACCAGGTCCAGGCGAGCGGCTTCGGAAACGCCGTCTCGGGCAGGAAGACCGACCCCGGCGCGGGATGGTCCGGGTCGGCCGTGCTGGTCTCGCGGACGACGTGCGGTGCGGCGTCGACCTCGAAGGTCCAGGGGCTGCCGTGCCAGTGGTTGAACCGGGCGAAGTACAGGACGCCCCGGCCCTCGACGTCGAGCGTCACGTTGAAGTCGTCGCGTTCCTGGTAGAGGAAATGCGAGGCGTCCGCGCCCTCGTTCCCCCCGCGGCGGTCGTACGTGCTGCGCATGTACGCCCTGGCGCCGATGCGCTGGAGCGGCCACTGGTCCCAGCGCAGGTAGGCGTCGGCCCCGACCGGGATCACCGGCGGTTCCTCCGCGCGGGCCGTCTCGGACGCGATCAGGCCGAGCCCCAGCACCCACGCCCACCCCGCCGCGCGTCTCGATGCGCCCATCGTCACCCCCGATGTCTCTCGCCGCGGCCCCCGACCCGAGTGAACGGTACACGGCGAACGGGCCGCCCGCAATCCTCCGGGCGGACGTCGCCCTTCGGGGCCGGCCCGCCGCGATCGCCCGTTGGTTTCGTCCGACGACACCCGTAGAATCACGAGCCTAAGATCACTTCCCCGACCCTCGATCGGAGGGGGCCATGCGTCCGTTCTCAGGGTTTCGCAGGCGGCGTGCGCTCACGTTGATCGAGGTCCTGGTCGTCCTCACCGTCCTCGCCGCGCTGATCGCGTTCCTGGTGCCGCGCGTCATGCAGGCGCGAGAGGCCGCCCGCCGAGCGCAGTGCATCAGCAACCTCAAGCAGCTCGCGCTGGCGATGCAGAATTACCATTCCACATGGGACGCATACCCGCCAGGCTACGTGAGCGCGGTGGATCGGCCAAGGGTCGGCGACCCGGGCGCCGGTCTCGAGTGGGGACCGGGCTGGGCCTGGGGCACGACGATCTTGCCGTTCCTCGAGACGCGAGCCGTGTACGCCGCCGTCAATTTCGAGTTGTCCGTCGACGCCGCCGAGTCGAGGACGGCCCGTTCGACGCACCTCACCATCTTCCTCTGCCCTAGCGAGCCGCCGCTCGGCCCGGCCTCGTTCCACGTCCCGAATCCGGTCCCGGGCTTGCCGACGGACCTGGCGGCCTCGCAGTACGTGGCGTGCGGAGGGACGGCCCACGGGAGGGGTGACGACGACGGAGTCTTCGCCCGCAACGTCTGCCGCCGCATGACCGACGTCATCGACGGGACGTCGAACACGATCTTCCTGGGCGAACGGGCCCGAGCCCTCGCCGACGCCGCCTGGTCGGGCGTCGTCCCGGACGGGAAGGTCCCGGGCGTGAGGCATTGCACCGCGCCTTCCTGGCCCGGCCCGTCGTGCGGCCGGATCGATGCGATGGCGCTCGGCTACGCCGGCCCGCCCCCGGCCGCGGGCTCCCCGGCGTTCGGCGTCAACTCGAACCGCGCCGACCATTCGGCCTTCCGGGGCGTCCACCCCGGCGGAGCCAACTTCGCGTTCGGCGACGGATCGGTCCGGTTCCTCTTCGACACGATCAATCCGACGATCTACAGCGCGATGGCGACGTACGCCGACCCGAGGCGCCACGCCGGCGAGTCGGGGTCTTATTGAGCCTGTTGTTGAAGGTCGAAACACGGGCCCTTCCGATCCGATGCCCCCCTCGCGGGGGAAGGCAGACCCCGCAGGGGTCGGATGAGGGGGAGGACGCGCGGAGCCCCTTCGGAATCCACCTGAAGGCTGGATGTGAGAGCCACGGTTTCCGTGCTCGTCTCCCCCTCATCCGGCCCTTCGGGCCACCTTCTCCGTGAGGGGGGAAGGCCGTCGTCCGGGGGATACAGACAGCCTCTCGGAAAGGCCGTTTATTGAGCCGGCCGGGCGGCTGAACCGGCGGCCTGCGAACCTTCGACGCCCCCCAGGGCCTCGGCCAGCGAGCCGATGAAGTCGCCGACTTCCTTCACGAGGTCGGCGCGGGGGCGGTTGGCGGCGTCGGCGAGGCGGCGGACGAGGGCGGAGCCGACGATCAGGCCGTCGGCGACCGAGGCCAGCTCGTGCACCTGCTCGGGCGAGCTGATGCCGAAGCCGATGCAGATGGGCAGGTCGGTCTGGGTCCGCAGCCAGGCGACGTTGTCCTTGAGGTCCTTCGGCAGGGCCTTGCGCTCGCCGGTGATGCCGGCGACGGAGACGTAATAGATGAAGCCGGTGGTGAGCCGGGCGATCTCGACGGCCCGCGCCCTCGGGGTGGTCGGGGTGATGAGCTGGATCAGCTTGAGGTCGCGGCGGGTCGCCTTCTCCTGGAGCCGGGCCGACTCCTCGACCGGCAGGTCGGGGACGATCAGGCCGTCGAGCCCGGCGGTGGCGGCGTCGTTCAGGTAGCGGTCGACGCCCATCCGGTTGACGATCGAGTACGAGACCATCGAGATCAAGGGCGTGTCGCGGACGGCCTCGTCCCCCTCGGCGCGGAGGGTGCGCAGGGTCTGGAAGATGTGCCCGACCCGGACGCCGTGGACGAGCGCGCGGTGGTAGCTGGCGGCGATCACGGGGCCGTCGGCGACGGGGTCGGAGTAGGGGATCCCGATCTCCAGCAGGTTCGCGCCGCGACGCACCAGCTCGGGGATCAGGACGGCCGTCGTCGCCAGGTCGGGGTCGCCGGCGGTGAGGAACGGCATGAGGGCGCGCCGGTTTTCGGCCTTGAGGCGGGTGAAGAGGGCGTCGATGCGGTTCATGGGGGAGCCGGCCGGTGCGCGAGGCGGCCCGTCTCGTCGAAACGATCGCCCATCGGGAGGGAAGACGGGCGAGTCCCCCCCGCGAGGCCGGCCGACGTCCCGCGTCGGCGCGACGCCCTGGTCAGGGCCTCACTGGATCGGCTCGCCCCGCAGCCGGGCGACCTCGTAGGCGTCCTTGTCGCCGCGGCCGGAGAGGCAGGCGATCAGCACCTTGCCGGGGCCCAGCCGCCGGGCCTCCTTGAACGCCTGGGCGATGGCGTGGCTCGATTCGAGGGCGGGCAGGATGCCCTCCTGACGGGCCGACTCGCCGTAGGCGGCCAGCGCCTCGGCGTCGGTGACGCTCTCGTAGCGGACGCGGCCGGCGTCCTTCCAGTAGGCGTGCTCGGGGCCGACGCCGGGGTAGTCGAGGCCGGCGGAGATCGAGTGCACGTCCTGGGTCTGGCCGTCGTCGTCCTGCAACACGTAGCTGAAGCTGCCGTGGAGCACGCCCGGCTTCCCCTGGGTCAGGCTCGACGCGTGGTCGCCGGACTTGCCGCCCCGGCCGCCGGCCTCGGCCCCGATCAACTCGACGCCCGCATCCTCGATGAACGGGTGGAAGATCCCCGCGGCGTTCGAGCCGCCGCCCACGCAGGCGACGACGGCGTCGGGCAGGCGGTCGATCTTCTCCAGGATCTGGGCGCGGGCCTCGCGGCCGATGACCGACTGGAAGTCGCGGACGATCATCGGGAAGGGGTGGGGGCCGACGACGCTGCCGATCGTGTAGTGCGTCTCCTTCGACGAGCCCATCCAGTCGCGGAAGGCCTCGTTGGTGGCGTCGCGGAGGGTCTTCGAGCCGCTGGAGACGGGGACGACCGTCGCGCCCATCGTCCGCATGTTGAAGACGTTGAGCTTCTGGCGGCGGATGTCCTCCTCGCCCATATAGACCGTGCACGAGATCCCGAACAGGGCGCACGCGGTGGCCGTGGCGACGCCGTGCTGGCCCGCTCCGGTCTCGGCGATCACCCGCTGCTTGCCCATCCGCCGGGCGATCATCACCTGGCCGATGGCGTTGTTGATCTTGTGAGCGCCGGTGTGGTTCAGGTCCTCGCGCTTGAGGTAGATGTCGGCCCCGCCCGAGAACTTCGTCAGCCGATCGGCGCGGTACAGCGGCGAGGGCCGGCCGACGTAGTCCTTCCAGTAGGCCTCCAGCTCGCGGCGGAATTCGGGATCGGCCTTGGCCTCCTCGTAAGCCTCGGAGAGCTGATTCAGGGCGTCCATCAGCGTCTCGGGCACGAACCGCCCGCCGAAGGCGCCGAATCGGCCCAGGGCGTCGGGAGTCTGGCGGAGGGCCTGCGGCGCGGGCGACTCGGGCGGGGCGGGGTGAGGCATCGGCGCGCTATCCTTACCTTGGTCTATCGGATCGAGGGCGATCGGCTCGCGGCCTCGCGGCTCGGCGCGAACGACGGCCTCGGGAGGGCCGGACCCTCATTGTCGAAGCCGGCGGCCGTCGCGGTCAAGGGACGATCGGATCCGGCTCACGACGCGGCCGCGGCCGGCGTCGCCTTCGGCTCGATCCGACGGCGATGCGACTCGAACGCGAGGGCGAGCGAGAGCACGACGAAGGCCGCCAACGCCATCCAATGGGGGCGTAGATCCCGGAACGGGACCTTCGGCACCGCGGCCCGATCGACGACCTCGACGCGGGAGAGGTCCCGCGACGAGGCGAATTCCAGCTCCTGGAGCTTGCGCCCGACTTCCTCAAGCCTCTGGGAATCCGCCTCGATCTCCTTCGTCAGCCGCGCGGACCTGGCCCGGTCTGGCGCCGTCCCCGGCAGCGCGAGCAAGGCTCGCAAGTGGGCGCGGGCCCCCTCGAGCCCCGTTTTCCGGGAGGGATCCCCGGCCGTGGCCAGATCCAGGTCGACCTGGACCAGACGCTCGGCGATCGACCGACGAAGCTCTTCCGTGAGCGATGTGAACGACAGCCGCGAGGGGTCTTGCGGCGACACGACCCCGGGCGGCTCCATCCCAAACACGACGCTGGGGGGGTCCATCACAACCACGAGCTTCGCAAGCTCGTCCTCCCTGTGCCTCATTGCCTCCGTCAGTTTAGAAAAATAATTCTGTAGTAATTTACGCGTCCGTACCTCAGTGCCTTCACGAAACGAATGGAAGGAATCCATGTAACTCGCGACCACCGCATTGGTGATCGCCGCCGACACTTCGGGGGAGTGGGAGGTGTAGGAGACGCGCAGGAAATACGTCTTCGGGATCGCTTCGGTTATCAAGTTGTTCCGCAAAAGTTCCAGGGGAACCTGCTGGGCCCGGAGCGTGGGGAGGTTTTGGACCGTCGGATCCCCGAGGGCCGCGGAGAGGATGGAGTCCGTCCGGAAAGTAGCGATGGCGGTCTCGAGGTCGAGCGTCGCGAACCGTTCGCCGTCCTCGGCCGTCTCAGCCGTCGAGAAGAGGCTGGGCGGTCGCGGCATGAGGCGTAAGGTCGAGACCGCTTCGTATTCGGGGCTCACCAGTTGGTAGATCGCGGCCTCGACGAGGGCCAGCACGATCAGCCACCCCAGGATCGTCGCGAGCCAGCGGGGGAATCGATTCGGGACGGGCGGGGGCGGCGAGGTCATCGTCGGCGTCCTCGGGCGGCGTCGCCTGAGGAGGTCCTCAACTGACGACGTTCGTAACGGTTTCGTGCCAAATGGCACATCCGTTATCGGCGGACGGACGCGGGATTGCAAGCGTGGACGCGGGGGATGGGGAGAGGACGCGACGCCC
Source organism: Paludisphaera mucosa (assembly GCF_029589435.1). Classification (NCBI taxonomy): domain Bacteria; kingdom Pseudomonadati; phylum Planctomycetota; class Planctomycetia; order Isosphaerales; family Isosphaeraceae; genus Paludisphaera; species Paludisphaera mucosa. The sequence continues at coordinate 3,768,169 of NZ_JARRAG010000002.1, read as the reverse complement.
CGGTGGAACCCTGTCCGAAGTCACCTGAGCCAGCGTGGCGAATCGTCCTTCTCCCCTCGTGGGAGAAGGTGACCCGAAGGGTCGGATGAGGGGGAGACGAGCACGGAAGCCGTCGGCTCATCGGGGTGCGGGATCCCGAATTCCGCAGGCTCGACGGCTCGTCCTCCCCTCATCCGACCCTTCGGGCTTTGCCTTCGACCTTCAAAAGCGGGACGTCAGTGGTGAGCTTTCCGGGCGACGTGCTTGCCGGCGACCTTCGTGTATTTCTGGCTGACCTGCTTGTTGAATTCTTCGAGCTGGGCCTGGGTGGGGGCGTAGGGCGATTTGGCGATCCCGTGTTCTTCCTCGACGCCGCAGCCGGCGAGCGTAACGGCGAGGACGGCCGAGGCGACGGTGAGAAGTCCGGTTCGAAGCATGTGGGCGTCTCCGTGGAGGGCCGATCGATCCGGGCCCGGCCGGGACGGGGACCGTCCCCAACTCCGGGCGCGGGCTCGGATCGCGTCGGCGGGTGTCGTGCGGCGGCGGATCAGAAGGCGTCGGAGCTGACGACCTCGCCGCCGTTCCGCGTGCCGATCGCCCACCAGGTCGGCAGGTCCACGGTGTTCTTGATGAACTTCACCGAGCCGTCGCAGAAGGCGGCGTTGACGCCCCCGGAGTGGTTGCTGCTGGGGGGCATGGCGTCGGAGTACGAGCCCCACGCGCCCGTGTTGCCGTCGGCGCCGTTGTCGCAGCCCTGGGCGTTGGGGGCCTGCCAGTGGTTGTACGAGTCCCACATGAGCGCGGCGTTGGCGTTGCCCGAGATCCAGAAGTTGCCGTTGGCCGGCGCCAGGTTGCCGAACCCGGGGGTCGTCCCCGGCAGGGCGCGGCAGGCCGAGATGAACTGCATCGCCGCCTGGGGGTTCGTCGGCCCCTGGTCGACGACGCTCGACTGGCCGACGGTGAAGAGGTACGTCGGCTTCCGCCGCGCGGTCGAGATCGTCACGGCGTTGCCCACCGGCCCGGTGCCGATCAGGGTCTCGCAGAACAGCGCGGTGTTCGAGGAGCCGTCGGTCATGGCCTGCAGGCCGAAGGTCCCGCAATTGCCGTTGACGTAGCCCGTGGTGGTCGTCCCCGCGCCGTCGGACCGCATCGGGACGAGCGCCCCGGACCAGGTCATCGAGACGGGCGGGCCGCCGATGTTCGCGACGTAGTTCTTCCAGCCCCAGGCGTTCGTCGGCGAATTCGAATCCTCCGACGGGCACATCAGGTTGCCGACCTTGGTGGCCAGCACCGTCGAGTTGCTCGCCCCGCCCAGCGTCGTGATCTGGCCGTCGTTGACGCCCATCATGAAGTTGAGCGCGTTGTAGAGCGGCGTCTGCTCCATGTTGGGGAGGAGCGACGCGGTCCAGTCGATGACCCAGGGGTCGGACTGGCCGATCAGGGTCTCGGCGTTGGACATGTTCTGCACCAGCGGCGGGAAGCAGTTCTGCTGCGACAGGTAGTTGTGGGCCGCCAGCCCGAGCTGCTTCAGGTTGTTGACGCACTGGGCGCGACGGGCCGCCTCGCGCGCCGACTGCACGGCGGGAAGTAAGAGTGCGATCAAAACCGCGATGATGGCGATGACCACCAATAGCTCGATCAACGTGAAGCCGCGACGCCGCGAAGACGCTTCATCTCGCATCGGCAATTCCCCCAATGGTGCATCCGGCGGGGACGTGAGGAAGCCGGGCCGCCGTGGTCGTCCGACGGGCCGAACTCGCCACGCTTCGACCCCCCATCGACGCACGCGGCGGATGCACCGCGAGGCCGGGCGCGACGTGGGAGGCATGCACGACTCAGCACAGGTTCACATGGACTGGCGAAGCGGGCGCTTCATGTACGGATATTAGGCGTCGAACCACCGGGAGTCGATCCCTAATTCATTCGTAGAATGAAAATTTCTTCAGCGTCGAGAGCGGCCCGTCGCGTCGCCGCTCGCCGAGTCGAGCCGGGTCGGGAGGCGCGCGACGGCGTCCCGACCGGCCGGGCGGGGCGGAATGAGCGGGCGGCCGGGGCGACCTACGGTTATAGTGGGCTGCGGGGCGGACGAGTCGCCGGCCCCCTTTGACACGGCTGCGGTGGTGACGAGGGCGGACACGTATGAACATTCCCGAGGGGAATCCCCGGCGTCGCCGGTCGAGGCGGTGGTGGCTCTGGGGCGGGCTGGCGACGGCGGCGGTCGCGCTGCTGATGTTCGCGGCCTTGCCCTGGATCGCGAGCACGCCCTGGGCCAAGCGGAAGATCGAGGGCGTGGCCAACCGCGTCCTCGCGCCGGGCGGCGTGGCGTTCGACCGGGTCCGGCTGTCGTGGTTCCGTCCCACGGAGATCGACGCCCCGGCGCTGCTGGACGCCAACGGCCACCGGCTCGTCCAGGCCCCGACCGGGACGTTCTCGTGGACCTTCTGGCAGATGCTCTTCGCTCAGCCGGTCGCCGGCACGCTGACGCTGCACAGGGGGGCCGTCGAGGTCGGCCGCTCGACCGAGGGGGACGTCGACCTCGTCGAGACCCTCCGGCCGATCCTCCAGGACCGCCCCAAGAAGACGATCCGGATCCGCATCGAGGACGCGACGCTCAAGTTCACGCAGCAGGGGGTCGCCGACCCGTTTTACGCCGACCACGCGGACATCGCGATCGACCTGACGCGCTATCCGGAGCCGATCTCGTGGGACCTGAAGCTCGCCCGCGACGACGAGCCGAGCGGGCCGGGCAAGATGACGATCGCCGGCAGTTTGGTCCGGGGCGACGAGGGCGTGAGCCCGACGAAGAACGCCGCGATCGCCGTCACCGGCGACCGCTGGCCCTGGCGGATCGCCCCCACGTTCGGCGATCTCGCGGGGCTCCAGACGTCGGGCCTGTTCTCGGGGGCGCTGGAGGCCAAGCTCGTCGACGGGGCCCTCGCGACCGAGGGCGACGCCACGATCCTCGACTTCCTCGCCCGGGGCCCGAAGCTCTCGGGCGACGAGTTCCGCCAGGCCCGGCTGAAGCTCGGCTGGAAGGCGCACGGCCGCGACGGCGTCTACGGGATCGAGCGGTTCGCGTTCGACGCCCCCGCCGCGACGTTCTCCGCCGCCGGCGAGTTCCCGCCGGCCGCCGACCGCTCGGCGAAGCTCGAAGGCCGCGTCGACCTCGCGGCCATCGCCAACCAGCTCCGCCATACGTTGCGGCTCCAGGACGACGTCACGATCGAGAAGGGGGCCGTCGAGCTGCTCGCCGAGGCCAAAGCCCGCCCCGCCGGGGCCGCGGGGGCCGAGCCCGGCCAGCGCATCGAGGTCACGGCGAAGCTCGCCGACCTCGCCGCGAAGAAGGGGCCGCGCCAGATCGCCTGGAACGACCCGACCACGCTCGTCGTCCGCCTCGACCGCACGCCGAAGGCGCTCAGCCTGGACCAGCTCGACGTCCGCACGGCCTTCCTGACGGCGACCGGCAAGGGGAACCTCGACGACGGGATCGACGTGAACGCGACGTTCGACCTCGCCGCCGCCCGCGAGCGGCTCCGCGACTGGGTCGACCTGGGCGGCTTCGAGTCGGCCGGCGCGGGCACGCTGCACGCGAGCTACGTCCGCAAGGACGGGGGCTACCAGGTCGCGGCCGACGGCGGGGTCAAGGGCCTCGTGCTGGCGGGGCTGCCGGTCGTCGAGACGGTCCGCCGCGACGAGGTCCGGGCCGAGCTGGCGGTGCGCGGCGAGGCCCAGCCTTCGGGCCTGCCGCGCGACTGGCGCTTCGCCTCGCTCCTGGGCCGTAGCGCCGAGGACGAGCTGAAATTGGAGGCGACGTCCGAGGCCGACAGGCCGACCCCGGCGACCGTGAAAGCCTCGGCCCGGACGACGGTCGACCTCGGCGGGGCGAAGCGGGTCGTCGAGGCCGCCGGCGGCGTCGTCGCCGACGACGAGGGCGTCGACGCCAGCAACCTCCGCGTGGCCGTCTCGCGGTTCGTCGGCCCCGGCGGCGGGTTCCTGCCCCAGGACCCCTACGTCTGGCGCGGCTCGGCGCGGTACGACCTCAAAAAGGACGAGCTGAACATCACCCGCCGCGACCCGGTCGGCGACGCGGCGACGAACGAGAAGCCGCCGGCGTTCTCGGTCGACCACGTCCTGGCGGGCGGCCTGAAGGCGAAGGGCGCGGCCTGGTTCCAGGTGAACCTCTCGGGCGACCTCGCCGCGATCCAGGACGTCGCGGGCGTGGCGACCCCCACGATCGCCGGCACGCTCGCGGCCGAGGTCGACGGCAAGCAGGTGAAGGACGTCTGGAACCTCGACGCCGTCGTGCAGGGCCGCGACATCGTCCAGACGACCGCCGCCGGCGCGAAGGAGGAGGTCGGCGCGGCGACGCTGACGCTCGACTCCACGCTCGCCGTGAAGGAGCGTCGGCTCGACGTGACCCGGCTGGCCCTCGACACGCCTTATGCGAAGGCGGACGGGCAGGGGACCGTCGCCATCGCCGACGACGCTCCGGTCGTCGACCTCAAGGGGACGCTGGCTCCCGACTGGGACCGGCTGACCCGCGAGCTGGCCGTGCGCGTCGAGCCCGACGCCTCGATCCAGGGCCGTCCCCACGCCTGGAGCCTGGCCGGTCGGATCCCCCTGGGCGATGCGGCGAAGGATCAGGCGTCGACGCTAGACGGCGAGATCGGCCTGCAGCTGGACCTCGTCGACGTCTTCGGCATGCGGCTGGAGCGGACGACGCTCGTCCTCCGCGCGGTCGACGGCAAGCTCGTGATCGACCCGATCGACGCGGTCCTCAACGGGGGCCGGCTGCGGCTCGACCCCGAGATCGCCACCGACGACGAGGGGGGCCGATGGTTGCGGCTGGGCAAGGGGTCGAACCTGGCCGACGCGGTGGTCAACGACGAGGTGTCGCACCGCTTCCTGTCGTTCGTCGCGCCGGTGCTCGACCAGGCGACCCGGGTCGAGGGCAAGGTCTCGTTCGACCTGGTCGACGCCCAGTTCGCCCTGGACGGCGACGGCACGAAGACGAAGGTCGAGGGGGACGTCCAGTTCGACTCCGTGCGGTTCATGCCGGGCCCGCTGGTCGACCAGCTGATCGCCACGTTCAACCTGGAGCGGAAGGCGATCTTCGTGCTCCGCGACCCGGTCTCCGTCCGGATCCTGGGCCGGAAGATCTACCAGGAGGGGCTGATCCTGCCCGTGGGCGAGGTGGCGGTCATCGGCCTCGAAGGCTGGATGGACTTCGACAAGCGGATCGACATGCTCGCGACGTTCGCCGCCGTGCCGCCGCGGCGGAACATCCCGGTGCTCTCGGCGCTCCTGGAGAACGCCCAGATCCAGGTGCCGCTCACGGGGACGCTCGACAAGCCCAAGATCGACGGCGAGCGCATCAAGGAGCGGTTCAAGAACTTCGGCGAGTCGCTGCTGGAGACCACCCTGGGCGTCGGCTCGGGGATCGGCGACCTCTTCCGCCGCGGCGGGAACGGCGGCGGCCGGCCGGCGCCCCGCGTCGAGGCCCTGCCGCCGCTCGACGGCCCCGAGGTCGACGGGCCCCTCATCGAAGGCGACGCGCCCCGGATCAATCGCAAGCCGCCCGCCGCCACAGCTCCCGCGCCGAAGCGCGTCACCCCCGCGCCGCCGAAGCCGGGGGTCGACGCCGATCCCGACGCCGAGATCCTGCTCCCGGGCTTCCGCCTGCCGTTCTCGCGCACGCCCGAGGAGCGTCAACTCCAGAAAGAGGCCCGCCAGCAGCGCCGGCAGGACAAGCGGCGGGCGCGCCAGGGCTTGCCGCCGAGCTGAGGGACGGTTCCTCAAGGTCGTGAGGCGGGGCCCTCCGACGGCCTTCCCCCCTCGCGGGGGAAGGTGGCCCGAAGGGCCGGATGAGGGGGTGACGAGCACGGAAACCGTCGGCGCATCGTGTTGCGGAATTGTGAATTCCGACGGTCTCTCGCGCGGCCTCCCCCTCATCCGACCCCTGGGGCTCTGCCTCCCCCCTCGCGGGGGGAGGCCGTCTCACGGGAATCCAGCCCACCTCCTGGAACAGGCTCCGCGCCCGCTGGCCGCCGGCCTCAGCGGTCGTCCTGGAGCGTCGCGGCGGCGAGCGGGTCGGGCCTGGGGGGGGGCTTGAGGGGGAGGTGGATCGAGAACCGCGAGCCCTGGCCGAGGGTCGAATCGACCTCGATCCGGCCGCCATGGTCCTGGACGATGCCGTAGCTGATCGAGAGGCCCAGGCCCGTGCCCTTGCCGACGGGCTTGGTGGTGAAGAAGGGGTCGAAGATCCGGCCGCGGACGGCGGGGTCGATGCCGACGCCCTCGTCGATCACCTCGATCACGACGCCGTCCGACCCTTCGGGCCGGGTGCGGAGGGTCACGATCGCGCCGCTGCGGCTGGCGTCGACGGCGTTGATCAGGAGGTTCAGGACGACCTGGTTGATCTTGCCCGGCGAGCAGGTCACCTTGGGCAGCGTCGCGAGGTCGAGCTCGACCTCGACGTTCCGGTCGCGGGCCAGGCCGGCGATGATGTTGACCGTGGAGGCGAGGCCGGCGTTGAGGTCGGCGTCGTCCATCTCCCCCTCGTCGAGGCGGGCGAAGTCGCGGAGGTCCTTGACGATCCGGCGGATCCGCCCCAGGCCGTCGCGCGCCCGCGACGTCAGGTCTTCGAGGTTCTCCAGGGCGTATTCGAGGTCCATACGCTCGGACAGCTCGGCCACCTCCGCGGCGAGCGCCGGGTGCTGGGCGGCGATCGTCGGCGCGGCCTGCTGGTAGAGCCGCACCAGCCCGACCAGGCCCGCGACGTCGCGCTGGAGGACGACGAGGTCGTTGCCCACGAAGGCCAGCGGGTTGTTGATCTCGTGGGCGACCCCGGCGATGAGCTGGCCCAGGGCCGAGAGCTTCTCGGCCTGCACCAGCCGGCTCTCGGCGAGCTTCAGCTCCTCGTACGCCCCCTGCAGCGCGGTGTACGCCTTCTCGCGCGAGACGGCGAGGGTCTCGAGCTGGGCGGCGTTGCGGCGCAGGGCCTCGTCGGTCTCGACGCGGTCGGTCACGTCGCGGATGACCTGGCTGGCGCCGATGAGCGTCCCGGCGTCGTCCCGGATCGGGCTGAACGACAGCTCCAGGTGGGTCGTCGCCCCGTCCCGGTCGGGATACGTCGAGACCGCCTGGAACCGCTCGCCGGCCAGCGCGCGGTCCCATCGCGTCTTCAAGCGCGCGAGGTCCTCGGGGCTGTCGGCCAGGACCTCGTCGAGCCGCATGCCCTGCTCGATGGGCCGGCCGAAGAGGCGCTCGAACGTCGCCTTGTACGCGCCGTTCAGGAGGATGAGGCGGCGGTCGCGGTCGAACGCCGCGATCAGGTCGCTGGTCCCCTCGACGACGCCCCGGAGGCGGTCGTTGGCGAACCGCAGCGCGCGGTAGGCTTCGCGGAGCCGGGCGTCCTCGCGGAGCCGCTCGGAGAGGTCGTGGAGGATGCAGGCGGCGATGGGGCCGTCGCGCTCCTCGACGATCCCCAGGCTGACCGCCAGGGGGAGCGGCCCGCCGTCCTTGCGCCTCCCCTTCGTCTCCAGGCCGCGGATCGCCCCCATGTCGCGGCGGAGCACCGGCGGGACGTCCGGCTCGGTGCGGCTGCACAGGAAGTCGCCCGCGCCGGGGAGGAGGATCTCGATCGACCGCCCCAGCAGCTCGTCGCGGTGATAGCCGAACATCGCCTCGACCCGGGCGTTGACCAGCACGATCCGGCAGCCGCCGTCGATCAGGGCCACGCCGTTGGGGGCGGCCTCCAGCACCGCGAGCAGGCCCGCCTGGCCGGCCTCGGCCTCGTCCCGCCGCCGCAACAGCCAGAGGGCCACGCCCACCAGGCAGACCACCGCCAGCAGGAAGCACTGGAGCGCGATGACGTGCCACGAATGCGAGGGCGTCCCCAGGGCCTCGTCGATGGCCGCGATCCGGCCCAGCCTCTCGACCGCGAACCAGCCCAGGGTCGTCGCCAGCAAGGCCGCGATCAACAGCACGATCGGGGGCGTCGATGTCCGCCGAGGCTCGCTCATGCGAGGCCGATCCCCCTGGGGATTCGGGATGGAGACGAGGCTCGTCGGGGGACGTGGGGCTCGATCCCTCAATCCCTCGCCGTGCGGGGACCCGAATCCGAAGAGCCTCGGCCACCTTCCTCGTCGAAACTTATGGCCTCTGGACACTTTACCGACGGCCGAACGCACGATCCAGTCGAGTCTCTGCGGTTTCGGACTTCGTGCGACGCCGGGATTTCTCGGGGAAGCGACGCGGTTCGGCCGTCGCCGCGGGTCGCTCCTCGGCTAAGATGGCGCGCGTCGCTCCCCCCGTCGAACTCCCGGAGCCGTCGCGATGAATCGAATCCTGCTGCCGGTGCTCCTCGGCCTGACGAACCTGGCGTCCATCAGCGCGGCCGCCCTCGTGAAGGACGAGCCCGGGCCGCCCCCGGCCGCGAAGATGGACCGCCCCCCTCGCAAGGTCGTCGTCGGGACGGCCATCCTCGGCGCCCACGGCGAGTACCCGGGGCTGGAGCGAAGGCTCCAGGCGCTGGGGGGGCTGGTCGACGAGATGGCCCGCCGCGCGGCGGAGCGACGGCCCGCGCGGGGCCTCGACCTGGCGATCCTGCCCGAGACGGCGGTGACGACCACGAGCGGCGACGCCCGTTCGCGGGCCGTCCCCCTCGAAGGCCCGGTCCAGGATTTCTTCGGCGACCTGGCGCGGAAGCACAAAACCTACATCCTCGCCACGATGGACCTGGCCGAGCCGGGGCCCAAGGGGACCACCTGTTCCAACGCCGCCGTCCTGTTCGACCGTCGGGGGGAGGTCGCGGGGATCTACGCCAAGCGGCATCCCGTGGCCTACGTCGGCAGCGACGTGCTGGAGGGCGGCGTCGCGCCGGGCCGGGACTGCCCGGTGTTCGCGTGCGACTTCGGCCGGCTGGGCGTCCAGATCTGCTGGGACGTCCAGTACGACGACGGTTGGGACGCCCTGGCGAAGGCCGGCGCCGAGATCGTCGCCTGGCCCACGGCCTCGCCGGCCACGGTGCTGCCGGCCTCGCATGCCGCCCGACACCGCTACTACGTCGTGTCGAGCACCTGGCGGAACAACGCCACCGTCTACGAGCCGACGGGGATACCCGCGGCGCGCATCGAGGGCCCCGACCGCGTGCTCGTCCACGAGATCGACCTGAGCTACGCCATCCTCGGCTGGTCGGGCTTCCTGCGGGACGGCGAGGCCCTGCGCGAGAAATACGGCGAACGCGTCGGCTTCCACTACGACCCGCGGGAAGACGTCGGCCTGTTTTGGTCCAACGACCCGGCGACGACCATCGGCGCCATGGTCCGCTCGATCGGCGGCGAGGAACTCGACGTCCAGGTCGCGCGTAACCGGAAGCTCCAGGACGCGGCCCGCAGGCTCGGCCCCTGATGCGGCGTTCGCCGAATCAGCCGGGCATCGTCCCGTGGACGATCGATTCAATGCGAGAGGCGGGAGTCGAACCCGCACGCCTTGCGGCACAGGAACCTAAATCCTGCGCGTCTGCCAGTTCCGCCACTCTCGCGACGGCGGCCTATCGCGGCCGGGCCGGTGCGGACTTATCCTAGCAGGATCGTCGGCCCCTCCCAAGAGGTATTCCGTCATGACGACCCGTCGCGAACTGCTCCGGCGCTGCGGCCGGGGCCTCTCGCTCCTGCCGTGGCTCGCCGCCTCCGCCCCGCGCCGCGAGGCCCTCGCCGGGCTCGCCGCCCCCCGCGGCGAGATCGCCGCCGACCTGGTGATCGTCGGCGGGGGCGTGGGGGGCGTCGCCGCCGCTCTCGCGGCCCTTCGGAGCGGCCTGCGGGTCGTCCTCACCGAGCCCACCGACTGGATCGGCGGCCAGCTCACCAGCCAGGCTGTCCCGCCGGACGAGCACCCCTGGATCGAGCAGTTCGGCTCGTCGACGAGCTATCGCGGCTACCGCACGGGGGTCCGCGACTACTACAAGCGGACCGCCCCGCTGACGGCCGAGGCGCTCGCGAACCCGTTCCTCAACCCAGGCGGCGGGGGCGTCTCGCGGCTCTGCCACGAGCCCCGCGTGAGCCTCGCCGTGCTGACCGACCTGCTCGCGCACTACGCCTCGCTCGGCCGACTCCTCACCCTGCTCGAACACGAGCCAGTCCGGGCCGAGGTCCAGGGCGACCGCGTCCGGGCCGTGTCCGTCCGGAACCGCCGCACCGGGGCCGAGATCACGCTGACGGCGCCGTACTTCCTCGACGCCACCGAGCTGGGCGACCTGCTGCCGATGGCCGGCGTCGAGCACGTCGTCGGGGCCGAGTCCCGGGCCGAGACCGGCGAGCCCCACGCGCTCGACGCGGCGGCCCCCGGCGTCCAGCAGGCGTTCACCGTCTGCTTCCCGATGGAGCACCGCCCCGGCGAGGACCACACGATCGACCGGCCCGAGGAATACGACTTCTGGCGGGGATTCGTCCCCGAGCTGTCGCCGCCGTGGCCGGGCAAGCTCCTCGATCTGAGCTACACCCACCCGATCACCCTTAAGGCCAACAACCAGGGGTTCGACCCGACCGGCAAGGGGAAGGGCCTCTGGCTCTACCGTCGGATCCTCGACCCCTCGATCTACCGTCCCGGCGTGTACGACGGCGGCGGCGTGACGCTCGTCAACTGGCCTCAAAACGACTACCTGCTCGGGCCGCTCGTCGCCGAGGGCCAGACGTCCGAGCAGGCCGAGGCCCACGTCCGCCGCGCCAAACAGCTCAGCCTCTCGCTCCTGTACTGGATGCAGACCGAGTGCCCGCGGCCCGACGGCGGGACGGGCTGGAAGGGCCTGCGGCTCCGACCCGACATGGTGGGGACCGACGACGGCCTGGCCAAGGCCCCCTACGTCCGCGAGTCGCGCCGGATCCGCGCCGAGTTCACCGTCACCGAGAACCACGTCGGCACCGAGGCCCGCCGCAAGGCGACCGGCGCGGAAGACGTCGCGGCCGAGCCGTTCTGGGACTCCGTCGGCGTCGGCAGCTACCGGATCGACCTGCACCCGGCGACCGGCGGCAAGAACTACGTCGACGTCAGCTCGCTCCCCTTCCAGATCCCCCTGGGCGCGCTCCTGCCCGTCCGCGTCGAGAACCTGCTCCCCGCCTGCAAGAACCTGGGCGTCACGCACATCTCCAACGGCTGCTACCGCCTCCATCCCGTCGAATGGCAGATCGGCGAGGCCGCCGGCGCGCTAGTCGCCCACTGCCTGGCGATCAAGGAGCCCCCGAAGGCCGTCCGGGCCGACCGCAAGCGGTTCGACGCCTTCCAGGACAAGCTGAAGGCCCAAGGGGTCGACGTCGCCTGGCCCAAGCTGACGCCGCGGTGAGTGATTCGACGAAATCGCACGGATCGGAAGGGCTACCGACGTCAATGTCTGAAGGGGGGGGCAGGCGGGTGAAGGGCGACAAGAGTTCAACACCGATGGTTCGATGGGAGGCTATCGATCAACGAGCCATGCGCGTCGGTGCCGGCAGCCTGGTTTGGTAGGCGGCCTCTATGTTTTGTGCAGGCGGAGCGTCCCAAAAACGCTCGTTTTTGACACAGGCCCGCAGAATCGTCGAGACCACCGAGCGTGCCAAATAGAGTATCGCCCGCATCAGCCACATGCATGGCAGAGAATGAAGACTTCGCGGGCGGCACCGAGCATGCCGCGTAGGCTAGAGCCTAATTGGCGAATCGGGCCGGGTCCGCTCCGGCGTGAGGTTTGTCGGCACCCTGGTTATCTCGGCCCGTCGATACCCCCTTTGGCGGCGGAAACCAGACCGTCATGATCGGCCACGTTAAAGTCGGGGCAACGGCCAAGAGCGACCTCGGCTCCGATCAACTCGGACAGTAATTCGTGAAGTTCCTTTTGACTGCAATCGATCCGAGCGAAACGGCTGATCCTGCTGCCGAGCTCAGTCTCGATCGTCATCAGCAGGTACTCCTCACCGTCGGGAAAGGAGTCGAAGGCGGTTCGAATGAAGGTCTCATCGACGACGCCTCTGATCGGCAGTTGGCGGTCTCGGAAGACCTCGATATCGGTCCCGATCGGGACGGATTCGATGAGCGCCTCGACTTCGGATCGTGTGCGGCAGAATGCGAAATCCTTCGCGCCGGCGGCTCTCAGGTATCGGAGGATGACGAGCACCTCGTCGGCTCGTTCGAACCAATCTGTGACGCGATCCACGAAAGCAGGTGTGACGTCCCGCGCGGGGTCGTATTTGTCCATGAGAGGTCACCCGGCCTTCTTGCCGCCAATGATTGGATGGCGCTCAAGGCCTAAACTTACGGCTCTAACCCCTCATCATACTTGACACAGTACCGATAGGAACGGCCCTGCTTTCGCTCGTCCCAGGAGACCGTGCCAGATAAGGTATGTCCCAAACGGCACGCGCCGCCTCCCGCGATGGCCGAATAGACGGTCTCAACAACGCCCGTTATTGCAACTCCTCCGGCGAACTGGATCGACGGTTCCTAATGCATGCCCGAATCCCGTCTCGGATTCAAAGTCCCGAAATCGGCCGTGAACGTCGGGTTCCGGGACGTTCGTTTCCTAAAGATGATTCCCATTATTTGAGGCCGACCGGTCCCCGACCCGGCGTGCCGGGAGTCGCTGAGTTGGTGGAGGAGGACCCATTCGTCCGGGACGACCGCTGGTCGAAAACTTTGGTTCTCGAACCGGGCTTTCAAGATCGTCCCGAATCCGACGAACTTCGAAGGAGAAGTCGTCGTATAATCAGGGTTGAGGAGGCGGTCCCGCGCGACGGCGGTTCTGCTTGCCAAAAGCGGGGATGGAGCCGAGAATGAGGGCCGAAGGCGGCCGTCGGACTCGACGACCTCCGCCCGACCGACGCCGTAGACGACCGCTCACTCCGTCGCGTTTCACGAAGGAGACGAATCCGTGGCCTCCAGCAATCCCGCGTTCTCCCAGGACGTCTTCGCCGGCTACGACCAGGTGTACGGCGCGCCTCGCAGCATGACGACGACCGTCCAGGGGACGATGAGCAAGACGTTCCTGCTGCTGGCGATCCTCTCCGGCACCGCGCTTTGGACCTGGAACGCCGTCGGCTCCGGCCAGATGCCGATCGGCGTGGTCGTCGGCGCGGCGCTCGCCGGCTTCGTCACGTCGCTGGTCACGATCTTCAAGCCAAGCTTCGCACCCTGGACCGCCCCGGTTTACGCGGCGATGGAAGGCGTGTTCCTGGGCGGCATTTCGCAGCTCATCGAGGCCGGGTTGCGGGCCAAGTATGGCAACGCCTACCAGGGCGTCGCCCTCCAGGCGGTCTCGCTGACCGTCGGCACCACGCTCGTCATGCTCTTCCTCTACGCCAGCGGCATGGTGAAGGTCACCGAAAAGCTGCGGTCGGGGATCATGATGGCGACCGGCGCGGTCTGCCTCTTCTACCTGGTCTCGATGCTGCTCCGCATGTTCGGCGTGACGATGCCCATGATCTGGAGCGCGACGCCGATCGGCATCGGCTTCAGCCTCTTCGTCGTCGGCCTGGCCGCGTTCAACCTGCTGCTCGACTTCGACTTCATCGAGGAGGCCGCCCGCCGCGAGGCCCCCAAGTATATGGAGTGGTACGGCGCGTTCGGCCTGATGGTCACGCTCGTCTGGCTGTACCTGGAGATCCTCCGCCTGCTGGCCAAGCTCGCCAACAGCCGCGACTGAGCCCGACCGTACGACTCGATGATCGAACCCCGAGGCCGGCGGCCCCGCATTCCAGCGGGCCGCCGGCCTTGCTTTTTGCGCCCAGGGGCGGCCCCAGGTTGGCCTTGCCGGCGGGGGGCGGGCGTAGTAATCTGCGGCCCACCTCGAAGGAGCCTCAAGTTCCGGGTCGCATTCGCCGAACCGGACGCGCGAGCTGGCAGCGACGGCGGGAGATCGACGAACCGACGGCGACGTCGACGGCGGGGATCCCCGGACGGGAGGATCAGGACCGACCGGACGCCGAGCGGGCGACCTGGCGTGACGCGCCGGGGCCCTGCGACGGCGGCGGTCGGGCGACGACGGACGGCCCAGGACGGGTCGGCCGGCCCTTTGAGAATGGAGTCGAACCGCTATGCGAGTCAGGTTCTGGAAAGTCTCGGCGCTGGCCGCGGGGTTCGTGACCGCCTCCGTCTTCGTCCCCACACTGTTCGGGCAGGAGGCCAAGGCCGCCCCCGGCCCGAAGAAGCCGACGGTCGAGGCCCCCAGGGCCAAGGTCAAGTCGAGGTCCATCGAGCTGAAGGTGGCGATCTCCGACCTGGGCGCGAAGGGTTGCGAGCTGGAGATCAAGCCGGCGAACGCCTCGTGCGTCTTCAAGCCGCAGGTGCTCCGCGTCGAGCCGGGCGGGACGGTCGACGCCTCGCTGAAGGACGTCGAGATCCGCGGCGCCGACCGCAACTGCGCCCTCGCGCTGACGATCCGCGAGGAAGGCCAGCCCGCCAAGACCGTCTACCGCGGGTACCGCGTGGCCGCCGATCCCAGGCCGGGCTCGACCGAGAAATTCGTCTGCTACATGAGCTCACCGTCCAAGGTCGCCGCCATCGCCGCCTCCGGCGCCCCGCCGGCCCGGCGCTGAGGCCGATCACGGCGAGCCCACGAACCGACGAGGCCCGCGCGGCGGAGCGATCATGCTCCGCCGCGCGGGCCTTCGTCGTGACGCCCGGGGTGGACGGGCTCAGTCGATGAGCGTGGCCGAGTCGATCGTCTTGATCGTGTCGCCGTCGGCGACCACGATGTTGGCCGGGCCGTGGATGTTGGCGGCGGCGTACTTGCCGTCCTTGGTCAGCAGGTAGAAGACGACGTCGAACGCCGGCTTGCCGTCCTCGGTGCGGAACCGCGGGTCGCGCAGGGCGGTCTCGACGATCTGCTTCGTCGTGGCGACCAGGGCGTCCTTGGGCTTGGCCCCGCGGCGGAGGTTCTCGACGACCAGGAACGAGGCGCAGTTGATCAGGTTGATCTCGCCCAGGCCGACCGAGCCGCACGAGCCGACGGCGTTGTCGAGCCAGAGGCCGGCGCCGAGGATCGGCGAGTCGCCGACGCGGCCGGGCACCTTGTAGCCCAGGCCCGAGGTCGTGGTCACGGCCCCGAGGTCGCCGTGGGTGTCGAGCACGGAGCAGTGGATCGTGCCGTGGGTGGGCCGCTCGACCAGCTCGCGGATCGGCGGGTCGAGCGAGGCGACCATCTGGGGGATCCGCGCGCCGCGGAGCTTGGACTCCTTCCAGGCGATCCAGGCCTTGCGGGTGTCCTCGGTGAGCAGGTCCTCCTCGGGGAAGCCGTGCTCCTTGGCGAACTTCAGGGCGTTGTCGCCGACCAGCAGGACGTGCTTGGTGCGCTGGAGGATGCAGCGCGCGACGGCCGCGGGGTGGGTGATGTTGCGGAGGCCGGCGACGCCGGCGCCGCCGTGGGTCGGCCCGTGCATGACCGAGGCGTCGAGCTCGACGACCCCCTCCTCGTTCGGGGTGCCCCCCTTGCCGACGGAGTGCTCGTTGACGTCGGCCTCGACGATCGCCACGCCGGCGATGGCCGCGTCGAGGGGGTCGGCCCCCTTGCGCACCAGGTCCATCGCGATCTCGACCGTCTTCTCCCAGCCGCTGGCGATCACGACGGGCTTGCGCGAGCCCGGCTTCTTCTCGGGATAGGTCCCGATCGAGAGGGCGGCGAGGCTGGTGGTCCCCAGCGAGAGGAACTGGCGGCGGTGCAGGTTCGAGGTCATCGGTGTTCGTCCGTGGATGTGGTGAAGGGCGGAGCGACGGCGACGACGCGGCGCCTCCCCCGAGAGGGCGGCGCCGCGTCGAAGCGGGAGCGATTCACATCAAAGCGCGTCGGCGCTGATGATCTCGCCTCCGGCCCGGGTGGAAAGGGCCTGCCAGACGCCGTACTGGTAGCCGGGCTGGACCTGGAGGATGCCGCTGGCGTCGGGCTTCATCCCGATCGGCAGGCCGGTGGCGGCGTCGAACGCCATCGTGTTGATGGTGTCCTTGAGGAACTTGACCGAGCCGTCGGCGAACGCCGCGTTCATGCCGCCGGGGTGGAAGCTTGAGAAGCTGTGGTACATGATCGACACGTTGATGCCGAGGCCGTTGGTGTCGGTGTAGCCCTCGTTCAACTTCTTCTGGGGGTTGATGGGGTAGAGGGTGTTGGCCAGCGTGTCGGCGTTGTTGCCCGAGAACCACCACACCCAGTCCCAGCGCTCGTTGGCCGGGATCTTGCCGTAGGCCACCTCGCCGGTGACCATCGTGTTGCTCGTGCCGTCGGTGATCGAGGCGATGGAGACCGAGCTGTTGTAGTACAGCATGCCGTCGGCCTTGGCGAAACGCGCCCCGTAGGACGTGTCGCACGAGGGCTCGGAGTAGCGGCCCACGTAGTAGGCGGTGCCGGCGGACCCGCGGTAATTGGTGAAGTAGATCGGGTAGCCGAAGCTGCGCGTGTCGGGGACGGCGGCGGCGCCGTCGCTCGGGCACCAGAAGCCCTGCACGCCCGTGCTGAACACGGTCATGTTGTGGTTGTTGTCGGTGTAGTGGCCGTTCGAGTTGAACGAGTTGAACAGCGACCCCTGCTCGATGAACGGGAGCAGCGAGATCAGGAAGCTGTGCTCGTGGCTGCCCGAGCAGGGCGTGCCGCGGTGGAAGCCGCCGAGCGGATACCGGGTGTTGGCGCTCTCATAGTTCGCCAGGCCCAGGCCCAGCTGCTTCAGGTTGTTGGTGCACTGGGCGCGGCGGGCCGCCTCGCGGGCCGACTGCACGGCCGGCAGCAGCAAGGCGATGAGGACGGCGATGATGGCGATGACCACCAGCAGCTCGATCAGCGTGAATCCGCCTCGAATCCTGCGGTCCTGACTCATGAAGATCTCCTTGAATATCGATTTTAATGCCATGACGGAGAATAACGGTCGCAGCCCGGGAAGCCGGCCGCCGCGGCCGCGGCGAGGCTCGTACGAAGGGCTCAGCGCGGCCCGCGCGCGGACTTGCCCTTCTTGATCGTGTCCTTGATCTCGGCCCCGTAGGGGTTGTCGATGTCCTTCTGCATATCTTCCTTCTTCTTATCGCTCGGCGCGATCCGGGCCTCGCGTTCGCCGCAGCCGGCGACGCAGACCATGCCGGCCGAGAACGCGACCAGCAGGCCGGACGTGATCAGACCGCGTCTCGAAACCGTGAAACTCCACATCGAAAGAGGGACTCCTTCACCGGGGACGTGACTCGGCCGAGGCCCCGAGCGGGGCCGCGGCGCCGAGACGGAAACGTTGCGATCCGTCGTGACTTCGGCAGGCTTCGCCGAGCGTCGAACCCTCGGACGTCGAGGGCGTGGGGTTGGCGGAGCCTCGCGACGATGCGCGAGGCCCGGCCCGGCGCGGCGGCTCGGGCCGCCGGCGGGCCTCAGATGTTGGTGTTTTCTCCCTGGTAGGCCACGATGACGCGGAAGGCCGGGGAGGCGGCCGATGCGGCCGGCGGGGCGGCGGGCGAGGCGCCTTCGCCCCCCTCGCCGGGGGCCGCCGGGGTCGGGGGCGGGACCGCGTTCGAGCCCGGGGCGGGCAGGACGTGCACCACGACGAGCAGCTCGCCCACGGGCTTGATGGCGAGCTTGCGCGACTGGGTCGCGGACTTTCCGTCCTTGAAGGTGAGCGTCGCCTCGAAGCGACCGGGCGCGGGGATCGTCGTGCCGACCGACTTGCCCGCCGGCAGTTCCGGGAGCTTGAACGCACCGCCGGGATACTCGATCGTCGGCTCGATCATCGCCTCCTCGGTGTCGTTCGCCAGCACCAGGGAGACGCCGTCGCCGCCGAATCGCCCGTTGCCGAGCTGGGCGAAGGCGATCCAGCCCAGGAGGACGGCGTTCAGCAGCAGGGACAGGGCGGTCGTGCGTGAGCCCGACGCCTTCCCCGGAGGGGGGGCGACCTGTTGATCCATCAATATGATTCCGTTTCGAGAGCAAGGCGCGGCGAGGCGCGAGCCCGGGATGGGAGAGGTTTTCCGGTCCGCTTTTATGAGGAGGATTGTGGAGATCTTCGGATCTATCCCCCAAGATGTCAAGCGGCGGCGGGCCATTTTTCGCGGCGCCTCGCGTCGGCCGCCGCCGCGGGTCGGAAACCACTGGATGTCAATGTATGCGTAAATCTATGAATCGTCGATTCTTCATGGGAGGGACCGCCGCGGCCAGCCTGGGCACGCTGGCGATCGGCGCGACCGACCCGAGGCCGGCCGGCGACCGCAGGCCGGTGGCGGTCTCCAGCGGCAACGGCCTGCGCGCGGTCGAGAAGGCGGTCGAGCTGGTCAAGAAGGGCTTCGACCCGCTCGACGCGGCCATCGAAGGCGTGGCGATCGTCGAGGCCGACCCCAAGGACGACTCGGTGGGCTACGGCGGGCTGCCGAACGAGGACGGGGTCGTCGAGCTGGACGCGGCCGTCATGCACGGCCCGACCCACGGCGGCGGCTCGGTCGCCTCGATCCGCAACATCATGCACCCCGCGGCCGTCGCGCGGCTGGTGATGAAGCGGACCCGCCACTGCCTGATCGTCGGCGAGGGGGCCTTGCGGTTCGCCCGCGCCCACGGCTTCCCCGAGGTCGACCTGCTGACCGAGGAGTCGCGCAAAGTCTGGCTGCACTGGAAGGAGACCCGCGACCCCAACGACGACTGGGTCCCGCCCCCCGACGACGAGGTCGCCGCCTACCTCGACGGCTACATCAAGCGTCGCGTCACCGGCACGATCCACTGCTCGGTGCTCGACACCCACGGCGACCTGGGCTGCACGACGACGACCTCCGGCCTGTCGTGGAAGATCCCCGGCCGCGTCGGCGACTCGCCCATCCTGGGGGCGGGGCTGTATCTCGACAACACCGTCGGCTCGGCGGGCTCGACGGGCATCGGCGAGGCCAACCTGCTGAACCTCTCCAGCTACCTCGTCGTCGAAAACATGCGGCGCGGCCTGGCGCCCAAGGACGCCGTGATGGAGGCCCTGAAGCGGATCGCCGAGACCAGCGTCCGCGACCCCAAGCGGCGGCGGCCCGACGGCAAGACGACGTTCAACGTCTCGTTCTACGCCGTCTCCAAGGACGGCAAGTTCGCCGGCGGCTGCATCTACCCCGGCGGCAAGATGGCCGTCCACGACGGCGACTCGGCCCGCGTCGTCCAGCTCGACCCGCTCTATGACAAGTGACCCGAGGGGCGCGCCAAGGCCCCGGCGACCCGTCGCAAGAGGCGGGTCGCCGGGGCCGGATTCGCGACGATCGGGCCGACGCGGCTCAGTAGGCGTCGGAGCTGATGACCTCGCCGCCCTTGGGGGTGACGAGGTTGCGGAGGACCACCACGCTGGTGCTGTCCTTGAGGAACTTCACGCTGCCGTCGCCGAAGAGGACGTTGGCGCCGCCGGGGTGGAAGCTGAAGATCTCGTCGTTGTTGGCGGCGTTGTTGTTGACCTTGTTGATGTTGCCGTCGGCGGGGTCGGGGCCCGCGGCCGGGTAGGCGGTGCTGTAGCGGCCCAGGCCGATCCGGGTCTTGTTGTTGTTGATCTGGCCCGAGACGCCGTACGCGCCGTCGGCCTCGGCCCAGCGCCAGAAGCGGCGGGGCAGCCCGGCGTCGAAGTACGAGTCGCGGTTGGGATTGAACGGGGCGTGAAGCGGCGAGGCGGCGCCGTTGGCGTACATCGTGTTGGCGATGTAGCGGGCGTCGCGGCCGGCGTCCTCGGCGATCATCATGGTGTTGCTGGTGCCGTCGGTGATCTCGGCGATGCGGGTCGCGCTGACCTTGAGGAGGCCGTCGGCGCGGTCGTTGTTGTTGCGATGGGGGGTGATGGTCGTGGCGCCCGCGCCGCCGGTGGCCCCGGAGGCGCTGATGTCGGTGTAACAGGGCGCGCCATAGTCCTGGACGCCGTAGCCGAATCGGAGGCCGGTCGGCAGCGAGGCTTCGGCCGGATCGAGCGAGTCGAGCGCTCCCGAGCCTTCGCGGACGGAAGACGGGCAGATGTAGGCGTTGACGGCCGTGCCGGTGGCGGTCTTGTTGGACCCCGACGTGTGGGTGTAGGGCAGGCTGAAGTTGTAGGCGTTGCTGATGTTGGTGCCCTCGAGGTAGGGCAGCAGGCGGACGAAGACTCCCGGCTCGTCGAAGATCGTCCGCGGCGGGGTCGTGGTGAAGTCGGTCCCCTGACCCGCCGGCGGGAATGCGCCGACGGAACTCTCGTAGTTGTGGAGCCCCAGGCCGATCTGCTTCAGGTTGTTGACGCACTGGGCGCGGCGGGCGGCCTCGCGGGCCGACTGCACGGCCGGCAGCAGCAGGGCGATCAACACGGCGATGATGGCGATGACGACCAGCAGCTCGATCAGCGTGAACGCGGACCGGCGGCGGGCGACGGAGGCGGGACGGCGATTCATCGAGAGGAAACTCCGGGTAGCGGACGCGCCTGGGTCGGGACCGGCCCGCACGGGGCCGCGACTCCAGGCCGGATGGGGGATCAGTTGAGGACGAAGGGGCGGAGCTCGTTCGCGGGCTCGGCCTTGACCGTGGCGGTCAGGCCCGAGGTGGTTTCTTTGCCGTACTTGGCGGGGAAGGGCACCGCGTTCCGCTTCCTGGGCGACGTCCCCGTCGCCGAAGCGTCGGGGTCGATCTCCAGGCGGACCTTGTACTCCCCGGCCGGCGCGCCGGCGACGACGCCGTCGGTCATGAGGACGAAAGACCCGTCCGGGCCGAGCACGCCCGAGACCGGAGGCGTCGTCGAGCCTCCCGAGACGAAGACCACGACGCCCGAGGTCAGGGGCTGCCCATTCGCCAGGACGACCTTGCCCTGCACCGGATACGTCGCGACGCCGACCTCGGGGCGTGACTCGCCGCAACCGGCCGCCGCAGCCGCCAGCGCCGCGGCCGTGAGCCATCGCGCCAGACTTCCGATCCGAAGCCCGCTCAGGGCCGGCCCAGCTCCGCGTCGCGTGCGGGTCGTGACGCCTGCGATGGAGCCGTGCGGGCCGTTATGGGCGACGGTCAATTGAGTCGAAGTTTCATTCATTAAAATTGACTCAGTGGCTTTTCGTATTGTCGGTGGCGCGGGCGAGCGTCGCTCGCATGTCGATGGAGGCTCCTCGCCGTTGATGGATTCCCGCGGCAAGTCCTTCGCCACGGCCGCGCCGGAGCGGTCGGCACGCGGAACCCACGCGTCGAAGAGCGTGAAGGAGCCCTCGCACGCCATCTCTTAAGACGCTCTCATTAAGATCATTAAGTGTATTTATGAACTAACAATACTACTATAAACAAGAGGCGCGGCGGCCCCATGAAGACTGAGGGATGCTTGAGAGAGGAGTTCGGGAAGATCGCGCGACGCGTCGCGGGGGGGGCAAGGTGCCGACGGGAGGGCGTGGGAACGGCGGGGGGGAAGGCGAGCGGGTTCGAAATGCGACGGGGCCCCTCCCACGTCTTCGTGGGAGGGGCCCCGCCTTTGGGGAACTGCGATCAGGCCTGGGCGGCTCAGTAGGCGTCGGAGCTGACGACTTCGCCGCCGCTCTTCGTGACCAGGGCGCGGAGGGTGACCACGCTGATGGAGTCGCGGAGGAAGCGGACCGAGCCGTCGCCCATCAGGACGTTGACGCCGCCCGGGTGGAACGAGAAGAGCTCGTCGTTGGCGCCGGCGTTGTTGCCGCCGGTGACGCCGGTCTGGGCCCACGCGGCCGTCTCATACATCGGCCGGAACTTGTTGTTGGGCTGGCCCGAGACGCCGTAGGCGCCGTCCGGCTCGGCCCAGCGCCAGTAGCGCCGCTTGTTGGTGGCGCCGCCCGCCGGGCCCTGCTCGCCGACGTAGTACGAGGCGGGGTACTGGATGGGGCCCTTGTACATGTCGCCCTCGTTGTAGGGGCTGATGAAGCGGGGGTCGCGGCCGGCGTCCTCGCCGATGGCGATGGTGTTGCTGGTGCCGTCGGTGATCTCGGCGATCGTCGTCTTGCCGGCCTTCAGGAGGCCGTCCGCACGGGTCGACTGGTCGCGGTACGGCGTGGCGCCGCCCGGGGTGACCACCGCGCCGGTGGGGCTGATGTCGGTGTAGCAGGTCGCGCCGTAGTCGGAGTAGCCGTAGCCCCGGCCGAAGGTCTTGCTGATCGTGTCGTTGGGGTCGACGCCGTCCTGGCCGCCGTCCGGCGAACGGTTGGCCGACGGGCAGAGGTAGGCCGACACGACGGTGGAGGCGCCGGTGAAGTTCATGCCGGTCGCTTCGTTGTATTCCTTGGCGTTGAAGTTGAGGGCGTTGAACGACGAGCCCCCCTCCATGAAGCTGAGGACGCGGGCCAGGCAGCTCCAGCCGCCGTCGGCGAACTGGGTGATCGGCACGGTCGAGGACGAGCCCACCGAGGCCGGGCTGTAGTTGGTCGACTCGCCCGAAGGCGGGAAGCAGCCGTTGCCGCTCTCGTAGTTGTGCATCGACAGCCCGATCTGCTTCAGGTTGTTGGTGCACTGGGCGCGGCGGGCCGCCTCGCGGGCCGACTGCACGGCCGGCAGCAAGAGGGCGATGAGCACGGCGATGATCGCGATGACCACCAGCAGCTCGATGAGCGTGAACGCGGATCGCGTCGAGGACTTCGAAGGCGCGGACATAAGGACGATTCTCCCGTAAGCGGCTGTTTGCTGATCGTTCGGATGATGCGAAGCGGAGGCGGGGAGCGAAACACGACCTGACGGCCGGGCTCGCGCGGAGTCGAGGCGTGGCGTTATTTTGCGAGGACGAACGGCTCGAGGGCGTTGTCCGTCGGCTTCACGACGGCGGTCAAGCCCGACGTCGTCTCGTCGCCGTACTTGGCGGGGTACGGGGCCAGGGGGGCCGCCTTGCGGCCGCCCTTCACCTGAGCGTCGCCCTTCGACGGGTCGCGCTCGATGCGGATCTTGTAGCTCCCCTCGGGGGCGCCGTCTCCGTAAGGGCTCTTGAGGACGAAAGCGCCCTCGGCGTCGACCGGCGCCGAGAATTGGAGGCCCTTCTCGGGCAGGACGAACACGACGACCCCCGAGGTGAGCGGCTTGCCGTCGTTCAATTTCACGGAGCCTTTGACCGGGTGGACGTCCAGCGGGGCGACGCCGTCGGAGCTCGAGCAACCCTGCATCACCGACAGCCAGCAGGCGGCCGCGGCGATGATCCAGGGGGCGACTCGCGAACGGGTCTCTTGCGGTTTCGACATCGGGGGTGCTCGAAGAGGCAGCGGACTGTCATCAATCCTTGCGAAGGTTAATATATCGAAATGCGGAGGCGACCCCGAGAAGAGGGGGCGAAAATCCTGTGGAGAATCGATGAAGTCCCCGAGTCCCCCATCGCGGGACGATGTCTCGCGGCCCAGGGTCTCGTCGAATGAGCGACGAGGTCGGCTTCAACGGGCCAGGCGGGCCTTCAGGTCGTCGAGGATCTCGGCGGTCTTCGAGGCGCCGAAGCGGTCGCAGTGCAGCTCGACGACCTCGATGGCCTGGTCGAGCGTCCGGACGCCGCCGGCGGCCTTGAGCTTCACGCGGGCGGGGGACGACTCCCGCATCAGGATCAGGTCCTCGCGGGTCGCGCCGCCGGTGCCGTAGCCGGTGGAGGTCTTGACGTAGTCGGCGCCGACCTCGCCGCAGATGCGGCAGAGGCGGACCTTCTGCTCGTCGTTCAGGTAGCAGTTCTCGAAGATCACCTTCACGATCGCGTCGCGCCCGTGGGCCGCCTCGACGACGGCCTCGATATCGGCGGCCACGGCGATCCAGTCGCCGCCCAGCACCTGGCCGATGTTGACGACCATGTCCAGCTCGGTCGCCCCGTCGTCGATCGCCTGCTTCGACTCGTACACCTTCACGCTCGTGGCGTGGCCGCCGTGCGGGAAGCCGATCGTGGTGCCGACCTCGACGCCCGTGCCGCGCAGCAGCCGCGAGGCCAGGCCGACGGCGAACGGCTTGATGCAGACGCTGGCGACCCCGTAGGCGGCGGCGACGCCGCATCCCGACTCCAACTCCTCCTCGGTGAGGGTCGGCTGGAGGAGCGAATGATCGATCCGCTTGGCGATCAGGTCGTACGTCAGTTCGAGTGCCATGGCTCGCGTGCTCCGGGATGCCGATTCCAGGGATCGATGAGGTCGCCCTCGCCGATTGTGTCCCCTCGGGCTCCGCGGGGCAAGGGCGAGCGGCGGCCCGCCGGCGGCCTCAGCGGCTGATGTGGGCGCTGGGGCCTTCGCCGGAGCGGGAGTCGGAATCCAGGCCGATGATCCGGCTCTTGGGGCGGCTGCGGTCGACGATCACCGGGTTGGCGTCGGTCGTCTCGGTGCCGCCGCGGTTGCCGGCCGCGTCGACGGCCTCGACCCGGACGTGGAACTTGGGCGGGAAGTTGGGCGGGACGGCCCAGACGAACTGGCCGGCGGCCTGCTGCCCCTGGGCCTGCTCGACGGGCACCCACGCGGCTCCCGGCTGGTCGGGTCGCCAGCAGATCGAGACCGGCTTCGGCGCGAGGTGGAGGTCCTCGGCGCGCCACGAGATGGCGACCTTGCCCGCGTGGACGCCCGTGCCGATCTCGGGGTTGTAGAGGTGGACGCGGGGCGGGGTCGAATCGACCTCGACCCAGGTCTGGGGCACGTCGTTCGGTGACGGGGGCTGGTCGCCCAGGCCCGAGCTGGACCGGGCGACGAGGCTGACGCCGTAGGTCCCCTCGCCGCCGAGGTCGACGTCGATCGGCGATGTCCGGTCGGGGTCTTCGCCGCGACGGATCCACGTCCGGCCGCCGTCGCGGGTCATCCACAGCTCGACGAGCGCCGCTCGGCCGCCCGGGCCGGGATCCTGGACTTCGTACTTGAGCCGGAACCGGGGGTTGCCGACCAGCATCGTCGCGGCCCCCGCCTCGCCGCCGGTCGCCGCAGGGCCGCCCCCGGGGCTCGCGCCGGCGACGCCGCCGCCGGAATTCGGGAAGGGATCGGGGAAGCCGGGAGGGCGAGCCGGCGCGGGATCGGCGCCGAGGTTCGACGCCGGCACCGGCGCCGGCGTGGGCGTCGCCGCGGTGCCGGTGGCGGCGTCCCAATTCGGGGCCGGCGGCGACGAGGAGAGGAGCGACTCGGAGCCGGCGCGGGCCTGCTTGGCGATCGGCCGCCGGCTCCCGCCGCCTCCCCAGCCGGCCGAACCGGAGCGGGGGGCCGGCGAGGTCGCCGGATCGTCCTCGACCGGCGTAAAGCTGGAATCGGCCTCGATGGGCGAACGGCCCCGTCGGAACGGCTCGACCGGCGGCGCCGAACCGGCCTCCGGGTCGAGCGTCGCCATGTCGGGCGGCGCGGAGGCCCCTTCGGGCAGGTCGACCTCGGTTTCGAACGGGTTGCCCGCCTTATCCACCACCGACCCCCGGACCCGGATCGATTCGACCGTGTTGGCGTTCCAGCTCTCCGTCCCCAGGAGGGCGGGTCGGCGGACCGGGATCCGCTTCCAATCCCGCGCGCCGGGGAGCTGGTATTCCAGGGTCAGCGACTTCAGTTCCAGATTCTCGTCCTTGGCCTCCCAGCGCACCTTCGCCACGCTGCCCTGTCGGCCGTTCGACTCCAGGACGAGCGTCGGCGGGACGGTGTCGACGATCACCCGCAGGGCGGGCTTGATCGTCTCTTCCGTGGCGGGAGAGGCCTGGCCGGTCATCGAGATCGTCCGCACGGCGAACCAGTACTCGCCGTCGCGGCGGGCCCGGAACGTGAAGACCTTCTGGTCGGGCGTCGTCTTGCTCACCGAGTACCAGTTGAACCCGGCGTCTTCCGACGCCCAGAGCTGCAACTCCTTGATACGACTGTAGTCCTTGCCGCCGAGGTCGAACGGGATCCGGAACGAGCGCTCCTTGTGGTAGATCGGCGGGATCGTCCCGTCGCCCGCCGCGAACGTCGTCGACCGCCATGGCGCGAGCAGTCCGAGGGCGAGGGCCCATGCCCCGATCGCCCTCGCCCTCCGCCCGCTTTTGGTCGCCGCTGACGTCACAGTCATCGTCCCCCGGCCCGATTTCCGCCGTCGCCGCGCGCCCTCGACGATATTCCGGGCGCACCGCTTATGCGGACCTTATCGACCCCTCGCGCCGGCCGGCTTGAAACGATTCGTCCGCCAGGGCCGATTACATCGATCGCGACGACGGCCCCGGAAGCCTGATTGCATGGTCTTCCCCCGGGCGTCCTCGCCCCGCTTCGAAAATTCCCCGCGAGAGCCCGATTCGTCGGCGAACATCCCGGGGCGCCTCGCATAGGATGGATGGACGCTTCGATCCAGTCAGGCCGGCGCGGGACCGGGATTCGCTTCGAGGGCGAGTGGCGCGGATCGGGGCGACATCACGTCGGGCGACGGATATCGAACGCCGCCGACCCCTTCCCAGCCGAACCCTCGCGTTGATGGAGACGTGCGATGGCCTGGTCACCCGCCCGCCGGAGCCGGTCGGTCCTGCTGCTGGCGCTCGCGACGATCTCGAACTTGAACTCCGGAACGGCGTCCGCGAGGGCCGATGGCCGTCGGGTCATCCAGGCGATCCTCGTCGTCGACGACAACTCGCAGCTCGCCGGCCTCGACCTGGATCTGGAGCACGTGAACGCGGCGCTCAGCCTCGGGCTGGGGGCCGACGACCAGCTCGTGGGCAAGGTCTTCCGGGGTCGGGAAGTCACGCCCCGGAATCTGCTCCTGTACATCGCGAGCCTGAAGGTCGACCCGAACGACACGCTCCTGTTCTATTACACGGGCCATGGCGCGACCCTCGACGATCAGGGCCACATGCTGGGCCTGATGGGAGCCCGCGGGCCCGACGGCCGCCCCGTTCCGCAGACGCTGCTGCGCTCCCAGCTGCGCGACGCCCTGACCGCCAAGGGCGCGCGTCTGACGGTGTTGCTGAGCGACTGCTGCGCGAACCTCCTGCCTGCCGCGCCCCCGCAGCCCCCGACGCCCGGCAACCCGGCCCCCGGCGCGCCGAGTGGGCCGACGGTCCTGCAAATGCTGATGTTCGAGCACCAGGGGCTCGTCGACCTGACCTCGTCGACCTACGACCCGGCCGCCCGCCGCGGCGAGGCGTCGATCACCACCGCGGAGACCGGCAGCTTCTTCACGGCCGTCCTCACGAGCCTCATCATGGCCCCGACCGACGAGCTGGACGTCGCGCCCAGGGACGGATTCGTGGAGTGGAAGGAGCTCTTCCCGCGCGTCCGCGAGGGGACCCGGGATTTCTATCGCGGCTTCCGCGAAAGCCGCCTGGCCGACGCCGCGGCCGGCCAGCCCGTCACCGACCCCGACACCCATCGGATCCTGCTGGCCCAGCCCGACCAGACCCCGTTCGCCTTCCAGCTCGCCTCGCGGCGCGACGCAAGGGCCGGGGGCGGGGTCGAGCTGTTCGCCGCCAACCTGGGGATTTCGTACCAGCTCATCCCCTTCCGCGACCACCTGGCGGCCCGGCTGACCCGCCCCGCCGCGCCCGGATCGCCGGCGTCTTCGGTCGGCTTCGAGCCCGGCGATCAGATCTTCACCCTCGACGGCGTACCGATCCGGGGCCCCGAAGACGTCGTCGGCCACGTCGACCGGACGACCGTCGACTTCATCAACACTCGAAACAACCAGCTCGGCTCGACCGTCTTGATGCTCCCCGCGAGCCGCCCCGCCGCGGCCGCCCCTTACGTCCTGGGAGTCCTCACCGTCCCCGTACCGCTCCAGGCGGCCGACGGGACCACCCGATACGGCCTCTATGTGGCGACGGTCAACCCCGGCGGCCCGGCGCAGCGGGCGGGCCTCGAAGCCGGCGACATCCTCCTGACCGCGAACGGCCGGCCGACGCAGAGCCACGCCGACCTGGCCGGGGCGATCGCCGGATCCCAGGGGCGACTTCGGCTCACCCTGCGCAACGTCCGCCCGCCGAACGCCGAGACGACGCTCGACGCCGTCCTCGCCCCGTCCTCGGCCGGCGCCGCGGCCCTCGAACCGGCCGCCCCGCAGTGATCGCGACCCGGTTCAGCGCCCGCGTTCCAGGTCGACGCCGTCCCACGCGCGGTCGCCGCTGACGGGGTTGGAGCGGGCGACGACTCCGCCGGGGAGTTCGACGCGGTACTCGGTGAAACGCGGATCGGGCGTGGGGTAATCGGTGCTGACGAACTGGGCGCCGCTCGCGAGCGCCCTGTCGCGCATGGCGGTCGAGCCGTCGCGGGCCTGGCGGGTGTCGGCGTCGGCCCGGGTGCGGACGAGGAAGCCGGCCTTCACCAGGCGCTGGATGTCGTCGAAGCGGCCGATCGGTTCGTTGATCTTGAACCAGGCCGCGGCCGGGTCGCCCTCGTCGACGCTGGCGAACATCAGCCGGCC
This sequence comes from Paludisphaera mucosa, assembly GCF_029589435.1. Lineage (NCBI taxonomy): Bacteria > Pseudomonadati > Planctomycetota > Planctomycetia > Isosphaerales > Isosphaeraceae > Paludisphaera > Paludisphaera mucosa. The sequence continues at coordinate 3,739,953 of NZ_JARRAG010000002.1, read as the reverse complement.
GGCGAGCGCGGGGTGGCCCTTGAGGTACGTGTCGCGCTCGGCGCCGGTGTTGTCGAGCGCGAACATCACGCGGCCGCGGACGGCGTCGAGCTTGGGCCAGCCCCGCGCGCGGATCGCGTCCGGGAGCGACTTCGAATCGCCCCGGACGTCGTCGGGGGCGAGGATTTCGGGGCGCGGGAAGACCGAGTGGATCTCGGCCTCCAGTTCGGCGAGCCGGGCGGCGTCGAAGGGGATGAACTTGCCGCCGATCCGCACCTCCTCGGCCGTCTTCAACTCGACGAGGATGAGGATCGGCACGTGCTTCGGGTTCAGCCGCGACCACGAGCGGACCTGGCTGAGCGCGTCGACGAACGTCGGGGCGGTGGACTGGTAGTCGACCCCGGCGACGTGCAGGACCTTCATCCCCGGCTTGCGGAGCCGGCCGTCGAGGTCGGGCTCGGGACCGAGGTCCTTCCCCGTGAGCGCGGCCAGTTTGCGGATGGCGGGGTCGGCGTAGAGGCCGCCGTCGGGGTCGGCGAAGACGTCGAGCTCGATCTGGCGGATCTTGCGGGCCTCGAACTGCTCGGCCAGCGGCGGGTGCGAGTACTGGAGCGACTCGGCCCCCCGGGGGTTGGCGCGGGCGATGACCGCCAGCACGCCGGCCGGGGGCTCGACGTGATACGAGTTGTGCGAGCCGATCACCTGGACCTGGTTCAGCCGGACGTCGCCCAGGTCGTCGGCCCCGGCGAAGGCCGGCGTGGCGAGCAGGAGCAGGGCGGGGAGGATGCGGGGCGTCGTCATGGCGGGCGTCGTCCTCGGGGGGAGGGTGCGGGGTGTATCATGTCGGTCTTCCGTGCGATGATAAGGGGCGACGGGCGGCGGCGGCCAAGGAGAGCCGCCCCGAGACGTCGCGATTCACGGGACATTCATGGACGCCGAACCACGCAAGCCGGTCGACGACCCGCGCGTCTACCTGGCCGCCGAGCGGACCTATCTCGCCTGGGTGCGGACGTCGCTGGGCCTGATGGGATTCGGCTTCCTGATCGCCCGGTTCGGCTTCCTGCTCCGGGGCATGGAGTCGGCTGAGCCCTCGCCGGGCCGACATTCGCCGCTGGCCCCGGTGCTCGGCTCGGCGATCGTCGCCTTCGGCGTGGGCGTCTGCCTGACCGCGGCGCTCCGGCACCGGACCTACATCGAGTCCCTACGCGCCGGGGTCGCGAACCCGCAGCTGCACCTCCGCACGACCCTGGTCGTGGCCTCGGTCCTGGCGATCGCCGGGCTGGCCATGACGCTCTTGATCCTGACGTCCTGATCCTCCGACTAGAACTTGCGAGCGACGCCATGAACGCCCAGGAATTGTGGAAACGCTTCCAGACCTCGCTCTGCCAGGTCCCCGCCCTCGACGTCTCGCTCGACGTCAGCCGCATGGCCTTCGACGACGACTTCGTCGAACGCATGCGGCCCGCGCTCGACAAGGCGTTCGCCGCCATGGACGCCCTGGAGAAGGGGGCGATCGCCAACCCCGACGAGGACCGGATGGTCGGCCACTACTGGCTGCGCGCCCCCGAGCTGGCGCCCTCGGCCGAGATCACCGCCGAGATCAAGGACACCCTGGCCGCCATCGAGGCGTTCGCCGCCAAGGTCCACGCCGGCGCGATCAGGCCCGAGCGCAAGCCGAAGTTCACGCGGGTGCTGTCGATCGGCATCGGCGGCTCGGCGCTCGGCCCGGAGTTCCTCGCCGACGCCCTGGGCGACCCGACGACGGACAAGCTGCACGCCCATTTCATCGACAACACCGACCCCGACGGCATCGCCCGCGAGCTGGAACGGATCGGCGCCGCGCTCGACGAGACCCTGGTCGTCGTCATGAGCAAGTCGGGCGGCACCCCCGAGACCCGCAACGGCATGCTCGTCGTCGCCGAGGCCTTCCGCGCGGCGGGCCTCGACTTCGCGAAGCACGCCGCGGCCGTCACCGGGGCCGGGTCGAAGCTCGACCAGACCGTGACGAAGGAAGGCTGGCTGGCCCGGTTCCCGATGTGGGACTGGGTCGGCGGCCGGACCAGCGAGACCTCGGCCGTGGGACTCGTCCCGGGCCTGCTCCAGGGCCTCGACATGAAGGCCGTGCTCGCCGGCGCGGCCGCGATGGACGAGGCGACCCGCGTCCACGACGCCGCCAGGAACCCCGCCGCGCTGCTCGCCCTGACGTGGTACCTGGCGACCGACGGTCGGGGGTCGAAGGACATGGTCGTCCTGCCGTACAAGGACAGGCTGCTGCTCTTCAGCCGCTATCTCCAGCAGCTCGTGATGGAGTCGCTCGGCAAGCGGCTCGACCTCGACGGCAACCGCGTCGACCAGGGCATCAGCGTCTACGGCAACAAGGGATCCACGGATCAGCACGCCTACGTCCAGCAGCTCCGCGACGGCGTGAACAACTTCTTCGCGACCTTCATTCGCGTCCTGGAAGACGGCGGCGCCGGCGGGGAGGTCGAGCCCGGCGTCACCCCGGGCGACTACCTCCACGGCTTCCTGCTCGGCACCCGCGAGGCCCTCTTCGCCAACGACCGGAAGTCGGCGACCATCACCGTCCCGCGCGTCGACGCCCGGATCGTCGGCGCCCTGATCGCGCTCTTCGAGCGTACCGTCGGCTTCTATGCGACGCTCGTCGGCATCAACGCCTACCACCAGCCGGGCGTCGAGGCGGGCAAGAAGGCCGCCGCGAGCGTGCTCGCGCTGCAAGACCAGGCCCGCGCCGGGCTCTCCGCGACGCCCCAGACCGCCGACCAGATCGCCGCGGCCGTCGGCGCGCCCGAGTCGGCCGAGACCATCTACCTCGTCCTCGAACACCTCGCCGCCAACGGCCGCGCGACGATGACCCGCGGGTCGCACCCGGGCCTCACGACCTTCCAGGCCGTTTGAAGGCTTCCGCAGATCCGGCGCGACCGCGAAAATCGCCATGGCCGTGAGGTCTACGACCCCGGGCTTCGGTGATCGACCTTGGCGACTTCATCGGGAACTTGAGACAATTCCCCGATCCGTCCCCACCGTCCCGACCGCCTGACGAGCGAGCCGCCGCATGAGTTCCATCGTCGCCCTGCTGGAGAAGGCCCGGGAAGTCCTGGAGAATCGGGATCTCGTCGAGATCGATCGCGAACTCGAGGCGCTCGAATCGCTCCGGGCGCAGGTCGGCCGCAAGGGGGGGGCGATCCCGGCCGACCTGCTCGCCGGCCAGATCATGAGCGTCGTCCCCGCCGACGAGTGGCCGGTGCGGGCCGATGCGCTCGACGCGCTCCTGCGGCGGCTGGACTCGGCGCGGAAAGAAGAGTTGAGGATCAAGTCGAAGCCCGCCGGCGGCCGCGTCGTGGGCCTTTACGGGACGGGCCGCAAGGGGCCGAACGTCCGGCCCTATCACACGCTGATCCGCAGCGTCGACCCGATCGACGGCCGCTGCGACTGCCCCGACTTCCTCAAGAATTCGCTCGGCGTCTGCAAGCACGTCCTGGCCGTCCTGGAACATGTGCACGCGAAGCCCAAGCTTGTGGCCAGGGCGCTCAAGGAGCGCGCCGAGACGCCCCGCTCCGAGGGCCTCGCCTGGGATCCGATCCGCCCCCTGACCGGCCCCGGCGACTGGCTCGATCGGGTCGTTTACGAGAATACGGCGAAGCTCTCGAAGTACGCCCAGGGGAAGGCCGACGTCCGCTACCTGTTCCAGGAAGCCGGCGACGGCAAGGGGGTGCTCCGGTATGCGTTCCGCGACGCGCCCCAGCAGCGGCTCAACCTCGTCGAGACGCTCCTGAAGGTCGTCCCCGCCGGGCCCGATTCCCCTCGCTACGACCCGGCCCTGCTAGCCGTGCTCACGCGCGAGAAGGCCCGGCTCGACCGGGTGGTCCGCGACGCCGTCTGGCCCTCGGAGCTGAAGACGGCCTTCAAGGTGCTGTCGCGACCGCTCTACCCCTACCAGAAGGAGGGGGTGACGCGCTTCCTCCAGACCACGCGGATGCTCCTGGCCGACGACATGGGCCTCGGCAAGACGGCGCAGGCCATCGCCTGCTGCACGATCTTGATGCGGCTCGGGCGCATCAAACGCGGGTTGATCATCGCCCCGGCGAGCCTCAAGCCCCAGTGGGCCCGCGAGTGGGCGCAGTTCTCCGAGCTGCCCGTCCGGATCCTCGACGGTTCTCCTGCCGAGCGCGAGGCGATCTACGCCGAGACCGCCCAGGGCTTCCTGATCATCAACTACGAGCAGCTCCTGCGCGACCTGGACCTGGCGAAGGGGTGGGCCCCGGACCTGGTGGTGCTCGACGAGGCGCAGCGGATCAAGAACTGGCAGACGAAGACCGCGCTCTCGGTCAAGGGGCTCGACCCGCGCTACCGGCTGGTGCTCACCGGCACGCCGATGGAGAACCGCGTCGAGGAGCTGGCGTCGGTCGTCGAGTGGGTCGACGACGACGCGCTCGAGCCCAAGTGGCGGCTGCCGTCGATCCACGCGATCCGCGGCGACGGCCGCAAGGAGCTGCTCGGCGTCCGCAACCTGGAGACGCTCCGCGAGCGGCTGGCCCCGTGCATGCTCCGGCGCGTCCGCAGCGAGGTGCTCGACCAGCTGCCGCCGCGGACCGACGTCCGCGTCCCCGTCGAGATGACCGAGGCCCAGGCCGAGGAGCACGACGCGCTCAACGCCCCGATCGCCCGGCTCCTGAGCATCGCCGCGAAGCGCGGGCTCAAGCAGCCCGAGTTCCTCCGCCTGATGAGCCTGATGACGGCCCAGCGGATCATCTCCAACGGCCTGGCGCAGCTCCAGTTCGAGGAGGTCTGGCCGTCGATCCGGGGCCGCAAGCCCGACCCGGCGCTGATCCAGAGCCTGTCGGCGCCCAAGCTGATCGAGCTGCGGCAGCTCGTGCGGCAACTGGTGCTCGACCAGGGCCGCAAGGTGGTGGTCTTCAGCCAGTGGCGGCGGATGCTCCACCTGGCGCACTGGGCCGTGGGCGACATTTTGGCCGAGGCCGGCCTGCGCGCGGGCTACTTCACCGGGGCCGAGAACACGAAGCGCCGCACGCAGAACATCGTCGAGTTCCACGACGACCCCGCGTTCCGCATTCTCTTCGCGACCGACGCCGGCGGGGTGGGGCTGAACCTCCAGAAGGCGGCGAACAGCGTCGTGAACCTGGAGCTGCCCTGGAACCCGGCCGTGCTGGAGCAGCGGATCGGCCGGATCTACCGGCTGGGCCAGGAGTCGCCGATCGACGTCTACAACCTCGTCTCGGAGCAGGGGATCGAGTCGAGGATCGCCGATCTGGTGGGCTCGAAACAGGCGTTCTTCAAGGGCCTGTTCGACGGGTCGAGCGACGCCGTCCACTTCGACCAGTCGGGCTCGTTCCTGAGCCGGGCGCAGAAGCTCTACGAGGACGCGGTCGCCGACGACGCGCGGGGCGGAGACGGCGTCGAGGTCGAGGCGTTCGACCCGTCCGACCTGGAGGTCGCCGACGACGCGCCCGACCCGTTCGACGAGCTGGTCGAGCCCGGCGACGACGCCCTCGCGGGGGACGGGCCCGAGCCGACGGCCGAGGCGGTCGTCGAGCCCCGTCGGGCCGCCCCGCCGCTCGACGAGGGCGAGGTCCGGCGGCTCTTCTCGCAGCTCCGCATCCGTCGGGGCGACGCGGGCGGGGTCGTCATCGAGGCCCCGGCCGAGGCGGCGTCGACCCTCGGCGCCCTGTTCGAGGGCATGGCCGCGATGCTGCGGGCGGCGGCCGACGAGTCGCCTTGAGAGGGCGGCGGGCGCTTGCGGCGGCCCGGCGCGCGCGGCATCCTGATATCCAAAGACATCCGGCCTCGACGCAGGCCGTCCTCCCTCCGCATCCCAGGAGCCGTGCGCCCATGAAACGTCGTGACTTTCTGACCCGATCCGCCCTCGTCGGGGCTTCCGGGAGCTTCCTCGGCGGCGGCGCGCCGGCGATCGCGCGGGCGTCCGAAGAGTCGCCGAACTCGAAGGTCCGCTTCGCCTGCATCGGCGTCGGCGGCAAGGGCGACAGCGACACCAACGACGCCGGCCGTCACGGCGAGATCGTGGCCCTCTGCGACATCGACGAGAAGACGCTCGACAAGATGGGGGCGAAGTACCCCAACGCCAAGAAGTACGTCGACTACCGCAAGATGCTGGAGGAGCAGGGCGACAAGATCGACGCCGTCACCGTCAGCACGCCCGACCACTCGCACGCCCCGGCCGCCGTCATGGCCATGCGGCTGGGCAAGCACGCCTTCGTCCAGAAGCCCCTGACCTGGTCGATCGAGGAGGCCCGGCTGCTCCGCACCCTGGCCGCCGAGAAGAAGCTCTGCACCCAGATGGGCAACCAGGGGACCGCCGAGAACGGCCTTCGCGAGGGCGCCGACCTGCTCCGCGGCGGGGCCATCGGCCGCGTCAAGGAGATCCACGTCTGGACCAACCGGCCCGTGTGGCCGCAGGGCATCGCCGGGTTCAAGAACTATCCCGGCATCCCCAACCACGTCAACTGGTACGAGTTCCTGGGCCCCGCCCACGACCGCCCCTACCACGACGGCTACCACCCGTTCAACTGGCGCGGCTGGCTCGACTTCGGCACCGGCGCCCTGGGCGACATGGCCTGCCACACCATCAACGTCGCCGCCAAGGGCCTCGACCTCTTCGACCCGCTCGGCGCCGAGATCGTCGACACCTCGGGCATCGTCGACAACCAGACGTACCCCACCTGGTCGATCATCAAGACCTACTTCGGCGAGCGCGAGGGCCGCGCCCCGCTGAGCCTCACCTGGTACGACGGCGGCAACAACCTGCCCAACGAGAAGCGCGCCTACAAGGCCCTCCTCAACGGCGAGGACCCGACCGGCAGCGGCCTGTTGATCGTCGGCGAGAAGGGCTCGTTCTTCTCCAAGAACGACTACGGCGCGGAGTACACGCTCCTGCCGCGCGACCAGTACGGCAAGGACTACAAGAAGCCCGAGCCCCACTACACGAAGTCGCCGGGCCACTTCAAGGAGTTCGTCGAGGCCATCCAGTCCAACGACCCCAAGAAGGCCCACTCGAACTTCGACTACGCCGGCCGGCTCACCGAGACCGTCCTGCTCGGCGTCGTCGCCCTCAAGGTCGGCTCCCGCATCGAGTGGGACGCCGAGGCCATGAAGGTCAAGAACCACCCCGACGCCGACCAGTTCATCCGCCGCGACTACCGCAAGGGCTTCTCGATCCACGCCTGAGCCGCCCCGACGCCATGCAGTCCCCCGAAGGCCGCCCGCGCCCCGCGCCGGCGGCCTTCGGCGTTTCCAGTAGGATGGGCGCCGCCCACCTCTTCAAATGATCGGAAGGTGGGCGTTGCCACCCCACTCGGACCTGAGGGCGAAGAAAAGACGCCAGTCGTCCGTATACACCTGGTTAGGAGCTTGCCATGTGGCCGACGCACTACCGCGAATTCGTAGAGCAAAACGGCATCGCCGGCTCTGAGGTCAAGTCTTGTAGGGTGGGCACCGCCCACCTCATCAGAGGATCGGAAGGTGGGCGGTGCCCACCCTGCAAGGTCTTGGCCCAGGAGACGAGGTCGACTGTCACTAGGTACAATAGCCTGACAATGGCGATCGATGAAGCGATAATATATAGTTGTAAATTTATGTAATGAATTCTAGTTGGATCGAGATCGTGGAGGCTCGGGGTGTTCGAAGCGCTCTGGTGGCGATACTGGGCATGCCCTCGAACGGCCGAGTCAGCCGCGCATGACTTCCTGAGCGCTCGCAACCCGCAACGAGTGCGCACCGTCCTCGCCGGCCGTGATTCGTGGCACGATTTTTACGTCACAGACTTCAAGCGGCGGATCGCGGTCACCTACGGCTTGGCCAGCAGCTTCAATGTCCAGACTTCCGGGGTGTGGTCCCCCGGCTGGAATCGATGGCTCCTCGTCGACGCTGGCCCCGAGCCAGAGATAGCAGCCGAACACATCCTCGGACGTGCCTGCGAATTGGCGAAACTTCATGAGATACCGTCGCCAGGCGATATCTCAGACTGAGCACCCGCCCCAGCCTTGTAGGATTGGAACCGCCTACGTCATCATATGATTGAAAAATTGGGCAGTGCCCACCCTGCCAGGCTCGGCGTTTTCCGAGGCGTCGATCGAAACGACGCCTCCCCCCGGGCCCGCGAGGGAAGGGGGGAGGCGTCGGGGAGTGCGTTCGAGCTTCAGGGACCGTCTCTCAACGGCCGAGGCCCAGCTCGGGCATCATGGCGACGACGCCCTCGCGGCGGATCAGCTCCAGGCGGCCGAGGGCCGTCCGGACGGCGTCGGCGCGGGCGGGGTCGAGGGCCTTCAGGATCGGCGCGGCCTGTTCGAGGAGGATCGAGGACGGCACGGCCGAGCGGACGAGGCCCTTGCGGTCGTCGTCGCCCGAGGACTGCTCGACGATCTCTTCGAGGATCGACTTGGCGCGGGGGATCGTGCGGACGTCGTAGTCGGCGATCTTGGCGGCCTCGGCGGCGTGCGCGACCGCGTCGTGGAAGCCGCCGAGCTTGTCGACCAGGCCCAGTTCGATCGCCTGCTTGCCGGTGTAGACGCGGCCGCCGGCGAGGTCGTCGATCGGCTTCTTGAGCTTGCCGCCGCGGATGGCGACGACGTGGCCCTTGAAGACGCCGTAGATCTCGTCCATGTAGCTCTGCATCTTGAGGCGTTCGGCCGGCGTGAAGAGGTCGCCCGAGGCGAGCATGCCGGCGTTCTGGCCGCGTCGGTAGGCCTTGAACGCGACGCCGAGCTTCTCGTAGAGGCCGCCGACCGCCATCTTGCCGCTGACGACGCCGATGGAGCCGGTGATGGTGGCCTCGTCGGCGAAGACGGCGTCGGACGCGCAGGCGACGTAGTAGCCGCCGCTGCCGGCGACGTCGCCCATCGAGACGACGAGCGGCTTCTTCGCCTTCACGCGGCGAGTGGCGTCGAGGATGATCTCGCTGGCCAGCGCCGAGCCGCCCGGCGAGTCGACGCGGAGGACGACGGCCTTGATCGAGTCGTCGTTGGCCGCGTCGTCGAGGGCCCGGCGGATGGTCGTCGAGGCGGCCTCGCCGTCCTGGAAGGCGGACATCCCGGCCGACTTGTCGACCACGATCGGGCCGTCGACGTAGACGACCCCCACGGCCGGCTTCTTCTTGTCGACCTTCGAGGCCGCCATCACGTCGCCGAAGAACTTGAAGATCCCGAACGGCGTCGAGGCGTCGAGCTTGGGCTCCTCCTTCTTGCCGTACTTGCGGTCGAGGACCACGTCGGCGCCGTAGGTCTTCTTGAGGTGCGCCTCAAGCTCCTGGCGGTGCTCGACGGCGTCGAGGACGCCCAGCGATTTGGCCTTCTCGGCGGTGTGCGGGCCGCTGTCGATCCAGGCCTTGACCAGCTCGGGGCTGACCTTGCGGCCGGCGGCGATCCGGGCGACCATCGTGTCGAACAGGCTGTCGAGCAGCCAGTTCTGCATCGACTCGGCCTCCTTGCTGGGGCCGTCGCGCATGAACATCTCGGCGGCGCTCTTGTAGTCGCCGCAGGTGAGGAAGTCGGGCTTCACGCCGATCTTCTCCAGCATGTGGCGGAGGTAGGGCGCCTCGCCGTAGATGCCGGTGATCCAGAGGTCGGCGGTGGGGACGACGCTGAGCCGCGAGGCCCCGCTGAGCAGCACATACTGGCCCAGGCTGCCGACGTTGTCGGCGTGGCCGATCACCTCCTTGCCCGCCGCCTTGACCCGCTCGAACGCCTGCCGCAGCTCGCTGACCTGCGCGGGGCCGATGGTCGGGCTCTCCAGGATCACGACGACCGCCTTGACGGCCGGATCCTTCGCCGCCTTGTCGAGTCGCTCGACGAGCGTCCAGAGGGGCGTCGACGACTCGCCGCCGAAGTTGAAGACGTCGTCGGTGGGCGTCTCCTTGATCGCGCCCGAGAGCCGGAAGACGGCGATGCGGGGCTTGGGCGGCTCGGGCTTCTTCTCGGGCTCGGCCTTCTTGGCCTCGGCCTCCGGGGGCTTCTCCTGCGCCCGCGCCGGCCGACCGCCCCAGGCGCCCGCCGCGATCGCCGCGGCCAGGGTGAGGTGGAACCAACTTCGTCTGCTCGTCATGGGGACCATCCTCGAAGGTTCGCGTCCATTCTCGTTCCTATTTCGACACCGACCGGGCCGCGGACGCGTCGCGGGAAAGGTCGGTCGGGTATTCGTCGAGCCCGGCCGATTCTTGGCCGGCCCGCCGCGCCCATGGTAGACCGCGTGGGCTGCGCAAGGCAATCGGGCCAGCCTGAAGGCCAGTCTCTGCGGGGCCGCGACGGCCTCACCATCCGGATTGGAAGGCCCAGGTCACCACGAATTCGAGGACGATCACCCCGATCCAGGCCGCGCCCAGAACCCGGCCGAGACGATCGATCCAGCTTCGCTCGGGCCGCCAGCGACCGCTGAGGGCCGTCGCCAGCCAGGCCCCGACGACCGCGTAGTCGCACGCGTGCGATTCCGTGATGCTCGCGTAATACGTCCAGCCGTCGAAGCCCGAGGTCCCCATGAAGTTGAACCCGACGGGAAGGCTATGCAGCAGGCCGATCACAAGGGCCGTCGCGGCCGCCGCGCACGCGATCAGCCCCGGTTGCCTGACGAGTCGCCGGAAGGTCGGCCGCGGCCGACGGAACCGCAGGAGGATCGCCGCCAGCGTCAGCGCCGCGACCATCGGAAAGGCCGCCGCGAACCCATCGTAGAGATAGGCGAACGTCCTGTGGACGGGCGGGCGGGACGGCATCCGCGAGAACATGTGGGCGACGAACGCCGCCGGCGTTCGCGCGAGGGCCAGCCCGATCGCCGCCGCGGCGACGAGGATCATCGCGTCGGACAGGCCGAACGGACGCCGGGTGCAAGGCGTGATCGCGGGCGAAACGCCGATCGGGTCATCCATCGCTCGGACCGCCAAGTGGTTTCGGAAGTCACCCTCCAACCAACGTCGTCGAGCTTACCATGACATCTGTCAGACGTCGATGCCCCGCCGGCGGCGGGGCGAGGAATCTGGCGAGGGCCCGTCGCGATCACCATCGCAGATACTCGATCCAGGGGGTCACGAGGTCCATCGCCACGGCGACGAGCCAGGCGACGCCCATCGTCCGGCCGAATCGGTCGATCCAGCCCCGTTCCGACCGCCAACGCCCGCTGAATGAAAGGGCCAGCCAGGCCCCGACGACCGAGTAGCCGCACGATCGCGCGACAAATACCCGGAGGTCGTACATCCAGGCGGGCAAGGTCCCCGATCCGATGGCCATGATCGTCGTCGGGGTGATCTGCACGAGGGTCATGGCGAGGGCGATGGTGGCCGCGACGCACGCCACCAGGCCCGGCTGTCGGACCAGCCGCCGCAACCTCGGCCGGGGATGCCGGAGCCGGACCACGACCGCCGCGACCGTGAGCGCCGCGACCACAGGGCCGATCACGGCCGACAAACGCATCAGCAGGTGGATCGCCCTGCCGCCCCACGGCCCGGCGCCCGGCCTCCAGGAGAGCATGGAGCCTCGGGCCGAGAGCGGGATCCGGGCGATCGCCAGCCCGAAGCCCGCCGCCGCGACGAGGATCATGACGTCGCCCAAACCGAACCGACGGCTGGGCTCCAAAGCGGCCGGGGCGGCTTCGTCGATCGGATCCACCATGGCTCGGCCTCCCTCATGACTTACGGAGGTCCCTGGGGCTGGGTGGATCCGAGTCTATTCGTACGGCCGCCTGCGGTCGAGGTTTTGCCCGCGACCCGATCGCCCGGGCCCCGCCCGTTGCTTCACTTCGGCGGCAGCGCGGGCTTCTCGGTCGGCAGGCCGCCGTCGATGTCGTAGTCGGGATCGAGGACGGTCCCGCTCTGGAAGCCGAGGTAGTCGACCTGCGACTTGAGCCACTCGCTCATCTTCTGCTCCTTCGCGTAGGCGAGGAGGCGGGCTTCGAGGTCCTTCACCACGTCCGGGCGCTCCGCCGCGAGGTTGTGCGTCTCGCCGGGGTCCTTCGCCACGTCGAACAGCTCGGTCTTCCCGGGGAGGGTGGCGACCTTGATGAGCTTCCAGTCGCCCTTGCGGATCGCGCCACGGAAGACCTCGACGTTGATCAGGATGTCTTCATGCGGCGAGGGCTTGCCCTCGGCGAGGGCGTCGGAGGCGTCGCGACCGTCGAAGGGTTTGGCCGGATCGCCCTTGGCCCCGGCGATCGCGAGCAGGGTCGGCATCAGGTCGACGTGGTGCAGCGGCGCGTCGACGACGGCGGGCTTGAGCCTGGCGGGCCAGTTGACGATCGCAGGCAGCCGCACGCCGCCCTCGTGGAGCGTCCCCTTGCCGCCGCGGAAGGGCGCGTTCGAGCACGGCGGCTTGGCGCCGATCTCGTGCTCGCGCTCCTCCCGCGAGCGTGCGCCGGTCGCGAACAGCGAGCTTGTGGCCCCGCCGTTGTCCGTTGTGAAGAAGATGACGGTGTTCTCCCGCATCCCCTTCTTGTCCAGCGCGGAGACGATCCGCCCGATCATGGCGTCCATGCTCGTGATCATCGCCGCGTAGGTCCGCTTCTGATCGTCCGGGAAGACGTCCTTGTACGCGTCGATCGCCTCGCGGGGGGCCTGATACGGCGCGTGGGCCGCCAGCGAGGCGACGTACAGGAAGAGGGGCTTGGCGGCGTCGTGATTCTCGATCAGGCCGACGGCCTCGGCGCCGATCAGGTCGGTGTAATAGCCTTCCTCGCGCAGGAACGTGCCGTTGCGCTGCCAGTCGATGACGCCGCCGCGCTCCTTCGTGAAGTAGTCGACCTCGCCGACGAGGTTGCCGTAGAAGTGGTCGAACCCGCGGTTCTGCGGCCAGTACTTTCGGTCGGCGTGGCCGAGGTGCCACTTGCCGACCATGGCCGTCTGGTAGCCGGCTTCCTTCAGCGCCTGGGGCAGCGTCGTCTCGTCGGTGGGCAGGCCGTACTTGTGGCTGGGGAAGATCACAAGCGTTTGCAGGCCTTGCCGCATCGGGTAACGGCCGGTCAGCAGGGCCGCTCGGGCGGGCGTGCAGAGCGGTAGACCGTAGTAGGATTCCAGCCGCACGCCCCCTTTGGCCAGGCCGTCGATGTTGGGGGTCCGGATCGGGCTGCCCCGGTAGCCGAGGTCGGCGTTGCCGAGGTCGTCGGCGAGAATCACGACGATGTTCGGCCGCTCCTCACACCGGGCGTCGGCGGCCGTGGCGAGGATCGCGGCGAGTCCCAGGATGAGCGTTCGCGTTCGGTCGGGTCGCATGACATCTCCGTCAGCGGGGATTTCGAGAAGGGGACCGTGCTCCGCAGCGAGCCTGAGGTCGCGACGCCGCGCCCGCCCCGACGAATGCGGGGCGGGCGAAGTCCCGCCGGCGGACGTCCCGGTCGCACGTAACCGGGGGCGGGCGCGGCGGCTGCGAAGATCACGATCGTTAATCTCACGCCGCCGCCGGCCGAGGGATGCGACTTCGTCGTCCGCTCCCCGTGACTTGCCGATGCCGGGACGGCCTGAGGTGACGGTTATGGTACGTCCTTGCGACCCTTCTCGTCTTCAGGCCCGTGGAAAAAGGCACGAACGTCCCCGCGTGATCCCTTCACTCGAACAGCCGCATCTGGTCGCCGTCCTTCGGCGGCTTGCGGAAGGCCGCGGCGGTGACGGGCCAGGGCTGGGTGTTGAGGTCGAGGCGGCGGCAGGAGGTCTTGAACATGCGGGCGATGATGTCGGCGATCGGGCCCTCGCCGCGCATCCGGTCGCCGAATCGCGAGTCGTAGAGCTTGCCGCCGTGCATCGAGCGGATGCGGTCGAGGATCTTGTCCTTGGCGTCGGGGTGGTGGCGTTCGAGCCATTCCGTGAACAGCGGGGCGACGGCCATCGGCAGCCGGACGGAGACGAAGCCGGCCGTCCTCGCCCCCGCCTTCGCGGCCGCTTCGAGGATCGCCGGCATCTCGTGGTCGGTCAGGCCCGGGATCACCGGGGCGACCATCACGCCCGTCGGCACGCCGGCCTCCGAGAGCGCGCGGATCGCCGCCAGCCGCCCCGCGGGCCGGCTCGTGCGGGGCTCCAGCTCGGCCGCCATCGCCGGGTTCAGGGTCGTGATCGAGACGAAGACCCCCGCCGCCCGATGCGCGGCCAGGCCCGAGAGCAGGTCGAGGTCGCGGACGACGAGCCGGTTCTTGGTCACGATCGTCACCGCCTGGCGATACTCGGCCATCACTTCCAGGCAGGCTCGCGTCAGGCGGAGCTTCCGCTCGATCGGCTGATAGGGGTCGGTCACGCCGCTCATCGCCAGGACCCGGGGCTTCCACCGCGGCGAGTCGAGCGCCGCCCGCAGGAGCGCGGGGGCGTCGCGCTTCACCAGGATCTTGGTCTCGAAATCCAGGCCCGCGGACATCCCGAGATACTCATGTGTGGGTCGGGCGTAGCAGTAGATGCATCCGTGTTCGCAGCCGCGATAGGGGTTGACGCTGGCGTCGAAGCCGACGTCGGGGCTGTCGTTCTCGGCGATGATCGACCGCGACTTGTCGTCGAGGAACTCGGTCTCGGGCCGGCGCAGGCCTTCCAGATACTCGGCGTCGTCCTGGACGTTTTCCAGCTCGACTTCGTGATGGACGCGGTCGAAGCGGTTCGGGGGGTTGAAGCCGGCCCCTCGGCCCTTCGGCGGGATGCGCTCGCCGCTCATGATCGTTCCACCTCGCGTTAGACCGACGCTCGATAATCCCTTCGAACCCGCGCCTTCCTCCCCCGGCGCGCCGAGTCTATCACGACTCTGAACGCGTGTACAGTTATATCGTTCCTAAAGGCGAGGCCGGCGGTGTCGACGGCGCCGAAGGTAGCGATGGGGCGGTTTCGGTCGACGGGAACGACGGCGGCCCCGGCGAGTCGCATGGCTCGCCGGGGCCGCAGGGTGTTTCGGGGATCGTCAGGGCGGATCGCGCGTCGCTCAGCGCTTCCGGGAGGAGGCTGGCTGGGTCTTCGCGCCCTCGCTGCGTTCGGCGTCGGCGACGGCCTCGTCCTCGGAGCGGGCGGCGGCCGCGGCGTCGGCGTTGATGGGGGGGAGTTCGTTGGCGTCCTTGAAGACGGTGCGCTGCTCCTCGCCGCAGCCGGCGAAGAGGATGATGGTGCAGAGGGCCAGGGCGGACAGGGTCAGCAAATTCAGTCGCGACATCGGGATTTCCTCCGGCTCGTGGCGGACTTGGTGGGGCTCAATATTCGTCCGAGCTGAGGACTTCCTGGTCGTCGATCACGGCGAGCTTGCGGAAGGTCGTGGGGTTCACCGAGTACTTGATGAACCGCACCGAGCCGTCGCCGAGCAGCGCGTTCAGGCCGCCGGGGTGGGGCCCGCCGAACTGACGCCGCCAGAGGGTGCTGCCGGTGTCGGGCTTGGGGGGCGACTGGCAGACGCCGTTGAGGGCCGGGGCCTGGTTGTCCGGGAGCGGGAAGAAGTGCCAGCGGATGCAGTCCTCGTCCCAGCCGCTGTTCATCCAGCGCTCGTTGTCGCCGCCGTCGGCGCCCACCGTCTTCACCGGCTGGCTCTTCTCGGCGAAGACGATCGAGTTCGAGGTGCCGTCCTTGAAGTCGGCCCAGTAGCGCTTGGCACCCTTGCCGGACCAGAGGATGGCGCCCTTGTAGCCGGCCTTGTTGCCGCGGTTGATCTCGCCGTTCGACGCGGCGCGGATGCCGTAGGCCGGGCTGATGCCGTTGGGCGCGCCGGGGATGAACGTCTTGCCGTCGCAGCCGAAGTACTCCCCCTCCATGAACCCCGCGCAGCCGGCGTAGTCGCAGCGCGACGTCATCGCGGTCGGGTCGCTGCCGTAACGCTCGTTCGTGCGCCGGGTGGGGCAGTAGAAGCCGGCGACGGCGATGGTGGAGATCAGGATCTCGTTGTTGGCGACGAGGTCGCGACCGGTGTGGACGGCCGGCTTGTCGAAGTTGGCCAGGTTGAAGAGGGCCTGCTGCTCCATGTAGGGCAGGATCTTGAAGAACTGGTTCCAGCCCTTGGGCGAAGCGGCGTTGCAGCAGACGTCCTGGCCGTCGTAGTTGCGGCCGGCGTTGTCGACGGCCCCGCCGGTGGTGACGGCGTTGGGGTCGCCGTCGTACGGCCCCTGAGGCAGGTGGCCGTTGGAATTCTCGAAGTTGGCGACTCCCAGACCCATCTGCTTCAGGTTGTTCGTGCACTGGGTGCGGCGGGCGGCTTCGCGGGCGGATTGGACGGCGGGGAGGAGGAGGGCGATCAGCACGGCGATGATCGCGATGACGACGAGCAGCTCGATGAGGGTGAACCCCGAGCGCATCGTCCCGGAGGGGCGGGGCGAGGACACGATAGCAAATCTCCCAAATCAGGGCCCCGCCGCCGTCTCCACGCGGAATCGGCGGCGGGGCTTGCGAAGGCGTCGAGTCGACGAGGGAGATTCTAACTCGTTGATATGAAGATCCGGCGACGGTCGCGTGAAATCACCGAAGCAATTCGGTGAAGCCTTTTAAGACCCGCTCGCCGCGACCGCCAGCCCCGCCGAACGCACGCGTCGGCGCTCGACGACGGTCGAGACCGCGAGCGAGCCGGTCGCGCAGGCGGCCATCGTCAGGGCCATCGACCGCGGGGTGCCGTCGCCGAGCATGCCGACGGCCGCGCCCGCCGCGGCGCCCACCGCGAACTGGAGCGCGCCCAGCAGCGCCGAGGCCACGCCCGCGTGGTCCGGGAACGGGGCCATCACGGCGGCCGTGGCGTTGGGCAGGATCAGGCCGATCATCGCCAGCGCGACGAAGATCATCGCCAGGAAGGCGGGGAAGCCCCCGGCGCCGGTCCAGGCGAGAACCGGCAGCATCAGGCTGGCCGCCGCGTTCACCAGCGACGCGCCCCGGAGGATGGCGTGGGTGTCGAACCACCGCGTGAGCCGGCGGTTGACCTGCGCCGCGCCGATCAGGCCGATCGCGTTGCAGGCGAAGACGACGTTGAACTGCGTCGGCGAGAGCCGGAAGTGCTGGAGGAACATCGACGGGGCCGACGTGACGTAGGCGAAGATCATCCCCAGCGCCAGGCTCGACGGCACGGCGTAGCCGAGGAACCGGCGGTCGGAGAAGACCTCGGCGTAGCGGGGCAGGATCGAGGCCGCCGGCTCGCGGTCGCGACGGTCCTCGGCGAGCGTCTCGGGCATGTCGACCAGGACGCCCAGGCCGCAGACGCAGGCGAAGGCCGCCAGAGACCAGAAGATGGCCGGCCAGCCCCCCAGCGTCATCACCCAGGCGCCCAGCGTCGGCGAGATGATGGGCGCGACGCCGATCACCAGCATCAGCATCGAATACACCCGCGCCGAGTCGGCCTCCTCGAACGAGTCGCGGACCACGGCCCGCGCCACGACCATGCCGGTCGCCCCGGCCAGCCCCATCACGAACCGCGCCGCGATCAGGGCCTCGATCGAGCGGGTGAACGCGCAGACGACCGACGCCAGGGCGAACGCCGCGGCCCCGAACAGCAGGGGCTTGCGGCGGCCGATCCGGTCGGAGATCGGCCCGCAGATCAACTGGCCGATCGCCAGCCCGGCGAGGAACAGCGAGAGCGTCAGCTCGACGCGGCCGCCCTCGGCGTGGAGGTCGCGGGCGATCTCCGGGAAGGCCGGCAGGTACATGTCGATCCCGAGCGGGCCGAAGGCGTCCAGGAGGCCGAGCAAAATGAGGAAACGGAGGCCGGGGCCGACCCCCGCGCGTCCGGGTCGGTCCGACGTTTCGAAGTGGGCCATCAAGGAAGGTTCCAGGCGGGAGATTATGGTGCCGAGGGGGAGGATCGGCGGAGGTACGGTCACAGAGGTTTGCGAAATCCTAGCGCGCTAGGCAAGGGGAGGGCCGCGTTCAACGTCGTCCGGGCCGCCGTCTCGGCGGGTCCGGCCCGCGCGGTCGGGGCGAGCTGAGGAGCGAGCGGAGGGCCTCGTCCTCGGCCGGGGAAAGGTCCGCCCACGCACCGGGTTGGAGCCCTTCGAGCGTCACCGCGCCGATCGCCCAGCGGACCAGCCGGAGGGTGGGGAAGCCCACGGCGGCGGTCATCCGGCGCACCTGGCGGTTCCGGCCTTCGCGGATCGTCAGGCGGATCCAGGCGGTGGGGACGTTCTTGCGGAAGCGGATGGGGACGGGGCGATCGGGGAGGTCTGGGGGGACGTCCAGGGACTCGACCTCGGCCGGGCGGGTCGGCCCGTCGGCGAGCGTCACGCCGCGACGAAGGGCTTCCAGCGCGGCGGCGTCGGGGATGCGCTCGACCTGCACGAGGTAGGACTTGGGGTGCTCGAACCGGGGGTCGGTCAGGCGATGCGCGAGCGGCCCTTCGTCGGTCAGAAGGAGCAGGCCTTCGCTGTCGCGGTCGAGCCGGCCGGCGGCGTAGACGCCCGGGATCGGGACGAAATCCGCGAGCGTCGCCCGGCCCTGGCCGTCGGTGAACTGGCAGAGGGCGTCGTACGGCTTGAACAGCTTGATCGTGCGAGGCATCGGCGGGATCCCGGCGAGGTGGCGTCCTTGGCACTGCACTTGCAGCCCTTGGCAGCCCGTTGGACGCCAATGTATAGTCGGTCGCCGACGACCACCCACCCCGTTTCCCCCGAATTCGGACGCTGCCGCGTCCTCACCAGCCGAGGTCGCCGTTGTCTTCGTCGCCCGCAAGTTCCCACGACCGCTCTGTTTCGGCCGCGTTCCGCCTGTCCCTGGCCGCTTGCGCCGTGGGGGGGCTGATGCTCGCCGCCTCGGGCTGCGAGTACTTCACGTCCGAGCGCCTGGCCAGGCTCACGCCCGGGAAGGCGGCCGACCCGGCGGCGAAGCTGGGCATCGACCCGACGGCGCCGAACACGCCCGTCGTGACGGACCCGGCCACGGGCGAGCCCGTCCGGCTGACCGCGGCCGAGGTCGTCACGATGCTCGAGCGGATCATCCGGGGCAATCAGCACGAGCTGGACGACCTCGCCCCCAAGGTCGACGAGCACGAGGAGGCGGAGCAGGCGCGCGACGTCTTCCAGCACCTGGACGACCTGCTCAAGAGCCTCGACCGCGAGAAGAAGAAGGCCGTCGCCGCGCACGAGCCCGAGCGCGTGGCCGAGATCGAGCGCCAGGCGACGAACCTCAAGGAGCCCTGGAACCTGGCGCGCGAGCGGCTCAACCTGGACCTCCGCGCCCGGATGCTGATGCTGGAACGGATCAGCATCCTCAAGAGCGTCCTCGCCCACGACCGCGAACGGCTGGCCGCCGTCCTCGCCACCGGCGACCTGGCCCGGTTTCTGGACGAGTCGAAGCCCGCCGCCGCGCCGGTCGCGGCCCCGGCCGCGCCGGCCGAGGCGGCCGCGACTCCGGCGCCGCCGCCGTCAGGGCCCCCGAATCCCGCCCCGGCCGCCGTGCAGATCCCGATCATCCCGGGCCAGCCCCTGGTCCCCAAGGCGGTCGACCCCAAGGACGTCGAGAAGACGAAGGACGCCGCCAAGCCCGAGGCCGCCAAGACCGACGCCGAGAAGAAGGCCGAGGCCGAGAGCAAGGGGGAGGCCCCCGCGAAGGCCGCCGCGGCGCCGAACAAGGAGTTGATCTCCGCCAAGCAGGAGCTGGATGCCAAGAGCACGGCCGTCCAGAAGCTGCAGGAACGGACCATGACGCTCGACGCCCGGATGCAGAACCTGGCCCGCTCGATCGAGCTGGTCAAGGAACTCGTCGAGGTCTCGCAGCAGAGCGTCGACAACGCGACGAAGACTCGCGAGTACCTCGTGCGCGAGATGCAGGAGGGCAAGCCTTCGGCCGCCGTCCAGGCCTGGACCCATGACGGCGGCGACGCCCTGGGCGCGATGGACCGCCGGATCCGCACCGCCTCCGAGGACGTGAAGCAGCTCAAAAACCGGTTCGAGGAGATGGTCGAGGAGCGGGCCCTCGTGGTCGACGCGCTCCAGCGGACGAGCCTCCGCGCCCAGTCGGCCCAGGAGGGCCTGGAGAAGACCCAGGAGACGGTCGAGGCCCTGGAGAGCCCCTTCTCGACGCACAACATGAAGGCCTGGCTCTTCGAGCACGGGCCGCCGATCGTGGCGACCTTGATCGTGATGTCGCTGCTCTACCTGCTGGTCAGCCGATACGCCCAGAAGGTCGTGGAGCTGTTCGCGTCGCGCGGGCTGCGGGGCTCGAAGGCCGAGCGCGACAACCGGATGGACACGCTCGTCAGCGTGCTCCAGAACACCGGCAGCGTCGTCGTGTTGCTGGGCGGGATCTCGACGCTTCTCAGCCAGGTGGGCATCCCGGTCGCCCCCCTCCTCGGAGGAGCCGCCGTGGCCGGCGTCGCGGTGGCGTTCGGCGCCCAGAACCTGATCAAGGACTTCTTCTACGGCTTCATGATCCTGCTGGAGAACCAGTACAAACTCAAGGACGTGGTCAAGATCGGCGACCACAGCGGCCAGGTGGAGCAGATCACGCTGCGGATGACCGCCCTGCGCGACGGCGACGGCGCGCTCCACTTCCTCCCCAACGGCGCCACGACCTCGGTCGTCAACATGACCCACGGCTGGTCGAGCGCCTCGTTCGCGGTCCGGATCGCCTGGGAGGAGGACGTCGACCGCGTCATCGCGATCATCCAGGACCTGGGCAAGGAGCTGCGCCAGGATCCGAACCTCCGGCTCATGATCGTCGACGACCTGAACATGATGGGGGTCGACGCGCTGACCGACTCGGCGGCCGTGATCCTCTTCTCGATCAAGACGCTGCCGCTCCAGCAGTGGAACGTCAAGCGCGAGTTCCTCCGCCGCCTCAAGAAGCGGTTCCAGGAGAAAAAGGTCCTGCTCCCGCCCCCGTCACCGCCGGCCGCCGCGTCGAGCTGATCGAGCGGGTCAGCCGCCCGGCGGGGCCAGGGCGCGCTCGATCGACTCCAGGCCCTCGACGAGCCGGGGGCCGACGCGGGTCGTGAGGTTCTCGTCCAGGGCGTGGATGCGGCGCTCGCGGACGGCGGGGACGTCGCGCCAGCCGGGGCGTTTCAGCAGGCGGGCCTGGTTCTCGGTCTCGGGTCGGCCGCCGCCGCCCATGAGCCCGAAAGTTGCGAGGACGACCTCCGGGGCGCGGACGAGGACCTCCTCGTCGCTGGGCGTGGGGTAGCGCGCCGAGACGTCGCCGAAGACGTTGTCGCCGCCGGCCTCCTCGATCATCCGGCCCAGGAACGTCCCCGGGCCGACGGTCATCAGGGGGTCGTCGTACAGGAGGTAGAGCACCTTCGGCCGCCGGTCTTGCCGCGCCGCGACGCGGCGGCGCACGGCGTCGAGCCTCTCGACGAACTTCGACGCGAGCGCCTCGCCTTCGGCGCCTCGGTCGACGAGCCGGCCGACGAGGCGGATGTTCGCGGCCACGTCCTCGGGACGCTCGGCGTCGAGCGCGACCACTGCCAGGCCGAGGCGTTCGAGCGGCTCGACGAGCGGCTGCTGCACGCCCCCCGTCGCCAGCACGAGGTCGGGCTTGAGCGCCGTCAGGGTCTCCAGGTTCACGCTCCCCGGCGCCATCCCGCCGATCGACTTCCGCTCCTTCGCCTCGGGCGGATAGTCGTCCATCATCGTCACGCCCACGACCCGGTCGCCGGCCCCGACGGCGAACAGGATCTCCGTGTTCGACGGCACGAGCGAGACGACACGTCGGGCCGGCTCCCGCAGGACGACCTTGCGCCCGAGCGAGTCGACCACTTCCAGCGGCCAGCCTGCCCCTTGGCTCGTGATCCGAACGGCCGGGATCGGCGCGGGGGGCGCGGCGGGCGGGCCGGACTCTTTCGCCTGGCGGCAAGCCGTCAACATGGCGAGCAAGGCGAGCACGGTGGGGCGGATCACGACCTTCTCCCCCCGGGAGAAGGCGGCCCGCAGGGCCGGATGAGGGTCGTCGGATTTCGCGAACGGCGCCGGCATGGCTGAACCTTCGCGACTCGGCCGAAGAGCGAGGCGCGAGCGTGAGCCTGCGAGATCTCCCTCATTCGGCCCCGCGGGCCACCCTCCCTGGCGAGGGCGGAAGGACTTGAGGGTCACGGTTGAGTCGCTCATGGCTTCCTCGTTTCTTCGGCCCCGCGACGGGAACGGGGCGGGGGGAGGACCATCGGGGCGCCCGTGAGGGGGTGGCGGTCGACCAGGACCGGGCAGCGGTAGGCGCGGGCGAGGAGGTCGGCCGTCAGGACCTCCTCGGGCGAGCCCACGCAGAGCAGGGCGCCTTCGGCGAGCAGGGCGATGCGGTCGGCCCAGGTCGACGCCTGGTTCAGGTCGTGCAGGCTGAGCACGACCGCCAGGCCCTCGTCGCGCGCCAGGTGGTCGACGAGTTCGAGGATCTCGAACTGATAATGCCAGTCCAGGTGCGCGGTGGGCTCGTCGAGCAGGAGGACGCGAGGCTCCTGCGCCATCGCCTGGGCCAGCACCACGCGCTGCCACTCGCCGGCCGACAGGGCGTCGACGGTCCGGTCGCGGATCGGGGCCAGGCGGGTCCGCTCCAGCACTCGCTCGACGACCGCGCCGTCCTCGTCGGTCATCGGCAGCCACCACCCCCGATGCGCGGCGCGGCCCAGGCGGACGACCTCGTCGATCGTGAGACGCGAGCCTTGCGGTTCGTCCTGCAGCGCGATCGCGACCCGCCGGTGCGACCACGCGCGGCCGCGCTTCCAGGCGTCCTCGCCGTCGACCGTGATCGATCCGGCGCGCGGCGGCAGCAGTCGGGCGAGCGTCCGCAGCAGCGTCGTCTTGCCCGATCCGTTGGGCCCCAGCAGCGCCAGGATGCTGCCGGCCTCGACGTCCAATTCGACGCCGGTGAGGACGTCGGGCCGGCCTCGGCCGTAGCCGCAGGCAAGCCCTTGGACCCGGAGCCGGGGCAGGGGAGGTCGGCCGGCGGTCATCGCACGGACCTCCTCAGCACGACGAGGAAGAACGGCCCGCCCAGGATGGCCGTGAGCACGCCCACGGGGAGCTCGATCGGGTCGGCCACGGTGCGCGCCAGGTCGTCGGCCAGCACGAGGAGGATCGCGCCGACGAGGCCGGAGGCGGGGATCAGGTAGCGGTGTCGAGCCCCCACGAAGCCCCGCGCCAGGTGGGGTGCGATCAGGCCGACGAAGCCGATGACGCCCGCGACCGCCACCGCGGCGGCCGTCGCCAGGCTCGCCGCCGCGACGATCAGGCCGCTGATCGGCTTCAGCGGCAGCCCCAGCGCCCGCGCGGGCTGCTCGCCCAGCGAGAGCGCGTCCAGCGGCCGCGACAGGATGCAGAGCCCCAGGAAGCCGATCGCGATGTACGGCCCGCCGCCGATCAGGGCCGGCCAACCGCGACCCGCCAGGCTCCCCATCAGCCACGAGACGATCCGGGCCAGCTCCTCGTCGTGCAGCACCATCAGGAGCCAGACCATCGCCCCCAGGAAGCTGCTCACCGCCGAGCCCGCCAGCAGCAGCGAGACGATCGGCGCGGGGCCCCACCAGGCGGTCGACATGTAGACCAGCCCCGCCGCGGCCATGGCCCCCAGGAAGCCCCCCAGCGGCACGGCGCCGAAGCCCATGCCCCCGGCCTGTCCGGCCGTCACGATCACAATGGTCGCCCCCAGCGCCGACCCGGTCGACGCGCCGATGACGTAGGGATCGGCCAGCGGGTTGCGGAAGAGCCCCTGATACGCCGCCCCCGCCGCCCCTAGCGCCAGGCCGACGAGGCTGCCCAGGATCACCCGCGGCAGCCGCAGGTCCCAGACGATCGTCGTGGCGACGTCGCGCGACGGGCCCCGATCGGACAACGCGGCGACGATCTGCGCCGGCGAGAGCCGCACCGAGCCGACCGCCAGGCTGGCGAGGCCCACGGCGGTCAGGAGCGCCAGCAGGATCAGCACGCGGACGATGCGGTCGCTCACGGCGAGGGGCTCCCGGACGCGGCCTCGTCGGGGAAGTAGAAGGCGCAGGGCGCGAGGGCGTCGAGCGACTCGAGCCCGTTCGGCACGTCCCGCCCGCCCGCGAGCTGGATCGGCGCCAAGGGCTCCCGGTCGTCTATCGCGGCGATGGGCGCGAAGGCCTCGACGCGGCCGATGGGGCCGAGCACGACCCGCGCCGGCGACGCCTCGACGATCCGCCGGCCGAGGTTCGAGAAGAGGTCGGGCCACTCCAGCCCCAGGCAGTCGTCCAGCCTGCGGATCAGGCCGGGGTCGTCGGTGCGCAGGCAGAAGGCGGCCCCGCGGGCGGGGAGCCCCAGGTCGTAGAGCCGGGCGTCGCGGTCGCGGCCGTCGATCGCGTCGCGGTCGGGCCCGAACGCCGCCAGGCCCGGCCTCGCGCCGGGGCGGGATCGGCCCCGAGGGACCGCCAGCACGAGCGGCCCACGCCTCGGCTCGGCGCCGGGACGCGCCCGCGACAGGACGCGGATCGGCTCGGGCACGTCGAATCGGATCGCGGCGCGGGCCGTCCGCGCGACGACCCGCGACGGGCCGATCAGCTCGCGCGTGCAGTCCTCGCCTGGATCGACCCGGAACTCCGAGGCCCCGCCGAAGTTGCCGAAGGCCCAGGCGCCGCCGCCCGCCCGCAGGGTGCCGGCGATGAAGTCGACCAGGCCGTCGCGCGTCCACTTCAGGCGGTGGAGGCCGACGCCCAGGCGCTCGCGACGCGCCGGCAGTTCGGACCAGACCCGTTCGAGGAACGCGGGGGGGGCGTCGCGCCAGGCGGTGATCTCGTCCGCGGTGCGGGCGCAGCCCAGGCATTGGCTCGACGAGGCGTCGAGCCGGCAGAATCCGAGGCAGGGGCTCGTCGTCACGGACGCGACCCCCCGGCTGCGCCGTGCGGGCGGCGGGGACGGTTCGGGGCAGGGGACATCGAGGCAGACCTTTCCGCCGGGCCGGGCAGTGGGCTTTGATGACGGCCTCTTCGGCCGGTTCGTCGATCGGCGTCCCGACGGGCAGGTCTTCTGGCTCTCGGCTCGTCACGGTCCCGGACGGCCTTCCCGCCGCAAGCTGCGGCAGTGGCGCGACGTCCGGGGCCTGGCCGATCACAGCGGCGGCCCCGCGCCGGAGTTTCACCGGCTTCCCTATTCTCCCCCGTCCCCGGCGATCGGAGACGGGAGCACCCGTCAGGCGGACGATTTCATTAGACTCCCGGCCGACGGATTTGCAAAGAGGAAGGCGGCGATGCGGCCGCCGCGACTCCCCGGGCCCTTCGTCAATTCGCGGTTCGGGTGATCAGCGAGACGATCGCTTCGGGGGCTTTCGGGCCGAGGGGGAAGTGGCCCTCGCCTTCCTTTACGACGACGGTGATGGTCCCGCCGAGTTCCTTGTATCGCCTCTCGACGACCCGGGTCTCGCCCTCCAGCCAGGGATCGAGGGCTCCGCAGACGTGGATCAGGGGGACGCCGGCCCTGGCCAGGACGTCGAGGCGATCGATCGGCGGCGTCTTCGCCATCAGGCTGCGCAGTGCGGGGTTTTCGGCGTAGAGGCAAGCGACCTTGTCGGGGTTCTCGACGGCCCACGCGTAGGCCTCGCCGGCCGACGTCCCTGCGCCTTCCAGCACGGCCTTGCGGGCGAAGCCGTGGTCGATCATCCGCTTGTAGACGGCGTCCCACTCCTCGCGCAGCGGCCCGGCCTGGGCGAGGAGCGGAGGGGCCGCGATGTGATAGCCCTTCGCGAGCAACGCCAGATCCACCGCCCCGACTTCGCCGTTGAAGCGATCGGCCCGGAAGACCCAGGGCCTGCCCGCCGCGGGCGTCTTGGGGGCGATGATCGTCAGGCCGGTCAGGCCCCAAGGACCCGGAGCCGGTGCGTCGTACCTCTCGTAGCAATCGACGAATCCGGGGCCGCGGCAGGTGGCGTAGGTGTCCTCCTCCTTGAGGTGCTGGTAGACGCTCTCCCTACCGTAGAAGTAAGTCTTCGCCCAGCTCGCGTCGAGGAAGTCGGGCCTGGCGACGACGTCAGGCCGGACGTGCTCGACGAGCCAGTCGGCGATCGGCTTCGGGTTGCGCAGGCTGTGGGGATGGTGCGCCGCGCCCTCCTTGATCATGACGGTGACCCGCCCGCCCAGCTCGCGGTAGCGGTTCTCGATCGGCAGGGTGTGGCGTTCCAGCAGGAAATCGAGGCTTCCGCAGATGTTGAGCAAGGGCACGTCGCGCCTCGCCAGCTCGTCGAGCTTCGCGAACGCCGACGGCCGGATCGCCGGGTTGTCGGCGTAGATGCACGAGACCTTGTCGGGATTGGCGGTGGCCCAGTCGTACTCGTTGACCCCGCCCCGACTCATGCCGATGAACGCGGGCTTCTTCGACAGCCCGTGCTTTTCCGTCAGCCAGGCGTACCAGGCGTCCCAGCACTTGTCCGGCTCGGGCGTGACGAAGGCGACGTGGAACCCGCGGCGGAGCAGTTCGACCTCGGTCTGCGGCTCGTGATCCCAGTAGCAAGCTTGCCACGACCAGGGATTCCCCGGCGCGGGCGTCTTCGGAACGACCACGATGCACCGCCGCCGGCCCTTCGCCGGCCCCTTCACGCCGTATCGCTCGTCGGCGTCGCGTTGGAAGGGCGTGACGGCGAAGGTCTGCTCGTCCATCACGTAGTCATACCGGTCGAAGCCGTCGTGCCACGTCGACTTCTCGCCCTCGAACGGCGCGCCGTCGGCGGCCATCGCGGCGTGAGACCCAAACGTCGCGATCAGGACCGCGGCCAGGCCGAGTTGCAGACGCCGTCGGGAGGATTGGTGCATGATGGGCCTCTCGCTCGGGGATTGGACGTATCGGGCCGGACATCAAGGGTATGCGACCATCACCATCGGGTCACAAGGTCGCCGCGGCGGTCGGGACTCGTCGTCCGATCGCGAGCGACGGGCCCGTTGTTGGATCGCGCGGCGGGGGATACACTGGGGGGCCGCATGATCCCCTGGTGATGATTTCGAGGTTGGTGCGATGGCGACCCCCCCATTCGTGAAGTCTCAGCGGCTCCAGAAGCTCCCGCCGTACCTGTTCGCCGAGATCGACAAGAAGAAGAAAGCCGCCATCGCCGCGGGCCGCGACGTCATCAACCTGGGCGTCGGCGACCCCGACCGGCCCACGCCGCGGCCGGTCGTCGAGAGCCTCCAGAAGAACGTCGAGAACCCGGCGTTCCACCAGTACGCCCTCGACCAGGGCTCTCCCGAGCTTCGCAAGTCGATCGCCGCGTTCTGCCAGACGCGCTACGGGCTGGATCTGGACCCCGAGACCGAGATCCTGCCGCTGATCGGCTCGAAGGAGGGGCTGGCCCACTTCCCGCTGGCGGTGCTGAACCCGGCGGAGATCAGCCTGGTCCCCGACCCGTGCTACCCGGTCTACCGCTCGGCCAGCCAGTTCGCCGGGGCCGACGTCTACACGATGCCGCTGGAGCGGTCGCTGGGCTTCCGCCCCGACCTCGACGCGATCCCGGCCGACGTCTACGCCCTCGCCCGGCTGATGTTCCTGAACTTCCCCAACAACCCGACCGGCGGCACGGCCGACCTGCCGTACTTCCGCAAGGTCGTCGAGCTGGCGAAGGCGCACAACTTCACCATCGCCCAGGACGCCGCCTACAACGAGATGTACTTCGACCAGCCCGCGCCCAGCATCCTCCAGGTCCCGGGCGCGAAGGACGTGGCGATCGAGTTCCACAGCCTCTCGAAGACGTTCAACATGACCGGCTGGCGCGTGGGCTTCGCGATCGGCGGCGAGCCGATCATCGCGGCCTTGAAGCAGGTGAAGGCCAACTGCGACTCGGGCATCTTCACGGCGATCCAGTTCGCCGCCAAGACGGCCCTCGACCGCTACGACGAGCTGACGCCGCCGATCCGGGCCCTGTACAAGGAGCGTCGCGACGCCTTCGTCGGGGCCATGCGGAAGCTGGGCTGGGACGTCCCCTCGCCGGAGGCCACGTTCTACGTCTGGATCCCCTGCCCGAAGGGCTACACGTCGAGCGACCTCTGCGCCCGGCTGCTGGATGAGGCCGACGTGGTGACCACGCCCGGCCTCGGCTTCGGCCGCACCGCCGACGGCTACATCCGGGTCGCCCTGACGGTCGAGACTCCGCGGCTGCTGGAGGCCGTCGACCGCATCGGCAAGCTCTCCCTGTAAACCGCGGCGGCTCGCGAATCGAGGACGGAATGAGCGAGGGCTCGCTGGCGATCATCGGGATGGGGAGCAACCAGGGGGATCGCGAGGCGATCCTCGACGAGGCGGTCGAGATCCTCAGGGCCACCCCCCACGTCCACGTCTGGACGGTCAGCCGCTACTACGAGACGACGCCCGTCGGCGGCCCCCCCGGCCAGGCCCCGTTCCTCAACGCGGCCCTGCTGACCGAGCCGGTCCTCGACCCGCTGAGCCTGCTGGAGCGGCTCCACGAGGTCGAGGCCCGCCTGGGCCGCGTCCGCGACGAGCGCTGGGGGGCGCGGACGCTCGACCTCGACCTGCTGCTCTACGGCCAGGAAGTGCGCCGCACGCCCCAGATCACCGTGCCCCACCCCCGGCTGCCCTTCCGGCGGTTCGCGCTGGTGCCCGCGGTCGAGATCGCCCCCTGGTCGCTCGACCCGCTCACGAACATGACCGTCAACGAGCTGCTCGCGAGCCTCGACCGCCGGCCAAGCCTGATCGCCGTGGCCGCAGCGAACCCGGACGACGCCGGGGCGGTCGAGTTGGCCTCGGAAGTGCATTCCAGGATCGTCCAGGCGCTCGGGGCCGAGTCGCTGCGGCGGGACGCCCTGAAAGGCGATCCGCCGTCGGGGTTCCCGGCGCACCCGCGCGACCGGCTCTTCGCCGAGGTCCGGGCGGCGGCCCACCGGATGCCCGAGTCGAAGTGGCGGCAGAGCGGCCTGGGCGATCGCTGGCTCGCCGCCGACTTCGCGCTCGACCTGGAGCTGCGCCGCGCCGCCAGCATGGAGGCGAGCGAGCCGGCCGTCGACGAGGGCCGCTGGAAAGGCGTCTGGAACCTGTTCACCTACGAGCGCGCCGCCGCGGCCGCCGTCGACCGGGCCCTGACCCCGACTTTCGTCGTGCTGATCGGCCGCGAGGCCGCGGCGATCCGAGACGGGGGCTTCCCGAGGCCCGTCCTGGTCCCCGAGTCGAGCGACCCGGCCGCGATCGTCGCCGAGGCCGTCGTCGCCTGCCACGCGACCCGGGCCTGAGCGGACGTCGCGCGCGACGCGGCCCGAACGAACCGAAAGCCAACTCAAACGGGGCTCCGTCGAGACCATGGCCAAGAAAGACGCGGGGAAATCGGCCTCCAAGGGCAAGGACGATTCGGACGGCATCAAGATCGTCGCCCGCAACCGCCGCGCGCGGTTCGATTACGACCTGATCGAGAAGGTCGAGGCCGGCATCGTCCTGACCGGCACCGAGGTCAAGAGCCTGCGCAACGGCAAGGCGAGCCTCGACGAGGCCTACGCCGAGGTGAACCGGGACGAGATCTGGCTCAACGGCTGCGACATCCCCGAGTACCTGCAAGCCAACCGCATGAACCACGTCCCCAAGCGGCCCCGCAAGCTGCTCTTGCATCGCAAGGAGATCGAGAAGCTCGCCGGCCGCACCCACGAGCGCGGCATCACCCTCGTGCCGCTCATGATCTATTTCAAGAAGGGCATGGCCAAGGTCGAGATCTCGGTCGCCAAGGGCCGCAAGACCTACGACAAGCGCGAGGCCCTCAAGAAGCAGGAAGCCAAGCGCGACATCGACCGCGCCACCCGACGCCGCGACTGAGCCGGACCGGATCCGCCCCGCCCCGCTTCGCCCGCAGGGTCGCGCAGCGCCGCGCAAACTGCCGTTGGCCGATCGCCCGGGTTTCGATAAAGTCCGGCATGACCAGTGCCGACAGGAGGTCGGCCAGGGGCCCCATCGCTGCATCCACATCTTCGACTCGCGCGGCTCTCCGGATGGATCGGTTCGTTGGGAGATTCGCCATGAGGAACGCCCGCACGCCGCTCCGGGAGGGGCGCAGGAGACTGGCGGCCCTGCTGATCGGCGGCTTCTGCTGCTGCTTTGGGGGCTGCCACCAGCACCATTACTATTACAACGGCGCCTCGGCGATGAGCCCGTGCCCGCCCGGGACCGGGGCCGTCGTGCCCAGCAACGTCACCGTCGGGCCGGTCTGCGAGGTCCCCGACTCGATCGACGGCGCCACCGTCGTCGGCTCGCGCTCCACCGTCATCGACGACGGCCGAAGCAAGCCTCGAGTCGTCGTCAGCGAGCCCCAGCGCTCCGGCTCCAGTTCTCGCTACGGCTGGCGCAGCACCAATCCCGAAGACGTCCCCACCTTCACCCAGATCGAGGGTGCGGTGAACACGACTGTCAAATGATTTGCCTCCCCTGATAGAATACCCGGACCGACCTCCTGATCGACCACTCGAAGTCATCCGGGTTAGACCGACATGGGCCAAGTTCGATCTTGGAAAGACACTCGCGCGCTCGTCACGGGCGCGTCCTCGGGGCTGGGGCGGGCCGTCGCCGAGGATCTCGTCCGCCGCGGCGCCAGCGTCGTCCTGACCGGCCGCTCCCTCGCCAGGCTCGACGAGACGGCCCGAGGGCTGATCGCGGCCGGGGCCGATCCCGATCGCGTGGCCGTCGTCGCCGCCGACCTGACGGTCGAGGCCGACCGCAACCGCCTCTTCGACGCCGTCCGCAAGCGGTTCGGCGCGCTGGACCTGGTCGTCAACAACGCCGGCGTCGGCGCCACGGGGCAGTTCGACACCCACGAGGCCTGGGTGCTGCGCCGGGTCTTCGAGATCAACTTCTTCGCGATGGCCGAGGTCTGCCGCGCGGCCCTGCCGCTCCTGGGCGAGGGCGTCGACCCGGTGATGCTGGTGATGGGCTCGATCAACGCCCGCCGGGGGCTCCCCGGGCGGGTCGAGTACAGCGCCAGCAAGTTCGCGGTCTCGGGATTCGTCGAGTCGATCCGGATCGAGTGGCGGCGGTACGGGATCCACGTCCTGCAGGTGAACCCCGGCTTCACCGCGACCCCGTTCGACGAGAACGCCGTGGCGAAGACCGCGCGGGTGTCCGTCGCCGACTGGCGGACCGCGTCCCCCGAGTTCGTCGCGGCCGCCGCGCTGCGGGCGGTCGAGAAGAAGAAGCGCGAGATCACCCTCTCGGGCAAGGGCCGGATGCTGGTTTTGGCCAACCGGATCGCGCCCTGGTTCGTCGACTGGGGGCTCTCGCGCTGGATCCTCCGCAAGTTCCCCGACTCGCCCGTCCTTCGCAAGCCCAAGCCGAAGAAGCAGGTCGGCCAGGTCTCCTGAATCGTCATTCGACCCGGGGCTCCGTCGTCCTGTCCTCTCTGAGACAGATGTCGACAGCCCGACGCGGCAAACGCCATCGTCCTCCTCGGGCTGGCCCTCGTCGACTCCCCCCACTCATCCAGGGATGACGGAGACCGGCAGCATGCCGTACGACGGAGACCCGGACCATGCCATCGTCGAGCGGCCGTGG
Source organism: Paludisphaera mucosa (assembly GCF_029589435.1). Classification (NCBI taxonomy): domain Bacteria; kingdom Pseudomonadati; phylum Planctomycetota; class Planctomycetia; order Isosphaerales; family Isosphaeraceae; genus Paludisphaera; species Paludisphaera mucosa. The sequence continues at coordinate 3,708,633 of NZ_JARRAG010000002.1, read as the reverse complement.
GAGTACGAGATCGTCTCCCTTTGCTATCACAACGATCCGGGGGAATGGTCCGCCTCCTACATCGATATGAAGTTGGGCCGGGGCGACGTCGTCCGCCGGTTGCGCTTCCTCGGGCCGCAGGACTTCGCGGTCGAGAAAGGCTGTTTCCCGCAACCGACCGGAGGCATGCGCATCCTGGACGTCAGCCGTCGACAACTCGAAGGGATTAACCTCCGAGTGGCCGACTTCGAGGCGACTCGCGGCACCGTCACCTGCTGGGCTCGCGAGGTGATCGATCTCGACGCCGACTCGGACTCACCCTGACGTCCGACGCGCGACGAACAAAGCGGCCAGGCTGGACGCACCCCCCCCTGGCCAAGGAAATCCCGGAAAGTACAGGTCGTCGGGAGTTGATCTCCAAATGGGTACCGAGGCTTATTACTCCCGGTCGGCTGAAGCCTCGGACCGCACGGTCGCCGACCTCGTCGGGCTCCTGACCGCGGCGGGGTATCCCTGCTGCGAGGAGGCCGATGAGTGGGGCCGTCGCGTGGCCTTCGAGGGATTCGAGTCCTACCTCGACCTAACGGTCGAGGACGAGGCCGTGGTGTTCGCAACGTTCGACATGGCGATCCTGCACGACCCGCCTGATCTGTTCGAGGCCGTCGAGCGGGTGTTCGTCGAGGATGGCTGGGACCTGGGGGCCGACGACGAATCTTGACCCTGCGCCGCGGGGCTTCGCTTCCGACGCGTCAGGACGCCTGGTTCGCCGCGGCCGTCGCGGCGCCGTTGCGCGCGAACGCCCCGGCGCGGAGGCGGCGGGCGTTCATCGTGGGCCGGAACATGACCAGGAGCGCCAGCGGCAGGTAGAGCAGGACGAGCGTCCCCCCCTTGTCGAGGTACCAGAACTGGCTTGCCGCCAGCAAGGCCGCCGAGAGCGTGATGAGCTGCGAGAGGTCCTTGCGCGCCGGCCAGAAGCTGAAGATCATGACCATCGCCAGGTAGCCGATCAGGACCGGCAGCCGGAAGCTGGAGTTCATGCCTCCCCAGAAGCTGCTGCCGTTGGGCCGGGGCTCGAACTGCGGCAGCAGGCCGACCTCGGCGATGCTCCGCGCCCCCAGCGCCCGGGCCCATTCCGACACGCCCAGCCCGGCCGAGCCCAGCAGGGCGCAGACGATCGCGACCGAGGTCGCCACCGCGAGGTAGACCACCCGCGACCGTCCCCGGTAGAACCCCGTCCAGAGCGCGATCAGGCCCAGGCAGGCCGGGATCCAGCCCGCCGCCAGGCCGATCAGCAAGCCGGCGATCGCCGGCCGCGCGTACCAGAAGACCGCATAGATGATCAACGCCGCGGGGATCAGCTGGCCGCTGTCCACCAGGGCCATCCGCGTGTAGGGCAGCAGCAAATAGCACGAGGCCATCGACAGCCCCGTGATCGACCGCTCGAAATGCTTCCAGCCGATCAGCCAGAGCCCCGAGACCAGCCCCAGGTGGGCCAGGACCGCCAGCACCCGCGCCACGATCACCTGCGGCCGCTCCTGCCTGAGCGACGAGGGGAGGGGGGCGATGTCGAGGACCTGCTGGACCGTCCCTTTCTCCTCCGGCTCGTCGGCCGACGCGGGGGGCCGGGCGTTGACATCCTCGCGGCCGGACGGTTCGGCCGGGTTCCGCGCGGCGCCCTCGCCGACGGGGAGGCTCACGGTCTCGACGAGCAGCAGGCCGAGGACTCCGATCGAGAGCGTCAGCAGGCCCGACGCGTTCAGGTTCGGTTCGAGCAGCGGCCGTCGCGAGAAGCCCAGGTCGACCAGGAACCGGGCCAGCCAGGCGGCCGTGCCCAGGAAGAGCACGATGTAGGCGATCCAGGGGGCCTGGTCGTGCCGCCCCACGAACATCATCATCCCCGGCACGAGCGCGAAGAGGAGCAGCAGGTCGAGGTTGCGGACGCTCCAGATCCGGCTGAACTTGAAGAAGAGCGTGGCGCACCCCAGCAGCGCCAGGAAGAGCCAGACGATCGGCGCCAATCCCAGGTCGGTGACGAGCGGACCATTCACGGCGACCTCGTCAATCCGACTCGTAGGGGATGGGGGAGCCCGAGAGCTGGCAGAGGGCGTTCAGGGCCGCGCGTTGCTCGGCGTCCTTCTTGTTCCGGCCCCACGCCGGGGCGTACCGGGTGCCGCCGATCTGGGCCGAGATCTTGAAGCATTTGGAGTGGTCCGGCCCCTTCTCGTCGAGGAGGAGGTAGGTCGGCGTCTCGCCGAAGTCGCGCTGGGCGGCCTGCTGGAGGTTGCTCTTGTAGTTGAGGCCGTTCTGGCCCTCGTCGGCGGACTCGATCTCGGGGCCCATGTAGCGGACGATGAACTGCGCCGCCGCGGACATCCCGCCGTCGAGGAAGATGGCCCCGATCAGGCTCTCGAAGACGTCGGCCAGGACCGAGGGGGGCGTCTGGTCGCCCGCGCCCATCCCCTTGCCCAGGAACAGGTACAGGTCGAGCGAGAGCGATTCCGAGATCCGCGCGCAGGTCCGCCGCGAGACCACGATCGACTTGATCCGGGTCAGGTCCCCCTCCTGGTAGTCGGGGAACTGGCGGAAGAGCATCTCGCAGACGACCGCGCCCAGGATGGCGTCGCCCAGGAACTCCAGGCGCTCGTTCGAGGCCAGGCGGTGGTTGGCCCCCGAGGCGTGCGTGAGCGCCTCGCGGAGCAGGTCGGCGTCCCGGAACTCGTAACCGAGCACGGCCTGACACTCGGCGAGCAGGCGGGCCTCGTCCCGGTGGGTCGTGGAGTTTGGCGCGGCGATGATTGGGGTTCCAAGCGGGAATTGCGCGGCGACGACCCGACGATATCCGACGCGAGGTCGAAAACCAGGCTAGCTCTCGGGATCCCCCTTGTCAACCGGCTGACCGCCCCGCCCGCCGACCCGGGACGGCCCGGGCGGATCACCGGCCTTCGGGACCGCGCGGCGGGGCGGGATCGCGGGCGCTCTCCACCCGCTTCAGCTCGCGGCTCAAGTTCGGCGTCAGGTCGGCCTGGTCGAACTCCCGGGAGCGTGGGAGGAGCACCTCCCAGTCGTGGCAGAGGTCGTATCGCACGCGGCCTTCGGTGGGGCGGGCGTCGAGGACGTGGCCGCCGACCTTGCGGTCGTCCGACAGGAAGTGCCAGTGCCAGCCGGGCACGGTCAGCCCGCCGACCCAGGCCGGGCTGCGGATGCCCAGGACCGTCCCCGAGAGGCCCTCGCGGGTCCAGACCGACTGGCTCTCGGCCACCTCCCCCAGCGGCCGGTAGGGCGGCTCCTGGCGATGGACGCTCCGCAGCTTGAGCGAGGCGAAACGGCCCTCGATCCGGACCGCGACGAACGAGTTCCTCTGCGGCAGCGCCTCGTCCAGTCGGGATTCCAGGGCGGTGAGGCCGGCGACCTGCGGGCATGCGAACGAGCCGTCCTCGTCGAAGGGGGTGACGACCGCGAACGGCGTCGTCCATTCGGGGCCGACCGGGACCACGGCCCCGTCGCCCCGGACCTGATAGGCCCGGCCGTCCAGGATGATCAGCTCGCCGTCGAGGTGGTCCAGCGTGCCGAGCCCGAAGTCGCCGTGCTCCAGCATCTCGGCGATCGTGTTCACCCCGTCGTACCGGCCGATCATGAGGGCGTTGATCACCGACGCCTGCGTGATCCGGTCGGGATTCCCCGAGGGCGCCGGCACGGGAGGGGCGCACGAGGCCGCAAGGCCGAGGACCAGGCACGTCGCAAGAAAACGCGGATATCGCATGATCGGATGACTCGGTCTCGACGAAGATGAGCGAACCGCGAGCCGCCGCGCCGCCCGATCCAGAATAAGCTCCGGCCCGCGAAGTTGCCGAGAGGCTCGTTCGAGGACGCGCAGAACGCCCGCGAGCGTGCCTGGCTCCTCGACCGCGCTCGGACGACCGGCGATGATTCGAATGTCGCCGATCCGGGATTCCGCAAAGTCGATGGAACCCGCCGGCGGATCTCGGACACTGCCTCTGCAGACGCGAATCGATCGACGGGGGCCGAGGATGAGAAAGCGTGACGAGGGCCTGATCGTCCGGGACCTTGACCGGCTCTTCCGCCAGGGGGTCGACCTCGCCCCCGACGGCGAGCTGCTTTGGAGGTTCCTGTCCGCCAGGGACGAGGACGCGTTCGAGGCGATCCTGGGCCGCCACGGGCCGATGGTCCGGGGCGTCTGCGGCCGGCTCCTGCGCGATCCTCACGACGCGGACGACGCCTTCCAGGCGACCTTCCTGGTCCTGGCCCGGGACGGGGGGAAGCTCCGCGACCCCGACCGCCTGGCCTCGTGGCTCTACAGCATCGCCCGCCGCGTGTCCGTGAGGGCCCGCGTCCGGGCCGACCGCCGCCGCGCCGAGCCGCTCGTCGCCGACTTCCCCGCTCGCGAGGAGGATCGCGCCGAGTGGTCCGACGTCCTCCCCGTCCTCGACGCCGAGCTGGCCCGCCTGCCGACGGGCCAGCGCGACGTCCTGGCGCTCTGCCTGCTCGGCGGGGCGTCCGAGCAAGAGGCGTCGCGACGCCTGGACTGCCCCGTCGGCACGGTCAAGAGCCGGCTCTCGCGTGCGAAGGAGGCCCTCCGGGGGCGTCTCGTCCGGCGGGGGATCGCGCCTGCGGCGGCGACGGCGGCGCTGGCGTCCGTCGAATCGATCGCGTCCCCCGTGTCCCCGAACCTGATCCACGCGACGCTGGCGGCCGTCTCGGCGAGGGCCGCGATCGCGCCGGCCGTCGCCGCCCTGACCCAGGGAGTCGCACCGACCATGTTCTCCAAGCCATTCCTCCTGATGCTGGCCGCGGCCGGCGGCCTGGGCGTCCTCGGCCTCTCCGCGACGGCCTGGACCTCCGACCCGACGCAAGACGCCGGGGGGGGCGGGGGCGACCCCGGACGCCCCGCGACGCCCGAGGTGGCCCAGATCAAGGTCCAGAACCTGAAGGCCATCCTGCTGGCGATGCACAATCACCACGATGCGCGGAACGCCTTTCCGGCGGCCGCCGTCGCCGGCCCCGACGGCCGGCCCTTGCTGAGCTGGCGCGTGGCGCTGCTGCCGTATCTCGGCGAGGAGGCCCTCTACAAGCAATTCCACCTCGACGAGCCCTGGGACGGGCCCCACAACCGGACGCTCCTCCGGCGCATGCCGGAGGTCTACCAGACGCCTGACCTCTCCACGCCCCTGGGCTTCTCCCGGTTTCGCGGGTTCACGACCCCGGGTGCGATGTTCGGCCCGGACGCGAACGCTTCGGACGGCGTCATGATGGGGAGCGGGATGATGAGGATGGACGGCGGCGGGGCCGCGATGGGGATGCCCGGAATGATGATGAGGATGGACGGCGGCGGGGCCGGGATGGGGATGCCCGGCATGATGGGAGGCGGACCCGCCTCGAAGCCGACCGGCTCGATGATGGGGGCCGGGATGGGGATGCCCGGCATGATGGGAGGCGGACCCGCCTCGAAGCGGACCGGCCCGATGATGGGAGCCGGCATGATGATGGGAGGCGCCGCCGGGCCGCAGGCGGGCGGGGCGAGGTCTTCCGAGAACGCTCCACGACTCGAAACGGCCCCCGAGGTCGGCGCGGGAGTCGGTCCGGTCGGGAGGGGGGCGGAGTCCGCGGCGGGGGGCGGATCGTCGGCCGACGCGCGGTCCGACGACCTGGGCGTGAAGCTCGAAACCGTGACGGACGGGACCTCGAACACCGTCTTCCTCGTCGTGGCCGACCAGCCGATCGAGTGGACGAAGCCGGAGGAGCCGACCACCGTCTCCGTCCGGGCCCTCGACGGCCACGACCCCCGCGGGGCGTTGATCGGCCTGGTCGACGGCTCGACCCAGTTCTTGCTCGACACCCCGCACCGCCCCGGGCTCTTCGCCGCCCTGGTCACCCGGTCCGGCGGCGAGATCATCAACTGGGGCGAACAGAGCGCCGCCCCGCCGCCGCCCGCCGGCGGGGCGGCTTCGGCGATGGGCGGCATGATGGGCTCGGGCTCCATGCGCCGCCCCGGGGCTGCTCCGGGAGGCGAGGCCGAAACGGAGACGGATCGTCGCCTCCGCCGCGTCGAAGAGAAGCTCGACCGCCTCCTCAAGAAGCTCGACGCCGCCGACGAGGCGCCGTGATCGTCTCGATCAGACCGTTTTCACCCCTTCGCCGTCGTGCCGGATCCCCGGGACGACGGCGATTCGCGTTACGGGTCGCCCGAAGTTCCGATCGAACGCGATGCCGAGGGCCCATTCGACGCGATCCCGTGCGAGTTCTCCGAAACTCGTTGACGAAGGATGATAGTCGGGATATATTTCCTTTAGGTTATACAACCGAAGGGTTATCCACCGATGATGACAGCGAGTCTCGACGCCACGTTCGCGGCGCTGGCCGACCCCACCCGTCGGGCGATCCTCGCCCGGCTGGCCCAGGGCGAGGCCACGGTGACGGAGTTGGTCTCCCCGTTCCAGCTCAGCCAGCCGGCGATCTCCAAGCACCTCAAGGTTTTGGAGAAGGCCGGGCTGATCACGCGCGGGAAGGACGCCCAGAAGCGGCCGTGCCGGATCGCGGCCGAGCCGCTCGCCGAGGCCAATGAATGGCTCGAAGACTATCGAAAGATCTGGGAAGCGCATTTCGACCGCCTCGACTCGCTCCTGGACGAGTTGAAGGCCCGAAAGAACCCCGAGAAATCCTAGAGGATCATGCCGATGCGGAACGCCCTGAAGGTCACGACCCCGACCGACCGCGAGATCGTCGTCACCCGCCGGTTCAACGCCCCGCGCGAGCTGGTCTGGGACGCGATGTCCCGGCCCGAGCTGCTCAAGCGCTGGGTGACCGGCCCTCCGGGCTGGGAGATGACGGTCTGCGAGGAGGACGCCCGCGTGGGCGGGACGTTCCGCTGGGCCTGGACCGGGCCGGACGGGGCCGCGATGTCGATGTCGGGAGTCTACCATGAAGTCACGCCGCCCGAGCGGTGCGTCCGCATCGAGCGGTTCGACTTCGGCTGCGGCCCCGCCGGCGCCGAACAACTCGCGACCCTGGACCTCGCCGATATGGGCGAAACGACGGAGCTGACGATCACTCTCCTGTACTCGTCGAAGGAGGCGCGCGACGGCGCCGCCGCCTCCGGGATGGAACATGGCATGGCCGCCGGCTACGACCGTCTCGACGAGATCCTCCAAGCCGCTATGGTCTGAGCCGAGCCCCGGGGTCGCGCGATCCATCTCTCGTCGACCGAAGCCGCCCGGCGAAGGGCCTCGTCACCTTCGCCGGGCGGCTCGCCTTTCGTTCGGCCGCGAGGAAACCTCGTGCGAGGCGAGTGACGCCCGCGGAACGATCGCCGCAAGATCCTCTTGTCCCGGCGCGGGGCCGAAGCTAACCATGAAGGACTCGGATCCTCGCCGGGTCGGGCCGCCCCAACGATGAATCCTCGAAGAATCGTCCGTCCTTGCAGAGGGTCGCCATGTCGGAGCGATGCGAAGTCCAGTCCATGCCGCCGCCGAGCCGTCGCAACATGGGGCTCGACATCCTTCGCGCGTTCGCGGTGATCCTCGTGCTGGGGCGGCACATGCCGAAGGTCCCGACGGACCTGCCTCTGCCGACGCGTCTGTTCTTCGCCGTTTGGCGACGCGGAGGCTGGGTGGGCGTCGACCTGTTCTTCGTCCTGAGCGGCTTCCTGGTTTCCGAGCTCCTGTTCGCGGAGTACCGGAAGAAGGGCGAGCTCTCCCTGCCCCGGTTCTACGTCCGCCGGGGCTGGAAGATCTACCCGCCGTTCCTGCTCCTGATCGCCGCCACCGCCCTGGTCGGGATCGTGCGGGGGCGGCCGCCGACGGGGCGAGAACTGGGCTCCGAGCTCCTGTTTTTGCAGAACTACCTCAGGCCCATGTGGAACCACACCTGGTCGCTCGCCGTCGAGGAGCATTTCTACCTGATGCTCCCGGCGCTCCTGGCCGGGTTGGCGTGGCTTCGCAAGGGGGCCGCGAACCCCTTCAAGCCGGTGGTCGCGGTCACCGCCGTCATGGGCCTGACGCTGCTGATCTTCAGGATCGTCAACGCCCTGGCGAGGGATCATTTCGAGTTCCGGACCCACGTCTTCCCGACCCATCTGCGGCTCGACTCGCTCATGTTCGGGGTCGTCATCGCTTATGCCTATCACTTCCATCAGGACTGGTTTCGGGCGACCTTCCACGGCCGTCGCCGGCGGCTGATCCTCGGCGGAGCGCTCGGCCTGCTGCCCGCCTTCGTGCTGGCCTCGGAGCGGAGCGCGTTCATCTGGACGATCGGGTTCACGATCTTCTATCTGGCCAGCGGGGCCCTCCTCGTGGGCGTGCTCCTCTCGGAGATACCCCGCGTCAAGGCGCTCGTCGCACTCGGGATCATGGGGGCGTACTCCTACTCGATCTACCTCTGGCACATGCCGCTGATCGATTGGGCGTTTCCCCTGGCGGAGCATCTCACATCTCGCAAGTTGAGCTTCTTGACGCAGGTCCCGCTCTACCTGGTCGGCTCGGTGGCGCTGGGGATCGTGATGTGCCGGTTGATCGAGATCCCCACCCTTCGCCTCCGCGACCGGTGGTTCCCGTCCCGGACGGGGCCCTCGCCGACGCTCGAGGGTTTGGCGATCGGTGGGCGGGTCGAAGCCGCTCCCGACGTGGAGTTCAAATCGTCACTCCTGCCCGAGCGCGCCACCTGAACGGCGCGCGGGATCGGCCGCGCCGGGCAGGCGGACGGCGGCCGCCATGGGGCTCAGGAGGTCGAGCGGAACTCGCGGACGATCGCGGCGAATTTCGCGGCGAGTTCGCGGATGCGGGCGAAGTCGCCGGCGGCGACGGCCCTGGGCTCGACGAGGGTGCCGCCGACGCCCAGGCAGCAGGCGCCGGCCTTCAGGAAGGCGGCGGCGGTCGTCAGGTCGACGCCGCCGGTGGGCATGAGCCTGATCTGGGGAAGGGGGCCGCGGACGGCCTTCAGGTAGGGCGGGCCGCCGACGTCGGCGGGGAAGACCTTGACCACGTCGGCCCCGGCCTCCCAGGCCGAGAGGATCTCGGTGGGCGTGAAGGCGCCGGGCATGACGGCCTTGTCGTAGCGGCGGCAGAGCCGGATCACGTCCAGGCTCACGACCGGGCTGACGACGTACTCGGCCCCGGCCAGGATCGCCGCGCGGGCGGTCTCGGGGTCGAGCACGGTCCCGGCGCCCAGGACGAGGGCGTCGCCCAGGGCGCGGCGGGCGTCGCGGATGACGTCGAGGGCGTCGGGGACGGTGAAGGTGATCTCGGCCGCCGTGACGCCGCCGTCGGCCAGGGCCTCGACGACCTTCACGAGCGCCTCGCCCGACTCGGCCCGGACGACGGCCACGATCCCGCCGTCGAGGATGCGCCTGAGGGTGGTTTCGCGACTCATTTCAGCATGCTTTCCTGTTTCTCGGGGAGGAACCGATCCAGCAGCCCCGCCAGCTCGGGGGCGCTGGGGATCTCCTTGAACCAGAGGATCGGGCCGGGGAGCTTCTCGAGGGCCTCCTCGTCGACCTTGAGCTTCTCGGAGACGACCATCACGAACCGCGGCGGCCCCAGCCGCGGGAGCTGGTCGAGCAGGCGGTCGAGCGTGGCCTTCTTCCAGAAGCCGACGACCTCGACGAACACGTCGACGCCGGTCTTCTTGTGCACCGCGCGGAAGTCCGGCACCCACACGCCCTCTCGGCCCAGCTCGACGATCTCGGTCGTCTCGGTCAGCTCCCACGCGGGGACGACCTGGCGGAACCGCTCGGCGAAGGCGGGGATCTCGGGCGGGACGTACACGCCCGTGTCGGCCGTATGCGGCACGAGCCCCAGGCCGGCGTCGACGTGGAAGCTGCGGGGCTCGCGCTTCGGCCCCCAGCGCAGCTCGGCGTCGAGCCGGAAGTCGCGGCAGCGGAGCAGGGCGGGCAGGAAGAGCGCCATCTGGAGCCCGTACCGCGTCGTCGCGCTGAAGAGGCTCAGCGGGCCGTCGACGTGGAAGACGTAGCCCTCCTTCATCGTCCCGCTCACGCGGTACAAGAGCCGGTGGAACTTGAGCTGGCGGAAGAGCTGGCGATACCGCGCGGGGGTCTCGTTGCGGACCTCGACCTGGACGCGGACCGAGCGCAAGAGGACCGTCTGGGCGAGCGCGACGTTGTAGCGGTCGAGCAGCCGCTGGGCCGTCATGTCCTGGAACGAGAGCATCCGGTTCTCGTCGCGGAGGTCGGCGAAGAGGCCGTCGATCAGGATCTTGGGGTCGACCTCCAGCTCCTTCGCCACGCCTTCGAGCACGACGTCGCGGCGGAAGGCCGGGCGCGGCCCGCGGCCGGGCTCGGGCAGGGGGTTGCCGTCGGTCGGGTGGGCGATCGCCAGGGCCTTGCGGTGCTCGGCCGCGGCGGTGAAGACCTTCTCGCGGATGACGTCGGGCGGGACGTCGGCGACGACTTCGAACTCGGCCCCGTCCTCGAGCACCTTGGCGAGCCCGCGATGCACGAGCGTCGCCTTGCCGCCGCCGCCGAACATCTCGTCGATCTCGCCCTCGATCTCCCCCCGGGTCATCCCGACCCCCTCGCGGAAGATCGCCAGCAGGCTCTCGGCCGCTTCGAGCCACTGCGCGCCCTCGCGGTTCAGGTAGAGCGGCAGCACCCGCTCCTTGCTGAACCTCACCCGCATCAGGTCGCCGGTCAGCATCGGGCGGGGCTCCCGGACGGGACTTGCGGCGAGAGGGATCGTTCCCGGGGGTTATGCCTTCGGTCGTGCACTTCGTTCTCGCTTCGTCCGGCCGCGCGAGCGCCGCGGGTCGAGCCTCGACCCACTCCGCGCACGGAGGCTCATCGGGAGACATTCTACCCGATGAGCGACCGCGCGCGGCGGGAGTCGACCCATCCGAGCTACATGATCGGCCGGGCCCGCTCGTCGCTGGCCTTGGAGCCGTATTCGACCCTCTGGTCGGCCGGCTGTTGCAGGGCGAGGGCGGCGAGGTCCCCCTCGGGGTGCTTGGTGTAGCGATCGACCGGCACCATCCCCAGGCGGACGAGGACGCCGCGGGGGTGGTCGGCGTGGACCGGCACGTCGGCGAAGGCGTCGCGGATCGCCTCGTCGATCGCCATGTCCTGGAGGGCCGTCGAGGCGGGCAGGAGCGCCAGGTCGTTTCCGAAGTCGACGGGGACGGCTCGCCGCGGGCGGGGGGCCACCGCGCCGGGCAGGTTGATCTGACGGATCCGGGTGCACGACTCGTGGTCGGACAGCCGGCCGAGCAGGTCCATGCCGACGAACTCGGCCTCGCCCCGCCCCGACTGCTCGAACTCCTCGGCGAAGTGGATCAGGTTCTCGCAGGTCGTGTGGTCGATGATCGACACCCCGTCCTGGAAGTGGAGGTAGAGGCGGTCGGCATCGCGGGGGATCGCGGCCAGCGTGCTGTTGACGCGCAGCGAATTGAAGCAGACGAGCGGCCCGTCGAACCGGACGTGGTACGAGTTCCCCTCGACGCCCGCCCCGGAGACCGGGCTGCGGAACAGGGCCGCCAGGTGTTCGGGCGCCCGAGCGATCGCCTCGACGGGCCCCTCGCCCCGCGAGGCGATCGCCAGGTTCAGCGCCAGCTTGGCGACGATCCCCACGCCGATCCCGATCAGGAGGTCGGTCATGAGGGTGGCGATCACCGTGATCGTGAACAGGCCGAGCTGCTCGCGGCCGATGAGCCCGATGTGCCGCCAGATGGCCGGCTCGCTCATCTTGTAGCCGGTGTGGATCAGGATCGCCGCCAGCGCGGCCAGGGGGATCATGCCGATCACCGGCCGCCCCGCGAACAGGAAGATCAGCAGGAAGCAGGCGTTGTAGAAGTTGGCCCAGAGGGTCCGCCCGCCGCCCACGATGCAGGCCTTGCTCTTCACGCCGCCGGGGATGATCGTCAGGCCGCCGGCCATGCTGGAGGCGATGTTCAGCACGCCCATCGAGAACAGCACGCGGTTCGGGCTCGACTTCCGCCGGAAGGGGTCGATCTTGTCGATCGCCTGGGCGGTCGCCAGCGATTCGACGCCGTCGACCATCGTCAGCGTCAGCACGCCGGCCAGGGCGTAGCCCCAGAGCGTCGAGTCGCCGAACAGGCCCGCGAAGTCGGGCAGGACGAGCCCGTGCCCCAGGATCTGGTCGGGCAGGTGGATCAGCGAGGAGCCGCCGAGGCCCAGCAGGCGGCCGAGCAAGATCCCGACGACGACGACCGTGAGCTGGGGCGGCACCTTCTTCAGCGGGCCGGACCACCGCGACCCGAGCGCGAACAGGAGCGCCAGGCACGTCAGGCCCAGCCCGAAGACCTGGGGCTGCATGTGCCGCAAGGCGGCCGGGGTCTCGGCGAGGTACTCGAAGAACTCGTGCGCGTGGTACGGCGCGCCCAGGAAGTTCGGGAGTTGCTTGGCGATGATCATCAGGCCGATCGACGCCAGCATCCCCTCGACCACCGCCGCCGGGAAGATGGCACTGAACCGCGCCGCCTTCAGCAGGCTGAGCACGATCTGGATCACGCCGACGATCGAGATGAGGGCCAGGAGCAGCGGGTAGCCCGTCGCCAGGTCGCCCTTGCCCAGGCTCAGCATCGCGGCCAGCAGCACGGGGGCCAGCCCGGCCGCCGGACCGCTGATGGTCACGAACGACCCTCCCAGGAAGGGGAGCAGCAGCCCGGCGATGATCGCCGAGATGAGCCCCGCGATCGGCGGGGCCCCCGACGCCACCGCGATCCCCTGCGACAGCGGCAGCGAGATCAACGACACCAGCAGGCCGGCCACGACGTCCTGTCGCCAATACTTGAGCCCCGCCACTCCGTTGGCCGGTTTCTCCGGGGGCGCGGCCTGATCCGCGGGACGGCCTTCAGCCGCCTCCTGCCCTTCGGTCTCGTGCATCATCGCACTTCCTTCGCGGCGCAAGACCCCCCGGTCGCGTGCGCGTCGGCTTCGCCGCAGATTCGGCGCGCACGTGGCCGCCGGTCGGATGTTGGAGCGAAATGGCGCGAGACCGCATCGTCGCGGCGGCTCCGTCCAGCAGACGCCTTCCCGCCGCCGCTGTCAAGGGCGTCGACGGATCACGATGCGTTCCGGCGGCGCATACATAGAAGACTCGCGGGCCCGCGTCGCGATCAATCGCCGTCGTAGGCGCTGTGCTGCCGGCGGCGGTTGGACGTGTATTCCTCGACGGTGCCGCGGGTGACGACCTCATAGAGCACGGCCTGCTTGTCGCCCGACTTGCGGAGGATGCGGCCCAGGCGCTGGACGTGCTCGCGGACCGAGCCGGAGCCGCTGAGGATGATCGCGATGTTGGCCTCGGGGACGTTCACGCCCTCGTTGAGCACCTTCGACGTCGCCACGATCGGGTAGGCCCCCGAGTTGAACCGCAGCAGGATCTCCCGTCGCTCCTTGGTCTTGGTCTGGTGGGTGATGACCGGCACGAGGAACCGCCGGGCGATCGTGTAGACCGTCGCGTTGTCGTGGGTGAAGATCAGCACGCGGTCCTGGTTGTGGCGGTCGAGCAGCCTGTCGAGGAGCTTGAGCTTGGCGGGGGCGGCCAGCGCCAGCTCGCGCTGGTCGCGGTAGGCGCGGAAGGCCTCGCGGCCCTCGGGCGAGCGGAAGGCGAGGAACAGGAACCGGCTCCAGCCGTCTGGCCGACGCATGTCGATGCCCGAGCCGCTGACGAACGCGCGATAGCACTCGCGGGCGTTCTCGTACCGCTGCCGCTCCTCCTCGCTGAGCGAGACGAACAGGGGGATCGTCTGGTACTCGGCCAGGAACTCGCCCCGGAGCTGGGTGATCTCGCGGCGGTAGACGATCGGGCCGATGAGCTGGTCGAGGTGCGTGTGCGCGTTGTCGGCCCTCTCGGGGGTGGCCGTCAGGCCGAGGCGGAACGGGGCGATGGCGGAGACGGCCGAGATCCCGTAGGTCGCCCCGGGCAGGTGGTGGCACTCGTCGAAGACGAGCAGGCCGAACCGGTCGCCGAGGCGTTCCATGTTGATGTAGGCCGAGTCGTAGGTCGTGACGGTGATCGGCCGGACGTCGTTGTAGCCGCCGCCGAGCAGGCCGATCTCGACGCCGAAGCTCATCGTCAGCTCGTCGTACCACTGGTTCATCAGGTCGATCGTGGGCGTGACGATCAGGGTGGGCCGGCCGGCCTTCTCGATGGCCATGTTGGCCAGGTGGGTCTTGCCGGTGCCCGTGGGGAGCACCACGACCCCGCGGCCGCCGGCCTTCCACCAGGCGTCGAGGCCCTCGACCTGGTGCGGGAAGGCCTCCTTGGCGACCTGGATCCGCCAGGGCGTCTGGGTCGGGCCGTAGCCCCGGGCCTCGTCGGCGTAGGCGATCTTCCGACTGCGGAGGTGCTCGACGAGCGGGCGGTACCAGATGGCCTCGGCCCGGAAGGTCCTGGTGCGGGGGTCGTAGCGGACGCCCGGCAGGGCGGCCTCGTCGCCCTCGGACAGGCCCTCGACGAGGACCGTCCCGCGGTCGAAGACCAGGCGCAGGGGGCGCGATTCGCCCTCGACCGAGATCGTCTCGCCCGCGCTCATGAACCGGCCGCTCCGCGCCCCGCCGCTCGCCGCCGCGGCGGCCGTCCGCCCGCGCCGCACTGCTGGCGTTTTATCCAGTCTACCCGACTCCCGGCCGGCCGACGAGCCCGCCCTCGGCCGTCGCGCGTATCGCCCGGCCCGCCCCCGCGGCTATACTGGACGGGGCGATCGCGACCCCTCTTCCTTCCCGCAGTACGAAGGCCTCCCGCTGATGAAGGTACGGCTCGACAAGCTCGTCGCCGAGCGATTCCAGCTCTCCCGCCGCGCCGCGCGCGAGGCGGTCGAGCGCGGCCAGGTCGACGTCGGCGGCGAGCGTCGCCTCGACCCGGCCGACGAGGTCGGGCCCGACGAGGCGGTGGCCTTCAGCCCGAACCGGCCGCGCGCCGACATGGCCGACCGCCGCCTCGACGTCATGTACGAGGATCGCGACGTCCTGATCGTCAACAAGCCCGCCGGCCTGCTCGTCCAGCCCACGTTCCTCCGCGAGCGCGACACCCTCCTCGAACGCGCCGGGCGGTATCAGCTCCACAAGCGGGGCGTCAAAAAGCCGTACGTCGGCATCGTCCATCGGATCGACCAGCAGACGTCGGGCGTGATCCTGCTCGTGACCTCGCCGCGGGCCCTGCGTCCGTTCCAGGAACTCTTCCGGACCCACACCATCGAGCGCGACTACCTGGCGGTGGTCGAGGGGGTCTTCCTGACCGACGTGGGGAGCATCAACCTGCCGCTGGTGGAAGACGCCGGCGACAACCGCCGGGGCGTCTCGCGCGACCCCGAGCGGGGCGTGCCGGCGACGACCCACTTCCGCGTCGTCGAGAGCTACGGCACCGCCGCCAGCCTCGTCTCCCTCCGCCTGGAGACGGGCCGGACGCACCAGATCCGCATCCACCTCGCGGCGCTCGACCACACGGTCGTCGGCGACCAGGTCTACGGCCGTCGGGGCCGCCCCAAGTTCCCGATCCGCTTCACCCGCCAGGCCCTCCACGCCGCCGCCCTGGGCTTCAACCACCCCCTGTCGGGCAACCCGATCCGGGTCGACGCCCCGCTCCCCGCCGACTTCAACGGCCTGGTCGACGAGCTGAAGCACGACTACGGCGTGACGAAGATCGGCGAGCACGGCTGAGGAGCCCCCGCGTCCTCAGTTGGGCTTGCGGTCCGCCTCGGTCCACCCGCGGGGCATGACGAAGGTCGGGACCTCGCCCAGCGTCACGTGATGGGGGAGCAGGCCCCAGGCGCAATCGAGGAGCCAACGCCGATCCAGCTCGGCCATGTAGGCCGCCTCGGCCGCCGCGGTCCGGGCCCACTTGACGGCCACGGCCCGCCGCTCCGGCGACTCGGGCGCGTCGCGCCAGCGATCCACCTCGCGGCTCTTCTCGGCGACGGTCGATCGCATCGTTTCGAAGAGCCGGTCGGTCGCCGCCTTCGACGCGTCGCGATCGTCCGGGGCGGACGCGAGGGCGGCCTCGATCGCGTCGCGAAGCCGCCGTTCCCGCTCAAGCTCCAGGCGGATGTTCTCGGCGTGGTGCGCGGAGAGGGCCCGGAAGCTCTCCCGCCTCGCCAAGAATCGGCCGACGAAGAACAAGGCGGCCGCGCAGGCGGCGACGGCCGCGAGGTTCAACAGGTTGCGACGCAAGACTCGCCCTCCCGATCGACCTCGCCTAATTCCGGCCCGAGTCTCGAGACGGGTGGAATTCGTCCGTGTCGATGAGCCTCGTGTCCTGCGCCTTGGCGACTTCCTTGTGGCCTTCGAGGGCGTGCGAGAGGGAGTCGGTGGGGATGCTGTAGCCGGCGACGATGATGGTGACGTTGTCCTTGCCGCCGGCCTCGAGGGCCTTCTCGAGCAGGATCTCGGTGGTCCGCTGGGAGCACTCGCCGCGGCGGAGGACCTCGGCGATGGCGGCGTCGTCGATCATGTCGGAGAGGCCGTCGCTGCACAGCACGACGCGGTCGCCGTGCTCCAGCCGGAGCCAGCGGACGTCGGCCTGGATCTTGCCGCGGTGGCCGCCGAGGTAGTTGGTGAGCGTGTTGCGCCGGGCGTGGGTGCGGACGTCCTCGGGCTTGATCTGGCCGGCGTCGGCGAGCGCCTGGGCGACCGTGTGGTCGCGGGTGAGCTGGGCGATCTCGCCGCCGCGGAACAGGTAGGCGCGCGAGTCGCCGACGTGGATCAGGAACAGGTGCGCGCCGACGCTGTAGGCGAGCGTCAGGGTGGTCCCCATCCCGAACAGCCGGCGGTCGCCCTCGCTCTTCAGCGTCAGGCGGCGGTCGATCTCCTGGAAATACATGCTCATCCGATTGAGCAGGTCGCGGGCTTCCTTCTCGTTGATCTTGAAGCCCCACTTGACCGACTTGTCGGCGAGGCGGACCCCCGTGCTGATGGCCAGCATGCTGGCGACGTCGCCGGCGTTCATCCCGCCCATGCCGTCGGCGACGACCATCGAGTAGCCGTCCTCGGCCAGCTCCTGGGGGAGCTGCCCGGCGGGGAGGTTGTCCATCAGGATCTCCATGTGCCGCGAGACCTTCGCGACCATGAAGTGGTCCTCGTTCCGGCTGCGGACCTTGCCCGGGTGCGACGTCGCCGCGAGGTCGACCTGCACGGAGGTGGTGGCCGGCTCGCGGGGCGCGGGCCGCGTCGAGGAGCTGAGGGGGCTGACCAGGAACTCGAACTGCGAGGTCTCGATCTTCACGGGCATCGCCGTCATGATGACGCTCCCCTGCGCGCGCCCGCATCCGGGATCGGGCGCCCTGGTCGCTGAATGTGGTCTCCCCAGCATAAGTGAGCAATTCGCGGACCGCATCGAAAATCGTCGGGACCGGGGCGATTCGGGCCGATCAGTCGGCCGGGCCGCGGCCCCCGGCCTGGGGACGCGCCCGGGTGGCGCGCGAGGCCCCGTCGCGGTGGGCCCGGCGGAAGGCGCCCGGGGTCGCGCCGGTGGACTTGCGGAACGCGGCGATCAGGTACTCGACGTGGGCGACGCCGACGCGCTCGGCGACGGCGTGGAGCGACAGGTCCGTCTCGACGAGCAGCCGCTTGACGCGGTCGAGCCGCATCCCGGCGATGGCGTCGTGGATCGTCCCGCCCGTCGAGGCCCGGAAGCGGCGGTGCAGCGTGCTCCGCGAGACCCCCGCGCGGCCGACCACGTCCTCGATCCGGATCCCCCGGCAGGCGTGCTCGCGGATGAACCGCATGGCGTCGGCGACGATCGGGTCGGCGATCGCGGTCACGTCGCTCGACTGCCGCACGGCGATGCCGAGGGGCGGGACGTGCAGCGTCGCGGCCGGCGGCGGCGCGCCGGCGAGGACCCCGTCGAGCAGCCGCGCGGCCTCGTAGCCGATCCGCCGGCAGTCGGGGATCACGCTGGAGAGCGAAGGCTGGGCCAGCTCGCAGGCCAGGATCTCGTCGTCGACGCCGATCACGGCGACCTCCTCGGGGACGGCGACGTCGGCCCGGCGGCAGGCGTCGAGCGCCTGGACCCCCCGGAAGTCGTTGCAGGCCATCAGGCCCAGGGGCTTGGGCAGGCCGTCGATCCAGCGCGCGACGCGCTCGATCTCGGCCTCCCACGCCGGCATCTGGTGGCCCCACGACACGGCGTGCGCGGGCTCGTAGTCCTCGCAGACGAAGCCGGCGGCCTCGACGGCCCGGCGGAACGACTCCAGGCGCAGGCGGGACCACTCGAACTGCGGGTAGCCGAAGTAGCCGAAGCGGGTGAAGCCCCGCTCCATGAGGTGCGCGGCGGCCGTCGCCCCGATGGCGAGCTGATCGCTCTGGACGGTCGGCAGCCCCGATCGCGGCTCCTGGTCGTCCAGGTCGATCGTGGGGATGCCGGTCTGGCGGATCAGCTCGGAGAACTGGGGGTAGAGCGTGGTGATGATGCCGTCGCCGTCCCAGTCCTTCAGCCAGGGGGGCGCGGGGTCCTGCATCGAGCGGGGCTCGAAGAAGACGGTCCACGGCCCGTTCTCGCGGACGTACTGGACCGTGCCGTGGAGGATCTCGCGGCCGTAGGCCATCGAGGTCTCGATGATCAACGCGACGTGGGGAGGTCCCGTCCTTCGTCGCCGTCTTCGAGGCATGGCGGGGGGCCCATCGGGTCGTACGGCTCCGGAGAGGGGGACGGCGGAATCGACGCCGACGCATTTCACGGCGCCGGCCGGATCTCGACGTTGCGGAACCACAGCTCGGCGGCCTCGATCTCCAGAGCGATCCGGCCCTTGGTCAGGGGGACGGGCGAGCCCGGCTTGGCGGGGTCGTCGAAGCGGACGGCGACGCCGCGGTTGACGACCCGGCCGTTGAGCAGGTGCGTGACCTCGGCCCCCTTGGCGATGATCTCGACGTCGTTCCAGCCGTCGCGCTCGGCGACCTCGGCGAGCCGGTGCTGGTAGTCGATCCCCTTCAGCCCCAGGACGCGCGGCTCGCCCCCCTTGTCGGCCGGCAGGAACGTCGGGTAGTCGGGCGACTTGGCGTCGCGGGTCCGGGGGTCGATCGTGGTGTCGAGCTGCATGCCGAAGAGCGCGATCAGGTCGCCGACGTTCGTCTCCTCGATCTGGTACTGCAGCGACCGCGGCCAGACGGCGTCGGGGCCGGTGATGTGGTAGTACAGCCCGGCGTCTTTCTTGAGCGCATAGCGGGGCTCGAACTTAGTCGTACCCCAGCGGTACTGGAGCCGCAGGTGGTAGTCGCCGTATTCCTTCTCGGTCCCGATGTAGCCCATCAGCACCTTGGTCTTGTCCGGGACGCCCTTGTAGAGGTGGATCGTCCCGTCCTCGATCGTGATGATCTTGTCGGGGTCGGCGTCGCGGCCGTGCTGCTGGAGGAACGTGTACCAGCCGGTGAGGTCCTTGCCGTTGAACAGGGGCGTCCAGCCCTCCGACGAGTCGGGGGGCGCCGCGAGCGCCAGGCTCGACGCGAGGACCAGGGAGGGGAGGGAGAGGAGCATCGGTCACCACCTTTCAGGGGGGTCGTCGGTCAGGGCTGCCTGAGGAACGCGATCAGGTCGGCCACGCCTTGCTCGCCGAGCGCGTCCTCGAAGCCCTCGGGCATCAGGGAGCGCCCGGTGCGGCGGACGGCCTCGACCTCGGAGCGGAGGACCGCCTGCTCGACGCCCTCGGCGCCGCGGAGCTTCAGGCTGGCGGCGGTCTCCTCGGCGAGGAGGCCCGTGAGGGTCTGGCCGCGTCTGGTCAGTATGACGAAGGCGACGAAGTCCGGGGAGACGTCCGCGTTCGGGTCGAGGACGTCCTTCAGCAGCGCCGACGGCGGCCGGCCGGCCACGCCCGAGAGGTCCGGGCCGACCTTGTAGCCGTCGCCCCGGTGCTGGTGGCAGGTCCGGCAGTTCTTGACGAACAGCTCGCGGCCGCGGCCGGCGTCGCCGGCGAGCGCGAGGGCGGGCTGGAATCGGGCGACGACGCTGGCGCGATCGCGGGGCGTGCGCGACTCCAGCAGCGCCGCGGCGCGGCGGGCGACCTCGGGGTCGGCGGAAGATCGGAGCGCCTCGCGGCCCGCCGGGGTCAGCTCGGCCAGGGCGACGGAGTCGTCCTCGAGCGCGGCGAGGAGGCGTCCCGCCAGCGGGGCCGACCGCAGCATCGCCGCCAGCACGGCCGCCCGCGAGCCGGTCGGGATCGACTCCCAGGCCGCGAAGATCCGATCCGCCAGCTCCGGCGAGCCGACCTCCGCGACGGCCTCCGCGGCGGAGGCGCGGACCGCGTCGGGCTGGTCGGCCGCCAGCAACGCGGCGATCCGCTCGGCCGCGTCGTCGGGCCGGAACCGCGCCAGGAGCGTCAGGGCGCGGGCCCGATCCCCCGGCTCGACGTCGGCCGACCCCACGACGGCCGCCGCGCGGTCGAGGAGCACGCCGACCCCCTTGAAGCGGTCGCCGGCCGTCAGCTCGCGCGGCGGACGCCCCGCGCGGGCCAGTCCGTCGGAGAGCCCGAGCAGGAGCGCGACCCGCCCCGCGATGCCGGCCTCGTCCGGGGCGGCCGCGAGCCGCGTCGCGAACGCCTGCAACTCCTCGGGCTTCGCCCGCGCGCCGAGGATCGCGGCCGTCGCGCTCAGGAGATACGCCTGGCCCGCCGTCGGCTCCGCGAGCCAGCCGGGATGGGCGTCGAGGATGGCCGAGAGGAACAGCGGGGCCGTGTCGCGCAGGCCGCTCAAAACGGCCAGGCGGGCCCACTCGTCGTCGGCGTCGCGGGCGGCGATCTTCGCCAGGGCGCTCACGGCGGCGGGGGCGTCGGAATCGCCCAGGACGATCGCCGCCTGGAAGCGGACGCGGGCCTCGGGGTCGTCGGCCAGGGTCGCGAGCGCAGCGAGCAAACCGGGACGGCCGGCGGCGAGCTTCGCGGCGGCCTCGCGGACGTCGGCCGAGGCGTCGGCGAGGAGGCCGGCGACGATCCGATCGTCGAGCGACCCGAGGCCGTCGAGCGTCCAGGCGGCCTGGATCCGGCCGACGGGCGTCGCACTCGACTTCGCGAGGGCCTCCAGACCCGGCACGGCCGCACGGTCCGCGCGCGTGACGAGCAGGCGCTGGGCGACGTCGCGCCGCCAGCCGTTGGGGTGCTCCAGCAGGGCGACCAGCTCCTCGGTTGGGGCCTTCGCCAGGCGGGGCGGCGCGGGCGGCGTGGTCCCCTTCTTGGCGATCCGCCAGATCCGGCCGCGATTGTTCCAGCGGCGGAACTCGATCGACTCGCGGAGGGCGGCCGGGACGAACGCGGGGTGCTCGACCATCTCGCGGTAGAAGTCGACGACGTAGAGCGCCCCGTCCGGCCCGGTCGCCAGGTTCACGGCGCGGAAGCACGGGTCGGTCGAGGCGAGGAACTCGCGGTCGGGCTCGGCGCGGCGGGCGAGGAACGTCGGCCCGCGATGCTCCAGCACCCGGCGCTGGACGAGGTTCGTGAGCGATTCGCAGAAGAAGGCGTCGCCGCGATAGGCGTCGCCCAGCAGGTCGCCGCGGTAGATCGTCGGGCCGCAGCTCGCGTTGAAGTAGGTCGTCGACTCGCGGTTGAACGTCGTCGGCGGCGGGCTGATGGGGAAGACGCGGCCGCCATCGGCGGGGTCGAGGATCGGCGCGACCGTGGCCGACTCGGCCAGGTAGGGGTTGCGCGCGAGCGTCCGCTCCTCCAGCACGACGTGGCGGATGGGCATGGTGTTCCACGAGGGGAACCGCCGCCCCCAGTCGTCGCGCGGCAGGCCGAACTGGCTGAAGCCCGAGACGACCTGGACCTCGCCCGTGTCGGGGCGGAACCGGAAGTCGTGGAGCCGGAGCGGGACGGCCTTGTCGTCGGGGTCGCCGGGCTTGCGCACGACGCCGTCGCTGCGGCCGTTCGCGCCGTAGACCCAGTTGTCGGCGCCCCAGCTCAGGCCGTTGACGCGGAGCTGGGTGTTCCCCTCGGCGAAGCCGGTCAGGACGACCTTCTTCGCGTCGGCCACGCCGTCGCCGTCGTCGTCCTTGAGGAAGAGGATGTCGGGCGCCGAGGTGACCAGCACGCCGCCGTTCCAGGGGAGGACGCCGTTGGGGAAGTTCAGCCCCTCGGCGAACGCCGTCACGCGGTCGTACCGGCCGTCGCCGTCGCGGTCCTCCAGCAGCCGGACCTTCCCCGAGCCCGGCCCGGAGGGATAGTCGAGCATCTCGGCGACGTACAGCCGGCCGTCCTCGTCCCAGGCCGCGGCCACCGGGCTGTGGATGTCGGGCTCGGACGCCACCAGGTCGATCGTCAGCTCCGGGTCGATCAGCCGGAGCGTCGCCTTCGCCCGCTCCGGCGGCAGCGGCCCCTGGCCCGAGGCGGCCGTCGAGAGGAGCGTCGCAGCGACCAGGCCGAAGATCGGGCTTCGCGGAGAGTACAAGAGCCTCGCCATGGAGTGGTTCCCTTCGCGGCCGAGAGCCGTACCGTCATGGCCTTCCCCCCGCGCGGGGGAAGGTGGCCCGTCAGGGCCGGATGAGGGGGAGGACGAGCACGAAGATCGTCGCAGCCACTCCTTCTCCCGGCGGGAGAAGGTGGCCCGCAGGGCCGGATGAGGGTCGCGGCGCTTCGAGGAAACCTTCGTGGTCCGTCACGCCGTCCGAACTCCCTCGACCCTCATCCGCCGCTGCGCGGCACCTTCTCCCGCCGGGAGAAGGGTGCTTCAGAGGGAGCCCCGAGTTCCGATTCAGGGCGTCGGCTTCTCGTCGTGGAGGGTCTTCAGCAGGCCGACGGCCTCGTCGACGATCATCTCGCCGACGCCGGGCGACGTGTAGCTGTGCAGACCGGTCCAGGTCTGGTAGCCGCCCAGCTCGAACCCCTTGCGGTCGGGGACGTAGCCGATGTAGTCGTTGGCGAGCTCGAACACGTATGTGTGGCGGAACGGGCTCCGGCGCTTGATGTCCTGGCCCAGCACGGTGAAGAACTCGGCCGGCACTCCCACGACGGCGACGTCGCCGATGCGGATCGCCTGGATCCAGGTCTTGCGGTCCTCGCCCTTGCGCGGGGCCAGCTCCTTGCGCATGTCGCGGAAGACGTCGACGACGAACTGGGCGATCTTGGGGTGGTCCTTGAGCTTGTGGGCCTCGTACGCCGAGACGGTCGCGTCGTCCTTCGAGTCGTCGAAGTCGCGGACCTTCACCACGATCTCCTTGCGGATACCCTTCACGCTGCCGACGGGGGTCGGCTCGGCCTTCGCCAGGGCGGCGAGGACCGAGTTCTTGATGCGGACGATCATCTCGTCGGCCTTCAGGTCGAGGTTGTGGGTCGAGCCCGAGGCGCCCTCGAAGAACAGGACCGTGCCCCCCAGCTCCTTCTCCAGCTCCTGGGCGGCCAGGCCGTAGAACGCGGGCGAGCGCTTGCCCGGCGTTTTGGCGCCGATGGTGTGGGTCGAGTGGTTGAACATCAAGGCCTCGAGCTTGCCGTCGGGCCGGCGGAAGGCCCAGACGGGCAGCTCGGGGTCGAAGGGGCCGGTGGGGCGGACGACGTCGTCCATGGCGCCCGTCCAGAAGATCATGCCGTTGGAGAGCAGCAGCCGGCTGTTCCTGCCGATCGAGGACTCCTCGCCGAGGCGGAAGGTCATCGTCGCCGGGGCGAGCCGCGCGTTCGCCGCGACGGCGGCCTCGACGGCCTTGTCGCCGACCTGCTTCGTGAACGCCTCCTCGCGGCGGTAGCCGTGGATCGAGACGGTCGTCGGCGCGTGGTGGGTGTGGGTGGCGTTGATCAAAATGTTGTCGAACGGGACGCCGGTCGCCTTCTCGATCCGCCGGGCGGCGTCGTCGAGCACGTCGCGCTCGACCATCAGGACGTCCAGCTCGACGAGCGCGACCTTGGCCCCCTGGGGGTCCTCGATCACGACGGCGGTGGCCCGCAGCTCGCCCTCCTGGCCCGTCGCTTTGCCGGGGCCGATGCCGCCGCCGATGACCATCGCGTCGTCGGCCGCGATGTTGGCGGCGGCCGCGCCGACCTTCAAATCGCCGGCCGACGCGGGCGGGCCCGCCAGGGCGGCCGCGAGGAGGGTGCCGCAGAAGAAGAGGCTCCGATGCATGGAAGAGGCTCCGTGGTGCTGCGGCCGGCGCGGGGCCGGCCGTGGGGGCTGTCGGCCGCCGCGCCGGCGGGGCCGGCGCGGCGACGGGGTCGGTCAGGGACGGGGTTTCTTCCCTTTCGCCTTGGATATCTTCGCCAGGTCGGCCGGGGAAAGCTCCAGCGGGGGCGCGGGGGTCAACGTCCCCGGCGGCAGGTCGGCCGGCGTGCCGGACAGCTTATCCTCCGCCCAGCAGCCGAGACAGAAGGCGGAGGCGAAGGCCGCCGCGAGGAGCCGCGCGGTCCGCTTCGTGAGGGTGGCGTTCATGGTCGGGTCGTCCTCCGTCGGTGACTCATCCTGGATCAGTAGGAGTCGGCGCTCAAGACCTCGCCGCCCGAACGCGTGCCGAGCGCCCACCACGCGGGGAGGCTGATCGAGTCCTTGACGAACCGGACGGAGCCGTCGGACAGGGCGACGTTCACGCCGCCGGAGTGGTTGCTGTTCGCCGCGGCCGAGCCCGTGGGGCCGACGAACTGGACGTATGAGATGTCGCCCGAGTTGCCGCAATGCAGGCTGTTGGGGCGGGCGACGTGCATGTAGTTCACGAGCGCGACGTGGGTCGGGTAGGCCGCCATCCAGTTGAAGCCGAGGTACGACGAGGCCGTGGGATTGGCCGTCGTCGTGGCGGGCAGCGACATGCAGGCCTGGGCCGCCTTCGTCGCGCCGTCGACCCCCGAGCCGACGCCCGAGTTGTCGACGCCCGGGAAGATCACCCGCTTGGCGTCCTTGGAGCCGGGGGTCATCGTCGCGACCAGGACGGGCTGCGACCCCAGGCCGATCAGGTGTTCGCTGAAGACGGCCGTGTTCGAGGTGCCGTCGGTGATCGAGGCGATCCGGACGATCCCCGCGCCGCCGCCCCAGCCCTTCGTCCCGATCCCGCCGTTGAGCGCCAGGTCCTTGGGGGGCACGATCGTGCCGCTGTAGGCCGAGAGCTGCCCTGGGCCGCCGAAGTTGCCGACGTAGCTGCTCGTCCCCCAGGGATACCCCGGGCGCTGGCCGATCGACTCGGAAGGGCAGAGGAGCGAGCCGACCTGGGTGTAGCCGGCCGTCGTGGCGTGGAGGCCGAAGTTGCCGAGCCCGAAGTTCATCGCGTCGTACAGGGCCCCCTGCTCGAACTGGGGCAGCAGGGCGACCGTCCACGACCAGGAGAAGCCCTGGTCCACCGTCTCGGCCGTGTTGTAGTTGCACTGCATCGGCATGCAGTCGTACGTCGAGAGGTAGTTCTGGGCCGCCAGGCCCAGCTGCTTCAGGTTGTTGACGCACTGGGCCCGTCGGGCCGCCTCGCGCGCCGACTGGACGGCGGGCAGGAGCAGGGCGATGAGGACCGCGATGATCGCGATGACCACCAGCAGCTCGATCAGGGTGAAACCGCATCTCCGGCGCATGGTCGAATCTCCTGGGAACCTGTTGAGGTGCAAGGGTTCGGTTCGGCGACGATGCGCCCGGGGCGTTGTGGACGCCGGCAGGGAGGGCGCGTCGGGAGAGGCGCGGTCGGCTCTACACGGTTGGGTGAGCACAAGTTAAACAATCGTCGAGCAGGAATGGAATTGAGCTTTCATGCATTCGAACTAAGAAATCGCGTCACGCCGACGCCCCGGGACGGCCCCGAGGCCCGGCAGCGTCCGGCGGGGCCCTCGCGGGCGGAATTCCTCGAAATTCGGCCTCGGGACGGCCTCGACGCGACGGACGGACGAATCCAGGCGTCCACGTATCATCGGCCGACGCGTCCGGCGCGGCCGCGGCGTCCGAGCTCGGGCCGATCGGATGGAGGAATCGCTCCGCCGGGCGGGGCGCTGGACCGGGGCCCGCGGCGGAATTACCATGGCGCCTCCGCGCGAGGGCTTCCCGACGCCGTTATGATGGCGGTGGTCGACCACCCTTTCCCGGATTGAGACGAGACGGAGGACGAGACGCATGCACGACGATCGAGCGAGCGTGGACGAGGTCGAGGTCGAGGTCGAGGAAGCCGGCTCGGGCGTCTCGCGGCGGGGATTCGCCGCGACGACCTTGGCCGTGGGGTTCGCCGCGGCCGTCCAGCCGGTCTCGGCCCAGACGATCACGACGGACGCCCAGGGCCTGGACGCCGGCGTGGTCGAGATCCCCACGGCCGACGGCAAGATCCCCGGCTACCGCGCCCTGCCGACCGGCGCGGGGCCGTTCCCCGTCGTCCTGGTCGTCCAGGAGATCTTCGGCGTCCACGAGCACATCAAGGACATCTGCCGCCGCCTGGCCAAGCTCGGCTACTACGCGATCGCCCCCGAGCTGTACTTCCGCCAGGGCGACGTCTCGCAGACGAAGGACTTCCGCGAGATCATCGGCAAGGTGGTCTCCAAGGTCCCCGACGCCCAGGTGATGTCGGACCTCGACGCGGCCGTCGCGCTGGCGAAGGGCTCGAAGGGGGACGTCTCGAAGCTGGCGATCACCGGCTTCTGCTGGGGCGGCCGGATCGTCTGGCTGTACTCCGCGCACAACCCCGACCTGAAGGCGGGCGTCGCCTGGTACGGCCGGGTCGTCGGCGACAAGGACGACCTGCATCCCAAGAACCCGATCGACGTCGCGGCCGACCTCAAGGCCCCGGTGCTGGGCCTCTACGGCGAGGCCGACGCCGGCATCCCGGTCGCCAGCCTGGACCAGTTGCGCGAGGCCGCCAAGGCGGGCAAGACCGAGGTCGAGATCCACGTCTACCCCGGCGCGCCCCACGCCTTCAACGCCGACTACCGGCCGAGCTATCGCAAGGCCGAGGCCGAGAACGGCTGGCGGCGGCTGCTGGACTGGTTCCAGAAGCACGGCGTCGCGCCCAAGGCGTGAGCCTCGCCCGGTCCGTGGACCCGGCGGACCGTGGGAATGCGCCTGTGGCTGGACTATGATTTGCGTGAAGTCACGGGGCGGGCCGGATGGTCGGCCCGCCCCGAGACGACGTCGAGTCAGGCCCCACCACAGGAACCGCCCCCATGTTCTTCGGCGCCGATCCCCTGTACCTGCTCCTGGTGATGCCGGCCCTCGCGCTGGCGGGATGGGCCCAGACCCGCATCGTGACGGCGTACCGCGAGGGGTCGCGGTATCGCGCGTCGTCGGGGGTGACCGGCGCGCAGGCCGCGGAGATGGTGATGCGGGAGGGGGGCGTCCAGGGGGTGACGATCGAACCCGTCGCCGGCCAGTTGACCGACCACTACGACCCCTCGCACAAGGTCCTCCGGCTCTCGTCGGGGAACTTCCAGGAAGACTCGCTCGCGGCCGTCGGCGTCGCCGCGCACGAGGCCGGGCACGCGATCCAGGACGCGACCCATTATCCCCTGCTGGTGGTCCGCAACCTGATGGTCCCGCTCGCGGGCCTGGGCTCGAACGCCTCGATGATGCTGCTGATCGGCGGCGTCGCGCTGCAATGGCCGGCGCTCATGTACATCGCCATCGGCCTCTTCTCGCTGGCCGTGCTGTTCCAGGTCGTGAACCTGCCCGTCGAGTTCAACGCCAGCCGACGCGCCCGGACCATGCTCCAGCAATCGGGCTTGATCTCGCCCGAGGAAGACGTCGTCGTCGGTAAGGTCCTGAACGCGGCCGCAATGACCTACGTCGCCGCCACCCTGACGGGCGTCTCGCAGTTGGTGTACTTCCTCATCCGCAGCGGCGCGGTGGGACGCGGCAGCCGCGACGACGATCGGACGGCCTGACCTCTCCCGATCATCCCTCCGGGGCATCGGCCGCCGAGGAGATTCCGGCGGTCTGAAGACCAAGGGGCGTTCGCAATCGCCGAGGCTGGCCCATGATCTCTACAGGGATGGTGCGCGCGGCACCGCCCCGTGAGGATCCGGGGTGAGCGATGGAAGGCGGCTCGCAGAAAAAAATATCGACGACCGAAGCCAATCCCGGAGGCCGTTTTTCGACCTTAAACCCCAATAGCAATAGGGTTTAGGTTGTATGGGTCTGTTGGTCGCCCGGGACGAGCGGAGCCGATTTTTTGGGTTGGAGCGCCGCCAGGGTTCGGCGGCCCCTGAGGGATCGGGTCAGGGGGCGGACGGCTTCGCTTCGCTGGAGGGTTTGGGCTCGGCGGGCTTCGGTTCGGCGGGCTTCTCGAAGACGATGACGTGCTGCCAGGGGAGGAACTCGTGGGAGGTCTTGAAGGTGAAGCCGCGGGGCTCGACCTCGCGGCGGACCTGTTCGAGGGTCATCTTGTGCTCGGGCTTGATGGGGACCTCGGGGTCCTCGCCGCGGAACTCCACCAGGACGAGCCGGCCGCCGGGCTTGAGCGCGGCGAGCATGCCGTCGAGGAGGGCCTCCGGGCTTGAGCACTCGTGGTAGACGTCGACCATCAGGATCAGGTCGACCTCGCCGGCGGGGAGCTTGGTGTCGCGCTGGGTGCAGAGCAGGGGGCGGATGTTGCGGACGCCGGCGGCCTTGGCGTTGTCGCGGAGCATGGTGAGCATCTGGCGCTGGACGTCGGTGGCCAGGACGACGCCCGCTTCGCCGACGCGCTTCGCAAGCCGCAGGCTGTGGTAGCCCGCGCCGGCGCCGACGTCGGCGACGGTCATCCCGGGGGCGATCTCCAGGGCGTCGAGCATCGCCTCGGGCTGCTCCTCCTCGACGCGGGTCTCGCGGAAGAGCCACTCGACGCCCTCCCACGACATGACGTCGGCGATCGGCCGGCCCATGTAGAAGCCGGGCCGGTCGCGGCGCGCGGGCTTGGCCTTCGGCTTCTCCTGCGGCTTCGCGTCGCCGGGCGGCGTCGGGGCGGGTTGCTGGGCCTGCGCGCGAGCGGCGGCGAGCCAGGCGCAGAGGATGGCCGCGAGGAGTCGACCGGTCGCGTTCGTCATGGTGCCTCAGTCGCCGAAGGCGTAGCGGACGATGCAGTAGAGCGCCTGGAAGCCGTCCTTGACGCCGATCTTCTTCCCCTCGCGGTAGGTTCGCCCGTGGTACGACACGGGGATCTCGTAGATCCGGCAGGCGCGTTCCTGGCCGTTCTCGTCCTTCATGCGGTAGCGGGCGACCTTGGCGGTGACCTCGGGCTCGAAGCCGAACCGGTCGCTCTTCAGGGGGATGCTCTGGATGATCTCGCGCTTGAAGAGCTTGTAGCAGACCTCCATGTCGGTCAGGTTCAGATTCGTGAACATGTTCGACAGCAGGGTCAGGACCTTGTTGCCGACCGAGTGCCAGAAGTAGAGCACGCGGTGGGTCTCGCCGACGAACCGCGAGCCGAAGACGACGTCGGCCCTGCCCTCGATGATCGGCTGGAGCAGTTCGGGATATTGCTCGGGCTCGTATTCGAGGTCGGCGTCCTGGATGATCACGACGTCGCCGGTGGCGTGCTTGAAGCCGGTGCGCAGCGCCGCGCCCTTGCCCTGGTTGACCTGGTGGAAGGCGACGACGAGGTCGTCGTCGGCCTTGGCCAGCTCGCGGAGGACGTCGGCGGTGCCGTCCCGGGAGCAGTCGTCGACCAGGATGATCTGCTTGCGGATGGGGACGGCCCGGACCCGGCGGAGGATCTCGTGGATCGTCTTGTGCTCGTTGTAGACCGGGATGACGACCGAGAGCAGGAAGTCGGGCGGGATCCGGTAGACGCCGATCTTGCGGCAGAAGGTCTCGCCGAGGTTGCTCAGCAACCAGTCGCGGCGTTCCTCGTCGAGCGGGAAGTTCGGGCCGCCGCCTTCGTGCGGATCGGCGTCGGCCAGCCTCGAAGGCGCGGCGGAAGAGGGGTCGAACATCGCGATGCAAGCCTCCTGGGTCGAGTCCGCCGCGATCGGCTCGGGGGCGCTCCTCGCCTCCCGAAGGCCCCTGCGGGCCGCCGCCGCGGATCGTCGCTAAGGATGATCTGGCGGTCATGATACGCCAGACGTCGGAAACAAAGGAAGCCGGAATCCGGCCGGGCCGCCGCGATCAGGGATCCTCGGGGTCCAGGTCGGGGCCGCGGACGGCGCGGCTGCCGGCCTTGGGGGCCTTGGCGGACTTCGGCCTGGGGGCGTCGGCCTCGGCGTCCGCGTCGGCGCCCTCGAGGGTCGTCTTGGCGGCGTCGCCGCGGGCGCTCGACTTGGCGCGGCTGGCGACGGCGATGTCGAGGAAGACGAGGACCTCGGTGCTGCTGGGGGCGCCCAGCGGGGTGCCCAGCCAGCCGCCCTTCTTGTCGATCACGCCGGGGTGGATGCCGCCGCTGAGCAGCAGCGTCTGGCCCAGCGGCCAGTTCTTGATGGTCTGGTCCAGCCGGGTCTGGTAGGCGACGGGGACGTCGATCGACATCTCGCTGGAGCCGACCTCGCGGGGGGCGATGATCTTGGTGCGCTGGAACGCCTGCACCGAGTTGACGGTCAGGTCGACCGCGGCGTCGGCGGCGTCGCCCTCGTGGGTGAGCAGGGGGCTCATCCGCAGGACGATCGACTCCTCGAGCTTGTCGGCCTTGGGCTGGAAGCCGGTCCCCGCCGCGCTCTCGCGCTGGATGCCGCCGGAGTAGGTCCGGGGCTCGAACGTGCGGACGGTCAGGGTCTGGCCGTTGACGACCTCGACCTTCTGATCGACCAGACGGCGGAACCCCTGCTGCATCTGCATCTGCGCCAGGACGTGGGCGGCGTCGTCCATGGCGAGGGTCCAGATCTGCTGCCCCTGGGGGCCGCTGCCGACCGGCTCCAGCCTCCAGTAGACGGCGTGCCGCCAGCGGGTGTCGACGGCCGCGACGACCTGGATGTGCAGCGAGAGCACGTCCTCGAGCGCGTCGGTGAACCGCTCGACGACGCTGTCCACCTGGTCGAGGACCTCGGGGCTGTTGTACGCCCGCAGCTCGGTCTTGCTCGCGGTCAGGACGGCGGTCTTCTCGCCGTGCCAGTCGGCGGTCCCGGTGCGGCGGAAGATCCAGTCGAGGATCGCCTTCTGGGGGACCTTCTGCTCCAGGGCGGCCTGCGTGTAGCGCGTGATCGGGAAGCTTCGCCACTGGAAGCCGGGCTCGTTGACGAAGCCCGCGGGCTGGGGCTCGTCGGCGTCGAGGGCGGTCCGCCGCGACGCCTGGGCCTCGGCCTCGGCGGTGCCGGCGGGGCGGAAGTCGGGGTCTTCGCGGGGCTTCGGCTTCGGCTCGCGCCGCTTCGGCTCCTGCCCCAGGAGCCTCGACGGCGCGAGGGCGCCCAGCAGCGTCGTCAGCATCAGAGCGGTGCGGCGATCCATGCCACGAGGCCTCCTTGCCGGTTGGGGCGGGATCCGGACGGCGAGGCGATCGGCGGGCCGCGGACGCGAAGCCGCCGACCCGACGCCTCGGCCCGATCATCTGGCGGAAACCTAGCAGACACCGAAATTCGGCTCAAGTCCAATCGGCGATCGGCCGAAGGACCTCCGCCGCGCCGCCGACGCGCCGCTTGACGCCTCGCACGCCGCGATGCTCTAATCGACCTCCTCGACGGGAGTCCCGGGGTCGGCTTCGGCCGGCCTTCGAGAACGGGAAGAATAGGGAAGCCGGTGCGATTCCGGCGCGGGGCCGCCGCTGTAAACGGCCGAAAAGCGCGAGCCGCAGGGCCACTGCCGCGAGGTGGGAAGGCCGCTCGACGCCAGGCCGTGAGCCAGAAGACCTGCCCGTCGAGCCCATTTTGCTTGGGATGCTTCGGCCGCGAGCATCCGGGCGAGCGCGTACGCAGGCGACCTGCTCCCAGCGACTCACCGGAAACGACGACATCCCATCCCCGCGCGGGCCCACCGCCCGCGCGCGTCACCTCCCTGGAGTCCCGCCCATGCGTCTCGCCATCGCCCCCGCCCTGACCCTTGCGGTCGCCCTCGTTTCGGCGACGCCCGCCGCCCGCGCCGGCGACGTCCTCACGACGACCACTTTCGAGGGCTTTCCCGGCCTGACCGCCCCGGAGAGCTACGCCAACAACGCCAGCGGCTCCTCGGTCGGCGACGGCTCGTTCGCGTTCAACGGCAACGGCTTCAACAATCATTACGACGACACGTTCGGCCCTTACTGGGACGGCTGGGCGATCTCGAACCAGACCCTGCCGACCAGCCCGAACGCCGACTTCATGAACCAGTACCTGGCCGTCCCGACGGCCGGCGCCGGCGGGTCGTCGAACTACGCCGTGGCGTACTCCCCGGAGAGCGTCTTCCGGTCGAACTACGCGACGATCACCCTGGCCCAGGGGCAGTCCGCCTACTCGATCGACGTCGCCAACACCCTGTACGCCTTCATGGCGATCACGCAGGGCGACGGCTGGGCCCGCGCCTTCGGCCTGGGCGATTCGTTCAAGCTTTCCATCGAGGGGCTCGACGCCTCCGGCCAGGTCGTCGGCTCGGTCGACGTGACCCTCGCCGACTACACGAGCCAGGACTCCCGGGACTGGTACGTCCGCGACGACTGGACGACGGTCGACCTGACCTCGCTCGGCTCGGCGGCCCGATCGCTCCGGTTCGATTTCGAGACCACCGACGTCGGGGCGCTGGACGGCGAGGCCCGGACGCCGCTCACCGCCGCGTTCGACAACTTCACCACCTTCGCCCCCGCGGCCGCCGTCCCCGAGCCGGCGACATGGGCGCTGATGAGCCTGGGGCTGGCCGGAACCCTCATCTTCGGCCGAAGCGGGTGGCGCAAGGTCTGAGGATTGCGGTAAAAGAAGACCCCTGGGAGACCGCCGGAGGGGAAGGCGGTTGGGGATAAGTCGCTAAACCGGGGTATCTCCGAAGTCCGATACCTGAGACGAACCGAGACGACGTGCCACGGCCTCCGAGGTCGGGGCGAACCGGCGTGGCGCGGTCGACGGCGGAGCCGTCCCAGGAGTTCGTCCAGGATGTATCAGGGAATCCAAGCGAGCAGGCCGGCCCCGGGCCGTTGGAGATCCGCGCTGGTGCTGGGGGCGCTGGGACTGGCGTCCGCCTCCTCGGCCCGCGGCCAGGCGCCCGAGTTCGACGTCCCGGATCCGCCCGGGGTCTCCGCGGGGCGCAGCATGCTCGGCCCCGCGCCGGGGGCCGCGGGCTCGGGCCGGATCGGCGGCGCGGACGAGCCGGTGATCGGCGGCCGGGCGGGGCCGTCGGCGACCCGCGCCCCGCTCGATTCGGCCACGCCCCGCTCGGGCCGGGGCGAGATCCAGGGCCAACCCGACCTTCGGGTCCGCGCGCTCCCCGAGGCGTCTGTGCCCACCTACGGGGCCCTCGACCTGCCGGCCGCCGACGTGCCGATCGGCGGCGAGGAAGGCTATTCGATCGACGACGCGATCGCGATCCTGCTCCAGCGGAACCTCACCCTGCTGGCGATGAAGTACGAGATCCCCATGGCCGAGGCCGACGTCCTCACGGCCGGCCTGTGGTCCAACCCGATCTTCTACGCGGACGCCCAGCTCGTCCCCTACGGCCACTACTCGTCCTCGCGGCCCGGCGGCCAGACCCAGTACGACGTCAACATCACCCATCCGATCGACGCCAACGGCAAGCGCCGGATGCGGAAAGAGGTCGCCCGCGTCGCCAAGCGGGCCGTCGAGGCCCAGTTCCAGGACGCCGTCCGCCGCCAGATCGACAACCTCTACACGTCGTTCGTCGACGTCGCCGCCGCGAAGCTCACGCTCGAATACAGCCGCAAGTACGAGCAGGGGATCGCCCAGCTCCTGACCATCAACGCGGACCTGCTCGAGAAGAAGCAGATCTCGGAAGACCCGGTCTTCGCCCTGCGCGCCCAGCACGAGGCGTCGCGGGTGCAGGTCCGCGAGGCGACCCTGTCGGTCACCCGGACGACGCGCACGCTGGCCCAGCTCCTGGACGTCCCCCGCGACCAGGCCCTTTCGATCCAGATCAAGGACCGGCTCCGCGACGAACGCACGCTGCCGATGCCGGAGGACCAGCTCGTCGCCCTCGCCCTCGAGCGCCGGCCCGACCTGGCCGCGATGCGCCTGGGCGTCCAGCGGGCCCACGCCGACGTCCGCCTGGCCCAGCGCGAGCGGCTGTCGGACTTCTACCTCCTCTGCCAGCCCTACACGCTGCAGGACAACCGCCCGAGCGGCGTGAAGAGCCCGACGTCGTGGGCCTTCGGCCTGACGGCGCCGATGCCGCTCTACAACCGCAACCAGGGCAACATCGCCCGCGCCCACCTCAACGTCGACCAGACCCACCTGGAGCTCGCCCGGATGGAGCGGCAGGTGCAAGACGAGGTCGTCGACGCGGCCAACGAGTTCGAGCTCAGCCGCCTGGCCATGATCGAGGCCGAGACGCGGATCCTCCCGGCCTCGCGACGGGTCCGCGACGCGGCCTTCCGACGCTGGCAGGGGGGCGAGTCGAACATCCTCGAATTCCTCGCCGCCCAGCGCGACTTCAACGAGCGCGTCCGCGACTATCGCGACGTCATCGTCCGCCACCGCCGCGCGTCGCTCGACCTCGACTCGGCGGTCGCGATGCGCGTCCTCCCCTGACACGACCCGAACCGATCGGATCCAGGCCCCGGGCCCGGTACGGGTCGCCGGCGCCGCCAGCCCCTCACGGAGCGAGCATGCCGATGGACCGCCCCACGCCCCCGCCCACCCCCCGCCGCCGGCCTCGCTTCGCGCCCCGTTGCGAGCGACTCGAACTCCGAACGGTCCTCTCCGGCCCCTCGGCCGTGGGCGGGGCCGCCCTCAACTTCGGCGGCTCGTCGGGACTGAGCTTCAACGCGTCGACGGCCGCGGCGCTCGCGGGGGTGGACGTCTCCGTCTTCCCGCTTCGCTACCAGAAATTCACCGCCCGCTTCCAGGGGAACTACCTCACCGCGCCGGCCCGGCTCGACGGCTTCTCGACGATGCTCTACATGAACGGCGGCGGCATGGGCTCGATGTTCCTGCACGGCAACATCCAGATCGCCTACTACACGCCGACCGACGCGACCCAGCCGGCCGTGGGCCGCTCCCTCATCCTCCCGAAGAGCGCCATCCAGAGCGGCTCGCAGCTCGTGCTCGACCTGCAGGCCGTCCCGGGCGCGCTCGACAAGTCGGGCCGGCCCACGACGTTCACCTGGACGGTCGATCCGGCCAGCTCGGCCCAGTACACCGCCAGCCAGGGCGCCGGGACGGTCGAGTTGGTGTATACGCCCAGCACCCGAGGCCCGCGCGGCGGCGGCTC
Organism: Paludisphaera mucosa; assembly: GCF_029589435.1. Taxonomy (NCBI): domain Bacteria; kingdom Pseudomonadati; phylum Planctomycetota; class Planctomycetia; order Isosphaerales; family Isosphaeraceae; genus Paludisphaera; species Paludisphaera mucosa. The sequence goes on along the minus strand of NZ_JARRAG010000002.1, from coordinate 3,673,577 downwards.
GGGTCGGCTGGGCGTCATCATCTCCGGCCAGATCGGACTGACGGGAACGGACGATCCGCTGCGGGGCAAATGACCGCGTGAGGCGAGGCCTCGCCTCAGACGACGGCTTCCTCGAGGACCACAGCCTTCGCCGACTGCGACCGCCGGGAGTCGAGGCTCCAGGCCCCGCCGCCGTTGGCGATCAGGAAGAGCATGGCGCCGGCCATCGACAGGTTCTTCATGAACTGGATCATCTGCTCCTGACCCTCCTGGCCGGGGTGATTCCAGAAGTCGTGGAAGAGGTACGTCGTCGGCAGCAGGAAGAGGAATAGCAGGAGCGCGCCCAGCCGCGTCTTCCAGCCCGCGATCACCGACAGGCTGCCGGCGACCAGGAAGGCGATCGCGCCCAGCAGCAGGAACTTCGGCGCGGGCAGGCCCTTCGAGCCCAGCAGGTCCGACACCTGGTTGAAATTCGGGATCTTGTTGCCGACCGCGCTCAGCAGGAAGATCGTCGAAAGCGCCACCCGACCCGCCACGCTGACCAGACCTTGAAACGCCGTAGCCATGAAGACCTCCGTATAGCAGGAACTGAAAAGAGGCTCGAAGAGGAAACCCGCTCACGACCGAGCAGGGGCGGGCCGCCGGACGAGGCGCCGACCTCGTCCGGCCCTGAATTGAGCCCGGCTCAGGCCAGGTCGAAGAGCATGACCTCGGCGGGCTGGTCGGCCCGGAGGGCGAGCGACGATTCGCCGCTGACGGCGGCCCCGTCGCTGGTTTCGAGGGGCCGGCCGTTGAGGACGACCGAGCCCTTCAGGACCTGCAGCCAGGCGTGACGGCCCGGCGCGAGGTCCCGATTCAGCTCCTTGCCGGGGTCGAGCGACGCCAGGTGGATCGAGGCGTCCTGGTGGATCTTCAGCGAGCCCTCGCGGCCGTCGGGCGAGACGACCACCCGCCAGGCGTCGCGCCGCTCGGCGTCCGGGAAGGCCTTCTGCTCGTAGCTGGGCGTCAGCCCCGGGCGTTCGGGCAGCAGCCAGATCTGGTAGAGGTGGACCGGAGACTCGTCCGACGGGTTGGCCTCGCTGTGCCGCACGCCCTGGCCGGCGGTCATCCTCTGGACCTCGCCGGGGCCGAGCACCGACGCGTTGTTCATGCTGTCGCGGTGCTCGAGCGCCCCCGAGAGGACGACCGTGACGATCTCCATGTCGCGGTGCCCGTGCATCCCGAAGCCCTGGCCGGGCTGGACCACGTCCTCGTTGATGACGCGGAGCGAGCGGAAGCCCATCTGCCGGGGGTCGTGATACGTGTTGAACGAAAAGGTGTGCGCCGTCTGCAGCCAGCCGTGGTCGGCGCCGCCGCGGTCGGCGGCCTTGCGGATCGTGATCATAACAAAACCTCCTATTGCGACCGACGTGAACTTGTAACTGTAAATTGGTATGTTGGGGAGTCTGCGGCTACGGGGCCTCGAGCGGCTCGCGGATCTTGTCCAGGAGCCGGCCGAGCGTGGCCAGCTCGGCCGGGGTCAGGCCCGAGCAGATCCGCGACTGCAGCTCTTTCAACGGGCCGTCGAGTTCCTTCAGGATCGCCTCGGCCCTGGGGGCGATGACGACGTAGATGATCCGCCGGTCCTCGTCGCAACGCTGGCGGTGGACCAGTTCGAGCTTCTCCAGGCGGTCGATCAGGCCCGTGATCCCGGGCGTCTCGGTGAGCATCCGGTCGGCGATGCCCAGGATCGGCGTGGGGGCGCCGAGGCCCCGCAGGATCCGCAGGACGTTGTACTGGGCGGCCGTCAGGCCGTGGTCGCGGAGCAGCCTCCCGGCGTGCCCCTGGACCCGGTCCGCCGTCCGCACGAGGTTCAGCATCGCCGCCTCCTCCCGCGTGCCGAACGGCTCCCGCTTGCCGATCCTCCGCCCCAGCTCGTCCGACATCGCCCGCCCTCCCATCGACCGCGACTTTCGTCACACGTCATTAGTTTACGTGTCAACTATCGACGAGTCAAGATTAGCCGGGGATTTCGCTGGACGGCCCCGGGGCGTGCATGGTGTGATCGGCCTCACGCCGGGAGGCGGGGAGGGTCGGATGCGGGCGGACGATTCCGATGCGACGGTGCGGTTCCCCTGCGCGTGGTGCGGCCTCGGGGTCACGGCGCCGGCGGGCGTGGCGAAGGTGAAGGGGCGGTGTCCGCACTGCGGGGCCGTCCAGGACGTCCCGCGGCCGGCGACGCCCCCGCCCGAGCCGTACGCGCTGATCGAGGAACCGCCCGCCCCTGCGGTCGCGGCGCCCACGCCCACGCCCGTTCCCGCTCGCGTGGTGCGAGGTTCGAAAGGCTTCTGGCGGAGCCTCCTCCACGAATCGGCCGGGCGCGAAAGCGTGCTGGCGGCCGAGATCTCGGCCCTGCTCCTGCTGAGCGTCGCCGACCTGATGACCACCTACCACCTGATGCGGACGCATCCCAAGTTCTACGAGTCGAACCCCGTCGCGCAGTTCTTCTTCGCGAGGTGGAACATCGCCGGCATGGCGGTCTTCAAGTTCTCGGTCATCGCGTTCGTGGTCGTCGTCGGCGAGGTCGTCGAACGCCGCCGACCTGGGCTGGGCCGATTCGTCATCCTGACCGGCTGCCTGGCCTCGATGGTCGTCGTGGTCCACGGCCTGCGGCTGGCCTTCGGGGAATTCGCCGCGGAGTAGGGGGCGCGTCCGTCGTCACGGCGCCAGGTCGCGACGGACCCGGAAGAATTCCACGTCGCGACGCCGGACGAAGCCCGCGTTCTCATAGGCCGACCTCGCGACGGCGTTGTCGGCGTCCACGTGCAGGAACGGCGTGAGGCCCTCGCGGAGGATCGCCCCGACGAGCAGGGCGACGAGACGGCTGGCGTGGCCCTTCCCCCGCGCCTCCGGGCGCGTGGCGACGCCGCTGATCTCGCGATGGCCGTCGAGGCACATCCGCTGACCGGCCATCGCGACCAGTAGGCCGCCCTGGCGGACGCCCAGGTACATCCCCATCTCGGGCGTCCTCGGCCGGAAGTACCCGGGGTAGACCTCGGCCATGAGGTCGATCATGTCGGGCGCGTCTCCCGGCCCGAGGACCGCGACGCCCTCGTCGCTCGCCGGGGGGGCGATGCGGCCGACGAAGACCATCTGCGCGATCGGCGGGAGACGCTCGGCCGTCACGCCTGGCGGCAGATCCGGCGCGACGCCGGCGACGTAGAGCGTCTCTCCGGGCTCGATCAGTTCGGCCATCGCGGCGGTGGATTCCGGGCTCGCGTCGACCGTCCCCAGGAACGGGGCCATGTCCGCGGGGTAGCGCCTGGCCCGCTCGCCGCCCAGGGCCAGATGGGTTTGCCGCGTCGTCAGGGCGCTCCAAATGACGTTGTCCAGCATGGACCGGCGACCCCCTCGCATGAACCTCAGCCGATCTCGAACGCGGTGATCCCATAGATGCGGTCGAGCGGCAGGCCCGGGTCTCCCCGCAGATACATGCGGACGCACTCGAATTCGGGGGTCATGCCGTATCGCCCAGCCAGCGCCATTCCGTCCCGGTTCGGCTCGGGGACGTCCAGGTAGACCGGACCGCCCAACCCGTGGTTGCCGAGGGCGGCGAACAGGGCGTCGGCTGCGCGCTCGTCCTCGGCGAACAGGGGGCCGATTTTGAATCCCGTCCGGCAGGGTCGGATGACGCCGTAACCGCCGATCTCGCCGTCCTCGACGAACGCCAGGGCCGTCGCGCCGGGCTGGGCGATCCAGCGCGCGAGGAAAGTCGGCCGAGGCGCGGAGAAGTGCCGGGCGTCGTAATCGGCCAGCCTCTCGAAGTCCACGCTCTCGGCGTCGACGATCCGGCCGTCGGGGTCCAAGGCTTGCCGAGGCGTGTAGACGTGTCGGATGCTCCGATGCGCCGGCCGGTAGCCGAGCCGGCCGTATTTCTCGACCATCGAGGTCACGCCGTCCAGGCCCGCGTTCCGGTCCCCGACGTGGCGCATCAGGGCCTGGGTGATCGCCATCCCGTAGCCGAGTCCGCGGAACTCCGGGGCCACGATGTAGAGGCCGACGAACGCGAAACGGTCGTCATACGCGACCGCCGAGGCGCGGCCGACGACCCGGCCGTCCATCACCCCCATGAAGAACCCCGTCGGGTCGATGGCCCAGAAGCATTCGGCGTCGTGCAGCCCGGGATTCCAACCCTCGCGCGCGGCGGCCTCGATCGCGAGGTCGAGTTCGGGCCGGGGCATGCGTTCGACGTGAAAGCGGTTCATCGAGGTCCCCATCTCGCGCCCCGGTCCGGGAGTTCCGGCGCTTCGCCCTTTCCATGGTGCGTCTGAATCGTGGGCTCGTCAAACCTCGGGGCCGCTCGGGCCGCGAGGTCGCGAGGTTGCGGGCGGTTTCACAAGGGTTGTACAATCGCGGCCACTCCGTGTCGCCCGGTCCTCGAAGCCCGAACAGGACGCCCGCCCCATGCCCCCCGGATTTCCCTCGCGGACGACGCTCGCCCTCCTGCTCGGACTCGCCCTCGCCGCCCCCGCGCGGGGGGACCTGCCCAAGGTACCGGACGGCTTCAAGATCCGGCTGGTGGCGGCGGTGCCGGCGGTGTCGTATCCGTGTCAGCTCGCCACCGCGCCGGACGGCTCGCTGTTCGTCGGCGAGGACCCGATGGACCAGGTGGGCCCGGCCGACAAGCCCATCGACCGCGTCCTGGTGTTCCGCCCCGGCAAGGATCCCGTCGTCTTCGCCGAGGGGCTCAACGCCGTCTTCGGGATGCTCTGGCACGACGGATCGCTCTACGTCATGAACATGCCCAACCTGACCATCCTTCGGGACACCGACGGCGATGGCAAGGCCGACGTGCGCAAGGAGTTGTTCACGGATATGGGGGTGGGGCCCGGCTTCCCCAACATGCTCAACGACCACATCGTCTCGGGCATTCAGGTCGGCATGGACGGTTATCTGTACATCTCGGTCGGCGACAAGGGGGTGCCCAAGGCGACGGGCCCCGACGGCCGGACGATCCAGCTCAAGGGGGGCGGCGTGGTTCGCTGCCGGCCCGACGGCACGATGCTCGAAGTCCTCTCTTCGGGCACGCGGAACCACCTGGAGCCGAACCTCGACGCCCGCGACACGCTCTTCACGTACGACAACACCGATGACGGCCTGGGCTGGTGGACGCGGGTCGTCCACCACGTCGACGGCGGCTATTACGGCTATCCCTTCGACTATCACGACCGCAAGGACAAGATCCTCCCCCACATGGCCGAGTACGGCGGTGGCTCCCCCTGCGGGGGCCTCGTCTACGAGGAGGACGCCTGGCCCGAGGACTTCCGCGGCCGCGCCTTCTGGTCGGAGTGGGGCAAGCGCTCGGTGCGGGCCTTCCGCTTCAAGCCCAAGGGGGCGAGCTTCGAGGTCGCCGACGTGGTCGAGTTCGTCCAGCCGGGCGACGTCGAGAGCTTCCGGCCGATCGACCTGGCCCTATCGCACGACGGCGAGACCCTCTACGTCGCCGACTGGTCGATGGGCGGCTGGGGCGAGAAGAAGGACCAGTTCGGCCGCGTCTACGCCGTGACCTACGCGGGCGAGCCGATCGCGCGGAAGCCGCGCGGGAAGGACGCCGATCCGACGCCCTCGCTGATCGCCTCGCTCGACCACCCGGCTCGGTCGGAACGGCTCCGCGCCCAGCGCGAGCTGATCCGCCGCGGCGACGCGGCCTATGACGCCGTGACCGCCGCCCTGGCGAAGCCCGAGACGCCCGAGACGGCCCGTCGGCACTTGACCTGGGCCGTGGCCGACATCGCCCCCCGCTCGCCGCGCGGCCAGGAGCCGGTGGCGGCGGCCCTCAAGGACCCCTCGGCCGACGTCCGCGCCCAGGCCGCCCGCGCGATCGGCCTCAATTTCGGCCCGGTCGCGGCCGACGCCCTCGTCGAGAGGCTGGCCGACCCCGAGGCCCCGGTCCGGCTCCAGGCGATCATCGCGCTGGGGCGCATCGCCGAGCCCTCGGCCGTCGCCGCCTTGATCCCGATCGTGGCCGACCCCGACGCTTTCCTCGCCTTCTCCGCCCGCAAGGCTTTGGCCCGCATCGGCGACTGGGAGAAGGTCTCGAAGGGCCTGGAGTCGCCCGATCCCCGGGTTCGCGAGGGCACATTGCTGGCCCTCGAAGGGGTCTATCGCAAGGAGGCCGTGACGGTGCTGGCGGGCTTCGCCGCCGGCGGGGGCGAGGCGTCCGAACGAGCCCTCGCGGTGCGGCGGCTGGCCTCGGCGGCGCGTGAGACGCCGCCCTGGGACGGCAAGTGGTGGGGCACGCAGCCCGCCAAGGGCAAGCCGCCGGCGAAGACCGTCGAGTGGGAGGGGACGACGATCGTGCTCGACTCGCTCCGCGCCCGGCTCGACGACCCCGCGTCGCCCGTCCGGATCGCGGCGGCCGACGCCGTGGCCGAGGTCGACGATCAGCCGTCCAAGGCCCTCATCCGGGCGAGGCTTCCCAAAGAACCCGATCCCGAGGTCCGCGCGGCCCTGGCCCGGGCGCTGGGCGGGCTGCACGACGCCGAGGCGCTGCCGATTCTCGCCGCGGCCGTCCGGGACGCGAACGGGCCCGACGTCGTCCGCGACGCGGCGCTCAAGGCGGTCGAGGCGATCGGCGGCGAGCAGGCGACGGGCGTGCTGGTGGAGGTGCTGGAAGATCCCGCCCTGGGCGACGACCGCCGCAAGGGGGTGGTCGCGGCGCTGGGGCGGTTCCAGGCCGAGGCGGCCGTCTCGGCCCTGGTGAAGACGCTCGCCAACACCGCGCCCTCGGTCCGCGAGGCGGCCGTCGGGGCCCTGGCTTCGGTGCTCGACGCCAGGAAGGGCGACGCGCCGGAGCCGGCCCTGGCCGCGATCCGCGCGCGGCTCGACGACCCGGCGCTGGAGGTTCGCAAGCGGGCGATCGAGTCGCTCGGGACGCTGGCCGACCCGGCGTCGGTCCCGGCCCTGATCGCCGCGGCCGACCGCGAGGACGTCCGCTTCGAGGCCGTCGAGGCGCTGGCCGCCCATCCCAATCCGGCGGCGCTCTCGGTCTACCTGGGCGCCCTCGGCGACAGGAGCCCGGCGATCCGCAAGCGAGCCGCCGCCGCGCTGGCCCAGTTGAAGGACCAGGCCGCGCCGCGGCTGGACCAGCTGGCCGGCCGTCGCGAGCTGCCGGCCGCCGCCTTGCCCGACCTCCGCGAGGCGTTCTCGGTGGCGGCGCCGATCGCGACGTGGAGCCTCGCCGGGCCGTTCCCGATCGACGCCCCGCCGCCGTTCCCGCTCGACCAGCCGATCGATCCCAAGGCCGAAATGGACGCGATCGACGGTGCGAAGGTCGCTTGGAGGGAGGCCGCGGCCCGCGAGCGTCGGGGCCGCATCAACCTGGCGCGGATCTACAGATCGAGCGACAAGCGTTCGGCCTTCGGCGTCGCCGAGTTCGACAGCCCGTCCGACCGCGCGGCGAAGTTCACGGTCGGCTCGGACGACACCTTGACCGTCTGGGTGAACGGCGAGCAGGTCTACCACTTCGGCGACAGCCGGAGCTACAGCCACGAGTCCGACCACTTCGACGCCAGGCTTCGGAAGGGGCCGAACCGCATCGTCGTCCGCTGCGGCAACAACGGCGGGCCCTGGGACTTCTCGGTGGCCGTCTCGGGGGCGGTCGACTACGCCTTCCTGAAGGAGCCGGCCGCGGGCGGGTTCGATCCCGAGGCCTATCGCGTCGCGGCCGTGAAGGGGGGCGGCGACGCGAACCACGGGAAGGCGATCTTCCACGATCTGAAGGGGCTCGCCTGCGTGAAGTGCCACGCGGTCGGCCCGGGCGGGGCGACGGTCGGGCCCGAGCTTTCGAGCGTCGGGGCCAAGTACCCGAGGGACGAGCTGATCACGGCCGTTTTGTACCCCTCGGCGAAGATCTCCAGCGGCTACGAGCCGGTCGTCCTGGCCCTCGACGACGGCCGCGTCCTCTCGGGGATCGTCAAGAGCGAGACGCCCGAGGCCGTCGAGCTTCAGGACTCGGAGGCCAAGACGATCAAGGTCGAGGCCGGACGCATCGAGGAACGCAAGCGCGGCGACGTCTCGATCATGCCCCCGGGACTCGCCGAGGGCATCAGCCCCGCCGACTTCGCCGACCTGATCGCCTTCCTGGAGACCCTCAAGGAAGTGAAGCCCGCCGCCGCCCCGCCGGCCGGTTCAGGCGGCTGATCCGCCCGAGAATTCCGCCTTCGTCCCTTGAATCGACGACGCCCGGGCGCTCTAATGGCCCCTTGTGCGACAAGTGTCGTAGAAGGCGTCGAGGCGCGTGCGATGTCGTTGGGGATGTTCTTGCGGCGCGAGTACGTCGTCTCGATCGGCCGCGGGTCGTTGTTCCGGGACCGCCTCCTGGCGGCGGCCCTGACAGGGTCCGCGGTGCTCGCGTGCCTCCTGCTGTGGGACTGGAACCGGTGGGACCGGACGTCGATCGCCGGGGCCTCGTCGGTCGGCCGCGTCGCTTTCGGGCTGCTTGTCGTCGTGCAGGTCGGCTTCGCGGTCGCGTTCGTCCTCCCCACGGCGCGGGCGATCGCCTCGGAGCGGGACGGGAGGTCGCTGGACGACCTGCTCGCGACCCGCCTGTCCAGCTCGGAGATCGTCCTCGGCGTGATGGCGGCGGGCCTGTTTCGGTTCGCGAACGCGCTGGCGGCCACCATCCCGGTGTCCGTCCTGATCGTCTACCTGGGCGGGGTCGATCCTCGGTACGCCCTGCTGGCGTTCGCGGGCTCCGCGTCGACGGCCCTGCTCGTCGCGGCGATGTCGGTCGCGGCCTCGGTGGAGTCGCGCACGGCGGGTCGCGCGGCCAGGTCGGCGTTCGGGCTCCTCTACCTGTGGTTCGTCGTCCCGGCGCTCTTGCTGACGGCCCGCGGCTTCCTCCTGCCGGCCGTCCCGGACTGGCTGCTGACGCCCCTCTTGTGGGCTCTCGACGGCGGTCCGCTCGGCCCGGCGGGGAGCGGGATCGGCATCCTCCCGAGGCCCTGGGGCATCGTCGAGGCGGTCGCTCGCATGGCCGCGATCCAGGTCGTCGTCGCCGGGGCGCTGACGGCCTGGGCGATCCGGCGGCTTCGGCCGGTTTCGCGTGCGCTGTACGACCTCGAAGGGCGAATCGGCCTGCTCCAGGCTCTGCGGGCGGCGAGTCGATCGCGGCCGAGGCGACGCCTCTGCGGCGACGACCCGGTGTTCTGGAACGAGGCTTTCGGCCAGCCGACGGAGACCCGGGCGGGCCGCGCCGCGAGTCGAGGGGTCCAGTTCGCGGGGATCGGCGCGATCGTCGTCTGCACCTGGTGGTTCGCCGGGCCCGCTTTCAGGGAGTTGGCCGATCGCGGCTACGGGCCTTCGGCCGAGGCGTACCGGATGCCGGAAATGAATCCGCTGCCCCGGGTGATCGCCGAGCGGTTGGTCGTGGGGACGGCCGTCGTTCCGGCGCCGGGGCGGGCGCGGCTGGAGTTCAACCTCGCGCTCCGGCAGTTCACGGCGCTGGTCGCCCTCGGTTTCGCCATCTCGATCTTCGGGTTCGGAGTCGAGGGCGTGGCCCGCGAGCGTCGACGCGACACCTGGACCGGCCTGCTCGCGACGCCGCTCTCGGGCCGAGACATCATCCGAGGCAAGGTCCTGGGGGCGCTTTGGAAGGCTCGCTCGACGGCGGCCGTGCTGCTGGGGCTGTGGACGGTCGGGCTCGCCGCCGGCGCGGTCCACCCCCTGGGGTTGGCCGCCGCGCTCTTCTGGATGGGCGTTTCGGGACCGCTGTACGGGATGCTCGGCGTCTCCGCGGGCCTTCGAGCGGAGGAGTCGAAATGGCCCCTCAATCCGGCCATGTGGGCCCGGTCCCTCGCGGCCTTCTTCGGCGTGTCGACGCTGTTGACCCTCGTCCCCATGCTCCTCGCCGGGGCATCTCTCTTCACTTATGAAGACGTCCAGGCCGCGGCCCGCTCGGGACCGTTCCCGCCGTTCGACGAGCCGATCCTCCGGCCCTGGATCGGCGCGCGGACGATCGGCCTCGCGTGCCTCGGCGGGACGACCGCGCTGCTGGTCGAGGCCGTCCTCTTCGCAGGGACGCTGACGCTCGCGTTCGACGCGCTCGTCGGCCGGCCGGCTCGCCCCCGTGAGGACGCGCCGGCCGGGGCCGCGTCGTGACTCCCGTTCGGAGCGGTCAGCCGAAGAGCTCGCCGACCGCCTTGCCGCCGTCGACGATCTTCATGGGTCGGCCGATGGACGTCTGGTTCTCCTTGGCGGCGTCGACTCCGAGCGAGCGGCAGATGGAGGACATCAGGTCGGGCACGGTCACGGGGCGGTCCTTGACCTCGGTCCCGTCGCCGCTGGAGCCGCCGATCACCTGGCCGCCTTTCACGCCGCCTCCGGCCAGGGCGACGTTGAAGACGCGCGGGAAGTGGTCGCGGCCGGCGTTCGGGTTGACCTTGGGCGTGCGGCCGAACTCGCCCATCCAGACCACCAGCGTGCGGTCGAGCATCCCGCGGCTCTTGAGGTCGTTGATCAGCGTGGCGAAGGCCGGGTCGACCTGGCCGGCGAGGGCGGCGACGCGCTGGTTGTTCTCGGTGTGCGTGTCCCAGCCGCCGCAGCGGACCTCGACGAAGGTGACGCCCGCCTCGACGAGCCGACGGGCGAGCAGGCAGCCCTGGCCGAAGGGCGTGCGGCCGTAGGCGTCGCGGATCGGGGCGGCCTCCTGGTCGAGGTCGAACGCCTTCATCCGGGGCGAGAGGACCATCTTCGACGTCTGGCTGTAGAGGGCGCGATGGTCGCGGACGCGGTCGGCGCCGCCGGCCTGCTCGAAGCCGGCCTTCTCCAGCCGGTTCAACAGGCCCAGCCGGCGCTGAAAGCGGTCGACCGGGACGCGGGCCTGGGCGTTGTCGGGCGGCTTCTGGACGTTGGGGACGACGAAGGGCTCGTACGAGGCGCCGAGGAAGCCGGCCCCGGCGGTCGGGCCGCCGATGGCGACCATGTGCGGCAGGTCGAAGCCGGAATCGCCCAGCTCGGCGGCGGCGATGGAGCCGATGTTCGGGTGCTTGAGCGTGGCCGTCGGGGTGTAGCCGGTGTGGAGTTGGTAGTCGGCCCGCTGGTGGTTGCCTTCCTTGTTGGTCATCGACCGGATCAGGGCGACGTCCTTCATGACGCCGGCGGTCTTCTCCCAGCCCTGGGCGATCGAGATGCCCGGCGCGGCAGTCTCGATCGCCTTGGTTCCGCCGCCGTTGGCGGCCTCGGGCTTGGGGTCGAAGGTCTCGAGCTGGCTGGGCCCGCCGGCCATCCAGAGCAGGATGCAGGCCGTCTGCCGCTTGCGCAGCTCGTCGGCCCGCAGGGTCAGCAGGTCGGTCAGGCCCAGGGGCGCGACGCCCCCCGCGGCGAGCCCCGCCGCGCCCAGGCCGACGGCCCGGAGGAAGCCGCGACGGCCGGCGACGCCGTGACGGTTCATGGCCACCTGGACGATGTTCGATTCGGTCCGCATCAAGGTCTGCTCCATTCGGATGGGGGCCGGGTTGGTCAGCGTCGCGAGAGGAACTCGGTCGAGTTCACGAGGCTCCAGTAGACGTCCTCGAAGGCCTCCTTGCGGTCGTCGGCCTTCGCCAGGTACTCGCCGCAGACCTCGACCTCCCGGGGGGTCGGGCGGCGGGAGAGGACGCGTACGTAGATCGCGTCGAGCGCCTCGCGATCGCCGGCCGAGCGGGCCAGGATCGCTCCCAGGGGCGTCCCGGGGCGGGCCTGAGTGCGGTTGTGCACGATCGGCCCGTTCATCAGGAAGAGGGCCTGGGGGATGGTGCCGAGGACCTCGTCGGGCTGCGTCGAGGGGTCGACGCCGAAGAGCTTGTCGAACGGCTGGCGGAGGCTCGTCGCGCGGCCCCCCTTCTTGCCGCCGGCCGCGCCGGCCAGGCCGGCCGCCTCGATCGCCTTCTTGGGATTCTTGGGCGCCCCCGCGGAGGCCTGGATCGGGGTCAACGGCTTGCCGTCGGGCTGCTTCGGCGAGCCGTCGGGGGGCGTTGCCGACTCGGTCGGCAGGTCGAGGGCGACGGCCAGCGACTCGAAGATCTGGTCGGCGCGGAGGCGGCTGGGGCACACGGCCGCCAGCCGGGTCGCGCCGGCGGGCGACGAGGTCGACCGCGCCCGCCGCTGGTAGGCGCGGGTGTTGAGGATCGTCCGGAAGAGCCACTGCACGTCGTAACCGCCGGCGCGCCACTGGTCGGCCAGGGGGAAGAGGATCTCCTCGCCCTTCGCGGCCCGTTCGGGGCCGATGTCGTCGACGGCGTCGTAGAAGCCCTCGCCCATCAGGACCGTCCAGACCCGGTTGACGTAGGCGCGGGCGAACCAGGGGTCGTCCTGGCCGGTGATGTACGACGCGATCAGCTCGCGGAGCTGGGCCGGCGTGAGGCCGTCGGGGACGCTCTCGGACTTCGACGCCGCCAGGAAGAACCGGGGCTTGACCGGGGTCGTCTTGGCCGGGTCGGCCAGGTCGGGCATGGCGTAGCGGGCGCGAGGGGTCTCCTGGACGGCGAACGCGGCCCGAACGCCGGGCGACGCCTTCACCACCCGCTGCACCCGGCCGCCGGCGAAGAAGGCGGCGAACTCGTGGAACTGCTCGCGCTTCCACGAATCCGTCTTGTGGTCGTGGCACTCCGCGCACTGGATCTGGACGCCGAGGAAGACCCGCGAGGCCTCGCCGGCCGTCTGCACGGCCGAGGCCGCGTGCGCCGCGCTGAAGTTGGCGGCGCCGTTCTCGTCGGTGCGGCCGGTCCCCCGGATCAGGCCCGAGGCGATCTCGTCCCAGGGGCGGTTGCGCTCGAACTGCTCGGCCAGCCAGGTCTCCAGCAGGTCGTAGCGGACCTGGGCGGCGGCGGGGTTCGAGGCGTGGAACTGGACGACCTCGCGCCAGTAGCGCGACCAGTTGCGGGCGTACTCGGGCGACTTCAGCAGCTCGTCGATCAGCCTCGCCCGCTTGTCCGGCGACTTGTCGACGACGAAATCGCGGACCTGGGCGGGGGTCGGCGGCACGCCGGCCACGTCGAGGTGGATGCGGCGGACGAACTCGACGTCGGTGGTCGCGGGGGCGGGCTCGACGCCCGGGCTCGACTTGGCCAGGCGGGCGGCGACCAGGGCGTCGATCTCCGCGGTCGTGATCGTGGGCGCGACGACCTTCCGCTCGGGGCGCTTCGGCGGCTCGACGGCCTTCGGCTTGCCGTTCTTCTTGAGGTTGGCCTGGCGCAGCTCCTGGACGGCCCGCATGACCTCGCGGGCCCCGTCGGCGTCGAGGGACATCTCGGCCGAGGGGGGGGCGGGCCTGGGAGGTGCCTGGGCGTGGGCGCCGGGGGCGAGGCCGAGCCAGCCCGCCGCCGCGAACGCCAACCACCCGGAGCCTCGGCGAACTTCGACGGTTCCCTCGCGCATGACGGCCGCTCCCCGCTGCATCTCGACGATCGACGCGCCCGACGCGCGTCCTTCGCTGTCCATTCAACACCCGGATCGAGCCGAGGTGTCGCCTGGTGGGGAAATTTCACCGCGGCGGGGCGCGTTCGCTCAGATGACCGAGAGCAGGAGGCCGGTGAAGACCAGGAGGCTGATGATGGCGAGCATGCCGGCGGGCATGAGCTTGCGGGTCCCGGCCACGAACCGGAAGTTGAAGAAGATGGTCAACGCAAGGGCGACGGCGGCGCCCGCCTGGAGTCCGCGTTCCGCGTGGAGGAACGAGAACAGGAGCGCGAGCAGGCACAACGCCGCGCTGCCGACCCCGGCGTAGAGCGACGGCTTGCTGCCGGCCTTCTTGTAGCCGACGTATCCGCCCACGCCGAGGAGGAGGGCGTACAACCCCAGGAGGATCCGGGCGAAGAGGAAGCTGAACATGGGGGCCGGGCCTCGATCAAGGAGATGATGGTTCGTCGCGGCCTCAAGGCCGGGGCCGGATCCGGGCCTGGAGTGCAGGCTAGGGGGGCGGCGGGGCCGCGTCAACGGGGAGGGCCGGAAACGGACGAAGGGCGGCTCCCCCGCCGATCGCGGGCCGTGAAGCCGCGATCGTCGGAGGGGCCGCCCTCGTGGGGGCGGATGGAGGTCCGTCCGGGTCAGGGACGATTGCGCTGAGGATTGGCCTCATCCATGGCCGGGACCGGATCCGGGTCGGGGCCGGGGCCGACGCCGGGATTCGGCGGCTGCGGGATGTCTTCCAGCGGGCTGGCGTTGACGTCGGTCGGGTTGCCGAACCCGCGCTGGATGCCCGGGGTGGTCCCCGGGGCGGAGCGCTGCGTCGTGATCGGCTCGGTGCTGCCGGGCACGTCCATGCCCATGGCCCGCATCCGGGCCCGCTGGGTGGCCGCCTGGGTGTTGGCCCAGGGGAACTCGGGACCCTTCGCGAAGTACTGGACGTCGTCGTGCATATACTTGCCGGAGGGCAAGGTCATGCCGGCGTATTCGACCTGACAGCCGACCGTCGGCAAGACGAAACCCATCGCCAGCGCCGACCAGAGCGCCGCCCGTCGGCGCGTGGCTCCTCGCGGCGAACTCATGCCGGGCAACCCCATAGCTTCCACCCTCCTTGGCGTCTTCGGCGGGCCCTCCATTCCTTCGACCCCCGGGTAGGGGGAGGAGGGCCGCCGCGGGGAGTCGTATTTCTAAAAAGCCCGACGGCCGGATGCGATGACGCGGGCGACCCGCGACCCGATCCGCTCTCGACTGACCGATCCGCGGGCCTCGCGTCTCGGCCGTCGGGCTTCTTACTCGGTTAAGGAATCGGCCGGATCGCCGGGTCAAGCCCAATGATTCCGGCCATTTCCCCCGAAATGCCCCGCGGCGGCTTGACGCGGGCTCAGGCGTCGGGACCCGCCTGGGGGCCGGGGCGGGCGATCAGCATGGGGACGTCCAGGCTGTGCCGCACGCGGTCCACGGTCTCGCCGTAGAGCAGGTCCCGGACCCAGCCGTGGCCGTGCGAGCCGACGACCAGGATGTCGACCGGCCGCTCGCGCAGGTGCTCGACTAGGGTCCGCGCCGGGTTGGGCCCGTGGAGCAGGGAGGGGGAGGCGCGATAGCCCTGATCGGTCAGGGCCCGGACCAGGCCGTCCAGGTAGTCGGCGTCGGCGCTGGTCTCCAGGTCGGCCGTCTCGGGCCCGTGGAGCACCGACACGGGGGAGTCGACCACGTGCAGGAGCACCAGCTCCCCCTGGCCGCCCTGGCCCTGCACCAGGCTGATCGCCCGGTTGAGGATCTCGACGTCGGCCGAGGTATGCTCGAGGGCCACGCCGATCCGGCCCATCGGCCGGGGCCGGAGCGCCTCTTCCCAGTCCATCTCCGTCCGGGTCGGGAGCGACCACGCGGGCGAGGGGCGGACGATCGGCTTGATCAGGACCCATCCCAGCAGCGTCGCGACGCCCGCGGTCACGCCCCACAGCACGCCCGCCACCGGCCAGGCCAGCGGGATCGGGCCCAGCCGGATCCCCGACGCCGCGGCCGCCGCGGTCCATTCCAGCACCTGGTCGAACACGAGGTAGCCGTTGAGCCCCACGATCACGGCCGCGATGGCCCAGGCCAGGATCTGCCCCCACCAGGGGGTCGCGAACGGGCCCATGTTGCGCCGGTTGGACGTGAAGTGGATCAGCGGGATCACCGCGAACGACAGCTGAAGGCTCAGGACCACCTGGCTGAGGACGAGCAGGCTCTGCGTCGACCGTTCGCCCGCCAAGGCGATCACCACGACCGCCGGGATCAGGGCGATCAGCCGGGTGATCAGCCGTCGCAGCCAGGGGGCGATCCGCAGGTGCAGGTAGCCCTCCATCACGATCTGGCCGGCGAGCGTCCCGGTCAGCGTCGAGCTCTGCCCGGCGCACAGAAGGGCCACGCCGAACAGGATCGGCGCCGCGGCCCCGAGGAAGCCGGGGAGCAACTCATACGCTTCCTCAATGGTCGCGACCTCGTTGCCGTGGGCGTGGAAGACCGCCGCGCTCAGCACCAGGATCGCCGAGTTGACGAAGAAGGCCGCGTTGAGGGCGACCGTCGAATCGATCAGGTAGAAGCGGCAGGCGGTCGCCTTGCTCCGTTTGTCCGCCCCGATCCGCCGCGTCTGCACCAGGGCCGAGTGCAGGTACAGGTTGTGCGGCATCACCGTGGCGCCCAGGATGCCGATCGCCACGACCAGCGAGCCGGGGGGGAGCGACGGCCTCAAACCGACGGCCATCGCGCCCAGGTCGGGACGGGCCATGAAGACCTGGATCAGGAAGCAGGCCCCGATCGTCGCCACCAGGGCCAGGATCACCGCCTCCATCTTCCGCATCCCCCAGCGCTGGAGGTACAGCAGGAGGAACGTGTCGAACGCCGTGATGACGCAGCCCAGCAGCATCGGCATGCCGAACATCAGCTTGAGCGCGATGATCGTCCCCAGGATCTCGGCCAGGTCGGTCGCCGCGATGGCGATCTCGGCCAGGACCCAGAGGATCGCGTTGACGCGGGGCGAGTACTCGGCGCGGCAGGCCTGGGCCAGGTCGTGACGCGTGACCACCCCCAGCCGCGCCGCGAGCGTCTGGAGGAGCAGGGCCATCACGTTCGACATCAGCAAGACCCAGAGCAGGGCGTAGCCGAACCGCGCGCCGCCCTCCAGGTCCGTCGCCCAGTTGCCGGGATCCATGTAGCCGACGCTGACCAGGTACGCCGGCCCCATGAACGAGAACATCCGCCGGAAGCGTCCGAACCGCCCCCCGCCGCTCGGGACGTCGACAGAACCGTGCACCTCTTCGAGCGAACGACGATCCGATCCCACGTCCTCGACCACGGCCATGCCAGCCCTCACTTCCAGGTCGCCCCCATCCCCGGCGGATGCGGCGCGGCTTTTGCTCGACGCCCCATGGCATCGCCCCCTTTGTAGCCCATGTTTCGATGACTTGCAAGCGTATGTTGAAAATCGACCAAAACAAAGTTTGGGAAGGCCAAAATCGCCGACCTGGCTTTTCTCGATCGTTTTCGTCACACGCTCGGGGCGAGGTCGCACTAAGATAGAGAAGATGAGAGAGCCCAGGGGCGAGGCGGCGCTCCGGGCTACGACTTCGAGCCTGCATCAGGAGTGGTCATCGATGAGGCGGACACTGCTCGGCGTGGCGGCGTGCTTCTTGATCGTCCCCGGCTCGTCGAGCCTGGCCCAGGGCGTGGGCGAGGCCCCGGCCTACGGCGGCTTCGGCGGCCAGTACGTCCAGGCGCCCTCGCTCTACTACCCCTATCCGGGGATCATCGAGTCCCGGTTCGGGACCTACTTCTCGGTTCCGGTCATGGCCGAAACCGCGGAGACCCCCATCGAGGCGGCCACGATCGACGCGACCAACGCCGCCCAACTCGGGATCGAGGCCGACGCCGTCGATCCGAAGGACGTCGACGTCGCCAAGGCGAAGGACGCCGCGAAGGCCAAGGCCGCCCCCGTCGCGGCGAAGGCCGCTCTCAAGGCCCGTGTGGCGCGCAAGCCCGCCAAGGTCTACGCTCGGGGCTACGACCGCGAACCCGCGCCCTTCCGCCGGGTCCTGCCCCGCGGCAACCTCGACGACCTCAACAACGCGCCCGCCGGCATCCCGACCTACTCCCCGTACGCCCGCTACCAGGCCTACGGCCAGGCTTACGGCATGGGCCCCTACGGCAGCAACTTCTACTCCAACTACTGGCACGGCTACGCCCCCGCGAGCGACTACGCCGCCCCGACGCCCTGAGCCGGGCGAGCCGTTTCAACCTTCATCGGTGCCCCGCCGGCCGGGCTCTCGGAGCCCAGGTCAGGCCCTCGCGATCCCGGTGATTTCGTCGATCGCTATAAAATCCGTATGAAATGGAGGTCGATCAGGTAATACCCTGGTGAGGGAGACGTGAACGGTCGGGGATCGCAGGGGGAAGAGCAGCCGGATGAACGGAGCCGTCCGCGGACTTCAAATCCTCCTCGACGTCGGCGCGACCGGGTCGCTCTCGGATGGGGAACTCCTCGATCGTTTTCTGGCCCGCGGGGACGGGGCCGTCTTCGAGGCGATCGTGGACCGGCACGGCCCGATGGTCTGGGGCGTGTGCCGCAGGGTCCTGAGGGACCACCATGACGCCCAGGACGCCTTCCAGGCGACGTTCCTCGTCCTCGCACGAAGGGCGGCGTCGGTCGTTCCGCGGGAGAAACTCGGCCACTGGCTCTACGGCGTCGCCTACCGGACGGCCCTCAAGGCGAGGTCGACGCGGGCCAAGCGACGTGCCCGCGAAGCCCCGACGCAGGACGTCCCGGAACCCCCGGCGCGTCCTGGCGACCGAAGGATCGGACTTGCCGAATCCCTCGATCGGGAGCTGAGTCGGCTCCCCGAGAAATACCGCATCCCGATCATCCTCTGCGACCTGGAAGGCCGGTCGCACAAGGAGGCCGCAGGCCGGCTCGGCTGGCCGATCGGGACGGTCTCGGGTCGACTCTCGCGGGCCCGGTCGTTGCTCGCCCAGCGCCTGGTGAGACGGGGCGTCTCGCTCTCGATCGGCTCGCTCGTCGCATTCATGTCCGAGGATGCGGCGATGGCCGGCGCGCCGACGTGGCTGGTCAAGACCGGACGTATCGTCGGCGAGGGGCCGACCGCGATGGCGGCCCCTCTTTCAAAGCAGGTCATGTCCCTGGCAAAAGAGGTTCAAGGAGGAATGATGATGACGAAACTAAAGGCGGCGGCGACCGTCCTCGCGGCTGCATTTCTGGCGACCGGCGCCGCCGTGATGGCCTACACCCAGGATGGGCATCCCCCGACCGGCGACATGACGATTCCGAGGGAGGAGCCGACGTCGAGGGTGATCGACCCCGGCAAGGACGGCGGTTCGATGACCAAGTCCTACTATGTCGGCGACCTCGTCGTGGCCAGGCCCGGCGCACCCTCTGTGGATGGCCTGCCGGATATCGATTTCGCGACCGTGGTGGACCTGATCACCTCGACGATCGCCCCGTCGACCTGGCAGGCAGGCGACCGGCCGGATCGTTCGATCAAACCGTTCCGCGGGAACATCACCCTCATCATCCGCCACGAACCCGAGGTCCACGAACGGATCGAGGCCTTGCTCCAAGGCCTGCGCCGCAGGGACGACCTGTGGGCCGCCGCTCTGGGACATGGCCCCCACGAGCGATTCGAGGAGGTCTTCTTCGTCGGCGACCTCCTGGGCCCCGGCGCATCGCCCGACTTCGAGCCTGTGATCGACCTCGTCATCGCCACGATCGCCCCGGGCACCTGGACGAGGGATCCGGCGACGGTGCCCGGCATCTTCGCCGATCCCGTGGAACGGACGCTCGTCGTCCGCCACAACCGGCACGTGCTCGATCAGGTCAAGGGCCTGCTCGACCGCCTGAGGCGGTTCCAGGAGGCGCGCGGCATCGGGACCAAGGATCGGCCGGGCGCGGATCGCGAGCCGAAGCCCTGAGGTCGAGGTCGCCCCGGCCGTCGACTCTCGAAGGCCCTTCCCGGTCGGCCGGGGCGGGCCTTTTTCGCGTTGACGATTCGCCTCGGCAGCCGGCGGGGATTCCGGCGTCACGTTATCTCGACTTGTCAGGAATCCGGACGAGGCGAATCATGGAGCCTGTCCAGTTCATATCACGGCGGTGGTCGAAGCGATTCCCAAGCCGATCGGCGAGGGGCGGTGCCGGATGACGCAGGCGATGGGGCGGTGGAGGTTGCTGGCGAACGTCGGATTCGCGGCGGTCGTGCTGGCCGTCGCCGGGTTCGGGCTGTTCCAGGTCGCGAATCGGCGCTGGCAGGTGCAGCCGACGTTCCACGTCCGCGCGCGGTTCGCCAGCGTCGTCGGCGTCGAGCCCGGCCATCGGGTGCGGTTCCAGGGGATCGACGCCGGCGTGGTCGAGGGCGTCGTCGCCCCGGCGAAGCCCGGCGACCCGGTGGAGCTGGTCCTCCGGATCGACGAGACGTTGCACCGCCTGGTCCGCCAGGACACGATGGCCCGGATCGTCCTCGAGGGGATGATCGGGGCGCGCGTCGTCGACCTGAAACCGGGCGAGCCCGATGCGCCGGCGGCGACGGAGGGGGCGCTGATCCGCTCCGAGCCGCCGACCGACCTCGCCGACCTGATGCGCCAGGCGGGCGAGTCGCTGAGGAAGTTCGACGAGACGGCGAAGGAGGCCCGCAGCGGCCTGGAGCATCTCGCGGCCGTCGCCGGCGACGTGCGCGACGGCAAGGGGAGCCTCGGCAAGCTGGTCCGCGACGACGCCGTGTACGACAACCTCGTCGCCCTGACGAGGCGGGGCGAGAAGGCCGTCGAGTCGCTCGACGAGAACCTCATGGCCATGAAGCAGACCTGGCCGATCTCGCGCTACTTCGAGTCGCGGGCCTATTACGATCGCGACCGGGTCCTCTACCGGCCCGGCAGCCTTCGCGAGAGCCGGTCGCTCACGTCCGAGGAGCTGTTCGAACCCGGCCGGGCGCTGCTCACGCCGGTCGGCAAGACGCGGCTGGACGAGGTGGCGCGGTGGTCCCAGTCGTCGGGCCGGCTGCGGTCGGAGGTGGTCATCGCCGCCTTCACCGACCCCTCCGCCGACCCCGACCTCGCCGAGGCCCTGACCCAGGACCAGGCCGACGCCGTCTGCAAGTACCTGGTCGACCAGCACGGCATCAACTCCTCGGGCTGGTTCCGCAAGCGCAAGGTCGCCGCCGTGGGCTTCGGCGGCCAGGACCCCCGGCCGCTCGCCGACTCCGAACGGCCGCCGTCGCGGCGGGTCGACATCATCCTCTTCACGCCCCAGGCCTGAGCCCCGGCGGGCGTCGCGGTCGGTTGACGACGCGCGCGCCATGCGTTAGGGTGACGTAACTCCGGACGTCCCGAGTGCCTCCCCCCGCGCGCCGAGGAGATCGATCCCCGTGGCCTCCTTGTTCGTCATCCAAGGGGCCGACCAGGGCAAGCGATTCGAGTTCCAGTCGAGCCCCGTGGCCCTGGGACGCGACAACTCGAACGCCATCCGGCTCCACGACACCGAAGTCTCGCGCCGGCACGCCGAGATCCGCCTGGACGAGGACCTCTTCCGGGTCGTCGACCTGGGCTCGGCCAACGGGACGTTCGTCAACGGCCACCTCATCGACCAGGCCCCCCTGCGCACCGGCGACCGACTCCAGCTCGGCCAGACGGTGATGCTCTACAACGAGGGCCCCCTGGGCGGCCGCCGCGACCTCACCGCGCGGGTCGACCTGCTGAGCAAGAGCAGCCCCGAGGACCGCTCGGCCATCCTCCGGAGCATCCCCTCGGACGAGGGCTCGCGCGTCCTCCAGCAGCCCGACGGCGCGGCCGGCTGGCTGCGCGAGCGGCTGATGAGCCTCTCGGTCATGTATCGGGCCACCCAGGCCGTCAGCCACATCCTCGACGTCGACTCGCTCCTGCCCCAGGTGCTTGAGCTGGTCTTCGAGTCGATCGGGGCCGACCGCGGCGCGATCCTGCTCCGCGACGAGGCCGGGACGCTGACGCCCAAGGCCGTCCGCTGGCGGATGCCGGTCGGCGCCGACGAGCGGATGACGATCTCCAGCACGATCACCGACTACGTGCTTGAACAGGGGCAGGGGGTCATCACCACCGACGCCCCCGGCGACACCCGGTTCGGCCCCGCCGAGTCGATCATGGACCTGCGCATCCGCGAGGCCATCTGCGTCCCCGTCCAGGGCCGGCACACCACGCTGGGCGTCCTCTACGCGGACATCCAGGCCGACGGCTCGGCGCTGATCCCCATCGGCAAGCCGGGGCGGCAGGGCAAGTTCTCGCAGGACCACCTGATGCTCATGGTGGCGATCGGCCACCAGGCGGGCCTGGCGATCGAGAACACCACGTTCTACAACGACAAGATCCAGGCCGAGCGGCTGGCGGCCGTCGGCCAGACGATCGCCACGCTCTCGCACCACATCAAGAACATCCTGCAAGGCGTCCGGGGCGGCAGCTACCTGATCGACCTGGGCCTGAACGAGAAGGACGAGTCGATCGTCCGCCGGGGTTGGACGATCGTCGAGAAGAACCAGACGAAGATCTACAACCTCGTCATGGACATGCTCTCGTTCTCCAAGGACCGCGAGCCGGCCCTCGAACCGACCGACCTGAACGAGACCGTCGGCGACGTCGTCGAGCTGATGCAGTCCCGCGCCGCGGAGTTCGAGGTCGGCCTCGACTGGGCCCCCTGCGAGGGCCTGCCCAAGATCTGGGTCGACCCCGATGGGATCCACCGGGCCGTGCTGAACGTGGTGACGAACGCGATCGACGCCGCCGAGGGGGCCGCCCAGGCGCGCGTCGGCGTCTCGATCGTCCACGACGCCGAGGCCGGCCTCGTCCGGATCCGCGTCGAGGACAACGGCCGGGGAATGGAGGAGGCCGACGTCCCGGGCATCTTCCAGATCTTCGCCAGCAGCAAGGGCTCGCGCGGGACCGGCCTCGGCCTGCCGGTCTCGCAGAAGATCGTCCGCGAGCACGGCGGCACCATCCAGGTCGCCTCCCGCCTGGGCCAGGGCTCGACCTTCACCCTCGAACTCCCCGCCCTCCGCCGCCCCGAGGCCAAGGAAGACGCGGTCGACGAGGCACCCGAAAGCGCCCCCGAGTGAGAGCCCGACGAGGCTGATCGAGCCGGTCAATCGTCGTCGGAGTCATCCATGTCGTCCATGGGCGCGTCCATCCCCGCGGCGACGGCGACCGGCGCGAGGGCGGGCGCGGCGGTAGCCGCAGGGGCCTCGACGCGGGCCGTGGCGCCGCGAGAGCCGAGGAGTCGGACGTTGCCGACACCGACGACCTGGCCCATTTCCGACACCATGCGGTCGTCGTAGCGGACCCTCAGCGAGGCCCCGGCGCGGTAGATCACGCGGCGGACGTGCTCGATGCCGAAGATCTCCAGGTAGAGGTCGAGGTTGCCGGGGCGGACGCGGACGATCCGCAGCAACCGCTCCAGGTCCTCCTGCTGCTGCACCCCTTTTCGGAGGGTGACGACGACGCCCTTGGCCAGCTCGGCGTCGGCGTTCTCGATCGGGATGAAGCGGCTGACGACGATCTCGGCCGGCTCGCGGCTGAGGTCGATCGTCCCCTTGATGAAGCCGATGGCGTCGTCCTTGACGACGTCGCCCATCTTGGCGAACTCCTCGGGCCAGAGCATGGCCGGGGTCGTCCCGCTCAGGTCCTCGAACGTGAACTTGGCCATGCGGGTCAGGCCCGAGCGGCTCTTCTGGACGTTGCGGACCTGGACGTTGGTGACCAGCCCGCCCAGGATCACCTCCATCCGCGGTCCGCCCGATTGCCGGAAGCCGCCCCGGCCGCTCGACGCCGGCGCGCCGGCCGACGACTCCTTCATCCGGGCCGCCGCCACGGCGATGTCGGCCGCGCGGTGCGTCGCCAGGGCCTCGAGCTTCACGGCGTGCCGCGCCAGAGGGTGGCTCGACATGTAGAAGCCCAGCGCCTTCTTCTCGCCGGAGAGCCGTTCGACGTCGGGCAGCTCGGGGACGTCGGGGAGGTTGGCGGCCGCTTTGCCGTTCGCGGCCGGTTCGGCGTCGTCGTCGTCGAAGAGGCCGCGCTGGCCGCGCTTGCGGTCCTCCTGCTTGGCCTGGCCCCCCTGCATCGCCCGGGGCAGGATCGTCAGGAGCTGCGAGCGGCGGGCGCCCAGGAAGTCGAAGGCCCCGGCGCGGATGAGGGTCTCGCCCGCCGCGGCGCCGACCTCGCGGATGGAGACGCGCTCGAAGAAGTCTTCCAGGCTCTTGAACGGGCCCCCCTTCTCGCGGGCCTTGACGATCGACTCGACGGCCTTGGCCCCCACCCCCTTGATCGCCTCCAGGCCGAACTCGACCTGGCCCTCGGTGTGGACGGTGAACGTCGCCTCGCCCCGGTTGACGTTGGGCGGCTGGACCTCGATGTTCATCCGGCGGCAGTCTTCGATGTGTTCGACGAAGAACTTGTCGCGCTCGGCGCCGCCCATCTCGGACGATAGCACGGCGGCCATGTACTCGGTCGGGTAGTGCGACTTCAGGTAGGCGGTCTGGTAGGCCACCAGGGCGTACGCCGTGCTGTGCGACTTGTTGAAGCCGTAGCCGCCGAAGAACTCGATCAGCTCGAAGATCCGCGCCGCCTTGTCGCGCTCCAGGCCCTTGCTCACGGCCCCCTTGACGAACTGCTCGCGGCCCTCGGCGATGACCTCGGTCTTCTTCTTCGAGATGGCCTTGATGCAGGCGTACGCCTTGGAGAGCTCGATGTCCCCCAGGCGGTTGAGGATGCGCATGACCTGTTCCTGGTAGACCATCACGCCGTAGGTCTCTTCCAGGACGTCCTGCAGCACCGGGTGCAGGTACGACGCCTGCTTGCGCTTGTTCTTGACGTCGACGTACTCGTCGACCATGCCGCCGTTGAGCGGGCCCGGGCGGTAGAGGGCGTTGGTGGCGATGATGTCGGCGAAACGGTCGGGCTTCATCTTCACCAGCAGGTCGCGGATGCCCGCGCTCTCGAGCTGGAAGACGCCCTTGGTCTCGCCGCGCTGGAGCAGCTCGAACGCCTTGGGGTCGTCGAGCGGCAGCTTGCCGATGTCGACGGGGGCGTCGGGGTTGCGGGCGTTGATCAGCTTGACGGCCGCCTGCAACGTGGTGAGGTTTCGCAGGCCGAGGAAGTCCATCTTGAGGAGGCCGGCCTTCTCGACGTCGCCCATGCCCCACTGGGTGCAGACGACCTCCTCCTTGTCGCCGCGGCGGATGACCTGGAGCGGGACGAGCGACTCCAGCGGCTGGTCGGCGATGACCACGCCGGCCGCGTGGGTGCTGGCGTTCCGCGCCGAGCCTTCCAGCCGGCGGGCGAAGTCGAGCAGCTTCTGGACGTCGGGGTCGCCGTCGGCCATCCTCTTGAGCGTGGGCTCCTCGGCGATCGCCTCGTCGAGCGTGATGTTGAGCCGGGTGGGGATGAGCCGGTTGATCTCCTCGACCCTCGACAGCGGCATGTTCATGGCGCGGCCGACGTCCTTGATCGCGGCCTTCGCCTTCATGGTGCCGAAGGTGCCGATCTGGGCCACGTTGGCGTCGCCGTACTTGCGGCGGACGTACTCGATGACCTCGTAGCGGCGGTCCTGGCAGAGGTCGATGTCGATGTCCGGCGCCTCGGACCGGTTGGGGTCCAAAAACCGCTCGAACAGCAGGTCGTATTTGATCGGGCAGACGTCGCTGAGGTGCAGGACGTAGCTCACCAGGGCGCCGCAGGCCGAGCCTCTCGCCAGCGCCGGGATCTGGCTCTCGCGGGCGTAGCGGACGAAGTCCCAGACGATCAGGAAGTACGAGGCGAATCCCATCCGGTTGATGACGCCCAGCTCGTGCTCCAGGCGGTCGCGGGCCTCGGGCGGGGGCGGGTCGGGGTAGCGCGCCTTGAGCCCGGCCTCGCACAGCTCGCGCAGGTAGGCCTCGGGCGTCTTCTCGTCGGGGGGCTTGAACGAGGGGAACTGGCGCTTGCCCAGCTCGGCGCTGGTGTAGTTCTCCTCGACCATCTCGGCGATCAGGGTCGACTGCTTCAGGGCCTCTTCGAAGCCGACCGCCGCGGCGTACATCTCGTCGGGCGAGCGGACGTGGAACTGGTCGGAGATCCGGCCCTCGTCGTTGACGAACCGGGGCTTGTCGAGCGGCTGGTCGATCGTCTTGCCGGTGTTGATGCAGAGCAGGACGTCGTGCGAGAGGTGGTCGTCCTGCCTCAGGTAGTGGGCGTCGCTGGTGGCGACCAGCGGCATCCCCAGCCGCCGCGCCACGTCGACCTGGCGCTCGCGGGCGTCGCGCTGGATCTGCAGGCCGTTGTCCTGGATCTCGACGAAGAAGTTGCCCTCGCCGAAGGTCTGCTGGTACCAGATCGCCAGCTTCTCGGCCTGCTCGATCCGGTCGTGCAGCAGGTGCTGCGAGAACTCCGACCCCACGCAGCCCGACAGGCAGATCAGGCCCTCGCTGTAGCGGGTGAGCAGCTCCTTGTCGATCCGGGGCTTGTAGTAGTACCCCTCCTGATACGATCGCGACGAGAGCCGCAGCAGGTTGCGGAAGCCGACGCCGTTCTTCGCCAGCAGCGTCAGGTGGTAGGCGAACTTCTCCTCGCCCGACCCGTTCGTCGAGCGGTCGGTCCGCTTGCCGGGGGCGACGTAGGCCTCGATCCCCACGATCGGCTTGATCCCGGCGTACTTCGCCTCGCGGAGGAACTCGACGGCCCCGAACAGGTTGCCGTGGTCCGTCACCGCGATCGCCGACATCCCGCTCGCCTTCACGTGCTTGACCAGGTCCGGCAGCTTGTTCGCCCCGTCGAGCAGGCTGTAGTGGCTGTGGCAGTGGAGGTGGCAGAACGATCGGCTGGACATTCCCGATTTCTCCGCGCGAGAGGATCACGCGGGTTCTTCGTGTACCCGCGTCCAGTCCAGTATATCATACGAGGCCCGACGCCGGGATGGCGATCGGGGCCGTCGTCGTCGTCCCGCGTGCAGCCCGGACTCAATGAGGATGCTTGTGCCCGTGGCCGTGCTCGTGGGGGTGCCCGTGGCCGTCGGCGATGGGGGCGGCGGCGGCGAGGACGAGGCGGCCGGTCTCGACGCCCTTGGTGCCGATCAGGTCGTCGGCGAGGCGGCGGACCAGGGCGGCGCCGCCGCGGAGGAGGATGACTTCGAGGCAGCGGGCGGCGTCGAGGTGGACGTGGGTCGTGGTGACGACCATCTCCAGGTGCTCGTGCTGGATGTCGGTCAGGCGTTTGGCGATGCGGGTCGCGTGGTGGTCGTAGATCAGGGTGACGACGCCCATCGCGTCGGTCGCGCCCTCGTCGATCGCCTCGTCGATCAACGCGGCGCGCATCAGGCCGCGGACGGCCTCGCTGCGGTTGGGGTAGCGGTGGCGCTCGCGGTAGTCGTCGAACCGCCGCAGCAGCTCGCCGCCGATCGCGACGCTGAAACGCACCAGGGATTCCTTCACGGGACGGTCCTCCGGCCGCGGCGGCCTCAGCCCGAGAACGGCACGTCGACCCAGGCGCCGTCTTCGCGGGCGCTGGCGACGGCCGCGTCCAGGAACGCCATGACGGCGACGCCGTCGACGATCCCGGGGTGGTCGAACGGCTTGGGGACGTCCTCGCCGCGACGGCCGCGGATCGTCCATTCGAGCGTCCGGTGCAGGTTGGCGAGGGCCTCGTGGAACCCCTCGGGGTGGCCGCAGGGCATCCGCAGATAGGGCCTGATGGAGGCCGGCATGTAGCCGTAGTCGACCCCGGCGCGGTAGACGGCGACGGGCCGGTCGGCGACGAAGTGTTCGAGCTGCGCGAAGTGGGTGTGCCGCCATTGCAGCGTCCCGGCGGTGCCGATCACGCGGAAGCCGTTGTCGTTCTCGGCCCCGATGGTGATCTGCGAGGCCGTCACGGTGGCGATCGCGCCGTTGTTCAGCTCGGCGAGGACCGTGAAGTCGTCGTCGAGCGCCCGGCCGGGGACGATCGACTTCATCCGCGCCGAGAGCTTCACGGCGTGCAGGCCGGTCGCGAACCGGACGAATTCGTAGGCGTGCGAGCCGATGTCGCCGCCGCAGCCCGAGGCCCCCGCCTGCGCCGGGTCGGTCCGCCACGACGCCTGCTTGTGGCCCCCCTCCTCGCGGCGGGTGGCCAGCCAGCCCTGGGGGTACCAGGCCTCGACCTTGCGGACCTCGCCGACCAGGCCGTCGCGGACGAGCTGGCGCGCGAACATGACCATGGGGTAGCCGGTGTAGGTGTGGGCGACGACGAACGGGACCCCCTCGGCCTGGACGGCGGCGTGGAGCCGGCGGGCCTCGTCGAGGTTCGTCGTCAGGGGCTTCTCGCAGAGGACCGGGATCCCGGCGTTCGCCGCGGCCTCGGCGGGGCCGACGTGGGCGTCGTTGGGGGTGACGATCGTCAGGTAGTCGATCCGCTCGCCCCCGGGCAGGGCGGCCTCGCCGGCGACGAGCGCCTTCCAGTCGGGGTAGCCGCGGGCGAAGAACAGCTCCTCGGCGGCGGCGATCGCCTCGGCCGGCTTGCTCCGGAGCGCGCCGGCGGCCAGCTCGGACGTGTTGTCCATCAGGATCGCCCGGCGGTGGGGGGCCCCGAAGAAGCTGTTGGCCCCGCCCCCGCCCACCATCCCCACGCGCAGCTTGCTTCGTTTCATGGCGACGGACTTCTCCGCGTCGAGATCCCCCTGGCGCGCGAGCCGGCTCGCGGCGACCGTCGAGCGTAGCCACGCGCCGGGAGCCGTCGCAAGGGGGGTGCCGGGGCCGTACGACGTCGCATCGGGATCAGGCCGATGGGTCGGCCTCGGCCTTCGCGAGCGGCCCGGCGACGTTGCGGAACAGCTCGTCGACCAGGACCCGCGCGGGACGCGTCGGCGGCTCCTCGGGGTGCCCGGCGGCGAACTCGAGCGCCAGGACGAGGGGCGTCCAGGAGATCGACCGCGCGCCCGGGACGGGGGGCTCCAGCCGGGCGGCGGCCGTCCACACCGACGTCGGCATCCGCACCATGTCGATCCCCTCGGCGGTGGGGTGCGAGCAGTTCTCGGCGGGCGAGGTGACGAGGTATTCGCGGCAGGCGAGCGGCCGGTCGGGGTGGATCGAGCAGGACTCGTCTTCGAGGAACGGGCAGGGGACCCCCTGGTGGAAGTAGGTCAGGCCGACGCGGCGGCGGTCGTCGGCGTCCCAGGCGTCGCGGCGGCGCAGGTCGGCCGCCAGGCCCGCCTCGTCGAGCTTGCGTGCGGCCGCGTCGAAGCGGCGGCGGACCTCGTTGCGGCGGGGCTCGGGCATGGCGTCGACCAGTTCGGCGATCCGGCGGGCCTCGGCCTGGCCGATCGGCACGAGCTGGCGGCAGCAGGCGCCGCAACCCGCCCGGCAAGAGACCGCCCGCCCGTGGGCCTCGGCGTCGAGCACGGTCAGCTCGACGATCCGGTCGGACAGGGCGCGGGCGAGCGGCAGGACGCGGCCGATCGGGACGTCGCCGTCGGGGGCGGTCACTTCCAGCTCCAGGCTCCCCGCCGGCAGCCTTAGCTCGATCCGCGCCGTACGGTCCGTCGCCATGCCCAGGCCCCCCGTACGAACGCCGCCCCGGACCGCTCCCAACGCCCGGATCCGGATACGCCCCCAATCGCGACGAGTGACGCGCCGGGCGGCGGTCGGCCCTTGGACGGCCCCGGGGGGCCGGCTATATTGGCCTGCATCGTCGCGGGGCTTCGGGGCTTTCGCCTGCGTGCGGGGCGGCCTTCCGCCCGCCGCCCGGTCCTCTCCCCGACGGCCTTGTCGGTTCCGTTCGTGCGCGCCGCCGGCCCCCCGCTGAAGGGGGCGTCGGCCCTCCTTCCGTTCGTCGAGGGCATCATATGGGCGAGATCAACGTGGCCATGATCGGCCAGGGGTTCATGGGGCGGACGCACTCGAACGCCTGGTCGCAGCTCCCCCGGTTCTTCAAGCCGCCGGTCTCGGCGGCGATGCACACGGTCTTCGGCCGCGACGCCGCCGGCGTGCAGGCGTTCGCGAAGACCTGGGGCTGGCGGCACGCGTCGACCGACTGGAAGGCCGCGGTGGCCGACCCGGCGATCGACCTGGTCGACGTCGTCACGCCCAACAACATGCACGCCGAGGTCTCGCTGGCGGCCCTCAAGGCCGGCAAGCACGTCGCCTGCGAGAAGCCCATCGCCCGCACGATCGAGGAGGCCCGGCTGATGGTCGCCGCGGCCCGCGAGGCCAAGGGCAAGACGTTCATCTGGTACAACTACCGCCGCTGCCCGGCCGTCGCCACGGCGTACAAGCTCGTGCAGTCGGGCGCGATCGGCACCGTCCGCCACGTCCGCGCGTTCTACCTCCAGGACTGGGCCGACGAGACGATCCCGCTGATCTGGCGGTTCCAGAAGGAAGGCTCGGGCGCCGGCTCGCACGGCGACCTGAACGCCCACATCATCGACATGGTCCGGTTCGTCACCGGCGAGGAGATCACCGAGATCGCCGGCGCGATCGCCGAGACCTTCATCAAGGAGCGGAAGCTGGTGACCGGCCCGACCGCCGGCGGCATCGCCGCGGGCGTCGGCGGCGCCGACAAGACCGGGCCCGTCACGGTCGACGACGCCGTGCTCTTCCTGGCCCGGACCTCCGGCGGCGGCGTCGCCTCGTTCGAGGCCGCCCGCCAGGCGACCGGCAACCAGAACCGCAACGGCTTCGAGATCAACGGCTCCAAGGGCGCGCTCAAGTTCGACTTCGAACGCATGAACGAGCTGCAGTTCTACGACGCCACCCGCCCCCGCGCCGTGCAGGGCTGGACGACCATCATGTGCACCCACGGCGGCGATCACCCCTACGCCGAGAACTGGTGGCCCGACGCCCACGTCCTGGGCTACGAGCACGGCTTCACCAACCAGGCGTACGACATCCTCCGCGTCCTCGGCGGCCAGGAGCCGGTCGTGCCGATCCCCGACTTCGAGGACGCCTACCAGACCCAGCGCGTCCTCGAGGCCGCGATCATCTCCGCCGTCGAGCGGCGGCCGGTGTCGGTCTCCGAAGTGAGGTGAGCCGAGCCCAGGCCTCGCCGCGCCGTCCCCACGACCCTGAATGAATCCATCCCCAGCCCCCGCGACCCGGCCCGCCGGGTCGACAGCGAAGCCAGCGAGAGGAATCCTGCGATGGGCGCTCCCTACGTCCTTTCCAACCCCCCCAAGGTCGCCCTGATCGGCGGCGGCTTCATCGGCCCCGTCCACGCCGAGGCCCTGCGCCGGATCGGCGTCCAGGTCGCCGGCCTGCTCGACATCACGCCCGAGAAGGCCCGCCCCCAGGCCGAGAAGCTGGGCATCCCCAAGGTCTACAGCACCATCGAGGAGGTCCTCGCCGACCCCGAGATCGGCGCGGTGCACCTGGCCTCGCCGAACAACGTCCACTACCAGCACGCCAAGATGGCGCTCGAGGCCGGCAAGCACGTCCTCTGCGAGAAGCCCCTGGCGGTCAGCTCGAAGGAGTCGGCCGAGCTGGCGAAGCTGGCCGCGAGCCGACCCAAGCAGGCGGCCGGCGTGAACTACAACCTGCGGTTCTACCCGCTCGCCCAGGAGATGCACACCCGCGTCGCCCGCGGCGACCTGGGCCGGATCCTCTCCGTCGCCGGCTCGTACACCCAGGACTGGCTGCTGCTCGTCGACGACTACAACTGGCGGGTCGAGCCCGACGGCCACACCAACCTGCGGGCGATCGCCGACATCGGCACCCACTGGATGGACCTCGCCCAGTTCATCACCGGCCGGCACATCGAGTCGGTCAACGCCGACCTCGCCACCTTCCACCCCGAGCGCAACCGCCCGATCGGCGGGGCCGAGACCTACACCGGGCCCAACACCGCCAAGAAGGCGTCCGAGGCCGTCAAGATCACGACCGAGGACTACGGCGCGGTGATGCTGCACCTCTCGGGCGGCGGCCGGGGCGTCTTCTACGTCAACCAGATGCACGGCGGCCGCAAGAACCGGCTCTACCTGGAGGTCTGCGGCACCGAGGGCTCGATGGTGTGGGACAGCGAGTCGCCCGAGCTGCTCTGGCTCGGCCGCCGCGGCGCGCCCAACCAGCTCATGAACCGCGACCCGTCCATTTTGAGCGCCGAGGCCGGCCACTTCAGCCACTACCCCGGCGGCCACGCCGAGGGCTTCCCCGACGCCTTCAAGCAGCTCGACCTGGCCTTCTACACCTACATCTCCAACGGCTGCCAGGGCGTCCCGAACTTCCCGACCTTCGCCGAAGGCCACCGCGAAGTCCAGATCTGCGAGGCCATCGCCCAGAGCGCCAAGGCCCGCAACTGGGTCAACGTCGAGGCCTGACGCACCGCCCCCACGAGCGATCCGGCATTGGCTTGGAAATGGGTCCGTTCGTCACTTCGACCAACGGACCCATTTGCCGTAAAGCGTTTCGTGGTTACGCGTTGATGGCGATTTTTCGGTGTCCGGCTTCGGTTTTCGTTTTTGATTTTCCATGCGGATTCTCCCCGCGTCCCGAGATCTCGCATTCGCCCCGGCCGATCTGACGCGAAGCGGCCCCTCTGGGACTATGGTCCACGATCGTCGATCGCGGACGCGATGCGACGAGAATTGCGATCGTGGGGCTCAGGCCGAGCCTCCCTTCTCCCACGAGGGGAGAAGGACGATTCGCCCAGGCTCGCGAATCGAGATTCGACACGGCGGTCAGCGCGCCCGGACGACCAGCGGGACGCCCGGCGCGTCGGCCTTCGCCATCGGGCCGGAGGCCGTCTGCGCGGTGCCGGCGGCGACGCCGGCGACCATGCGGTCGACGGAGGGGCTCAGCCAGCGGAGGACGAGGGGCTGGGGGAAGACGCCCATCAGGACCGTCAAGACCACGAGCGGGGCGATGATGCCGACCTCGCGCGGGGTCAGGTCGGATAGGCCCTTCCAGGTCTCGTTGCGGCCCAGGAAGACGCGCTGGATGGTCCAGAGGATGTAGCCGGCCGTCAGAACGACGGCGGCCGCGGCTAAAACGCCGAGCGCCACGCTGTAGTGGAATGCGGCGAGCACCACGAAGACCTCGGCCACGAAGCCGCAGAGGCCGGGCAGGCCCATCGAGCCGAAGAAGATCACGTACGACACGGCCCCGTAAACGGGCATCGCGTCGTTGAGGCCGCCCAGCTTGTCGAGGTCCCGCGTATGGGCCCGCTCGTAGATCACGCCGACCAGGAAGAACATCGCGGCCGACGTGACGCCGTGGGCCAGCATCATGTACATCGCGCCGTTGACGCCGCAGGCGTAATACCCCGCGCCGCCGGCCAGATTCATGACCGACATCCCCAGCGTGACGTACCCCATGTGGCTGATCGAGCTGTAGGCGACCAGCTTCTTGAAGTCCGTCTGCGCCATGGCCGCGAGCGCGCCGTACAGGATGCTGAACACCCCCAGCGCCGCCGTGACGTACGACCAGTCGAGGGCCCCCGCCGGCGCGAGCGGCCAGGCCAGGCGGATCAGGCCGTAGCCGCCGATCTTCAGCAAGACGCCCGCCAGGATCATGCTGATCGGCGTCGGCGCCTGCACGTGCGCGTCGGGCAGCCAGGTGTGGAACGGGAAGGACGGCAGCTTGACCAGGAACCCGACCAGGAACAGCACGAAGATCCAGTCCTGGATCCAGCGCCCGTAATACCCGGTCGTCGAGGCGATCGTGGTGAGGGCGACGATGTCGAACGTCCCGGCCTGGAACGACCCGGCGGGCGCGTCGCCGGGCCGCCAGAAGTAGAGGATCAGGATCGCGACCAGGATGAACACCGAGCCGAAGAGCGTGAATAACAAGAACTTGATCGCCGCGTACTCCCGGTTCTCGCCCCCCCAGATGGCGATCAGGAAGTACATCGGCAGCAGCATGACCTCGAAGAAGACGTAGAAGAGGAACAGGTCGAGCGCCAGGAAGACGCCCGTCATGCTCGCGACCAGCAGCAGGAAGAGCGAGTAATACCCTCGCACCTGCTTCTCGATCCCCCACGAGGCCACGCAGGCCAGCAGGCTCACCAGACCCGTGAGCACGAGCAGGCTGACGCTGATGCCGTCGAGCCCCAGGTAATATTGGATGTTGAACGCCGGGATCCAGGCGCGACGAACCATCAGGTCGCCCGCCCCCTGCGACTCGTCGACCGCGACGACGCCGTTCTCGTACGCCACCGCGTTGTGCGCCGCACGCTCGGCGAGGGGGGCCCAGGCCCGGTCGTCGCCGACGTAGGCGAGGAGCGCCACGAGCGTCAGCGCGAAGCCGACGGCGGTGAAGGCCGTCGCGACGTATTTGACGAGTCGTTCCGACCCCTTCGGCACGAGCAGGACGGCCCCCGCGCCGAGCAGGGGGACGAGCCAGAGGGAGGTCAGCAGCAGGTTGTCGCTCATGTGCGGAGCACCGGACAAGGGGGATTCGTGGCTGCGGGTCGCGGCCGGGCGGGGTCAGCCCACCCAGGCGTAGAAGCCGGCGAACAGGCCGATGAGGCCCAGCGCCAGGTACATCAGGTAATTGCGGATCCGGCCGGTCTGGAGCCTCCGCGCGTGGTCGCCGGCGACGTAGACCGCCTGCGCGAGGCCGTTCACCAGGCCGTCGACGCCGAACGCGTCGAACAGCCCGCCCAGCCGGCTGAACATCTCGACGGACCGCGCCAGGCCGTTCACCAGGCCGTCGATCAGGTAGCGGTCGAGCCCCGCGCAGCCCTTCGCCAACCGCAGGCAGGGGCGGACGAGCGCGACGGCGTAGAGGTCGTCCAGGAACCACTTGTTCTTGAACAGGGCGTAGAGCGGCCGGAACCGCGCCGCCGTCCGGGCCGGGCTCAGCCGCAAGGCCGGGAGGAACGGCAGGCCGGCGGGACCGTAGTAGAGGACGCCCAGCAGGAAGCCCAAGGCGACGATCAAGAGCGAGGCCCCCAGCGCGTAGCCGTGGGCCCAGTGGGCGTCGATCACGCCGGCGGGCTCGCCGTGGGCGACCATCCGTTCCAGCAGCGGCGTGCCGATCGGCAGGCCGAGCCAGACCGTCCAGCCGGCGAAGACGCTGAGCACCGCCAGGGCGACCAGCGGCCGGGTCATGATCGGCGGGCTCTCGTGCGCGTGGGCCGCCGGGTCGAGCGCGTGCTGCGGGGCTCCGACGCCGTGCTCGGCGTCCTCGACGGCCAGTACGTTCTCCTCGTCGCGGGCGTGGACGACGCGGGCCGTGGAGGGGTCGGGGAAGCCGCGGGACTCGCCGGCGAAGACCAGGAACCACATGCGGAACATGTAGAACGTCGTCATCACCGCGCCCAGGGCCGGCAGGACGAACAGCAGGGCGTGCTGCGGACTTTGCCAGACCCTCGCCAGCGCGGCGGCGAGGATGGCGTCTTTCGAGTAGAACCCGCTGAAGAAGGGCACGCCCGAGATCGCCAGCGTGCCCACGAGCATCGTCGCGGCCGTGGTCGGCATCTTCTTCCGAAGGCCGCCGAGCCCGGCCATCTCGTACGTGTGGACGCTGTGGTAGACGCTGCCGGCGCCCAGGAAGAGCAGGGCCTTGAAGAAGGCGTGCGTCAGCAGGTGGAACACGCCCGCCGCCCAGCCGCCGACGCCCAGGGCGAGCATCATGAAGCCGAGCTGGCTGACGGTCGAGTAGGCGAGAACCTTCTTGTAGTCGGTCTGCACCATCGCCACGGTCGCCGCGAGGAACAGCGTGATCCCGCCGGTGTAGGCGATGTAGAGCAGGACCTCGGGCGTGAAGACCGGGAAGAACCGCGCGACGAGGTACACGCCGGCCGCCACCATCGTCGCCGCGTGGATCAGCGCCGAGACGGGCGTCGGCCCGGCCATCGCGTCGGGCAGCCAGACGTGCAGCGGGAACTGGGCGCTCTTGCCCGCGCAGCCGGCGAAGATCCCCAGGCCGGCGAGCGTCAGCAAACCGTACGAGATTCCGGGCGCCGGCAGGTCCACGGGCTGCCGGTACGGCGTCCGGAACGGGACGAGATCGTCGAATGCGGCCGGCTGCATGATTTGGAGGTGGCCCGAGGCGTCGCGGAGGCCCTGGCTCACCGCCTGGAAGTCGAACGTCCCGAGCGCCGACCAAAGGATCCCCAGGCCGATCAGCATGCCGACGTCGCCGACGCGGTTGACGACGAACGCCTTGTTGGCGGCGTCGGCGTTGGCCTTCTCCTCGTACCAGAAGCCGATGAGCAGGTACGAGCAGATCCCGACCAGCTCCCAGAAGAGGAAGATCATGAACAGGTTCGACGCCGCGACCAGCCCCAGCATCGAGAAGCAGAAGAGCGACAAATACGCGAAGAACCGCGGGTAACGCGGATCCTCGGCCATGTAGCCCATTGAATACAGGTGGATCAGCGTCGCGACGAACGTGACCATCAGGAACATGATCGCCGCGAGGCCGTCGATGTACACGCCCAGCGGCAGCGACAGCCGGCGGCCGGACTGGGGCGCGTCGAGGACGACCCAGTCGAGGCTCCCCTTCCAGACGAGCGGGCCGGGGTGGGCCTCGGCCGTGGCGGCGTGCTCGGAAGCTTCGTGATGGGCCGGCTCGGCGAGCGCGGCGCGGTTTTCGACGAGGAAGTAATCGAGGAAGCCGACGGCGCTCAAGACGCACGAGGCGGCGATCGCGGCGGTGGCGATGCGGGCGTTGAGCCGTCGGAGTCGTCGGATGAAGAGGATCTCGACGAGGAAGGCCGCCAGGGGGATCAAGACGGCGGCGGTGTAGAGACCCACCTGCCAGGGCATGTTCGGGCGTCCTTCGTTGCGTTCGCGGCGATGCAGGCCCGACTCGCGGCGTCGGACGATCCCATCTTTGCGACCGTTCGGTCGGCCCCGCCGTACCTGTACAAAGGGCCCGCGCGAGGACGCGCCGGCGGGGCGAGGCGTGAGTCTGGACTATGGCACAGCAAGACCCTCGACGCAAGACCCCGCCGCGCCCCGGCTCGTCTCCCTTGTCCGCCCCGACGGCGGTGTGGCATGATCGGGGCCCTGGCGAAGCGCGAGCATCCGAACAGCATCCGGGAGCCCCGAATCATGCCCACGGTGACGGTCGACGGCGAGAAGGCGTTCGAGGTCGAGGCGGGCAAGAAGCTCGTGCTGGCGATCGAGGACGCGGGCATCGACATCATGCACAAGTGCGGCGGCAACGCCCGCTGCACCACCTGCCGCGTCGAGGTCCTCGCCGGCGAGGTCCCCCCGCCCGAAGCCGCCGAGACCGAGCGGCTGGCGCGCGAGGCCGACCTCGCCCCCAACATCCGCCTCTCCTGTCAGATCCGCGTCGAGGACGACGTCTGGGTCGCCGTCCTCCAGCGCTCCTCCGTCACGGGCGTCCCGGCCGGCACCCGGCCCCAGGATTGAGGCCGGGCGTCGCCCCCTGGCCCCGCCTTCGGCGCCGCTCCTTGGTGCAGAAGGCGGCCGCCGACGGGAACCCGAAAAGACGTCCTCGGCCGTCGGATCGACCCATCCCGTCGCCGTCAGGATGCCACGATGCCGAATCCCGACTCCTCGTTCCTGGTCCTCGCCTGCCTGACGGCGGTCTGGATCGTCCTGGTCCTCGCCTCGTTTTTGCTCCTTTATCGCGGCGGTGATTCGGCATTCAAGCGAAGGTGGTTTCGGTCGAGCGTCCTCCAGGCGGGCCTCCTCGTCTACTTCTTCTCGTTGGCGATGACCATCCTGTCGCCTCATGGACTCGGGGTGCTCTCCGACCTGATTTGGTTCGTGCCGGCCGTTTGCTTGATCTCCTGGCTCGACAACAAGCACACGAAGTTCTGCGATGGCTGCGGGGCGACGGTCTATCAGCACAACGGGTTCTCTGAGGCGAGATGCTGCTCGAAATGCGGTGCAAGGATCGATTGGAAGCCGGACGTTCGCGACGACCCGCTCGATTGAATGGCGATCGGGACTCGGAGTCGACCCGATTTGGAACGTGAACCTTACCGAAAGATCGCCCGCATGAAACTCGTCGCCGTCGCCTCGTTCGTCCTGCTCCTGAGCCTGTCTCTCCCCGAAGCCCTCTCGCAGCAGCCCGCCGTCCGGGCGCATGAAGTCCCCGCGCTCGCGGTCGAGAAGTACACGCTCCCCAACGGCCTGACGGTCCTGCTGCACGAGGACCACAAGACGCCCGTCGCGGCGGTCCACCTGTGGTACAAGGTCGGCTCGAAGGACGAGAAGGCGGGGCGCACCGGGTTCGCGCACCTGTTCGAGCACATGATGTTCCAGGGCTCGAAGCATCACGACCGCGACTACTTCGAGCCGCTGGAGAAGCTCGGGGCCGACATCAACGGCAACACCACCGAGGACCGGACGGTCTACTTCGAGTCGGTTCCGAGCAACGCGACCGAACTGGCCCTCTGGCTCGAGGCCGACCGCATGGGGTTCCTCGTGCCGGCCATGACCCCGGCCAAGCTCGACAACCAGCGCGACGTGGTCAAGAACGAGCGCCGGGAGGCCGTCGAGAACGTCCCCTACGGCATGGCCGAAGAGGTCATGCGGCGGGCGATCTACCCCGAAGGGCACCCCTACCGCCACGAGGTCATCGGCTCGATGGCCGACCTGTCGGCGGCGAGCCTCGACGACGTCTCGGCCTTCTTCCGGACGTATTACGCCCCGGACGACGCCATCCTCTGCGTCGCGGGCGACATCGACCGGGCGCAGGTCAAGGCGTGGGTCGAGAAGGCGTTCGGCCCGATCCCCAAGGGGCCGGCCGTCGAGCATCCCAAGCCGTGGGTCCCGAAACTCGACGGCCCGAAGCACATCACCCAGACCGACCGGGTCTCGCTGCCCCGCGCCCAGCTCGTCTGGCCGACGGTGCCGAGCATGCACCCGGACGAGCCGGCGCTCGACGTGCTGGCCTCGGTCCTGGGGGGGCTCGACAAGGAGAACCGCCTCTATCGGGCCCTGATGCACGACCGCCGGCTCGCCGCCGAGGTGAGCGCCCAGCACCCCACGCTCAACCTCTCAGGAACCTTCGAGGTCGACCTGCTGGCCCCGCCGGACGGCGACCTGGACGCGATCGTCAAGATCGCCCGCGAGGAGATCGACCGTCTCAAGCGCGAGGGGCCGACGCCCGACGAGGTCGTCAAGAGCCGCAACGGCCGCGAGAGCGGGCTGATCCTGGGCCTGCAATCCGTGCTCACCAAGGCCGAGACCTTCTGCCTGTATGAGGCCGTCTCGGGCGACCCGCTGGGCTACCGCGGCGAGCTGGATCGGCTCTTCGCCGTCACGCCCGAGGACGTGAAGCGGGTGGCGAACCAGTACCTGACCGACGCCTTCATCCGGCTCGACGTGATCCCCGGGCCGCCGCCCGAGCGTCCCGCGGAGGCCTTGATCGAGCGGCCCGCGCCTTCGCCGTTCGAGCCCACGCAGCAGGCCCGCGAGACGGCCGACTCGATCGTCATGCCGACCGTCGGCCCGCCCCCCGCGTTCACGCCCCCGGCCTTCGAGCGGCGGACGCTCTCCAACGGCCTGCCGGTCTGGATCGTCTCCCGTCGCGAGCTGCCGATCGTCAGCTTCCGGCTGGTGGTCGCCGCCGGCGAGACCTCCACCCCCGAGGGCAAGGAAGGGCTGGGCTCGCTCGCCGTCGGCCTGCTCGACGGCGGCACGAAGACCCGCACCTCGCTGCAGATCGCCGGCGAACTCTCCGAGATCGGCGCGAGCCTGGGTCTCACCTGCGCCCTGGAGTGGAGCGGGGCGAGCGTCACGACGCTCCTCCGCCACCTGGACCGCGCGCTCGACGTCTACGCCGACGCCGTGCTCAACTCGACGTTCCCCCAGGACGAGGTCGACCGCCGCAAGCAGGTCCGCCTCGCCGACCTTGAATCGCGCCGGGATTCGGCCGACGAGGTGGCCGGGGACGTCTTCCGCAGCCTGGTCTTCGGCCCCAAACACCCGTACGGCCGCCCCCAGCTCGGCACCAGGGCGACGGTCGAGTCGGTCGCCCGCGAGGACCTGGCGGCGTTCCACGAGGCCCATTTCACACCCACGGCCGCGACCCTGATCGTCGTCGGCGACGTCGAGCCCGACGCCGTCACGAAGGCGCTCGAGGCCCGATTCGGGGCCTGGAAGCCGCGGCCCGCCCCGCCCAAGGTCGTCCCGCAGCCGCCCACGGACGCCGCGGCGGCCGGCGCGTACGCGGTCGACAAGGCGGGCGCGGCGCAGTCGGTGCTGGCGGTCGGCCGGCTGGGCGTCGAGCGGAAGTCGCCGGAGGTGCCGGCGCTCGGGCTCCTGAACGCGATCGTCGGCGGCCAGTTCTCCAGCCGGCTGAACATGAACCTGCGCGAGGACAAGGGCTACAGCTACGGCGTCAGCTCCGAGTTCCGCTCGCTCCGCGCCCCCGGCTGGTTCGAGATCCGGGGGTCGGTCCAGACGGCCGTCACCCGCGAGTCGCTCGTCGAGGTCCGCCGCGAGCTGGCCGACCTGCAAGGCCCCAGGCCCCTGACCGACGCCGAGATCGACTTCGCCCGCCGCCGCACCGTCTACGGCTTCCCCTCGCGATTCGAGACCACGTTCGACGTCGCCGACCAGCTCTCGGCGATCGCCGCCTACGACCTGCCGGACGATTACCTCGCGACCTACATCCGCCGCATCGAGGCCGTCGCGCCCGACGCGATCCGCAAGCTCGCCGGCGTCCACCTCAAGCCCGAGGCGATGACCACCCTGATCGTCGGCGACCGCGCCGCGATCGAGCCCGAGCTGCGCAAGCTCCCCGACGGGGCCGCCGTCCGCTTCGTGGACGAGGACGGCAAGCCCGCGGCGGCGCCGGGCGGGAAGTGACGCGGGGGCCGTCGCGCCCTCGCGACCGGCGTTGCGCGCGGGCATAATCTCACGTCCTCTCCTTGGGACCCGATCCGCCCCGCGCCGACCTGCGAACGACTCCCGGAGACCGCGATGCCGCCCAGCGAGAACGACCACGACGCCACGCCCACGACTTACCCGGCTCCGGAGCTGGATCCGACGCTCGGCGCCCCCGCGGTTGAGGACGAGCCCGAGAGCCGGCCGGGCGGGCTGCCGCTGTACGTCTGGGTGATCCTCGCCGTCGCGCTCGCCATCCCGATCGGCCTGGGCTGGGGCGAGGGGGCCAAGGCGCTGGAGATCGTCCCCAACCTGATCATGCGAGCGCTCACGGCGCTCGCCGCGCCGCTGGTCGTGCTGGCGATCCTGCACGCGATCGTCAGCAACGACATCCGCGGCAAACAGGGGGGGATGATGATGTTCCTCTACCTGATCAACACCCTGGTCGCCATGCTGATCGGCCTGGGCCTGTCGAACCTCATCAAGCCCGGCCTGGGGGCCGCGCTCGGCGATCCCGGCGCGACCCAGACGGTCGCCAAGAAGACCGTCACGGAGCTGATCACCGAGCTGATCCCCCGCAGCATCGGCGAGGCGTTCGCCACCAACAACATCGCCCAGCTCGTCGTCCTGACGCTCGCCCTGGGGATCGGCCTGGTGAAGATCCGCGACGCCCACCGCCTGGCCGGCAAGGAGTCGTTCCAGACGGTCATCGACCTGCTCTCGATCGGGTTCGAGCTGCTCATGAAGGTCCTGCTCTGGGTGGTGGCCCTGGTGCCGCTGGCGGTGCTCGGCATCGTGGCCTCGCGGGTCGGCCAGAAGGAGGGGATGCAGGTCTTCGCGTCGCTGATCTGGCTGATCCTGGTGGTCGTCCTGGGCCTCGCCTGCCAGGTCTCGTGGTACCTGCTCCAGATGGCGGTCTTCGCCCGGATGTCCCCCGTGCGGTTCCTCGGCGGCGCGGCCGACGTCATGGCCAACACGTTCAGCACGGCCAGCACGGCGGCCACGATCCCGATCACGCTCAAGTCGCTGGGCCGGATGGGCGTCACCCGGCAGTCGAGCCAGCTCTGCGCGTGCATCGGCACGAACTTCAACAACGACGGCACGGCGCTCTACCAGGCGACGGCCGCCCTGTTCATGGCCCAGGCGCTCGGCTACACGCTGAGCCTCTCGGACCAGATCGTCGTCGTCTTGACCACGCTGGTCGCCAGCATCGGCGCGGGGGGCATCCCGTCGGGGAGCTTCGTCACCATGCCGCTGATCTTCGCCGCCGTCCGGCTCCCCGCCGACAAGATCCCCATCCTGCTGACCATCGACTGGTTCCTCGACCGCTGCCGGACCACGTCCAACGTCCTCGGCGACATGACCGTCGCCGTCCTGCTCGACAAGCTCGTCCCGCCCCGGTCCGAGCCGATCGAGCCCTGAGCAGCCCGGTCTCGGCCTAATGAAAATTCGTTCATGTCCGAACGGTATCGTGGAATTTCGCCAGCACGCATGCATAATGGGGATGTCGAGGGCCCCCCGTCACGTCGGCCTGCGCGGTCGCCGGGCCCCGACCTCTCCCCGCATGATGCGAGTCGTCGATGTTCCACTTCGGTGCCGTGAGGGGCGACGCCTCGGCCGTCGCCTCGGTATTGGATGACGTTCGCGCCGGCAAGCGGCCGGCGAGGCGTCGGCGAGCGATCCGGCCCCGCCCCGAGCTGCTGGAAGGCCGCCTGGCGCCGGCGTCGGGGGTCGGGGCTTCCGCCCTCGCCCCGGCGCTGGTCTCGAACGCCTCGCGTATCTCGGCGACCCTGCCGATCGAGGCGCAATACGCGGCGTCGGAGGCGATGGGCCGTGAGGACTCGTCCTATGCGACGACCGCCGTCGCCTCCGGCTTCGTGGCGAACAACGCGACCAACGGATACACGGCGACGCTCGACGCCTCCGGCCTGTACCTCGCGGCCGGCGCCGACGCCTGGTCGCTGGCGGTGCAGGGGATCGGCTACGGCGGGACGCTCCATCCGCTGGGGGCGGCGGCGACGACCGCGACGGCGAACCGGGTCGAGTACGACTACGGGGACGTCTCGCAGTGGTTCGTGAACGGCCCGCTCGGGCTCCAGCAGGGCTTCACGCTCGACCACCGTCCCTCCGGGGGCGACGGCCTGTTGACCGTGGGCCTGGCGCTGGGAGGAGACCTGACGGCGACGGCCGACGCCGGGGGGACGAGCGTCACGCTGGCCCGGCCCGGCGGCGGCGCGTCGCTGAGCTACGGCGGACTGATCGCCTACGACGCGACCGGCCGGGCGATGCCGGCCTTCATGTCGGTCGCGAACACGGCCGAGGGCCAGTCGCTGTCGATCCGGGTCGACGATGCCGGCGCGCAATACCCGCTCACCATCGACCCCTACATCCAGCAGGCCAAGCTGTCGTCCCCGATCGCGGGCGACGACATCGCGTACGGTTGGGGGACCTCCTTGACCTCGGACGGCGAGACCCTGGCGGTCGGGGCCCCGGGCGGCGGGCCCGACGCCGTGCCCGGGATGGTCTACCTCTACACGAGGACCGAGCGGATCTGGAACGAGGTCGGCCGGTTCGCGTCCCCCGCCGGGATCGCCACCGATCGCTTCGGCGTGGGGGTGGCCCTCAGCGGCGACGGGTCGACGCTGGCCGTCACCGCGAAGCCGGGCGAGTGGCAGCACGGCCCCGTCTCGCTCTACGTCTACGCCCGATCCGGGTCGGAATGGAATCTGACCCAGACGGTGACCATCGAGGATTCCAACGGCTTCGGCGGCTGGCTCTCCATCAGCGACGACGGCGGCGTGATCGCGGGGGGGGCCGCCTACGCCGACTCGGCGACCGGGGCGGCGTACGTCTTCACCCGGGCGAACGGCGTGTACACCCAGGAGCCGCCGATCGTCGCCCCGGACGGAGCGCCGGGCGCCTGGTTCGGCGAGCCGGCCGCGCTCAGCGGCGACGGGCTCACCCTGGTTGTCGGCTCGGGGCGGGCCTCCACGCTCGAAGTGGGCTCGGGCGCGATCTACGTCTATCAGAAGTCGGACGCCGGATGGACCCTGGCGGCCACGCTGGGCGCGCGGCTCGGCACGATGATCGGGACGAAGGTCGCGGTCAACGGCGACGGCACGGTCCTGCTGGCCCAGGGCCTCGAATCCGAAGAGGACGCGGGGGTCTATCGCGCCGGCTTCATCTACACGAAATCGGGCTCGACCTGGACGCGCACGGCCGAGCTGGTCGATCCCGATCCGTTCTCCTCCGGCAATTTCGGAGATTGGGTCGCGCTGAG
Source organism: Paludisphaera mucosa (assembly GCF_029589435.1). Lineage (NCBI taxonomy): Bacteria > Pseudomonadati > Planctomycetota > Planctomycetia > Isosphaerales > Isosphaeraceae > Paludisphaera > Paludisphaera mucosa. Next base: position 3,630,144 of record NZ_JARRAG010000002.1, on the reverse strand, counting down.
CCCGGACGGCGCCACGGCGGTCGTCAGCGCGACCACCAGGGTGGTCGACGGGGTCACCGTCGCGGGGGCCGCTTACGTTTTCACGAAGTCGGGCTCGACCTGGGCCCTGACCCAGACGCTGACCGACCCCGACGGAGAGCGGTACGACACCTTCGGCCTCGGCGTCGCGATCCGGGGCCGGACCATCGCCGTCCCCTCTCCTCGGGCGGCCGTCGGCGCGCACGAGGGGCAGGGCGTCGTCTTCCTCTACGACGACCCGCAGGGATTGGCCGTCACGCTCGATCCGGTCGACCAGACGGGGCATCCGAGGACGAACGTCACCTTCACGGCCGCCGCGACCGGCGCGCCGGACTACGCGACCCAGTGGCAGGTCAGCACGGACGGCGGCGCGACGTGGGCCGACGTCCCCCAGGCGACGAGCCCCGCGTTCTCCTTCGTCCCGACCCTGGCCGATTCCGGCAAGCAGTTCCGGGCCGTCTTCACCCTCGACGGTGCGACCGTGGTCACGCACGCCGCGACCCTGACCGTGATCAAGGCGACGCCCGTCGTCGTGATCGAGCCCGTGCAGACGCCGGCGCCGTTCTACGAGGACCTGACGTTCATCGTCCGGGTCGTCTCGGACGGAGCGACCGACGTCCCGGCGAACGGCGGCGTGGTCGAGTTCAGCATGGGGCTGTTCAGGTTCACGGCGACGGTGCGCGACGGCGTCGCGACGTTCGTGGTCCCGGCCGGAAGTCGGCCGGGGATCTACTACCCCCAGGCGACGTACGACGGGACGGCCGATCCCGTGTTCGGCTCGGCCTACGGCTGGACGACGCAGGTCGTCCACAAGGCCTACGTCACGGTCGAGCCCGCCGTGAGCGACGATCGGCCCGCCATCGGCGATCCCGTGACGATCTCGGCCGTCATCGCCCAGATCCACCCGGGGCTGGACGGCCTGACCGGGCCGAACGGGATCGCCCTCTTCTTCGGCCTCGACGACGTCATCGGCGCCGCGAGGGCCGTGCGACCGGATTCTCCGCCGGCCCTCCCCTCGACCGTGACCTATACGACCCGGTTCACCAGCGGCGGCGGGCACTCGGTGGTCGTCCACTACCTGGGAGACGACTGGAACGAGGCCGCCGATTCCAACCCGATCTCGATCGTGGTCGATCCGGCGCCGACGAACCTCTCGGTGACCCTCGACCCCTACCCGATCGTCTATTACGGGCAGCCGATCTTCTTCACCGTGGTCGCGACCTCGCCCACCGGCGGCATCCCCCAGGGCGTCCTCGACATGACGCTCCGGGGCGACGACGGATCGACGTATTTCTACGAGTTCGCGATCGACGCCGCGGGCCGGTCCGAGGGCTACTTCCAGAACTACTTCACGCCGGGGGGCTACACGGCGACGTTCGTCTACTCCGACCCGCGCTTCGAACGATTCGAATCGGCCACCGCGGCCGTCGGCTTCGGGATCTGGAAGGGCCCGACGACCCTGGAGTTGAGGTCGTCCCGGCCCGTCTCCAGCGCGGGCGATGAGGTCGAGTTCATCGCCACCGTCCGCAACACGAACTACCCCTACCCGGTGGACGACGGGCTCGTCGATTTCTACATCGGCGGGGTTCTCGTCGCCACCGTCCCGGTCGAGCCCGACGGCTTCAGCCAGGCTCGGCTGGCGACCACCGCGCTGGTGCCCGGCGTCTACGACGTCGCGGCCGTGTATCGCGAGAGCACCGGGCTGCAGGGGAGCGTGTCCGAGCACGTGGTGCAAGTCGTCCAGCCCGGATCCGTCCCGCCGCATGCAAGCACATCGACCACGCTGATCTCGAGCCCCGGCCCGTCGACCGCCGGGGAGCCGGTCTCCTTCGTCGCGATCGTGTGGTCGGGTTTCTCGATCCCGACGTCCGGGGTGGTCGCGTTCTCGATCGGCGGCGTCGTGGTCGCCTACGAGCCGGTCGGCGGCGACGGCCGGGCGACGCTCACCACGACCGACCTGGTCCCGGGCGTCTACACCGTCACGGCCGCCTTCCTGGAGACCTACTCCCACCTGGGGAGCGAATCCTCCCCCCTCGTCCAGGTCGTCGAACCGGCCGTCCCCGTCGCGTCTGCGACGACCACGAGCCTGGCGACGAGCCTGAATCCGCGGTCGACCGCGCTGCCGCTGGCGTGGACCGTCACGGTCGCGGGCGTGGGCGGGGCGGCCGGGCCGACGTCGGGCTTCGTCCGCTTCTACGTCGGCCTGCAAGCCGTCGCCGAGGCCCCGATCGACGCGGCCGGCAGGGTGGTCGTCGACGCCTCGACGCTCGTCGCGGGCGATTACCTGATCACGGCCGTCTACCTGGGGAGCGACGGCTTCCAGACGAGCCAGTCGGACCACCTGGGCCAGGTCGTCGTCGCGGCGAGCCCGTCCGCCGCGGCCGCGCGAACCGCGACGGCGTCGGCATCGAGGGCGGTATCGGCCGTCGAGCCGGGCCGCCCCCGACGGGCGGTCAGGTTCGCCCAGAGGCGGCCTCCGGCGATGCGCGGCGGTCGCTGAGGCCGAAGCGACGTCGGCCCCGCCCTCCCAAGTTTCGGCCGCTCCCTCCTCGCGAGGCCTCCCGGGGGCCGTGACCCTAGAGGATATCCAAGCTCTCGCGTCGAGCCCTGGCCGGTCCCGCGACGTTGCAGGTCGGGCCGGCGGCCTCGCCGCCTCGCGGTCGGCGGATCGCGGGGACGCGCCCGGGCGACTTAAGAGCGGAAGCCGAAGGGCGATCGATGTTCTACTGGATCTACGACATCCCGACGGCGTCGCTAGCCTTCCTCGGCTCCGAGTTCTTCGTCGCCTTCACCTGGACGGGGACGCTGCTGGTGCGGCCGTCCCTGCGGATCTTTGTGAGGCGGCAGCCGAATGACAACGACCCGGTCGGCTACATCCTGTCGTGCTATTGCGTCTTCTACGGCCTGCTCCCGGGCCTGATCGCAGTCGCGGCCCATCAGAACTTCTCGGACTCCGACCGGGCCGTGACCGAGGAGGCCGCGGCCATGAACGGCCTCACCGCGACGTCTCGAACTATTCCGAGCCCGACCGGACGGAACTCCAGGGGGTCCTCCGCGAGTACGCGAGGTTCGTCATCGAGGAGGCCTGGCCGCTCCAGCGCGAGAGCCTGACCACCGAGAAGGGGGGCGAGCGGCCGGCGGCCGTCCTGACCCGCCTGGCGGCCCACGAGCCCAAGACCAAGCGGCAGGAGCGGCTCCACGCCGAGTCCCTCAGGGCGTTCAACGAGCTGAGCAAGCCGCGCCGAATGCGGGTGTTCAGAGTCTCGACCGGCATCCCGGCGATCATGTGGTACGTCGTGATGATCGGCGCGTTCATGAACATCATGATCGTCCGGCTGTTCGACATGAAGCTGATCGCCCACCTCTTCCTCGGCGGCCTGCTCTCGTTCTGCATCATGTCTTTCACCGCGAGAAGCTGCTGACCTCGTTGTGGGCCGGCGACGGCTTCATCGACTTCCAGGCGAAGGTCCCGGGCGAGGGCCGGGTCGTTCTCAACGCCGAGGGGCCGGCCGACCTGGTCGAGCTGGGCGACGAGGAGATCAGCTGCGAGGGCAAGTGCGCGCTCGCCCGGACGGCCGACGTCGACCACAAGGTCAAGCGCGCCCGGCTCGCGGGTCGGCGCGTACACCTCGGGCGAAAGCTCGCTCCGCGCCTTCCGCGGCCCCGGCAGCGTCCTGCTCTGCACGACCCCCTACTGGCGCAACCGGATGGTCAAGGAGATGGCGATCTGACGAGCGACCCCACGCGGGTCATCACTCCGCCGCCAGGGGCGATTCCAGCAGCCGTAAGGTCCCCGCGTTCGTGTCGATCTCGGCGGGGACGCCGCAGGGGAGCACGGCGTTGTGGGGGATGTGGCCGAGCGGGAACTCGGTGAGCACCGGGAACCCCTTGTCGGCGAGATAGTCGTGGAAGACGGCCTTCAGCTCGTCCTCGTCGGCCCCGTCGAACGTGCCCAGGACGACCCCGGCGAGGCCGTCGAGCAGGCCGGCGAGCCGGAGCTGGCTGAGCATCCGGTCGACCCGGTAGGCGGCCTCGTGCGTGTCCTCGAGGAAGAGGATCCGGCCCTTCGTCTCGATCTGGTAGGGCGTGCCGACCGTCGCGGCGATCAGCGACAGGTTGCCGCCCGTGAGCCGGCCGGTCGCCCTGCCGGCGGTCAGGACGTCGGGCCGCTCGGTCGGCTCGGGGACCGGGATCGTCAGGGCGACGGCGGGGTCGTCGGCGTATCTGCCGGTGCGCAGGAGCCGCCACAAGAGGTCCGAGGCGTACTTGTGCTCGCCGTCCTCGTTCTCCAGCGACGCCAGCGGCATGGGGCCGTGGAAGCTCACCAGACGGCACTTCGCGCCGATCGCCAGGTGGAGCGCCGTCAGGTCGGAGAAGCCCACCACGATCTTGGGATTCTTCCTGAGCGCCTCGTAGTCGATCCGATCGAGGATCCGGGTCAGCCCGTAGCCGCCCCGGCAGGCGAACACGGCGCGGGCGTGGGGGTCGCGGAAGGCCTCGTTCAGCTCGGCCGACCGCTCCTCGTCCGTGCCGTCGAGGTACAGATAGCGTCGCTCGATGTTCTCGGGGACCACGACCTTGAAGCCCTTCGCCTCGAACAGCGCCTGGCAACGCCGGACGGCCTCAAGCTCGACCGGCCCGGCGGGGGCGACGAACCGGATGACGTCGCCGGCGCGGAGCGGGCGGGGCTTGATCCACTCCTCGGCGTGCGAGGCCGAGCCGGGGAGGACGCACGCGAGAACGAGGAGGGTCGAGGCGAGGCGGGTGCGTGGCATGGGGTCTGGTCGCCCGGTGGTGGATCGTCGATGGAATGCCGGATGAAGTCGGGGCGAGATCCGGCGGCTCGATGGCCCGTCGTCCCCTCATCCGGCCCTTCGGGCCACCTTCCCCCGCGAGGGGGGAAGGCCGTCATGAGCGAGGACGGTCAGACCGTTCCACGCAGGCGTTCGAGCAGGTTGGCGGTGATCTTCTGGACCCTGGGGTCGACGCCCTTGGGCCTGGTGTAGACGTCGGGCATGACGAATCCGGGGGGGCTCGAAAGGCCGGTGGCCCACCAGATGGTCGAGGCGTTGAAGACGAAGTTGTCCTTCGGGCCGGGGTAGATGGTGGCCGTGTACACCCCCTCGCCGCGCGGGCTGGTGGTCGGGCCGCTGGCGACGACTTCGAGGCCGGGGATGTCCCAGGGCTCGCCGTGCCATTCCCAGCCGACGAGGCCGCCGATCGCGTCGCCCGCCTTCATGCCCGAGCCGGCGAACAGCCAGTGGTCGGGCTTGCGGCAGATCCAGTCGCCGCCGCCGGTGACGGGATACGTGCTCTGCGCGCCCATCAGGGTGGCCTCGTTGGGGCCGTTCTTCTTGAAGAGGCCCTCCTCGGGGAAGCCCTTCTCCAGCTCCTCCTTGCGGGGGGAGCCGAACCGGCCGACGCGCTCGATGATCCGGCCCGGCCGGCCGTCGCTCGACGGGTGGACGTCGACGACCCCGCAGATGCTGTTGCCCGACAGGAAGGCCAGGTTGAGGCCGTCGTCGCGGGCCTTCTTCATGTTCTCGAACATCTCCAGCGACCAGTACTCGTCGTGGCCGATGGAGATCCAGCCCTTCGCGCGGCGCAGGCCCGCGGGGTCGAGGTGGGTGTCGATGTTCGAGATGTACGTCACGTCGTAGCCCTGCTCCTCCATCCAGAAGGACAGGGGGAACTCCCAGAGGAGCCACTCGCCCGAGCCGACGGAGAGGGGGACGTCGAAGATCTGGCAGTACTTGCCGTAGGGGCGGTCGAAGCTCGTCTGGACGTCGGGGCCCCAGTACCAGTTCTTCTTGCCGTCGTCGTAGAGGGCGAATTGCGAGGGCCATCGGTTGTAGGCGTTCCAGGTGTTGTCGGAGACCTGGAAGAGGTAGTCGGCCTTGCGGTCGTCGCGCACGACGAAGACGACGTAGCTCTCCAGCCCCTCGCGCTCGGCCTTGAGCTTGCCGAGGTAGACGCCGCTGACCCAGTCGTCGGGGATCTTGACCGAGACGCAGGGCTCCCACAGGCACTCGCGGAGCCGCATCGGGCCGATCTCGGGGTCGGGCTGGACCCGGCCGGGGAACGAGCCCAGCTTCTCGACCAGCCGCGCCCCGCAGCCCTGGTAGAAGCCCATGCGGTACAGCTCGATCGTGAACCGCGAGGCCGGGTTCGTGCTGACGTGGAACGAGATCGTCTCGCCCGGGCGGACGCTGGCCTGCGAGGCGTAGCCCTCGATCCCCGGGCTGCGGTAGTTCGTCTTGGGATCGACGCGCACATTGGTGTTGATCCAGTCGCGGGTCCCCGTCCGCCGGTTCTCGGCGCGGATCCGGTCCGGGTCGGCGGGGGTCGCCGCCCGCGCCGGGGCGAGCCCGGAGGCCAGGCCCGCGGCCGTCGTGGTCTTCATCCAGTCGCGTCGATTCAAGCCGGGAGTTCGTGCCATCGTGGGACGCTCCGAAGGGGTCGTCGCGCCCGCCGCCGGGCGCCGCCCCATCACTATGGCGGCGTCCGGGCCCCGGCCGCAACCCCGGGCCGGTGCCGGTCCCGCGCCGTTGGGTCGTTTGCGTTGTTGTCTGGATGCAACATTGCATTTTGTTTTCTTTGGCACGAAATCGCTTTTGTGTTCGGGAATCGGCGGTTCGACCGCGCGTTCGGTGCAGATCCGGCGAGCCTCGTCTGGCCGCGCGAAGCGTCCGCATGAAATGGGTGGAAAACGACCAGCGAAGGGTGCTAGATTGCGGGGGCCCGACAGGCTCGATCCACCTCGTCCAGGGTCGTCCCCGAATCGCGCCGCGACGCCGCCGTGCCCCCTCCGCAGCCGCCGCGTCCCCCATCCATCATCCGAATCGACATCAACAGCAACGGGAATCGCCATATGTTCGTCGATCGCACCAGAGATCCGCACCGTCGGCCGGGCGCCCCGAAGGGCCCCGCCCGGGCCCCCGCGACGAGGCGACGCCGCGACTGGCGTCCGGAGCGAGAACTGCTGGAGGATCGCGTGGCGCCCGCCTCGGGGGCCTGGTCGGCGGCCGTCGCGACCGGCCCGACGCCGCCGTCCGAGGTCTCGACCGCCTCGAACCCGACGCCGACGCCCCTGGGGCTGCAGTATGCGGCGTCGGAGACGTTCGGGGCCCAGGATCCGGCCTACGCCCTGGCCGCGTCGGGGGCGGGCTACGCGCTGGCGAACCCGACGAACTCGTACACGGGCTACGTCGACGCGGGCGGCCTGCACGTCTCCGGCGGGGGCGACGACTGGTCGCTGGGCCTGGTCGGGGTCGGCTACGGCGGGGCGGCCGCGGGCCTGGGCGCCGCCGCGGCGACGGCGACGGCGGCGAACCGGGTCGAGTACGACTACGGCGACGTCTCGCAGTGGTTCGTGAACGGCCCGCTCGGGCTGCAGCAGGGCTTCACGCTCGACGCGCGGCCGGACGGCTCGGGGGCCGGCGCCCCGCTGACGATCGACCTGGCGCTCGGGGGCGGCCTCGTCGCGACCGCCGACCCGTCCGGGACGAGCGTCACTCTGGCGCGGCCCGACGGCTCGGCCTCGCTGGTCTACGGCGGCCTGATCGCCTACGACGCCGCGGGCGCGGCGGTTCCCGCGCACCTGTCGGTGACGTCGACGGCGGCCGGCGGCCAGGAGCTGTCGATCGTCGTCGACGACGCCGCCGCGCAATATCCCCTGACCGTCGACCCCTACATCCAGGTGGCCAAGTTCACCAGCTCGACCAACGGGCTGGCGCAGTATTTCGGCACCTCGGTGTCGATCACTTCCTCCGGGAATTTGGCCGCGGTCGGCGCCATGAGCTCGGCGATCTCGTCGATCCGCGGGGCCGTGTACATCTTCAGCAACAACGGCACCTTGTGGAGCCAGTCGGCCCGGCTGACCTCCAGCGACGGCGTGGTCGGCGACGAGTTCGGCGACGCGGTGGCCCTCAGCGCCGACGGTTCCACCCTGGCGGTCGGCGCACGCAGCGTCACGGTCGCCGGCAAGGCGACGCAGGGCGCGACCTACATCTTCACCCGCAACGGGACGACCTGGACCCAGGTCCAGAAGTTCACGCCGGCCGACGGCGCCGCCGGCGACCAGTTCGGTTACTCGACTTCGATCAGCGCCAACGGCTCGATCATCGCGGTCGGGTCGCCCCTCGCCGACGTCGGCGGCGTGGCCGACCAGGGGGCGGTGTACGTACTCGTCAAGTCCGGGGCGACCTGGACGCAGGCCACGAAGCTGGCCGCGGCCGACGCCACGGCCAACGCCCAGTTCGGCTACTCGACGGTCGTCAGCGGCAGCGGGCTCATGGTCGCGGGCGGCGCGCCGTTCACGACGGTGGGCGCCAACGGCCAGCAAGGCGCGGTCTACGCGTTCTTCCAGGGCTCCCTGACGAAACTGACCGCCGCCGACGGCGCCGCCAACGACGGCTTCGGCTCGTCGCTGGCGACCAGCGACGACGGGTCGTTCCTCATCGCCGGCGCCTCCTTCGCCGACGTCGGAGGCCGCGTCGACCAGGGGGCGGCCTACGTCTTCCTGCGGTCGTGGACGACCTGGACGCAGTCGGCCAAGCTGACGAGCGCCGCCGGCGCGGCGGGCGATCGCTTCGGCTACGCCGTCGCGATCGCCGCCAACGGCTACAAGGCGGCCGTCTCGGCCCCGTTCGAATCGGTCGGGGCCAACCTCCGCCAGGGCGCCGTCTACGTCTTCGACCGCTCGGCCGGGGCGGCCTGGAACCAGGCGGCCCGGCTGACGGCGTCCGACGGGGTCGCGAACGACCTGCTGGGGCAGGCCGTCGCCGTCACCCCCACGACCGTCATCGCCGGCGCCCCGACGGTCACGCTCGACCAGGCCAACCCCCTCCAGGGGGCGGCGTACTTCTACGCCCAGCCCATCCCGCTGGCCGTGACCGCCAACCCGATCAACCAGTTCGCGACGGTCGGCGTGCCGGTCACCTTCACCGCCGAGTCGGCGGGCCCCGGGAACCGCACCGTGCAGTGGCAGGTGAGCACGAACGGGACGACCTGGACGAACATCGCCGGCGAGACGCTCCCCTGGCTCACGCTGACCCCGACCCTGGCCGATTCGGGCGAGCGCTATCGCGCCGTCTTCTCCGACTCGTCCGGCACCGCGACGACCACGGCCGGCCTGCTCACGGTCTCGAAGGCGAACACGCTGCTGAAGGTGTCGACGAGCGTGAACCCCCGCGGGATCGGCGACCCCTTGGCGATCACCGTCGACGTCGCCTCGGCCGTCGCCGGCCTGGGCACGCCCAACGGCGGCACGGTCTTCCTGAACATCGGGGCGGTCAACCTGACCACCGTTCTGGTCAACGGCCACGCCGTCTTCAGCAACATCGCCGCGCTCGCCCTGGGCACCTACACCGTGACGGCGACCTACGACGGGACGAACGACCCCACCTTCGGCACGTCCCAGGGGACCGCCTCCCAGGTGGTCGTCCGCGCCACGTCGGTGCTGACCGGCGTCGTCCCCACGCAGCCGGCGACCGTGGGCGACGCGGTGACGATCGCGGCCGTGCTCACGCCGCCGGCCGGCGTCACCGACCTGGTCGGCGGCGTGGTGATCCTGGACAACGGCAACCCGATCGCCTTCCCGCAGCTCGTCACCTCGAACGGCACGACGCTGGCCACGATCACGACGACGGGCTTCGCGGCCGGGACGCATCGGTTCCAGTTCGTCTTCCTGGGCAACCCCCAGATCTACGCCGCCTCGACCGGGGTCTACACGCTCCAGGTCAACGCCGCCGGCTTCACCGGCGCAGCCCCGACGTCTCACACGGCGCCGGGCGGGTCCGCGTCGCCGGGCGTCGGGTCGACCTCGACCGGGGCGACCACCCAAGACCTCGGCTTCAATCTCCTCGGCGGGCCCTTGACGGTGACGGTCGGCGTGCCGGTCACGCTCACCTCCGCCGCGAACAACGTGGTGGCGCGCAGCGTGCAGTGGCAGGCCAGCTTCGACGGCGTTTCGTGGGTGAACATCGTCGACGCCAACAGCCTGTGGTACACGTTCACGCCGACGCTCGCCCAGTCAGGCCTGCAGCTCCGCACCGTCTTCTCGGACCTCGTGGGCAGTTATGAGGCGACCACCCCCACCATCCTCACGGTGGCCAAGGCGGCTACGGCGCTGAAGGTCTCGACGAGCGCGAACCCCCGCGGCATCGGCGACCCCCTGGCGATCACCGTCGAGGCCTCCTCGGCCGTCGCCGGCCTGGGCACGCCCAACGGCGGCACGGTCTTCATCAACGTCGGGTCGGTCAACTTCAGCGGCACGCTGGTCAACGGCCTGGCCGTCTTCGGCGGCATCCCCGCCCTGGGCGTCGGCACCTACACCGTGACGGCGACCTACGACGGGACGAACGACCCCACCTTCGGCACGTCCCAGGCGACGGCCTCGCAGGTGGTGGTCCGCGCCACGGCGGTGCTGACCGGCGTCGTCCCCACGCAGCCGGCGACCGTGGGCGACGCCATCACGATCTCGGCCGTGCTCACGGTTCCGCCCGGGGTCACGGACCTCGTCGGAGGGGTGGTGATCCTGGACAACGGCATCCCGGTCGCCTTCCCGCAGCTGTTCAACTCCAACGGCACGATCCTGGCCACGATCACGTCTACGGGCTTCGCCGTCGGGACGCATCGGTTCCAGTTCGTCTTCCTGGGCAACCCCCAGATCTTCGCCGCCTCGACCGGGGTGTATACGCTCCAGGTCAACTCCCCGGCGGGCCTCGCCTCGGCTTCCACGTCCACCGCCGGAGCGACGACGTCGACCTTCGCGACCGCCTCGGCGACGACCGCGGCTTCCAGGACGGCGAGCCCCGACGCCCTGGCGATCGTCGGCGCGTTCGACACGGTCGCGACCGGCAAGAAGTCGCGGGCGTCCTCGGCCCTGGGCTTCTGGGGCCGGGGCATGCGTTGATCGCGATGCCGGGCCAAAACCTCAGGCCCCCGCACCGCCTCGCCGGTGCGGGGGCTTTCTTGTTTCGAATCGCGGCGCGGGGCCTCAGGGCGTCGTCCGGGCGGCCGATCGGACCGGCTCCGGGGCGTCGGCGCCGAACCCGAGGGCGATCAGCTCGTCGATGATGCGGCCGTAGTAGGCGGGGACGTAGAGAGCCTCGGTCTCGTCCTTCGCGTGGTTGAGCCAGTTCATCTGCCGCAGGTGGTCGAGCGGCCACGACGGCAGGGGCTTGCCGAAGGCCCGCGCCGACTCGGCCGGGACGAGGCCGTCGTTCGCGCCTTCCATCTCGCGGAGCGCCTCGTAGAGCCGCCGCAGGGGCCAGGCGACGTCGGCCTCGGCCGGCTCGCCGGCGATGCTGAAGCAGGGCAGGTCGTCGATCAGGCCGTATTTGCGACCGAACCGCCGCGAGGCCTGGCGGGTGACGTCGAGGAACCCCCGATAGTCGATCCCCATGGCGTTCAGAAGCCGGTAGATCCGGCCCACCCTGAGCTTGGCGAAGTCGGCGATGATCGAGCCCAGGTGGGGCGTGCCGATCGTCGTCAGGCTCAGGATGCGGTCGCGCCAGCCGGGTTCGGCGAGGAGCCGGCGGGCGTCGAGCCCGCCCATGCTGTGGCCGATGACGTGGACCGGCTCGTCGGGGAAATAGGTGTCGATGCGATATCCCAGCCGCTGGGCCCGGAAGTCGATCGACGCGATCGGGTGCACCCGGGTCGTCAAGACCCGGTTCCCGGCCTCGCGGAACACCTGCGGGATGCCCCGGAAGTACGAGGTCAGGGTCAGCGGACCGAGGCCGATCCGCGAGAACCCGAAGAGCCCGTGGGCCAGGATGATGGGAGCTTTGAGCCGCCCGATCATGGGAGGTTTCGTCTCGATGCGCCTCGCGGCCGGGCTGGGGTGTCGTCTCAATGAGGCAAGCGGCGCCGCTCGCTGTACCGCTACGCGTGGCTGCCTAGATATTCTAAGGCATGAATCTTGAGGTGAAGGCGAAGAATCCACGCTCGTCATTCGGGGCGTCCGTATTGCGCGGGTTGCGAGGGTTGCATGCGACTCGGCGGACTGTGAGGAGGCGAGTTGCGAAGCCGGGGCCGCGGGTGACGTTTCCGGCTGTCGCGGCGCGGGCGTCCTGCGGGATTCTTGGGAAATCGGGATTGCGCGGGGGGCGGGCCGTACATTCAGGGGTGAAGACGATCGGGACGGGCTTCGGGAGGCGACGCCGGTGGGACGCATGACGGGAGACGCCGGGTCGATCGCCCGCCTGCTGGGCTGGGGGACCGCCGCGGGGGAGGACGACGGCCGCCTGCTTGAGAGGTTCCTCGCGGAGGGCGACGAATCGGCCTTCGCGGCGCTCGTCGAGCGGCACGGGCCGATGGTGCTGGGCGTCTGCCGGCGGATCCTCCGCGACGACCGCGACGTGGAAGACGCCTTCCAGGCGACCTTCCTCGTCCTGGTCCGCCGCGCGGGGACGATCCGCCGTCGCGAACGGGTCGGGCCCTGGATCCACGGCGTCGCCCATCGGGTGGCCGCCCGGGCGCGGGCGGTCTCGGCCCGGCGGTTCATCCGCGAGGGGGCCGGCCTCGACGCCGAGCCGCCGACCGACGCGCCACCGTTCCGCGAGGCCGAGCGATCCGAACTCCGGTCGATCCTCGACGAGGAGCTGGGCCGGCTCCCCGACCGGCTTCGCGGCCCGCTGATCCTCTGCCACCTGGAAGGCCTGACGCACGACGAGGCCGCCGCCCGTCTGCGGCAGCCCGTCGGCACGATCCGCAGCCGGCTCTCGCGGGGCCGCAACCGCCTCCGCGACCGCCTCGCCCGCCGGGGCGTCGCGGCCGACGACGCGGCCCTGGGCTCGATCGTCCTCGCCTCTCCCGTCTCGCCGGCGCTCCTGGAGAGCACCGTCCACTCGGCCCTCGCGTTCGGAACGTCCCCCGTCGCCGCCCTCGCCCTCGCCTCCGCGGGGGCCGCGGCCCTAGCCCAAGGAGCCCTCGACGCCATGATCCTCACGAAAGCAAAGCTCGCCGCCGTCACCCTGGGGACGATTCTCACCCTGGGAGGTGCCACCGGATACGCGCTCCAGCAAGGCGCCGTCGGGAAGGGGGAGTCCTCGGATCCGAAAGCGAAGGAGTCCGCACCCCCGAAACCCGACCAGATCCGCTTGAGGAGGGATTCGATTGCGACGGCTCAGGTGTCGATCCAGCGGCTGGTTGAGGAGCGGGATCGATTGAACGCCGAGATCGAGGAGCAGGCCCAGGCGATCGCACTCCACCGAAGTCTTCTCGACCACGCGACCGGCGCGAGGAAGCCGGCCACCGTCCCGAAAGCCGAGGCGTCGCCGCCGCCGGACATCCCGCTCAACGACAAGGATCGCCTACGCTCGGCCGGGCCGGGGCTCGACGAGCGAAGGCTGGATGTCCAGCGGCTGGAGCCCGAGGCGAAGAGCGTGCAGCTTCGGCTCGAGCTGGCCAGGTCGGAGTATCAGGCCGCTCTCGACGTCCAATCTGGAACGCTGGAAACGGGGCTGAACCTCGAGGAGTCGTCGAACGGAGCCGGGGGATCGATCAAACCGCGTAAGCAAGAGGCGACGAACCCGGGCCCGGTCCCACCGGTCGTCGACGCCCCGAAGACAGCCCAGGCCGTTGCGGCCGGATCGTTCGTTCCGCCCGCGGGGAACTCGCAAGCTAAGTCGAAATCCCCCACGAAGCTGCCGCCTTTCCTCGTGATGCCCGATTTCGTGATCGTCCCTTCCTCGAACGGTCATGTCCTGACCGGTTACAGCACCAAAATCGGAGTTGCGAAGACCCTGAGGATCGTGCCGGAGGGCGAGGCGGACGTGAAGGTCGTCCCCATCGCGGGTCACAGTCTGGCTGCCTTGCATATCACCGGACCGGCGGTCAAGCGGATTGCGGCGTTCAGCTCGTCGGACGGCGAGTGGCACAGCCAGGATTTGCTGGAGCCCACCGAGAAGGCGACCCCGGTGATCGGCCCGGGCGCGGCCGCTTACAAGATCGGCCGGCGCGTCTACGCCTTCAGCGCGACGGCCAACCGCTGGGACGTCCTCGAATGGCCCGAGGGCGACGACGAACCATCTCCGCCCGACGAGGACTCCGTCGCGGGCGTGGGAGGGTTCGGCTCAGCGCCTCAAAAGTTCCCTGCGATGAGTCCCGAGTCGATCACCTGTAAGACCAAACACCAACTCCACATCTTCAGCGTCAAGACCGGGCGATGGACTTCGATCAAGCTCGATGAACCGGAAAACCTGGAACCGATCCCGGCCCCTTGAAACGGTCCACGGGAATCAGCCCGCCCGGGCGATCAGCTCGCGATACAGTCCGACGTACCGATCCACCACCGCCCGCAGCGAGAACTCGGCCTCGACGCGGGCGAGGGCGTTCCGGCCCAGGCGGCGGGCCTCGTCGGGATTTTCGAGCAGGGTCAGCAGGGCGCCGGACCAGGCTTCGGGGGTCGCCTCGGGGACGAGGACGCCCGTCGCGCCGGGGGCGATGAGGTCGGTGTTGCCGCCGACGCCCGAGACGACGCAGGGGAGGGCGGTGGCCATCGCTTCGAGGAGCGAGTTGCTCATCCCCTCGGCCACGCTGGGGAGGACGAACAGGTCGGCGGCGCGGAGGTGCTCGGCCGGGCTCGGGACGGCGCCGACGAACTGGACGCGATCCGCGAGGCCGAGGGATGCGGCCAGCGCCGTGAGAGCCTCGCGATCGCTGCCGGGGCCGACGAGGATCAGGTTCGCGGGCGACCTGCGGGCGACCTCCACCCAGGCGTTCAGGAGGAGCGGCAGGTTCTTCTGCGGATGCAGACGGCCGGTGAAGACGGCCCGCGGCCGGGGGAGCAGGTCGGCCTCGACGAGGCTCGGGCCGGGATGGAAGACGTCGGTGTCGACGCCGCTGGCGGTCCGGGTCAGCCGCCCGGGCGGGACGCCGAGCGCGAGCCATTCCCGGGCGATGTCGTCGGAGATCGCCGCGAAGTGCGTGTTGCGGAGGATCGCGCGACGGAGCAGGGGGGCGCCTCGGGTGCGCAATAGCTCCTGGGCCTCGCCGTAGTAGCCCGAGCTGGCCGGCTGCACGAGCGTCGGGAGCCCGCTAAGGCCGGGCCGGGCCGCGCCGGCGGCGACGGCCTCCCAGAGCGCCTGGTGGGTGTGGATCACGTCCAGCTCGCCGCGGAGCCGACGCAGGGCGCGGACGAGGCCCGAGACGAACGAGACGGCGAAGAGCGGGCCGCGGTCCCACGTGCGGATCCAGCGGTGGATCTGGACGCCGCGATGGTCCTCGTCGGGGATCGGGTAGCCGGGGACGGCCCGCGTGATGACGCGGACCGAATGCCCCCGGCGCACGAGTTCAAGCCCCTGCGCCAGCGCCTGGCGCTCGGCGCCGCTGGCGAACGGGTGGAAGTAGCTGACGACCAGGCCGATGCGGAGGGGGCGATCGGGCCTCGCGGCGCGGTCAGTCGCCGGCCGGTTCGTGGACGTTCTTCAGGTCCTGGAAATGAGGGTAATGCGAGAGGATCTCGAGGGCCTTCCGGGCGTGAGCGGTCCGGACGTAGATGCCGTGGCCCGACTCGAACGGCAGGCCGCCGAAGACGCCGCCGGCCTGGGTCGCGTCGCTCCGGGCCGGGATGCCGTCGCCGTCCAGGAGGCTGACGACCAGGGCCGCCTCCATCTCGTTGGCGACGTCGCAGAGGCGGACCTCGTCGATCTCGTATTCGTCGCTCATCGGATCGATTCTCCCTGTCTCGAACGCGGCCGACGCCCGCCCGCGGGGGAAGGCGTCGGCCGGCGGCGTGATGATGGGCGGGACGGCGTCCCGTCCCGGGCGTCAGCGCGTGATGGTCAGGCTGGGGACGTCCCGGCCCTGGTCGTCGGAGATCAGGCCGTTGCTGACGGTGATCTCGCTGACGGCGTAGACGCGGCCGCTGGGCATGGCGACCTGCACGGTCCAGTCGCCGTCGGGGACGCGGACGGCGAAGCGGCCGAAGGCGTCGGTCATGGCGGTGCGGTCGTCGAACGTGCCGGCCCGGTTGGTCAGCAGGACGCGGACGCCTTCCTCGGGCTCGCTGCTGGAGCGCTCGCGGACCCGGCCGAAGAGGACGTTGCGGCGGGCGGGGTCGATCGCGCGGGCCGGGTCGTAGACCGGGCGGAGGGCCTCGCGGCGGTTGCTGAAGCCCAGGTTGCCCTCGGGGGCGGGGATCAGGCCGTCGGCGCCGGCGGGGCTCGACGGGGCCGGCGCGTCGTCCGCCTTGGGGGCGGGGCCGGCGGGCGCCGGGGCGACCTCGCCCGGCCGGACGGTGCTCTGCTCGCGAGCGGGGGCCTGGGGGGCGGGCGGGCTGGTCGCGCCGTCGGCGGCCGTCGACTTCGGGGTCGACTGGACCGGCGCGGGCTGCACCGCACGCGGCCGGGGGGCCGGCGGCGCCGGGTCGACCGTCGAGGGGAGCGACGGGGCCTCGTCCAGCTCGTCCTCGGCCGTCGCGGCCGCGGCCGGGGCGCGGCGGACCGGCGGGGCCGCGGCGCGGGTCGACGACTCGGGGGCGACCATGCGGACCGACGTCGGCGCGAGCACGGCCTCGCCGCAGCAGGAGCCCGACGACGGCAGGTACGCGGTCGCGACGACCTCGCGGTCGTAGACGGTCGGCGAGACCACGGCCGTCGTCGGCACGACGTAGGACGTCGGATAGATCAGGGTGGTCGGGAAGTAGCTGGGGGTGTAGCTCGTCGCGTAATACGTGCGGCCGGTCGGGATCAGGCGGCGGCCGAAAAGGCTGCGACGGAAGCGGGTCTCGTAGTAGGTCGGCACGACGTAGCTGCTGGGGACGACGTAGCTCGTCGGCGCCAGGGCCAGGGTCTCGGTCGCGTAGGCCGTCGCATAGAAGCTCGGCGCGGCGTAGGTGGTCGGCACGACGTACGAGGCGGCGACGTAGGACGGGACGCTCACGACGCTCGACGTGGGCACCCAATCGACCGTCTCGACCCAGACGTCGTACGCCGAGGCCTCGCGGCCGGCGCCCATCGCCCAGAGAGCCGCCGCCAGCAGGGGCGACCAGAAGACACGGGAGCGCATCGTTGTTTTCCTCGTTTGATGCTCGACGGGACCCCGGTGAACCACCGCGGCTTCATGCCGGGCCGCCGACCTACCATCATAACAAGTTTACAATCGAGACCAAGGAATCCGTCCTTTGGGGGTGCGGTCGAGTTTGTCGCCCGTACGGATTGCGCCGGCGCGGCCCGTAAAAGCGGCGAGATGGGGGATCCGCGACGGGCCGTTCATCGACGGCGAGGGGCCGCGCTGCGACGGCGCTCCACGATCGAGCGGTGGAAGTCGGCCGTCGTCCGGGCGATGTGGTCGGGCCCGAGCTCGCCGTCGGCGTGGGTGCCGGCGGCTTCGCCGAGGCGGGCGGCGAGGGACGGGTCGTCGAGCAGGCGGCCCAGCGCCCGGGCCAGGGCGTCGGGGTCTCCGGGGGGGACGAGGAGGGCCGTCTCGCCGTCCTGGACCATCTCGGAGATGCCGCCGACCCGCGAGGCGACGATCGGGGCGCCCAGGGCGGCCGCCTCGGCGGTCGTGTACCCGAAGGTCTCGTAGCGGGACGGGACCGCGGTGACGAGCGCGCGCCTCCTCAGGTCGTCGATCAGGGTCGCGGGCTGGCTCCCCATCATCTCGATCCGCCCGGCCGCCGCCGCCCGGGGGGCCCTGGCGGCGACGTACTCGGCGAGCTTCCACGATCGGCCCTCGTCGTCGACGACCCCGCGATCCAGGCCGACGAACCGCAGCCGGGCGTCGGGGTGGGTCTCGAACAGCCGGGCGAAGGCGTCGATGATGACGTCGCCCCCCTTGTGGCGGTCGAACCGGCCCACGAAGAGGATCGTGCGGGGGTCGGCCTCGTCGAGCTTCCAGCGGCGATCGGCGGGGACCTGGGGGCACGGGCAGGGGATGACGGCCGCGCCCTCGAGGGGGAGCTTGTAGTACTCGCGGGTCAGCTCGAGGACGCTCCGGGACGGCGCGGAGATCGCGTCGGCCTCGCGGATGCCGCGCAACTCGCGGTCGACCCGATGTCGGTACGCGTCGTCGTCGCGGGCGCCGTTGGCGGAGCCGTTGAGGAACCAGGGCCCGTGCAGGCGGACGAGCACCGGGATCGCGAGCCGGGCCCGCACGTCGGCCGCCCACCCGAACGATTCCTCCATCTCGAGGATCTGGACGCCGTGTCGCGCGACGGCGGCTGCCGCCGCGCGGGCGATCAGGCGGCACCTGCTGCGGGTCCTCGCCGCGTCGGGCGCGATCCGGAGCAGCACGCGATCCCAGAGCCGCGAGGCCCGCGTGCCCGTCGCCGCCCATTCCGACAGGTTCCAGACCGCGAGCTCGTCCGGGGGGGATTCGGCCGTCCATTGCGCGAGGATCAGCGGCCGGCAGCCCATCCTCTGCAAACCGGGCGCGAGATTGGCCACGTAGGTGACGATCCCGTTGCCGCCGGCGGCGCCGGCCGGCCAGAAGGGGGAGATGAAGGCTGAGACGACCTGGTTCGCGTCGCCGTTCGCGCCCCGACCCGGCGGCGACGTCGGGACAGCTCGCATGCTCTCCAACGGTTGTGACCTCCATCGCGACGATCGCGCCCGCCGCGGTCCTGGGGGCGTCCGCCGCGGACGGCCTGTCGTCGTCGCGGCTCGTCGCGACGAGCGGGATCGGCCTCCCCCGCGATGGAGGTCCGAACGGATGGCGGGGCGGGACTTCGGACCCCCTCGCCGCTCAACATGGCGTCGAGTCCGAGACTACAATACGGCGGCTCGGCTCCGCAAGGGAAGGCCGGAGCCGCGGGGGGGCGGCGGAATTCGGGCCGAGAGACGTCTTCCGCGGAGGGGGCGCGACGAACTAGTCTTGTGTCGGAGCCGCGTCTCGCGGGGGCCGACCCGCGGCGGGCGGCGGAGTCTCCGAACTTCATCAAGCCGGATCCAGGATCGATACTCCGTGGAAATCCTGATCTCCATCGCCCTGCTCAGCTGGATCCCCATCTGCCTGGTGCTGTTCCTGGTCTTCCCCCGTCGCCAGGCCGTCCTCCTCGGGATGGTCGGCGCCTGGCTCTACCTGCCCCCCATGGGCATCGCCCTGGCCGGCATCCCCGACTACAACAAGGGGACCGCGTTCTCGTTCGGCATCCTGCTGGCGATGTTGATCTTCACGCCCGAGCGATTCGCCCGCTTACGCCCCTCCTGGGTCGACCTGCCGCTGGTCGTGTACATTCTCTGCCCGATGATCACGTCGAGCGTGAACGATCTGGGGGCCTACGACGGCTTCTCCACGGTCTTCGGGCAGCTGACCGGGTGGGGCGGCCCTTACCTGATCGGCCGCCTGAATTTCGACGAGCCGAGGGACGTCCGCTCGCTCGCCGTCGCCATCGTCGTGGGGGGGTTGACCTACATCCCCTTCTGTTTCGCCGAGGTGGGCGTCGGGCCCATCCTCCTCAGCAAGCTCTACGGCACGATGATCTACGAGGACATCCGGCTGGGGGGCTCGCGGCCTCGCGTCTTCCTGAATCGCGGGCTCGAGCTGGGCGTCTGGATGTCGGTCTGCTCGCTCATGGCGTTGTGGCTCTGGCGGTCCGGGGCGCTCAGGCGGATCGCGGGCCTGTCGTTCGGCGCGGTCTGGCTGCCGATCCTGCTCTTCACGACGCTGCTCTGCCGCTCCAGCGGGGCCCTGATGCTGCTCGCCCTGGCGATCATCGTGCTCGAGCTCTCCGCCCGATTGAATCGGAAAGTGTTCATGATCGCCTGGCTCTCGGTGTCGCTGGTCTACGTGGGCGTACGGATCCCGAACTACTGGGATTACAGCGGCCTGATCAGCTTCCTGGCGAACAATTTCGACCCCGATCGCGCCGAGTCGCTCGAGTTCCGCTTCCGCAACGAAGACATGTTGAGCGTCCACGCGATGCAGAGGCCGGTCTTCGGCTGGGGGGGGTGGGGCCGATCCCGGGTCCACGACGAGAGCGGCAAG
The DNA here is from genome assembly GCF_029589435.1 of Paludisphaera mucosa. NCBI lineage: Bacteria > Pseudomonadati > Planctomycetota > Planctomycetia > Isosphaerales > Isosphaeraceae > Paludisphaera > Paludisphaera mucosa. The sequence continues at coordinate 3,610,191 of NZ_JARRAG010000002.1, read as the reverse complement.
GACATCACCATCACCGACGGGCTCTGGATCATCATCTTCGGGGTCAACGGCTTCGTCGGGCTGTTCTCGTTCCTGGGGATGTTCCTGATCCCGTCGTTCGCGTTCGTGAAGAAGTTCCCGGTCAGGAGGTGGACCGAGCCCGACGTCGGGGCGATGGCGGCGATCGTCGCGATGCTCGGCCTGCACGTCTTCGACCTCCTGCTCAACGCGTTCCCGAACGCCGTCTACGTGGCGGCCGCCGGCGCGCTGGCGACCGCGGTCCAGGCGAAGGTCGGCGCGCGCGCAGGCCTGGAGGCGGGAGGCGAGCCGCCGGCCGGCCTCGAAGGGCCGCGGCCGTCGCCGGTCTCGGCCGAGGAACGCCTGGCCGAGCGCTACATCGAGATGGCCCGGACGCTCCGGATCAACGGCGGCTACGAGGCCGCCGCCGACGCCCGCCGCTTCGCCTACGAGACCCTCTCGCAGCGCGCCGGGGAGGGGATCGAGGCGCCCGCCTCGCGCCGCCGCCGCCTGGACTGCGGCAACGACCTGGCCTGGCTGCTGGCGAGCCGCCCCGACCCCAGGCCCGGCGACCGCGAGGAGGCCGCCGAGCTGGCCCGGCGGACCACCGCGGCCGAGCCCGACAACCCGACCTTCTGGAACACCCTCGCCCTGGCCCTGTGCCGCGTCGGCGACGACGACGAGGCCTATGCGGCGGCCCTGCGGTCGATGGAACTCGAAGGCTCCTGGAACGGCTACGACCTGGTCGTCCTGGCGCTCACCGACGCGCGGCTCGGCCGCAAGGACGAGGCGGCTCGCTGGCTCGCGGAGGCCGGCCGCTGGCGCGACGAACGCGACGAGGCCGACCGGACGCTCGACGAGCTGATCCGCGAGACCGAGGCGGCGCTGGACGCCTGAGCCGCCCCGGCGGGATCCGGCCCGGGTTCAGGGGGCGCGTCGCGAGGCGGCGTGAGAGGTCTCGGGCGGCGGGGCGAGCGAGCGGTAGTAGAAGAAGACCGCCGTGAGGCCCATCAGCAGGGCGGCCAGCCCGGCCGCGTAGGTCGTCAGCGTGTAGACCTTCAGCGAGTTGTAGGTGGCGGCCGCGTTCTCGCCCTCCTTCGTAGCCAGGATCGCGCGCTGATCCTTGATCTCGCGGAGGTTCTCGGCGGCCTCGCTCTCGAGCACGGCGATCCGCTCGCGGAGCTTGGGGGCCGCCTTGGCGTCGGCCTCGTATTCCGCGAGGGTCTTCCGGGCGGCGTCGAGCTCGGCGCCGAGCGAGCCGGCGGCCGAGGTCAGGTCCTTCACGCGGAGGCCGAGCGCCTCGTTGACCGACTGCTGGGCGACGAGCTGCTTGCGGGCGTCGTCGCGGGCCCGGGCGAGCTTCTCGTAGCGTTCGACGAACAGCTCGGGAGTCTCTCCGCCGACCTTCTCCAGGAGCAGGTCCACGGCCGCCTTCCGGCCCGACGCCGACTCGTCGACCTCGAGCTTCAGGGCGGCCAGCGCGTCGCCCTGCTCGCCGAGCCGGCCGTCGACCCGGCTCAACCAGAAGCCGGCGGTGGCGACCAGCAAAAACAGCAGCGAGCCCAGGAAACCGAGCAGGACGGCGAGCGCGAGGCGGTCGCCGGGGCCGCCGACGGGGGGGGCGGGTCGACTCAGCATCTTGATCAGCTCCGCCTCGAGGCGAGGAGAAAGGCCCGAGCCGCCCTGGGACGAACCGGGGAGGTTCTCCATCTGGTCGGCCAGCCGCGACAGCGCCACCCGCTCCGAGCGCTCGGCGCAGAGGTGGAAGCCGCCGACCTGCACCATCCGGCCGTCCGCCCACTGGAAGAACCCGCGCGTCCCCTGGATCGGGTCGACGACGTAGGCCGTCTGCAGGGGCTGGGAGAAGAAGTTCTGGTGGATGAACAGGTCGTGATGGGACAGGAAGATCCCGAAGTTCGGGTGGGTGTGGTACCAGCCGACGACGTCCAGGTCGGGGTGGAGGCGGTCCCGCTCGCGGGTGATCTCCTCCCAGGAGTCGTGGGTGTAGGTGAAGCTCGCCTGGGTGTTGGCGTAGTGCTTGGCCTCGAGCGACCGGGTGATCCAGACGAACGGGCGGCCCGACGCCGGGTCGACGCACTCCTTGCCCAGCAGGACGCCCCCCAGCTCGACCGACGTGTCCGACAGCGCGTGCCGCTCGATCGCGTCGGCCGGGGCCGGGTCCAGAAAGACGGGCAGGTCGTCGGGGCCCGGCGTCTGGCAGGCGACGCAGGCGTACCGGGCGTCGCGGTCGGGGCGTTTCAGCCGCGCCGGCTCGCGGAACCGGACCTCGCCGAAGACCATGTCGTCGCCGCTCACCGGCCGCCCTCCCAGCCCGAGGCGAGGCCGTCGCGGTCGCCGGCCAGGAGGAAGAACCGGGAGGAGCCGCCGCCGTCGACCCGGACCACGTCGTAGGGCGGGATGCCGACCTCGGCCAGCGTCCGCGCGGCCAGCGGCGAGTCCTCGGCGATCGCGCTCAGGAGGATCGGCCGGCCGGGCTCGCGGCAGGTCGGGCATTCGGCCTCGGACTGGGCGACGGCGGTCCGCGGCCGCATCACCTCGCGACGGCCGCCGCAGCGGGGGCACTCGACGGCCTCCACCAGCTCGCGGTCGAGCCCGAGGGCCAGCGGCCGCCGCAGGCCCTCGGCGGCCGCCGCGTCGAACAGCGAGCGGATCGTCGCCGACCGGCCCAGCGGCAGCTCGATCGGCTTCGGGTAGGTCTCGTGGCTCAGGCAGTCCTCGCGGAAGGGGAGCTTGGTCGTGTAGAACTGGTTCCCCACGCCGTTGAAGACCATCGCCGACCCCCCCTCGACGGCCATCCCGTGCAGCAGCTTGAGCGCCTCCTGCACCTGGAGCGCCGCCATCATCGACGCGATCGTGGGGGCGGTCGGCACCTTGCCGGCCAGGATGTCGTCGCGCTTCAGCAGCGGGCAGCTGTAGCGCAGGTTCAGGAGCTGGTAGTCGCGCTCGGTCATCGTGCATTCGTAGCAGGCCGAGACCGGCGGGGTGAAGACCTTCACGACCCCCTGGATCTCCTGGATGCCGGCGTCGATCCAGGGGACGCCCACCTTCCAGCACTGGCGGTTGACCCAGAGCCGCGCCTCGCGGTTGTCGAGGCAGCCGATCACCAGGTCGACGTGCGCGAAGAGCCCCAGGCCGACGTCGGTGATGACGTCGCCGTGGATCGGCACGAGGGCGATCTCGGGATTCAGCTCGCCGGCCCGGCGGGCGGCGACGCGGGCCTTCGACTGGCCGCCGTCCTCGGACCGGAAGAGGACCGAGCGCGACAGGTTCGACGGCTCGACCTCGTCGAGGTCGATCACGTAGGTCGTCCCCACGCCGACGAGCGCCAGGTTTTTGAGGACCTCGTTGCCCAGCGCCCCCGCGCCGACGACGAGGATCCTGGCCGCCGCGAGCCGCTCCTGCCGCCACCAGGGGATCAGCCGGAGCCGGCCGTATCGGTCGTCGTCGTCGATGCGCAGCGGGGCGTCGTCGAGGGGCGGCTGCGTCGTCATGGGCTGGATTCCGCCTCGTCCCGGCCGGGCCGGATCACTCGATGAAGAGGATGTCGTCCTGGGCCCGGGGGGCTTCCGGCTCGACCCCGACGACGGCCTCGTCCACCGTCGTCTCCAGGATCACTACGCCCTCCGCCTCGGCCGAAGCCGGCCGCTCCTCGTCGGGCCGGTTCCGCCCTTCCAGGAACCGCCGGACCCGGCCGACGGCCGCGTCGCCCGCGCTCGCCGCCGCGCCCAGCAGGCCACGAGCGGGCCCGCCCGAGCCGGGCCCGGGGGCGACGGTCGGGGCGGGGGCCGAGTCGATCCGGCCCTTCGCCTCGCGGACGTCGCGGATCGGCCGGGGGTCGGTGGGGAAGGGGATCGCGGTCTGGTTGCCGGCCCAGAGCGCGGCGTCGCGGTTGTACGGGCTGCGGACGTCGAAGTTGTGGTAGCGGGCCATGTCCCACAGCATCGTGCAAAGCTCGTCGAGCTGAACGCTGGGGACCCAGTGCGTGCCGTAGCCCCCCAGGCAGACCATCCCGATCTCGGAGATGTTGGGGTGGTGGATGGGCGAGAGCCAGCGGATCTCGGGGATCGAGCGCGGGTACGACGACCCCAGCTTGATCTCGACCTCGTGCGCGGCGGCGAATTTCACCTTGCCGCCGTCGCGGCGCAGGCCCTTCCCGCGGAAGGTGATCCGGTAGAGGTGCGGGGGGTCGCCCTGGGCCCGGAAGTCGAAGACGGTGCTCTCGGCCCGCAGGCGTTCGAGGGCCGTCAGGTCGTTGCGGAGCCGTCGCAATCGCGGCGAGTCGTGCATGGTCTTGGATCCGTCTCGTCTCGTCTGGCCCGCTCGCGTCGGTCCCGGTCCCTCGTCGGCCCGGGATCAGCCGGCGACGACCTCGGGATAGACGATCAGGTGGTCGCCGTCGCGGATGCCGGCGTCGACGAGCGTCCAGTTCTCCAGCAGCCGCCGGCCCCCTTCCTTGTGGTCGAGCGCGTAGCTCATGGGCTGGCCGTCGGGGCTCGTGGCCGGCAAATTCATCTTGGTGATGATGTTCGGGATGATCCGGCTGACGGGGACGGTGAATGCGATCACCGCCTTGACGGATTTGGCACCGGTCTGGTCCAAAAACGTCACCTGTACGCCCGTGGGATCGCTCGTTCCGCCGTATGACATGATCAGGATACCTCCTCACATGCCTTCGATCGCCGCCGGCGATTATTGCGCCGGAGCCGCGCGGATTCCGGTTCGCGATCCACGCCCCGAGGCCCGGGGGCGCATCTCTCGGCCGCGACGCGTGGGGGATCAGGATACCATTTGACCACCATCGACGGAAGGGTCAAGTCGCGCGACGTCGGCACGCCCCTGCCTGCGCCCCCGCGCCTGCGCCGCGTGCAGGGGCGCTCCGAAACGGATCGAGCCCGATCCCCATTTCCCGCGCGGCGGGTGCGGGTGGCGGGGGAATGTGATAGATTGGGGTTTTGCCCCGGCCCGGCGACGCGTCCCATAGGCGGTGGGACGCCCCCGCGTCGAGAGAGGATCAGGACCATGCAGCCCGACCCGACGCAAGACCCGACGGGTGGAGACGAACCCGAAGCCCTGGCCGATGGCCCGCGCTTCCTGCCCCCGCTCCACGGCGGGCTGCCGATCCTCGACCCCGACGAGGCCTACGTCGAGGACGGGGAGGGGTTCGAGCCCGACGAGGAATTCGACGAGTTCGACGTCGACGACGAGCCCCGGACGGTGCTGATCACCGGGGCCTGCAGCGACGTCGGCCGCAAGCTGCGCACGGCCTGGGAGGACGTCTACGACCTGATCCTCCTGGACGCCGACCCCGGCGAGGAGGACGGCGACGTCTTCAAGGTCGACCTCACGGCCTTCGACGAGGAGTGGACCACCCACTTCCACGGCGTCGACACCGTCGTCCACCTGGCCGCCGAGCCCGACGAGGACGCGACCCTGGCCGACCTGGTCCGCCCCGACCTGGACGTGCTCGCCAACGTGCTGAACGCCTCGGCGCTGGCGGCCGTCGAGCGGATCGTCTTCGCCAGCTCGAACCAGGTCATGTCGGGCCTCCGCCAGCGTCCGCCCGAGCTGATCTCCACCGACCTGCCGCCCAACCCCGCGGGCGTGTACGGCGCGATCAAGCTCGCCGCCGAGCGCTTCGGCCGCAGCCTGGCGCACGCCTTCGACGTGACCTTCGTCGCCGTCCGCCTCGGTACCGTCCAGCCCGGCGCGAACCGGCCCGAGTCGCTCAAGGACGACTGGGACCGCAAGCTCTGGCTCTCCAACGGCGACCTCGTCCGCCTCTTCGACGCCGCCGTCGAGGCCGAGATCGAGGACCGGCTCTTCCTGGTCGTCAACGGCGTCTCGCGCAACCAGGGGGCGCTCTGGGACCTCACCGACGCCGCCGAGGTCCTCGGCTACCTCCCCGAGGACGACGCCTTCGCCCCCCGGCACCAGGCCGAGGCCCTCGACGAACGCCACTCGCACTGACGACCCCCCCGCGGCGATCGCCGACGCCGCGGGATTCCCCGCCCCTTCGGGCGCCTCGCGCCCTTCCACCCCCGGATTCGGACCCGTCCCATGCTGCATCCCTGGCACGACGTCACACCCGGCGAGCACCTGCCGCTGGAGTTCAACGCCCTGATCGAGATCCCCATGGGGTCGAGCGTCAAGTACGAGCTGGACAAGCAGACCGGCCTGCTGCGGCTCGACCGCGTGCTCTACTCGGCGGTCTACTACCCGGCCAACTACGGCTTCATCCCCCAGACCTACGCCGAGGACGACGACCCGCTCGACGTCCTGGTCCTCTGCCAGGAGGCCGTCGCCCCCATGACCCTCGTCACGGCGCGGGCGATCGGCCTGATGACCATGGTCGACGCCGGCAAGAAGGATCATAAAATCCTGGCCGTCGCCGTCGGCGACCCCGAGTTCAACAGCTTCCGCGAGGCGACGGAACTCCCCCCCCACCGCCTGATGATGCTGCGGCGGTTCTTCCAGGACTACAAGTATCTGGAAGGCAAGACCGTCGAGGTCGACGAGATCCAGAACTCCGACACCACCCGCCACGTCATCGAAGACTCCCTCCAGCGCTACAGCGCCCAGCGCCGCCGCGGCTTCCACCACAAGCACTGAGCCGACCACCCGGCCGATCCCGGCGGCTTCGGCCCCGGGATCGGGTTTCCTTGGGTTCGTGCGCATCGACGCCCGAACGCAATGAAGTGATGCAAGTGGAATCGGTTGAACAACTTAATCGCAATCTTCGACTCCCGAGTATTGGGTTCGTTGGTCGAAAACCGCATCAATTTCGGGAGCCGCTTCGACGTGTCTCGAAGGCGATGCTGGGGGCCGACGGGCGCGGACCCTTCGAGAGAATATGGTACCGGATGTCAAGTTCGACGATCCGATCGACCTGGAAGTCGATGCCCTCCGGCGCGTGCTGCGTCGGGGGACGCGCGTAGTCAAGCCAGGCAGAACGGCAGCAGGACGTCCAGCAGGGCGTCGGGCCTCTCCTCGGCGACGTAGTGGCCGCACCGATCGATGACGACGCCCTGGACGTCGGTCGCTGCCTCGCCGAGGGAGCGGCCCATCGCCGCGCCCATGCACGCCTCGGCCCCGATCGCCAGCACGGGCATCGCCAGCGGGACGGCCGCGGTCGCCCGGTTCTGCGCGATCGAGTCGAAGATCGACCGATAATACGCCAGCCCGGCGCTCCATCGGCCCGGGGCGGCGTAGGCCCGGGCGTAGATCTCGATCGCCTCCTCGTCGAAGGCCGCGGCCCAGTCGACGGATTTCGTGCGGAAGAGCCAGGCGAGGAAGGCCCGTTCGCGGCCCGCGATCAGCATCTCGGGAAGCTCGAGGACGTAGTTGAAGGCGAAGTGCCAGGTCTTCGCCGCCGTCTCGGGCGTGAACCGGTAGGAGTCCTGGGACGCGAGCCCGGGGATCGCTCCGTCGATCAGGGTGAGGTTGCGGACCCGCTCGGGCCGCCGCGCCGCGTAGGCGTAGCCGACCCAGGCGCCGACGTCGTGCGTGACGAGCCGGCAGTCGCTCGCGTCGAAGGCGTCGAGGATCGGATCGAGGTGCAAGGCGATCGAACCGGTGTCGTGGCCGCCCTTCGCGGGGTCGCTCTCGCCGAGCCCCGGCAGGTCCACGGCGACGACGTGAAACCGCTCCGCCAGTCGTGGCATCACCTTGCGCCACGAGTACCAGGTCTGCGGCCAGCCCGACACCAGCACCATGAGCGGCCCCGCGCCCGTCTCGACCGCGTGCAGCATGACGCCGGACGCGGCGATCTGCTGGTGCTTGAACCCGGCGGGCGTCGCCGCCTCGTCGCTTTTCTCCATGAGGGCGTCTCCCGATACGTCGTCGGCCCGCCGATCGCGTGAGCCTCGGGGAGCATCCCGGCCGGTCCCCGCGAGGATGAGTTCCCTCGTCTCGACGTCCGCGACGCACGCGTTCGTCCGGGGCTCAATCGCGGCGCAATTGCCCCTTGAGCCACTCGGCCTTGTTGGTGGTGATCCCGTCGACGCCGGCCTCGATCAGGCGGCGGGCGATGGCGGGGTCGTCGACCGTCCAGACGTAGAGCGCGAGGCCCGCCGACTTGACGCGGTCGACGAAGGCGCGGTCGATGGGGCCCTTGAAGTCGAGGTCGAGGCCGTCGGCGTTCAGCTCTTTGGCTTTCGAGATCAGTTCGTCGACGGTCGGGGAGACGACGTTGGTCTTGGGGTCGCGCTTGAAGCTGGCGAGGTAATACGCCTTCAGCTCGGGGAGCCGCTTCTTGGCCTCGGCGACCGTGTCGGCGTGGAAGCTGATGACGGCCGTCTGCGCGGGCTTCTTGCCCGACCTGCGGACGGCCTCGACGAGCGCGGGGACGGCCTCGGGGCCGGTCTTGACCTCGATGAAGCAGCGAGCCCCGTCGGGGATGGTGGCCAGGGCCTCGTCGAGCGTCGGGAGGGGCTCGCCGGCGAACTTGGGGTTCTTCCAGCGGCCGGCGTCGAGGCCCTTGAGGTCGCTCCAGGCGGACTCCTTGATCTCCTTCGCGACCCCCGTGGTGCGCTTCGTGTCGCCGTCGTGGCTGACGACGAGGACGCCGTCGCGCGAGAGGTGGACGTCCAGCTCGATGGCCTCGACCTTGCGGCTCCAGGCCAGTTTGAAGGCGGCCATCGTGTTCTCGGGCGCGTCGGCCGACTCGCCGCGGTGGGCGACGATCTCCACGGCTTTCGAATCGGTCTGCGTCGTCGTCGCCATCGTCAGCACCAGCAGCAAGCTCGGTAGGACGGCCATCCGCGTTCGCCTCGCAACGGGCCTCGGAGATTCCTCGTGAGGGGTCGAGTTTCCCAGATCCGCCCGCGATTTCAACCGCCGCGGGCGGGCTTCACGGAAACGTCACGCCGGCTCAGCGGGCGCGATTCCAGTAGATCCGGACGTTGTGGGTGGCGCGGCCGCCGGCGACCAGGTCCATGCGGCCGTCGCCGTCCAGGTCGGCGGCGAGGGCGTCCTCGCAGGCCATGCCGCCGTCGTCGACGTCGTGGCGGTCGAAGGTCGGCCCGTCGTCGCCGGGGCGTGGGGCGAAGACGAAGACGCCGGGGCCGCGGGGGGCCTCGGCCTTCTCGGCGTTGGGGTCGCGCTGGCCGATGATCAGGTCGTCGTCGCCGTCGCCGTCGACGTCCGCGCACCAGACGGCGTGGCCCCAGGCGACGGGTTTCGCGAGCACCTTGCGGGTCCAGAGCGACTCGCCCTCCTTCGGGGCCTTCGGCGGCGTGTAGACGACGACCTGGTTGCCGTGCCAGGGCTCGATGGTCGCGACGTAGCGAGAGCCGTCGGTCAGCCTGCCGACCTTGACCTCGCTGGCCCCCTTGAACGGGTCGCCCGCCTGGTCGCCCTCGCCGATCTTCGTCCGCGACCAGCCGCCCCGGCCGCGGCGGTCGAGCGCGAAGACCCCCTCCCACGCGGCGAGCACGATCTGCTTGCGGCCGTCGCCGAGCAGGTCGACGACCTGGGCGTTGTGGATCGTGTGCAGCGTGTGGTCGGCGACCTCGGAACGCCAGTGGGGATAGGCGGGGTCGCCGGGCACGTCGTAGACGACCACGTTCACGCCGGCCCCCGCACCCCAGTTCGGGCCCTTCGTGCCGCGTCCCTGGAGCGGCAGGACGATCAGTTGGTCCTTGCCCGTCCCCTTGACGTCGCCCCAGCGGATCCGGTGGATCGTGGGCTCGTCGCACTCGATGGGGTGGACCTTCCAGTCGCCGCCGCCGTCGCGGCCGAGCCACTGCAGCGTCCCGGCGTGCCCGGTGTCCGACGGCTTCCAGCCCGCCCCCAGGGTCAGGTCGATGCGGCCGTCGCCGTCGACGTCATGGGCCTGGACGCAGACGTTGTCGCGCTTCGTCCGGCCCCGGATCACGTCGTGCTTCGTCCACGACGGGTTCTGGTACCAGACCACCGCGTCTTCCGAGGCCGCGACGACGTCGGGCTTGCCGTCGCCGTCGACGTCGGCGACCGTCACGGCGTAGCAGACCTCGCCCACGTGGGGGTCGATCTCCTGGGTCTCGAACCGGGGGAAATCGGCCCCGCGCGCCCCGGAGGCGAAGGTCGCGAGGGCCAGGGTCGCGGACAAGGAGAGGATGCGCATGGTCGGCTCCTGGGGTTGAGAGGAACGTCCATGGTACGCGCGGCCGCCCCGGTTTCGAATGGGGAGCCCGCCCGGCGGCCCGGGCCCGCGTCGCCGCGAACTTCCCTCGCCGCGCGGGGTCGAGTATGTTCGCCGGATGGATGAGCGAGTCGTGACGCCTGCCGCCGCGGGCGGGGGGAGGGCCGGGCGTGAGCATCTTGCAAAGAGAAACGACCGTCCGCTACGACTGCCCGCACTGCCGGGCCGCGCTCGAATCGGTCCCGGGTCGCTGGCGGGGCTGGCTCCTCTGCCCGGACTGCGGCCGACCGGGCCTGCCGCCCCCGCCGGGGCTCGTGCTCCCGCCCGAGGAACTCCCCGAGTCGGGCGCCGGCCTGAGGGCCGAGCAATGGATCGCCGCCGGCGACGTCCCCGACGAGGGCTGGCCCCGCTGGTCGCCCGGGCTCCCCTTGCCCACGCCCCGCCCCTCGCCGCTGACGAAGGCCGCGCAGACGGCCGTCGCCGTGGGACTGGCCCTCTCCCTCTTCCTGCTGCTGATCGGCTACCTCGACCAGAGCCCGGGGATGGCGGTCGTCGCCGGCCTGGGGGCCCTCGTCTGCTTCTGGCTCCGGGTCCGCCTCGGGTCCAGGCGCTGAGAGGCGGATTCCCAGACGCGGGCCCCGAATATGCGGCCGGTGGCGCGAGCCGCCGGGCTTTGGTCATTGGAATCTTTGAAGGCCCGCGGATCGAACAGAAGCGACAGGCCTCGCAGACGCCCTGGTCATGTCCGCTGCTTCCATCGTCGCAGGGGTCCCACCAAACTGTCCCGGTTTTGTACGGCGACTCCGCGAGGCGGGGGAGGCGGGGAGACGTCAGTGGTCGAGGCGAAAGCGCCTGCGCCGCGATTTTCGAGCGTCTCGGCGTGGCCGACGCAGAAGTCGACCGGGGGCCGACCTGGCCGAGGTACTCATGAACGCAGCCGACACGTTTTATCTGGTCGCCTGGCTCTGGCTCATGCACGTCGTCGTCGCACTCGTCCTCGGCTCGCGGGGAATCGAGTTCGCCCGCGCTCGCCTGACCCCGCTCGACTCATTGACGTTCGTCGTGCCGTTCGGCATCTGGGCGGCCATGTTTTTTTTCGAGCCGATTCCCAAGAGCCTCGGCAATCTGGCCGAGTCGCTCTTTCTGGGAGCGGCCCTCGGGACCGCGTTCCTGATTCGGCCGTTCCTGGCTTCGGCGGACCGGAAGACGTCCGCAGCCCTGGTGACGTTGCTCGTCATGTGTTTGGCGGCCGTCGCGTTGTATGCGTTCATGCCGCCGCTGGGCGACGAATAGGTCGGCCCGGCCGCCGCGGTCGAGGGGCCCGACGCTCGCTATAGCCCGTGGGGGGACGGCGTCGCGTCTTCTCGTGCAGGAGCCGGTCGGGGCGCCAGGCGGGCCTGGGAGCGGTCGACGAGGGTTTCGAGGTCGTGCTCGCGGATCAGGCGGCGGACGCTGGCGATGGAGGCGAAGACGCCCATGCGGCGATCCTTGACCATCTCGGCGTGGCCGACGCAAACGCCGACCAGCCGGCCCTGTTCGGTGAACAGCCCGCCCCCGGAGCGGCCGTGCTCGGGAATCTTCAGGGTGATCAGGAAGGGCCGCTCGACGTCCTCGCCCTCGAGCTGCAGCCGGGTGGTCTCGACGATCTTGGTGTTCCAGCTCGAAAGCCGCGCGCCGAGGTCGACGCCCAGCGAGGTCACGAGGGTGTCGGTCCTGAGGTCGTTGGAATCGCCGTCGAACAGGCGGGCGACGAAGGGGAGGGGCGAGGGGTCGCGCAGCCGGAGGATCGCGACGTCGGCCGCCGTATCCACGCCGACGACCTCGGCCGGGACGATCAGCGGCCAGGCCCCGCCGCGGGCGTGTTCGAGGCCGATGTTGTAGCGGTGCAGCTCGATCACGATCGACCCCGGCTCCCGCACCACGTGGGCGGCCGTCAGGACCAGGGTCTGGTCGGAGGCCGTCGCGATGATCGTCCCGGTCCCCTGCGAGGTCCCCCGGCGGATGACGACCGTCGGCCGGAACGTGTCGTCGTCCCCCGGGGCGAGGGGGTCGCGGCGGGTCGGCGCCTTCGCGGCCGGGGCGGGCCGGGTGGAGGGCGTCGCGCGGGCCGCGCCGACGCGGGACGCCTCGGCGCTCCGACGCCTCACCGCCTGCGCGGGCAGTCGACCCGGCATGGCCAGGAGTCCCGCGGCGAGGACCGCCGCCACGAACCCGACGCGCCTCGCACCGCCCCGAAATCCGGGAGCCGATCGCCCCATGTCGAGCCGCCGTGGTGAAAAGACGCGTGAAGGGGTAAAGGGTGGGGCCCGCGCAGCCTCCGTCCCCCAGACCCATCCCACGATACCGACTCACGGGCCGGCCTGGCGAGATCCGTCTGCCGTCGCCCTCCCGATCGCTCGCAGCCGGGGGAGCCCTTGCCATCGGGCCGGCCGGCGTGTTTCAATCCGCTCGGCGAAATCAGGGCGCGCGGCGCCTTTCCTTTCCCCTCCCCGCTTCTCATAGAGACCGCCATCATGATCTCGATTCCCAAGTCCTTCCGCATCGCCGCCCTGTCGGCCCTCGCGGCCTCGGCGATCGTCGCCGGCCCGGCATTCGTCGCGTCGCCGGCCCGCGCCGAGGACGCCGTGCTCTCGCCGGCGCTCAAGAGCCTCCAGGGCGACTGGACGAGCCGCGAAGACGCGGAGATCCAGGCCGACTGGACGATCAAGGACGACACCATCAAGGTGACGGTCAACGGCACCGAATACGCCGGCAAGGTCGTCGTCGACGACGCGGCGAAGCCGCACCCGGCGCTCACGATCGAGATCAAGGAAGGCCCCGGCGACGCCGCCGGCCAGTCCGCCAAGGGCGTCTACAAGCTCGACGGCGAAAAGCTGCTCGTGAACATCGGGGCCCCGGGCCAGGATCGGCCGACCGACCTCAACCCGGGCGGGACCGACGTCTACCTCTTCTCGCTGACGAAGAAGAAGGCCGCGAAGTAAGGCGTCCCCGCATCCCCGCGGGATCGGCCCGGCCTCCGGGGGCCGAAGAGGTCAGCGCGACGCCTTCGGCGCCTCCGGCGGCTTCCTCTCCGGCCTCCAGAGGCGGCCCTTGAGCTGCGGGAACAGGGCGAGGGCGTTTTCGCGGAGGATCTGGCGGCCGATGCGCGCGGCTTGCTCCTCGACGAGGTCGCCGCGGACGACCTTCTCGGCGAGGACCTCCGCGAGCACGGCCCGGGTCGTCACGGTCGCGCCGTAGATCCCCTCGGCGTGGTTGCAGTCGGCCCCCCACAGGATCCGGTCCGAGGGCATGACCTCCAGCCATTCGTGCAGCGCGCGGCGGGCCATGGTCGGGCTGATGGTCGGCAGCCAGACCGAGTCCACCCAGACGTGTCGGCCGTGCCGCAGCACGATCGCCCCGGTCTCGGCCACCCACGGATAGCCGCCGTGGAACAGGATGAATTTCGTCGCTGGATTGGCCTCGATCAGGTCCAGCAGCAGGAGCGGGTTGGACCCTTGCAGTTTGCCGTGCCCGGTGTGGATCTGGAACGGCAGCTCGTGTGCGGCGCTCAGGCCGACCAGCCGCCACATGATGAAGTCCTGGAAGTCCTTCACGTCCTGCGGCGAGAGTTCGCCGCGCGGGCGCCCGAAGATCCGCTCGGCCCGCTCCTTCGGGACGTTTTCGAAGCGGAGCGTCCGCTCGTAGGCCCGGGTCGACTTGAGGCAGACCGCGCCCTTGGACTTCGCTTCGCGGAACAACTGGTCGAGGATCGCGAGATAGTCGTCGAGCGTCCCGGCCTTCATGCCCCAATCGCGCGCGAAGTGGTAGGGGTCGTCGGAGGGCAGCTTGAACTCCGACGGGTGGAAGCCGTCGAGCAGGGTGGTGACGTTCAGGACCAGGACTTCGAACGGATAGTGGGTCTGGAAGTCGAACCGGCCCCAGTACGGGTCGTTGAGCATCAGCTCGATGTTGGCCCGCTCGGTGACGACCTGGCGGACCCAGCGGTCGTCGCGATAGTGGTCGAAAATCTCGGCGTCCAGCGCCTTCGCCTGGTCGTCGGTGATCCGGTCGAAGTCGACCCCGTAAAGGTCGCGGAACGCGGGGAGCTGATAACGGTAGAAGCCGGTCGCCCGGGCGTCGTCGAAGTCGTGCCGGGCGCGGGCCCACCAGGGGTCGAACGGCTCCCTGGGCTGGCGGGCGGTCAGCGACCCGACCTGCGGGTAATAGCTGCTGCTCCAGAGGCCGAACAACGTCATGCCCCGGCCCCGGTCCGTCTCCATCAGGCCGGGGAGCCGCTCGAACGGCCAGAGGTGGTCGTGCGTGTCGATCGCGGACACGGCGTCGAGCCCGGCCTTGATGCGGGGGTGCGTTTCCGATCCGACGACCGACTGGGCCTGCGCGTCGCCCAAACCGCAGACGGCGAGCCATGTCGCCCCGACGAGGAGTCGCTGCACGAAGGTCATGACGAGTTCTCGCGAACGTGGGATGAGTTCCTCGGGCCTGGTCTCGCAAGATTGTAAAGCTCGCGGCGGCCCGTGGGATCTCGTCGTCGCCTCGGCCCTCCCACTTCTGCGCGCGGGTTGACCGGTCGCGCGGTTCAGGGTCCGATGGACGGGGACGTCCCGACCGCCGACTCGAAGGAAAGGCTGGATCCTGGTGAAGACCGTTTCGATGCAGGGCCGTCGCGAATTCCTGGCCGCGGCGGGGTTGTCTTCGCTTTTCGCCGGGCTGGCCCGATCGACGCAAGCCGCGGACGACCCCCCCCGTCGCAATCGGCTCTTCTTCACGTCGCAGGGCAAGACGGGGCTCGTGAACGCCGACGGGACCGGCTTACGCTATCTGGAGTTCGATAAGCCGGGCCAGGCGACGTGGCAGCCCGGGGCCGTCTTCCCCGACGGCCGCCGCGTCCTGATCTTGAGCATGGAACCCCGGCGCGACGGCCCGGGTCGGCCGTTCGGCGAGTACTACACGCAGACCCCGACGCACATCTGGATCCACGACCTGGAGACCGGCTCGCTGGAGGAGATCTGCACGAAGGATCGCCTCGCGCCGTTCGAGACGCCGGCGCTCCTCCTGGGCGGATCCGAGCGGATCCTGGTCCAGGTCGTGCGGAAGAACGTCGGCCAGATCTTCAGCATGCGACTCGACGGGTCCGACCCGCTCGAGTTCACGCGGGCCGACGAGGGGCTCCCCTACGGCATGAGCCTGAGCCCCGACGGGAAGCGGGTCGCGTTCCATCTCGCCGGCCCGCAAGGCTACCAGGTCTGGACCAGCGACGCCGACGGCGCGAATCGCGTCCGGATCGCCGCGCAGCCGGGCCACCTCTACTTCGGCACGAGCTGGTCGCCGGACGGCCGCTGGATCCTCTACGTCGACTGCAAGCCCGGCGAGGATCCGGGTCACGACTGGGCCGACGTCTGCGTGGGCCGGGCCGACGGCGGCGAGCACCGGGTGCTGACCCGCGGCAAGTCCATGTGGTTCGCGGCGACCTACGGCGACCCGAAGACCCGGGGCGGCGGGTCGAACGTGCCCGCCTGGGGCCGGGACGGCTCCATCCTCTTCCCGCGCCGCCTCCCGGATTCGAAGCCGGCCTGGGAATTCCAGGCGCAGCGGCCCGACGTCGACCACTTCAACCGCGACTACAGGCCCGAACTCGCCCGGGGCGGCGCGGAGATCTGCCGCCTCGACCCGCGCGACGGGCGCGAGACCCTCCTCACGCATAGCGACCCGCCCGTCTGGGACTTCCGCGCGAGCGAATCGCCGGACGGCCGGTTCGTCGCGTTCTGCCGCGCGACGACCGGCGGGGCCCCGGCGATCTGGGTGATGGACGCCGACGGCGAGAACCCCCGGCTCATCACGCGCGGCGTCGACGACCTCGGCGCGGACCACCCGCGCTGGCTCTGAGCCCCGTCCCGGCGCCGCGGCCCGTCCCGGCCGACGAGATGGGGGAAGGGTGGAAGCCGTCGCCGGGACCGCCTCTCCGCCGTCCCGCATGCCTCCAGCGGCTCGCGGTTGTAGGGGCCGGTCACCGCTTGAACCCGAAGTCTCGCTTCTTGATCTTGGCCTTCCTGCCGTCGGGATGGTGGAAAACGATCCCCTCGACGTCCTTCTCGGCCAGGTAGGCCTTCAGGCCCTCGAAATCACGAGGCACGGATTCCGCGATTCCCAGCGTGTGGACCGTATGCGGGACCAGGATGTCCACCTCGTATTTCTCGGGGTTCTTCTGGGTGTGCGGCCCGACGAGTTCGTAGGTGCCGTCGACCTTCTCGGCGAGGTTCGCGAAGCCCTCTCGGTGCCACTTGTCCTCGGGGCCGTCGCCGACCGGACGCCAGCCGACGCGCTTGCCCGTCTCCTCGTCGAAGCCCGATTCCTCGAAGTCGCCGGGGATCGGTTGGCCCGGCTTGAACTCCTGTCGCTTGAGGAGCGCTCCGTCGCGGATCATGCAGCACGTGCCGTCGATCTTCCGCGTGGCGACGCCTTCTCCCGCGAGGACCCACTCGCAGCCGGGATGGATCCGGTCGATGACCAAGCTGCGGTCGCCCTCCCAGTCGCGCTCGAACATGGTGGGTATCTTCTTCATCGTCAAGCTCCTCCTCGCCGGCCTGGTGATCCCGCCTGCACGGTGCAGCAGCATCCCACTTCGACTCGATCGTCAGCGGCCAGGTTCGATGTGACGAGGCGGAAAAGGCGCGTTCGACACGTCTTCATGCGGCCGGTACGCCAAGGGTGTACCGGTCGTGCCCCTGGACCCAGGAGACGAGCATACGATTGCTCCTCTCGCCAGCGGCACGACGGCGACCGCCGGCGCGCTCAGCGCGGGTCGCGGGGGCGGAAGATCTGCACGTCGCCTTCGCGGTCGACGGGCTCGAACCAGCGGCCGGTCGCGGCGTCGAGGTCCGGGTCGCCGCGCCAGACGACGAGGACGTCGATGGCCTCGTGGTGCGCGTCGAGCACCCGCTCCCAGAGCCGGACCCCTCTGGCGCCGCCCAGCAGGGCGATCTCCTCCAGGTCCTTCGAGTCGGGCTGCGAGAACCCGTCGCGGAACTGGACCGGGAAGTAGTAGTGTCGCGTCTCGTAGTTGTTCCAGACGATGTTCGAGCCGGCGATCCCGAGCCAGCAGGGCGCGTGGAGCGCCGGGTTGACGCGGAACCGCGTTCGGACGTCTCCCAGCAGCGCCGCCACGCGATGCCCGCGGCCCACCCTGGGCGCGGTCTCGGCGATGGGGCCGGCGGTCTCATGCGCGTAGAGCGCGTAATCCCACACGCTCACGGCCTGCAAGACCAGGGCGACGCCCATCGCGGCCGCCCCGAGGCGGGCGAGCGCCGACCGGGACGGTGGGCCGATCGCCGGGATGACCGCGACGAGGCCGAGCAGGGCCACGCGCTGGGGAAGGTACTCGCCGTGCCCCGCGCCCATCGAATCGGGGCCGAAGACGCTGGCCAGCAGCAGCACGGCCGCCAGCCCGAGCCAGGCCCGCCGCTCGCCGGCCGCCGGGCCCGCCTCGCGCGGGATCCGAAGCGTGGCCGCGGTCAGCAGCGCGCCCGCCGCGACCAGCCAGACGATCGGGCTGAAGACGACGAACGGCGCCCACGTCCGGCCGCTGAACGGCAGGCTGCTCTTGATCGCGAACGAGACCGGGTCCACCCATCCCAGCCGGCCCATCCAGCCGGCGATCGAGAAGAATTCCTCGGGCTTGGCGAACCGGGGCGACATCGCCCCCCCTCGTTGGGAGAGACGCAGATAGACGAGGACGAGCACGACCAGCGGCGACAGGCTGAGCGCGAGTCGGCCGCCGCGCTCCCGCCAGAAACGCTCCCGCGGGACGCCCGGCGTGGCGATCGCCAGGAACCCCAGGGCGAACACGGTCAGCCCCAGGCTCACGAGATGGCAGAAGTACCCCAACGTCAGCAGCCCGGCGATCGCCGCCATGCGGCCGCCGCGCAGGCCGTTGCGGCCCTCCCACCAGACTCCCAGGGTGACCGCGAACAGGCAGACGCCGAGCTGGAAGCTCGCGAACCCCATGAGCCACGAGAAGCTCATGGCCGTCAGCGCCGTGAGCGCCCGGGCGGCGAACGACGGCCGCCCGCCGGCGACCTTCCCGTGCAGCCAGGCCGCCGCGAGGGCGACGCCGACCAGGGTGAGCGAGGTCATGATCCGGTCGGCGGCCCGCGGCGGCACGATCGCGAGCAGGCCCATGAGCGTCAGGTGCCCGCCCCAGTTGGGCAGGGGATCCCAGCGGACCTGGTAATAATCGCCGAAGGTCGGCCCGCCGCGGAGCGAGTCGACGAGGATCAAGGCGTTGTAGAGGTGGGCCAGGCCGTCCTGGGTGACGAACCAGGGGACCGCCCAGACGGCCGCCAGCGCGGGCGCGAGCATGAGGAGGTCGACGAGAGCCTCATGCCGCCAGGACGCGGAGAGGGGGGCGTCCGGGGGGGCGGCGGGGCGGCCGGACGCCTGCGGGCTCTTGCCGATGGTCACGGGGGACGTCGATCCGCACTCTCGGGGAATGGGGTCGGGTCGACGCGGGAACGGAAAGCGTCGGCCCGGGCCCCTCTCACTCGATGTTCCCATAGCGTGGCCGCTCGGGGAAGCCGAGATCGAGAGGCCCGGGTGCAGGCGCCTGAAAAACCGGACTGACGATCGAGAGTGAATGTCCCGGCTGTTTCCCGCCGGCTGCGGGTGGTTGATGCTCGCAGGTGCAATCGCTGCCGCCGCAACGCGGCAAGGTCCTAAAGATCATGTCATGCCTGCTCCCGGCGAGAGTGCCGGAGAACCGACGGCGGGCCGCCCCGAGGGGAAACCCGCTGTTGGATGGAGTATACCGCACGGAACGAAGGGAGTCGGAGAAAGCGAAGGCCCTCATCCCCCCGAGGCGCTGCGGAGCATGTCCAATTCCTTCTCGCGGCGAAGGTTGCGCAGGGTGGCCTCGTCCTCCCAGTCGATCTCCTCGGCCTCGAGGAAGGCGATCGCCGAGGCGACGACTTCGGCCGCGACGGGGACGCCCAGCTCGACGTGCCGGACCACGATCCCCGCGTAGCCGAGGCGGTCCAGCTCGTCCCAGAGGTCCCGCTTCGACCCGGCCTCGTCCTCGAACAGGTCGAGCGCGGCGGCGAGCGTGGCCTCGGTCGCCAGCTTCTTCTGGACCTGTTCGAACGTCAGCGGGCTGGAGTCGTCCATCAAGTCGTCGTAGACGTCGCCGTGGACGCGCTCGAAGCCGCGGTCGAGGGCCTCGTGGGCGTCGTCGTTCTCGTAGCTCTTGATTCCCCAGCATCCCATCGTCGACGGCCTCGCCCGATCCGATCCGGTCACGTGAGCTTCGCCGCGGGATACAGCCGCGCGGTCTTGAGCAGGGCGTCCAGCCGGCGCGGGGCCGCGACGAAGGTGGGGGTCGCGATCGGGGTGCGAGCGACCACCGCCGACGTGTCCAGGCGGGGCTCTTCGAGCGTCCCGAACGCGCAGCCGGCCTCGCTGGAGATCACCACGCCGGCGGCGACGTCGTGCGCGTGCTCGCCCAGGAAGACGCAGGCCTGGAGCCGGCCGGCGGCGACGAAGATCTGCTCGCAGCAGGCGCTCCCCAGGTCGCGGAGCCGGCCCGGGACCGTCCGGGGGTCGATCCGCCGCATGGCGTTGGTCCCCAGGCAGACGTTGTCCTGGATGTGGAACGCGTCGGCGTCGCGGACGGCCAGGCGTTCGCCGTCGCGCCAGGCCCCGTGACCCTTCACGGCCCAGTACAGCTCGCCCAGGGGGGGGACGGCGATCACGCCCAGGACCGGGACGCCGGCCTCGATCAGGCCGATGCTGACCGCCCAGAGCGGCAGGCCGTGGACCAGGTTGCCGGTGCCGTCGATCGGGTCGATCGACCAGCGCCGAGGGCCGTCGCCGCCGCCGGGCGCGTATTCCTCGCCCGTCAGGCGGTCGTCCGGGAAGGCGTCGCCCAGGCGGCTGCGGATGAGCTTCTCGAGGTCGTTGTCCAGGTCGGTCACGTAGCTGTGGTTGGCCTTCTCGACCGGCGTGACGGTCCGCGACCGTTTCATCGCCAGCTCGGCGGCCTCGACCGCGAGGCCCTTCACCAGTTCCAGCTCGGCGGCGTAATCCGGCTCGTCCGTCATCGCGACTCCCGCTCGCACCCCGTCCCGCTTCATGCTCCCGCGGCCTTCATCTTCGGGGACGCGGGGGGCCGGCGACAAGTCACAAATCCCAGACTCGCTCGCCGTCGAGGAAGCACGAGACGACCCCGTCCTCGCTGACCTTGAGGACCGGCCCGAAGCGGCTGGCGACGATCGCGGCGGTCGTCCTCGCCCCCTCGGCGGTGTCGCGCGTGGGCGGGCGGCGGCCGCCGCCGACGGGCGAGAGGTCGTGGCGGAGGATCGCGCCGAAGGCCAGCAGGCGGCCCTCGCCGTCGGCCGCCAAGGCGCCGTCGAGCGAGGCCAGGGCCTCGACGATCGCGGGGTCGAGCGTCAGCAGCGAGCGGCCCCGGGCCAGGTAGTGGATCGACCGCTTGGACGGCGCATCGCCGCGGCCGCGGCCCGCGCCCAGGGCGCGGAAGGCCGCGTCGTCGCGGTCGGCGTCCACGCTCGCGGCCGGATCGTCCTCGCCATGGATCGCGAGCCCGGCGAGCGGGTGGTCGAGGACGTCCTCGGGGGCGATGAGCCGGCCGATCACCAGGGCGGGATCGGGGACGACGACGAGCAGGCCCCCCTGGCGCTCCTCGGACAGCTCGAGCGCGGTCTGGAACAGCACCCGCGCAAGCCGCGGGTCGGCGACGGCGTCGCGCCAGAGGGCGAACTTCGACGCCGGGTCGAGGACCCGCCATCGGCCGTGCGCGAAGACGAACGTCTGCACGCCGCCCGCGAAGACCTTGATCTCCTGATGCGGGCTCAAAACCAGGCAGACGTGGCCGCCCTCGCGGGTGGCCCGCGCGTGGGCCTCGTAGAGCCGGGCGCAGGGGACGTCCAGGCCGGCGTCCTCGGCTTCGCCCTCGGGCCGTTCGCGGGCGACCCATTGCCGGACGTCGACCACGTCGACCAGCTTGCCCGCGCGGTCGACCAGAAACAGGGTGCGGCGGCCGTCGCAGAGCCGGTGCAGGCTCTTGAGGCTCGTCAGCTCGACGCCGAAGTCGAGGGCCCCCGGGGGCGTCGGGCGGAGGACCGCCTCGGGCTCGCCGGGCCCGGGGCCGAGGACCAGGGCCCCGGTGGTCACGCGGCGGTTCTCATAAGTCGAGAGGGCCATCGTGCGGAGCGTCAGGATCGCCTCGGCGATCCGGCTCGGCGTCGTGGTCGCCGGCGTGTACGCCGAGGGTTCCAGGCAGGCGGCGACGTAGTGGTCCTCGGGCATCCCCCGCAGCAACTGGAGGATCGACATCCGAGAGCGGCGGAAGAGGATCTGGTAATTGAGGTCGAGGACCGCGCCCATCGACCGGATCAGCCGGACGTCCTCGGCGCCCAGGCCCATCGAGCCGTCGGCGACGATCCGGTACCACGAGCCGAAGAGCGCGATCGAGACCCCTTGCGCCCGGCCTTCGGCCAGCTCCTCGACCAGCCGGAAGTCCATGCCGCCGCCGGGCCTGAGCCTTCGCGAGGCGAATGCGGGCCGCTCGGGGCCCTCGTCGTCGATCGACTCGATGCGGCAGCCGGGATAGAACGACTCGACGTCGCGGAAGAAGACCCCGACGAAGACCCGCACGAAGGCCCGAGGGTCGCGCAGGGCCCCGAATCGGCGATCCTCGGGGCCGCCGGAGGACGGCGCCGGAGGGTGGATCGAGAGTGACATCGCCGGCTCCTCCTTGAGCGTCCTCGAAGCACGTCGCCCTCCCGAGGCGGGCCCGGCATCCTACCCCGACGCCCCCCATGGGGGAAGGGCGATCGTCGCGGCTCATGAGGCTGCGGCCGCGCGCATCATGCCGGGGCGAAAGGCCGGGGCGGCCGGCGGGAAGGACGCGGCGGCCGTCGCGCGCGCCGCCCGCGCCCGGACCGGCCGGAGCCCGCGGGCGGCGACCCGCTGGGTGGTCGGCGGGGGGGCCGAATAAACGTCGCCATGGGGGCCAGAGCCCGCCACGCCGACGGCCTGGGCGGCGTCGACCATCCCGCCCGAGGTCGTGACCCCCGCCAGGCTCGCGAGCGGCCGGACGGTCGACTTCACCCGGTCCACGAGCTGCTCGGCCGACCAGTCGGGGTGCAGGCCCGCCAGGAGCGAGACGACGCCCGTGACGTAGGGGACGGACATGGACGTCCCCGAGAGCGTCGTGTATTTGGCCTTCGAGGTGTACGTGCTGTAGACGTCCACCCCGGGCGCGGCGACGTCGACCGCGCTTGCGCCGTAGTTCGAGAACGAGGCCAGGCCGCCCGACGGGTCGACGGCCGCGACGACGAGGATGTTGGGCAGGTCGAACGTGGCCGGAAACAGGGGGCGGACGTCGAGGTTCGACGCGTCGTTGCCCGCGGCCGTGACCACGACCACGCCCTTGGCGTCGGCGTAGGCGATGGCGTCGTAGAGGTCCTGGCTGTACTCGTCGGTGGCCCAGCTCGCGTTGATCACCCGCGCCCCGTGGTCGGCGGCGAAGCGGACGGCGTCGGCGGCGTCGTCCGGGTCGCCCCCGCCCTGCGCGTCGAGCGTCTTGAGGATCATCAGCTTCGCGTTCCAGTCGACGCCGACGATCCCCTGGCCGTCGTTCGCCGAGGCCCCGAGGATGCCGGCGACGTGGGTGCCGTGGCCGAAATCGTCCTGGACGTTGCCGTTGTCGCGGACGAAGTTCCAGCCGTAGGCGGGCCGCCCCCGCTTCGAGGCCTCGGGGTTCACCCAGAGCCGGCCCTTGAACTCGGGGCTCTTGAGGTCGATCCCCGAGTCGATCACCGCGACGATCGTCGCCGCCGAGCCGGTCGTGACCCGCCAGGCCTCGGGCGCGTCGACGTCGACGTCGGCCGGGTCGTTCAGGCCCCGTTGCCGGCCGAACTGGGGGTCGGTCGGGTAGGACGGCGCGACGGTGGGGAGCCCGACCGCGCTCAGGACCAAGCGTTCGTCGAGCCGCTCGACCTGGAGACGGACCGATCGCGGGGCTCGCCGGGCGGCAGGGCTGCGGTGCATGGTCGAGATATCTCGTCAAGATGCGGGCCGACTGCGACTCTCGCCAAGTCTACACCAGGCATTCGGCCCGTGTCAGAAATAGGGCCGAGACATGCATGCGTGACGCCTGATCTGGCGGAGCGAAGGTCGATGTGGCGTTCGGGCATCCTTGGCGAGGTCGATGGGACCGGGGCCGGCAGCCTGAGACGGCGACGGCCCTCGTGGTCCGAAAGCAGGCCGTCCTCAGCGACGGCGCGAGGAGGAGCGGGAGGGGCCGCGCGTGGGTTCGCCGCCGGCGACGACGGCGTCGCGGCGGGGGGCGGCCTTGCGGCGGGCGAGCATGGAGGAGGAGACGAGGTTCCAGGTCGAGCCGTCGCTGACCAGGGAGATGGTCCCCCATTCGTCGGTCCGGACGAGGGGGATCCGGTCTCGCTTGAGCAACTCGAGGGTCTCGGAGTGGGGGTGGCCGTAGCTGTTGCCCGCGCCCAGGCTGACGACGGCCAGCTCGGGCTTGAGCATGTCGAGCCAGGGGGCGTCGGTGCCGTTGTGGCTGCCGTGGTGGGCCAGCTTGAGGACCGAGCAGTCGCGGAGAAGGTCGGGGCAGTTCTCCAGCCACCAGTTCCGCGAGGGGGGCTCGCTGTCGCCGGTCAAGATCATGGAGAACCCGCCGTACTGGAGGCGGACGCCGACCGAGTTGTCGTTCTCGCTCTTCGGGTCTTCGGGGGGTTGAGGGAACACGGTGAGCGTCGCCGAGCCCAGCTCGATCCGCCGGGGCTTGGCGGTGGGCAGGACGGAGGTGACGTTCTCGGACTTGACCGTCTGGAGCAGCCGCAGCCAGCTCTGGGTGGTGTGCGACGAGTCGGTCGCCAGAAAGTATTTGGGATGGAACTCGCGGATCACGGCGTCCATCCCGCCGTGGTGGTCGAGGTGGTGGTGGGTCACCACGACCAGGTCGATCGCGGTGATCCCCTTCTTCTTGAGGGCCTGAACCGCGCCGTCGCGGGTGGGCCCGGCGTCGATGAGGGCGGTCTTGCCCTCGGGCGAGCGGATCAGGATCGAATCGCCCTGGCCGACGTCGAGCACGTCGACGGTGAGGGCCTGCGGCGACCGGGGGGGGCCGCCGGAGTTCCACTGCGCGCGGGCCGGCGCGGCGAGGGCCGCGGCCGCGAGGGCCAGGGCGGCGAGCTTCAAGAATGGGCGGCGGAGGGGGCCCGTCACAGGGTGATGTCTCCGCCGGGGTCGGTCGCCTTGAGTTCGCCCTGGAGCTTCTTCGTCTCCTCGGCGAGCTTGCGGGTGGCCGCGACGTCGCGGCTGAGGGCCAGGGTCAGGACGTCGCCGGGGGCGGCGTCGGCCGGGAGCCAGGCGCGGGGGACGTCGATCGACGCGCCGTCCTCGGTGGCGAGGACGGCGATCGACGAGTCGGGCCCTTCGAAACGATCGACCGAGAGCTGGACGGGCACGGCGGGGCCTCCGTCGGAAGGACCGGATCAGCGGATGATGAGGGGACGCTCGGCGACCTCGGCGGGGGCGTCGCCGCGGGGCGGCTGGGCGGGCCGAACGGCGGAGTCGCCGGTGCGCCGCGAGGCCAGCACGACGCGGTTCCGCGACGGGTCGGTCCCGGGCTGGACGCGGCCTTCGGGCTCGAGCGCGAACTCGCCCGTGGCCAGCGGGAAGACGTCGACGTCGCGCCGGGCCATGCGGAACGTCTGGGCCGAGAAGAGCCCGGCCTTGCGGTCCCAGACCTCGACCATGAAGCGGTCGCCCGCGCGCCACTCGACCTCGAAGGGCCGGTTCGACCAGTGGGCCGACAGCTCGTCGCGGCCGACGACCGCGAGGTTCTCGCCGAACGGCTTGCTCTCCCACACGACCGACTCGGAGCCGCCGGCGTCGATCTTGCGGACCCGGGCCTGGACGTCGACCGTGCGGCCGGGCGTGAACGCCTTGGGGTCGAGCTGGACCGTGTCGATCGTCACCTTGTACACGCCCGGCCCGCTCGCCGAGGCCGACAGCGCCCCCGCGATGACCGTCTTGAGGGCCGACTTGATCTGCGGGACCTCGCCCCCCGCCTCGCCGGGCTTCCCCAGGAAGAGGGAGACCAGCGGCTGGAGCTGGGGATGGTCCTTGCAGAGCCAGCCGCCGATGCCGGCCCCGCCCCCGGACATGATCATCACGACGAAATACGTGATCCGGCGGAGCAGCGGCGACTTGTCGGCCGACGAGCGCCGGCCCTTCCTTGAGTTGCTCACGAGCGTGGGGCCCCCATCCCTGGCTGGCTGACGGGCCGCATGATCCCGGCGCGACGTCCTCGGCGCGGCGGGGCGGCCGTCCCTGGTAATTTCGACAAATCCGGCCCCCGGGCCGGCATGAAATGCCAATCCGGCCGGGGGGCGATGCGGTGATGCGGACGAACGCCGCTCTTTTAGCAGGCCGGGCCGGGCGGTCAAGTCGACTTGCACGCAGCCCTAATCGGCTCGGGGCCCCGTCGCGGCCGTCGCGACCGCTCCGACCGCGCGTTCGGCGGGGAGACGGCCGGTTTCCGTTCGGCCCTTGGAACGCGCCGTGCTCTAATCAGGGCCCGCAGCGCCGGCGCGTGCCGGCGGGCGATCCACCCCGAGGTTGCTCCATGAGCTGGTCCTTCCGATACCACGCGCCGGCCGCCCTGGCGCTCTCCCTCGCGCTCTTGCCGATCGGTTACGACGTCCTGGGGCGCATCCGCGACCGGATGGCCTCGGCCGCCTCACTGTCTCGTCGACCGGACAAGGGCGGGCTCCGCTACGGGCCGCACGAGCGCAACGTGCTCGACCTCTGGCTCCCCGCGGGGCCGGCCGTGGGGCCGCCCCGGCCCGCGCCGGTGGCGATCTTCTTCCACGGCGGCGGCTTCCTGGGCGGCGACAAGTCGAGCGTGCCGGCCTGGCTGATCCGCCGCTGTCGCGAACGGGGCATCGCGGTGGCCTCGGCCAACTACCGGCTATCCGGGCAGGCCCCGTACCCCGCGCCGATGCGCGACGGGGCGCGGGCGGTGCAGTACCTGCGCGAGCACGCCGCCGAGCTGGGGATCGACGGCGGCCGGCTCGCAGCCTGCGGCAACTCGGCGGGGGCGGGGATCGCGCTCTGGCTGGGGTTCCACGCCGACCTGGCGGACCCCTCGGACCCGGACCCGATCGCCCGACGGTCGTCGCGCCCGGCCTGCCTGGCCGTGATCGGCGCGCAGACCTCGTACGACCCCCGGTTCATCCGCGAGCGCATCGGCGGGCGCGCGCACGAGCATGTCGCGATCCGGCCCTTCTTCGGCCTGAAGCCCGGCGCCAGCCTGGACGATCCGTCGTCCGCCGCGCTCTTCGCCGACGCCTCGCCGCTGACCCACGTCGCGCCGGGCGCGCCGCCGGCCTTCCTGGCCTATTCCGAGCCCAAGGGCCCGCTACCCGCCGACGGCGAGCCGGGGCGGGGCATCCACCACCCGAACTTCGGCGTCGCCCTCAAGGAGCGGCTCGACCCCCTGGGCGTCGAGTGCGTCCTGGTCCACGACGACGACTACCGCGATCGACCCGACCCCGAAGACGGCATGCCGGGCGACCTGGTCGCCTTCCTGGCGCGACACCTGGGGCGATGAGGACGCGGCCCCATGCTCCGCAAGCGGGAGCGGGGATCCGGCCCTACTCGCCTTCTCCCCCGGGGAAGGCGCCACGCAGCGGCGGATGATCGGAGGGCATGCCGGGTCGGGTCCAAATCGGCGACCGCGAAGCGCCGTGACCCTCATCCGGCCCTCCGGGCCACCTTCTCCCGCGGGGGGAAGGAGAAGACTCTGACGGTATTCTTGCTCTCAGATCTCGTCCGACGGGTCGCCCAGCAGCCTGCGCAGCAGCCGCTCGGGGCAGGGCTGGCGGAACTTCATGTGGACGAACATGCCGCCGCCTTCGAGCTGCTCGCGGCAGGCGATCGCCCAGCCCTCGACGACCGTCCCGCCGTGGCCGGGGAAGACGAGGTGGAGGCTGGCGTCCCGGGGCGGGGCCAGGGGGACGAGCAGGCCGGCTCCGCCCTGGCTGAGGTCCACGACGCGGGCGTCCAGCGACGACTCGCTGAAGCCCGAGACCCAGTGCAGCGTGGCGTCGGGGCACTTGAGCTCGCCGCGAGGCCAGCAGCGGCGGTCGAGCACGGGGACGTTGACCTGGGGGGCGTCTCCCCGAAGCCGATGATGGAAGACATTCATGTTCGGCGGCTCTTCGAGGTTGCAGGCCGATCCGGGCCTTCCTTGAACGGAAAAGCCAGGCACCTCGCCCGGCTTCCTAGGAAAGCCTAGGTCAGGCTTCGCGAGAGCGCCCAAAGCTACGGCCGGATTCTCCACGAACGATTCAGAGGACGATCGCCGCGGGGTCGACCTTGTTGGGCAGCGGCAGCCCTTTCTCGAAGTTGGAGAGGCTGTCGACCACGGTCTGGGCGATGTTGCCGATCGCCTCGCGGGTGAAGAACGCCTGGTGGCCGGTGATCAGGACGTTGGGAAACGTCAACAAGCGGGCCAGGACGTCGTCCTCGATCACCCGGCTGGAGAAGTCCTCGAAGAAGTATTGCTCCTCTTCCTCATAGACGTCCAGCCCGAGGTAGCCGAGCCGGCCCGACTTCAGGGCCCCGACGACGGCCCCGGTGTCGATCACGGCGCCCCGGCTGGTGTTGATCAGCATCGCGCCCGGCTTCATCTTGGCGAGGGTCGCCTCGTTGATGAGCTGGTTCGTCGCCGGCGTCAGCGGGCAGTGGAGGCTGACGACGTCGGAGGCCGCCAGCAGCTCGTCGAGGCCGACGTAGCGGACGCCGATCGCCGTGCAGTCGGGATTGATGTACGAGTCGTGGCCGAGGACCTCGCAGCCGAAGCCGTGGAGGATCTTCGCCACGAGCCCCCCGATCTTGCCCGTCCCGACCACGCCGGCGGTCTTGCCGAACAGGTCGAACCCCATGAGCCCGTCGAGCGAGAAGTTGCCCTCGCGGACCCGGTTGCAGGCGCGGGGGATGTGGCGGTTGAGGGCCAGGATCAGGCCGACGGCGTACTCGGCGACCGCGTGCGGCGAGTAGGCCGGCACGCGCACCACGGTGATCCCCAGCTTCTGCGCCTCCTGGACGTCGACCTGGTTGAACCCCGCGCAGCGGCAGGCGACGACCTGCACGCCCCCCTCCTTGAGGATCTGGAGGGCGGGAGCGTCGGCCTCGTCGTTGACGAAGATGCAGACGGCGGCGGAGCCCCGGGCCAGCCCGGCGGTGTCGCGGGTCAGGCGGGTCTCGAAATAGCGGAGTTCGTGGCCGGTCCCCTCGGCGGCGGCGTCGAGGAACCTGCGGTCGTACGGCTTGGTGCTGAAGACGGCGGCGCGCATGACGGCTCCGTGCAGACGGGAGGGGGGGAGGGCGACGGGTTCGGGTTCAGGACTCGCGGGCCGGCGCGCCGCGGACGAGCTTCAGCATGGCCTCGATGTCGACCGGCTTGACCAGGTATCGGGAGCACCCCGACGCGCGGGCGGCGCCGCCGGCCTGGTCCTCGGCGTAGCCCGACATCGCGACCACGAAGGGGGGGGGCTGCTCGCGGTTGAGCGCCTCGGCCACCTGGTAGCCGTCCATCCCGGGGAGCCCGAGGTCCAGCAGGACGACGTCGGGCCGGAAGGTCTTGTCGGCCCGGAGGGCGTCGAACCCGTTGTAGACCGCCTCGGCCTGGAGGCCCTCGGCGGTGAGGAGCATCACCGCGA
This sequence comes from Paludisphaera mucosa, assembly GCF_029589435.1. NCBI lineage: Bacteria > Pseudomonadati > Planctomycetota > Planctomycetia > Isosphaerales > Isosphaeraceae > Paludisphaera > Paludisphaera mucosa. Next base: position 3,581,292 of record NZ_JARRAG010000002.1, on the reverse strand, counting down.
GGTCGGCCGCGTCCCGGTTGTCGTCGACGATCAGAACGCGGGTCGGTCGCACGGCGCCTCCTGTTCGGGCGTATCAGCCTCGCGATGTCTCGGCGACTTGCGCGGCCAGCCGCTCCTTCAGGTCGTCGAACGTCGACGCCGCGTCGCGGTCGAAGACGAACCGGGCGGGGAGGCCGACGACCCGGCTGGCCCCCAGGTCGAACAGGGCGCGCTGGCAGGCCGTCAGCCGCTTGGCCGCCACCAGCGCCGTCACCCGCCAGCCCGGGCCCCCGCCGTCGTCCCAGACCTCGCCCCGGGCGATGTGCTGGGCCCCCTGGCCGCGGAGGTACGCGGCCACCGCCGCGGCGGTCTCCGTCCCCGGGGCCGCCGGCGAGCCGACGACTTCCAGGTGCAACAGCCCTTCCGAGCGCCTGACGCCGTCCATGGCGTCGAGCAGCAGGGCCAGCGGCCCCGTCTCGCCCTCGGCTACGAGCGATGAAAGGCTCGGCGCGTGGCCGATCAGGCAGGCCGCCGAGTCGAGCACGATCCCGCCGGCGAGTTCCCGCAGTCGGTTGTCCTTGAGCGTCACGCCCGAGCTGGTCAGGTCGACGATCACGTCGGCGATGCCCAGGCTCGGGTGCAGCTCGAGCGCCCCCTCGGAGTCGATCAACTGGTAGTAGTAGATGCCCCACTTGCGGAAGTACTGCCGCACGAGCGCGGGGTACTTGGTGGAGACCCGGAACGTCTTGCCGGCCGCCTTGAACTCCGCCGTCAGGTCGACGAGGTCCATGACGTGGCCGACGTCGACCCAGCTCTCGGGGGCGGCGACCACCAGCCGGCAGCCGCCGTAGCCCAGGTCGGGGACGACGACCGCGGCCTCCTGGGCCTCGAAGGCCTGCTCGGCGTACACGTCCATCCCGGTGACGCCCAGGTGGCAGCGGCCTTCCTGGACCTGCAGGACGATGTCGGTGGGACGCATGAAGACGACGTGGAATCGGGGCTGGCCGGCGATCGTCGCCTCGTACTGGCGGTCGCTGGCGCGGCGGACCTTGTAGCCGGCCGTCTTGAGGATCTCGATGATCCCCTCGTACAGGTGCCCCTTCGAGGGGATGGCCAGGCGGACGGGGTCGATCGGGTCGGCGGTCATCGGGCGTCTCCCCGGACCACCGACAGGCGGCCCCGGATCTGGTCGATCAGCTCGCCTTCCCGGACCGAGCGGACGTCTCCGTGCTCCAGGTTCCAGAGCTCGACCTCGGCCCCGGCGGTGACGATGCGGTCCAGGCCGAGCCCTCGGGCGTAGGCGACGGCGTCCTCGATGTCCAGGTCGGCGACGACGACGGGCAGGTCTAGCCGTTCGCGTAAAAATGCGGCCAGCGCCGCGGCCTCGCGACCGACGCCGCGGCCGCCGCCCGTCACCAGGTAGCCCTGCGGGGCCTTCGCCCGCGAGGCCCGGCCGTCGTCGGGGCCGAGGACCTGGTCGAGGCGTTCGAGCCCGAAGGCGAAGCCGGCCCCGCGGTCGTCGCGGCCGCGCCCGCCCAGCACCCGGGCGAGGCCGTCGTAGCGGCCGCCGCCGCAGACCTCGACGGGACCCCGGGGCGTCGCCGCCGAAAGCTCGAAGATCATCTGGGTGTAGAAGCCGATCCCTCGGCCGAAGCCGAGGTCGAGTTCGACCCGATCGAGGTCGACGCCCTGATGTTCGAGCATGTCGGCCAGCTCGCCGATCGCGGCGACCGACTCGGGGGCCCGGGCGGCGAAGTCGCGGTCGAGCCGGACGAGCACGTCGGCCGCCGGCCCGCGAAGCGCCGCCAGGTCGTGCACCAGGCCGCGGACCTTCTCCAGGGCGTCGTGCAGCGTGTGCTCGAGCGCCCACTTCCGCCGCAGCCGGCCGACGATGTCGCCGCCCGAACGTCGGCCGGTCACGTCGGGGACGAGATGCCGGAAGAGGCGGTCGACGACCGGGTCCGGGGTCGCGGAGGTCGAGCTCGCGGTGCCTTCGGCCGTCCCGTTCGAGCCCAGCCAGGCGGTCAGGCGGTCGAGGGCCGCCTCCAGCGCCTCGACCCCTTCGCCCTCGCTGGCGGCCTCGCTCAGCGACTCGATCAGGGCCGAGGTCGCCGCCGGCGGCAGCCCCGCGCCCCCGAGGAGTTCGAGGATCAGGCCGACGTGGCCGATGCGGATCCGGGGCTCGCGCGCGCCCAGGGCCCGCAACGACCAATCGGCGAGCCAGATGACCTCGGCGTCGGCCGCCGGGCCCCCCGCGCCGATCAGCTCGACGCCCGTCTGGATGAACTCGCGGTCGAGCCCCCGGCCGGTCGCCTGGAACCGGAAGACCGGGCCCGAGACGCTGGCGCGCCAGGGCAGGGGGGGCGGCTCGTCGGCCTCGACGTAGGCCCGCACCACGCCCGCGGTCAGCTCGGGCCGCAGGCAAATCCCGGCCGTCCCCGCGCCCGAGACCTCGAACAGCCTGGCGACGATCCCCGCGCCGCTCTTGCGCTCGTGGAGGTCGGAAAGCTCCAGCACCGGCGTCCGCGCCGGGCGATATCCCGCGCGGGCGAAGCAGTCGAGCAGCGTGCGCTCGTAGCCCAGCAGCCGCGCGTAATCGCCCTGCAGCCAGTCGCGGGTGCCGCGGACCTGGCCGACGTGCCGCTCGGTCGCGCCCGCCGCGATCCGGGGGTCGTCGCTCGATCGGAGGACGGTCATGACTGCAGCCCCCCCTGTTCGAGGATCTCCAGCGCCCCGCGGACCGAGTCTTCCAGGACCGACCAGGCGAGCCCCTTGTCCTCGTGGCGGGTCTCCAGGTAGCGGAGGTTGAAGATCTCGGCGGCGACCTCGTCGGGGCCGATGATCACCGCCAGCTTGTGGCCGTGCTTCGTGCCGTATCCCATCTGCTTGCCGACCTGGATCGGCTCGGGGTAGATCTCGCAGCCGATGCCGGCCTGGCGGAGAGTCGCGGCCATTCGGACTGCCACGGCGGGGTCGGTCCCCGGAAAGTTGGCGAACAGCACGGGCGCGGTCGACGTCGCCGACTTCAGCGTCCCGGCCTCCTCCAGCAGGGCCAGCAGCCTGTCGAGGCCGATCGAGGCCCCGACGCCCGGCAGCCGGCGCGTGGTGTAGAGGCTCGCCAGGTCGTCGTAGCGGCCGCCCGACGCGATGCTGCCGAACTTCTCCCAGCCGTTCACGGTCGTCTCGAAGACGATCCCCGTGTAGTAGTCGAGCCCGCGTGCCAAACCCAGGTCGATCGCCAGGTGTTCTTGAGGCACGCCCCCGGCTTCGAGGAGGTGCAGCACCGTGCGCAGGTCGGCGATCCCCTGCGCGGCCTGGGCGTTGGCCCCCAGCCGCTTCTCGGCCTCGTCGAGCACGGCGGCCGTCCCCCGGCCGGTCTCGGCGAATTCGAGGATCCGCTCGACCTGGCCGGCGTCGAGCCCCGCGCCGCCGGCGTCGGCCGGCCGCTGCAGCTCGGCGGCGACGCCGTCCCGGCCGATCTTGGCGAGCTTGTCGAGCGACCGCAGGACCAGGCTCGACCGGCCCGTGAGCCCGAACGTCTCGAGCGCCCCGTCGAGGATCTTGCGGTTGTTGAGCGTGATCGTGAAGGCCGGGACGTCGGCGGCGGCGAGCGCGCCGTGGATGATCTGGGCGGTCTCGGCGTCGGCCAGGCGGCTGTCGACGCCGATCGTGTCGAAGTCGCACTGCATGAACTCGCGGAAACGCCCCTTGGCCGGCCGCTCGCCCCGGAAGACCGAGCCGATCGCGTACCGCTTGAACGGCACGCCGACCTCGTCCATGTGCTTGGCGATGAACCGGGCGAGGGGGACGGTCAGGTCGAACCGCAAGGCCAGCTCGCCGGGCGTCCCCCCCTTATTGGTGACCTCGAAGATCTGCCGCAGGACCTCGTCCGAGCCGGCTCCCTTGCCGGTCAGGACTTCCATCCGCTCGATGTGCGGGGTCTCGATCGGCACGAATCCGAACGACGCGAAGGTCTCGCGGAAGGTCTGCAGGATCCGCTCGCGGGGGATCATGACGGCGGGGAGCAGGTCTCTCAACCCGCTGGCCACCCGGGGGTCGATCATCGGCTTCTGGCCCTATCGCGGCCCCATCCGGCCCACCGGCCGGAGGCGGACCGCCCTCACAAGTGACGACGAGGAGTCAGCGCATCGCGGACGACCAGCGTAGCAGAACCCCGCCCGTCCCGACAATCGCGTCCGCCCGCGGCGACGCCCCGCGGCCGGCGCAATCCGCGGAGGTCGGGGAATCGTTCACCCGCCGGCCGCGGCCCGTTAGGCCTGCCCCAGCATTGCGGCCACCGCCTCGGCGGTCGTCAGAACCGCATCGGCGACGAAGCCGTAGTTGACGACCGCCGCCTGGTAGCCGTCGCCGATCCGAGGGTGACGCGGGCCGGCGGTCGCGTCCTTGACCACGGCGACCTCGAACCCCTGCTCGATCAGCTCGCGGAGGTGGCTCTCGACGCAGAGGTTGGCCAGCATCCCGGCCAGGATCACCTTGCCGAGGCGACGCTTGCGGAGTTGCAGGACGAGGTCGTTCGTCTGCGGCCCCCAGACCTTGTGGGGACTGACGACCACCGTCCTGCCGTCCTCGATGAACGGCCTGTAGCGGTCGAGCCAGTCGGCGCCGGATCCGGCCAGGCCGTCGAGGCTGAGCGGGTCGGGGCGGAAGAACTCCTTGCCCTCCAGCATCATCCGCTCGGCCGCCCCGCCGAACCGCCACGCCTGGTCGCTCGGGTAGAGGTAGTGGGGCGAGATGAAGACCCCGAAGTCGCCCTCCTTCGCGGCCCGGAAGAGCCGTTCGAGATTCTCGACGGTGCCGTTCTCGCGGACGCTGTCCCCCACCAGGCCCCACGAGACGCCCTTCTCGCTCAGGACGTCGTTCTGGGGGTCGATGACGACGAGCGCCGTGTCGTTCTTGTCAATCTGCATCGCGAGGCTCCTCGACGCTCGTACGGGGATTCGATCGCAGCCGCTGGACTTCCGCTTCCAAGTCGGCGATCCGGGCCTGCATCTTCTCGATCACCGGGGCCATCTGCCGAGGGGTGAAACGGGGGTGGATGTGCTGCGGACAGTTGATGTCCCAGGCTTCGAGCGTGAACAGGATCGCCCGCTCGACCTTGCCGTCGTAGGACGGGTCGCGGAGCCTTTCTTGCAGGTCCCGATCCCCTTCGACGACCCGGGCGGTCCCCCACAGCTTGACCCGCCGGCTGTTCGCGTAGTCCATCAGGAAGATGAACGCCTTGGGGTTCTCGGACAGGTTCCCCAGCGTGATGTACTGGCGGTTGCCGCCGAAATCGGCGAAGCCCAGGGTGTGGTCGTCGACGACCTTCAGGAAGCCGGGCGGGCCGCCGCGGTACTGGATGTAGGGCTGCCCTTCGGCGTTCGCCGTCCCGAGGTAGAACATGTCCAGGTCGGCGAGGAATTCGGCCAGGTCGGGCGTGACGATCGTGCTCCACCCGCCCCCGCGCTCCATCCGGGCGTAGCCCCCTCGGGAGCCCTTCCGCTGCTGGATCGCCTTCACCGCGGGCGTGAAGGCGACGTCGCTGGGGACCTCGTGCATCGGGGAAATCTCCGAAATCGCCGGGCCCGCGCCCGGGCTATTTTTTCTTCACATGGGCGCCGAGGAACGTCCGCATCAGGCCGGCGATCTCGGCGCCGTTGGTCTCCAGGGCGAAGTGCCCGGCGTCGATCAGGTGGTATTCCAGCGTCTTCAGGTCGCGCTTGTAGGGCTCGGCCCCGGCGGGCGGGAAGATCTGGTCGTTCTTCCCCCAGGCGATCAGCATCGGCGGCTGGTGCTTGCGGAAATACGCCTGCCAGCTCGGGTAGAGCGGCGGGTTGCTGCCGTAGCTCAGGAACAGGTCGAGCTGGATCTCGTCGTTCCCCTTGCGGTCGAGCAGGAACTGGTCGTGCGCCGCGCCGTCGGGGCTCACCAGCTCGGGGTCCTTCGCGCCGGTCGTGTACTGCCATTTCGTCGCTTCGTACGTGACCAGGTTCCGGATGGCGTCGCGCCTCGCCTTGCTGGTCGGCTCCTTCCAGTAGGCCTTGATCGGCTTCCAGAAGTCGTTGTCGAGCCCCTCGTCGTAGGCGTTGCCGTTCTGGACGACGATCGCGGTGATCCGCTCGGGATGCTTGACCGCCAGCCGATAGCCGACCGGGGCCCCGTAGTCCTGCACGTAGAGGGCGTACCGGGTCAGGCCGACCTTCTCGGTGAACTCGTCGATCACCTTCGCCAGGTTGTCGAACGTGTACTCGAACTGGTCGTGCAACGGCATCGAGCTGTGCCCGTAGCCCGGATAGTCGGGGGCGACCAGATGATATTCGTCCCCCAGCGCGGGGATCAGCGTGCGGAACATCTGCGAGCTGGTCGGGAAGCCGTGCAGCAGCAGGATCGTCGGGGCGTCCTTCGGCCCGGCCTCGCGATAGAAGACGTCCAGGTCGCCGACCTTAACGGTCTTGTGGTGAACCTCCACCGGCTTCTGGGCCTGTCCGCGGCCGGCGAGGCCGACCATCAGCGCCGCGGCCAGGAGGGGACGAATCCATCGCGAAATCTTCATGCGAATCACGCTCGCGCCTCTTAGGGTGAGGAGTTTGGGCCTGGGAGCCGACCGGATCGAGATCCATCGCCGAGTCGGCGTCGACGGCGGGACGCCCTCGGGCGTCCGATGCAGGCATCATCATGAGGAAGGCGCGAGGTGTCACGGAAATTCCGACGGTTCATGGATCGCCGCGATCTCGTAGTCGTGCCCCAGCCCTCTCGGCCGTCGCAGGCCATTCTTGGGACCGCGTCAAGTCGGCGGCCGTCTCGGCGTCGAGGAATCGAGCGTTCGAGGGGATCGGCGGCCTCGGATGCGTTCCTCGTGTCGCGGGTGGGAGTTGATCGGGCTCAGCGTCCGGCCCCTGCGGCCGGCAGGATCTCGGGCCAGGGCTTCGTCATTCCCAGGTCCTCGGCGAGGATGCGGGACCAGGACCAGGGCTCGACGGGCGAGCCGACGATCCGGACCTCCATGGGGTGGAGGAGCGCGACGGCCTGGGGCATGTCGAGGACGCGTTCCAGGTTCAGGAACGCGGGGCCGTCGCGGACGGTCGCCGGGGGCTGGATCAGGACCGCCCGCGAGACGCCCCCTTCCCAGTACGCGGCCCAGAGCGCGAGCGCGGCGGACTCGCCGCGGCCGACGATCGTCACGGGCGGGGCGTTCTCGCCGCCCAGCGAGCGCAGGGCGCCGCGGACCTCGAAGACGCGATAGCCGTCGAGCGTCTGGCCCAGCAGGGCGAATCGGCGACGGATCGAGACGTCGCGCGACCCCGCCCAGGCGGTCCGGCCGACGCCCCGGGGCGCGACGAACGCCATGCGGGTCCCGGCGTCGACCTTCGCCTTGATCGCCGCGAACTCGGCGAGCGGGGAGGGGTCGCCGGCCTCGGCCTCGAAGGCGTCGAGCAGCGGGCCGTACTTCCGCCAGTCGTCGGGCCCCACGACGAGGAGTTCGAGCCCCGCGGCGGGCCGCCCCCGGCCGGGATTGTGGAACATCCAGACCCGCTGCCTCAGCTGGGGATGCGCCTGGGGCGCGAAGTCATACGCCGTGAGGCCCAGGCCGTGCTTGACGATCTCGGTGGATTTGTCGGGATTCCGCGCCTCATAGGCGGAGTCGACCACGATCGTGGCGGATTGGTCCGAGGGGAGGCCGGCGAAGCCGTGGGTTTCGAGCGAGGCCCGCCACGACTCCTTGTAGGGGACCCACTCCACGGCGGCGTCCGCGGGCTCCAGGCCGGTCAGGACCGTAAATTCGACGGCGCGGGGCACGAAGCTCTCATGGACGGTGTCGTTGACGTTGGGCGGCAGCGGCTTCCCGGGGTCGAGGACCTTGAGCGCCTCGATCGGCACGCGCCGGTCGGGCTCCGCGACGGCGGCGAGGGGCTGCGCGGCGTCGCCCTTCAACCAGCGTTCGAACCAGGCGAAGGCCGGGTGGCGGATCTCCGTGGTGTCCTCGTGGCCCCCCTTGCCGACCACGAGGTCGAGCCTGTCGCGCGTCCCGTACCAGTCGTAGACGGTCTCCAGATGCGTGTAAATCCGCCGCACGCCGGCCTCGGGGAAGATGGGGTCGACGTCGGTGTTCTCGACCAGCAGGGCCTTGGGCGCGACGAGCGCCGCGAGCATCGGATAGTCCCAGCGATAGGTGTTCACGAAGTACATGCAGTCGCAATGGCCGTCGATCACGCCGTCGGGGTGGGCGACCTTGGGGTTGCCGGCGACGAGGTGGTCGTGCAGGTCGGTGATCCCGGCGACGGGGACCACGACCTTCAGCCGGTCGTCGACCGCGCCCAGGTACCACGACATGGCCCCGCCCCCCGACCGCCCGGTGACGCCCAGGCGCTCGGGGTCGACCTCGGGGCGCGAGGTCAGGTAGTCGAGCGCGCGGATGCCGTTCCAGACCTCGACGCCGGCCGGGGTGTAGCCGCGCGAGGCCCACCACCACATCCCTTCGCGGTACGTGCCGTGGTGCAGGCCGGGGACCTCGCCGAGTTGGAGCGTGTCGAGGACCAGGCAGACGTAGCCGTTGGCGGCGAACCAGGCGGCGTGGTGCTGGTAATGCGTCTTGCAGCCGTAGATCACGCCGTCCTTCTCGACCTTGGCGTGGCCGCACACGTAGAGGACGGCCGGCAGCGGCTTCTCGACGACCTTGGGCCGGTACAGGTTGGCCGTGACGTACAGGCCGGGCGACGACTGGAAGAGGAGGCGTTCGACCACGAAGTCGGGCCGCTCGACGACGCCGCGGACCTCGACCTTCAGGTCGGTCCGCGGGGGGAGCGGGTCGAGCCCGAGCATCTCCCGGAGCTGGCGCTGGTGATCGGGCCGGTGCGCCTTCCAGTCATCGGCCGTCCTCACGTCGAGCAGGGGGCGGGCGGCGAGACGCTCGGCCTCGGTGCGGAAATAGGCCTTCAGCTCGGGCGGGATCGGGTCGTCGGCGCGGGCGACGCCCCCCGCGGCCGCGAGGAGCGCGGCGAGGAACGTCGTCCGGACGAGGCGGTTCGACATGTCGTGCTCCGGTTGCGGGTCAGGGGAGTCGCGTCCAGGCGGCGTACGCGGGGTCGGCCTCGCCGGTCGCCGCCATGTCGGCGAGGACGCGGCCGACGAGGTTCGAGAACTTGAAGCCGTGGCCGCTGCACGGGCTGGCCACGATCACGTCCCGCCGCTCGGGGTGGAAGTCGACGAGGAACCGCTCCCCGGGGGCGACCGTATAGATGCAGGTCTCGGTGGCGACGATCTCGGCCCCGGCCAGCCCCGGGATGTGCTTCGCCAGGAAGGTGCGGAGCAGCGCGACGTAGTCGTCGGGGACCGTCGAATCCTGCCGGTCCGGGTCGGTGTCGGGCCCGCCGTGTCGCCCCAGCTTCATCCCCGGCGCGAGGAACTCGGGCATCCCGTAGAACGCGTCGTCCTCGGTCGCGCCCATGTAGATGAACGTCGGGAATCGACCCACCTGGTACGGCGCGGGGTTGACCGGCCGAAAATACAGGACTCGCTGGCGGGTGGGGCGGAGGGCCGCCGCCGATCCGGGGGCGAGCCTCCCCGTCCACGGGCCCGCGGCCAGGATGACCCGCTCGGCCTCGATCGATAGGCCGTCCGAGACGACGACGGGCCGCTCGCCCTCCAGGTCGATCCGGCGGATGGGCCTCTCGGTCAGGATGCGGGTGTCGGGGCCGCGGCGGGCCAGCTCGACCTGCGCCTCGATCGCCTTCGCGGCGGCGAGCATGCCGGCGTCGGGCTCGAAGACGGCCTCGTAGTCCGCCGGCAGCGCGAACGCCGGTTGGACGTCATTCCAATCGGCGCCCGACATCTTGCGATGGGGCACGTCGAGCTCGGCGAGGTTCGCCGCGACCCGATCGACGTAGCCGACCCCGGGCGGGCCGAACGAGACGCCGCCGGTGCGGACGTAGAACGACCGCCCCGCGTCGGCCTCCAGCTCGCGCCAGCTTCGGAAGGCCGCGGGCATGAGCCGGGCGTAGTCGGGATCGGCGTACGAGTGCCGGGTGATCCTCGCCGCGCCGTGCGAGCTGCCCCGGGCGTGGCCGAGCCCGAACTGCTCCACCAGCGCGACCGGCTCGCCCCGCCGCGCCAGGTGATATGCGGCCGCCGAGCCGACCGCCCCCGCGCCGACGACCACGTTCTTCGCGACGAGACGCTCCATGCTGCGGACCTCTTGGGCCGGCGGAGAGGCGACGAGCGATGACGCGCCAGCCTACCCCACCCCGCCTGTCGCCCAAAAGGCCCGAGCGGGTCATTACGCGAACATTCGTGGAGCCGTCACCCGCATCTGCGCGGAGGCGCGGCTCAGTTTCGCGACGTTCGCAGCCCCGGGCGGCCGACGCGGGCGAACGACGGAGCCGGCGCGGGGACTCGCGGGGAGCGGATGGCGAACGCGGCCGCGGGCAGGGCGCGGCGGATCGGCGGCGGCAGGACGGTGAGCGACGCCGGGACGACGGTCGGGGTCGGCGCGGCGAGCGGGGCGGTGGCGACGGGGGCCACGGCGGCGCTGGCGGTCCAGGTCGACCAGGCCGGGGAGTCGGCGGTGGCGACGGCGGCGGAGGTCGTCGTCGCGGCGACGGTCGGCGAGCCGAAGATCTGGACGTCGTACAGCGAGTAGTTCAACGCCCAGTTGAGCCGGGTGCACTCGATCCGCACGAACCGGCCCGAGCCCGAGAGGCCCCCCTGGATGTCGACGCCGGGTTTGGCGTTGCCGACGACCGAGCGGATCGTGGTCCAGTCCTGGCCGTCGTCGCTGACCTGGATCTGGTAGTCGACGGCGTAGGCGGCCTCCCAGTTGAGCACCACCGCGCCCAGGTCGTACTTCGCGCCCAGGTCGATGGCCAGCCAGCCGGTCGTGGTGTTCTGCATCCACTGGCCGCTCGACCAGCGCGACGCCGGGTTGGCGTCGACCGCCATCGAGGGCGCGTAGAAGTTGCTCTCGTTGGTCGACGAGGTCGCGACCTTGCCCGTCGCCAGGTTCGTCAGCGGCTCGCCGTAGACGTTGAAGTCGTAGAGCGAGTAGTTGTCGTTGATCGGGCCGGGATTGAGGCAGAGGATCCGCACGTAGCGGCCGACTCCGCCGAGGTCGGGGAAGTACGCCGGGCCGACGACGCCGGTCCCCTGGACGTCCTGGAGCGTCGTCCAGTTCTTGCCGTCGACGCTCGACTGGATCTGGTAGTCGGCCGCGTAGGCCGCTTCCCAGACGAGACGAACGTCGCGGATGGCCGAGATCGATCCCAGGTCGACGGTGAGCCAGGCCGACTGCGAGCCCTGCATCCACTGGCCGCTCGACCACCGGGTGGTCGCGTCGTTGTCGAAGGCCGCGGGCGGCGTGTACGCCGACGATTCGGACGAAGTGGCGGTCGCGGTCGCGCCTTGCGCCAGGTCGTTCAGGCGCGATCCCGAGACCTGCAGGTCGAACAGCGAATAGTTGTTCGAGCCCGCGCTGGTCTGCGTGCAATAGATCCGGAGGAAACGGCCCTCGCCCGACAGCCCGGATAGGTCCATCACGCCGTACGCCTGGTTGCCGGCGACGGTCTTGATGGTGGTCCAGGTCCGGCCGTCGTCGCTGACCTGGATCTGGAAGTCGACGGCGTAGGCCCGCTCCCAGTCGAGGCGCACGTCGGTGATGGTGTAGAAGTCCTGGAGATCGACGGCGTACCAGGCGGTGGACGTGCTCTGCATCCACTGGCCGCTCGACCAGCGCGAAGTCGGCGAGAAGTCGACGCCGAGCGCGGGGTTGTACGACCAGGACTCGATCGACGAGGAGGTCGCGGGCTTGCCGGCGGCGATGTCCGTGGACGGCGAAACCTCGATCGCGTCGACCGTGGCGTCGCCCCGGATCCCCTTGAACGCGAGCGAGATCCTCCCCGAGCCGTCGGCCTGGACGATCAGGTCGCGGGCCGTCGCACGGTTCTCGCCGCCGGCCGCCGCGAAGACGTCGAGGGCCGAGATCTGGGTGACGCCGTTGACCAGGACGTCGAAGAGCCGCTGGCCGGGCCCGTCGTAGCGGGTCTCGGAGAAGTCGAGCCGGACGTGGTACATGCTCCCGGGCGTCAGGCCGTCGATCGCGTAGGAGAACGCCGATCCCTGACGGGCGGTCTGGAAGACCGTGGCGTCCGGCGGGGACGGGATTCCGCCCAGGTCGACGACCGCCGTGGTGGTCGCGGCCGCGCCCCCCTGGAAGTCGACGTCGCTCGCGGCGCCGGCGTCGATCACGATCGAGCCGTCGGCGGAGGCGAGGGGCTGGACCGCCCGGGCGACGGCCGCGGCGGGGTTCAGCACGCCGCCGGTCTTCGACCACGCGCCGACCGTCTGCGACGTGGGCGTGACGGTCGATTCGAGGACGTCGAGCACCCTCCGCGGCGACGAGCCGTCCGGGAGCAGGTCGGCGACGACGCCGGCGACGCCCGAGGCGTAGGCCGCCGAATACGACGTGGCCCCCTCGGGGCCCGAATACGCCCCCAGGTCGACGTGGACCGCCCCCCAGCTCGACACTGGGGTCAGGACGCCGTTCGCGTCGACGGCCGCCGCGACCAGGACGTTGGTCGGCGTGGGGCGGGTGGTGGAGTAGAGGGGGTCGTCGGCGTAGGGCGGGAAGACGGGGATCAGCTCGATGCTGCGGGCCGCGTTGCCCGGGGCCGTGACGACGATCGCGCCCTTGGACTGGGCGTAGGCGATGGCGTCGACGAGCGTCGAGCCGTCGCGGGGGTCGTCGTGGTCGGACAGGCTGGCGTTGTACGTGAAGTTGACGCTCAGGTTGATCACCGACGCGCCGTGGTCGGCCGCCCAGAAGATCCCCCGGATCACGGCGTTGGGGTCGATGTTGAGGCCCGACGACGTGTCCCGGATGGGCATGATCTTGACGTCGGGCGGGCGCGACGAGGCCGCCGCGGCGGCGACGATCCCCTGGACCGTCATGTTCGCCACGACCGACCCGTGGCCGTGGGTCAGGCTGGTGTCGAGGATCGCCTGGGCCCCGGCCTGGGCGTAGGTGCGCTCGTTGTAGGCGTCGTACGCCGAGGTCAGATCGAGATAGGGGACGACCGAGGAGTCGTTGAGGTCGACGCCCGAATCGACGATCGCGATCAGGGTCGTCAGGAGTCGGCGGGGCTCAAGGGCCAGCAGGTCGGGCAGGCGGACGCGCGCGTCTCGTCGTCGAGTCATGGTGGGACGGCCTCGTGCTCGGGGAGCGTGTTTCCGTTCGGTGTGCCATGGACTCGCACGTCTCCTTGCACTTCCCATCGTCCTACTGGGAATATAGCAGCCGTTTCGGCGGAGGCCGATTTCCCCGCGCGTTCGTCGGGCGGGGGGCGGGCGCATAACCAAAATCGTCGGGACGACCGGCCGACGCGGGGGCGCGTCCGGGCCGGCTCTCTGGGGCGGGTTCCGAAAAGGCCTTCGGGGCCGGCTAGTCGATTGACAGCGCTTGATTGCATTCCTAGAGTGAGGGTGACTCCCTCCCGACTCGCCGCTCCCTCGCACCACGACGCGCACGCCCCGAAGCCCGCGACCCACCTCCTCGGTCGCGGCGCCGCGGTCGGCGGGGCGGGTTGGAATGTCCACCGGCCCGACCCGGGGGCGCGCCCCCATCCCCACCGCGAGACGCCCTGCAATGAGAGGCATCGAGTTCTACGACCGCATCCTCGACATGCCCGGGCCGTCGGCGATCGCGCAGCTGTTCTACGCGGGCATGTTCCTGGTCGTCGCGGCGGTCCTCCTGCTGTCGCTCGGCCGGATGCGATGGCTGGCCCGCGGGCTGGGGATCCTCGGGGTCTTCTGCTTCATGCTGGCCATGTTCCTGATCCACGAGCAGAAGGTCGTCGAGACGAAGGACGACCACGTCACCGTCACCCACTGGCGGTACTCGCCGGCGATGCGGTTCCAGGTCCGCGTCGCCCTCCTGGGCCTGCCGGCCGCGGCGACCTTCCTGATGATGCAGATCTACTGGAGCATGCAGCGCCGGCAGCGGTCCGCGGCCCCCGGGCACATCAAGGAGGGTCGAGTCCGGATCGTCAAGGGCGACCTCGACGGCGCCCTGACGGCCTTCAACGAGGTCCTTCGAACCTCGCCCTACCTGGGCGAGGCGTACTTCTATCGCGGGACCGTCCACCAGGCCCAGGGCCGCAACGACGAGGCCCTGGCCGATTTCGACCAGGCGCTGCGGTGCGACCCCCAGATGGCCGGCGCCTACCTCATGCGGGGGCGGCTGCTCACCGAACGCGGCACGTTGGAGGCCGCCGGGGCGGACCTGGACCGCTACCTCTCCATGCGGCCCAGCGACGTCGAGGGCTACCTCCATCGCGGCCTCTGCCGCGTCAAGGAAGGCCGCGACGCCGAGGCCGTCTCCGACCTCCAGCGCGTCCTGAAGCTGACGAACCACTCGGACTTCGCCGAGCCGGCGCGGGCCGCGCTCGACGCCCTGTACGAAAAGGTCCCCTCGGCCGAGGAGACCGAAGCCCTCTCGCCGCCCGACGTCCCCATCAAGTCCGTCCTCGACGGCCTGCCCAAGTACGACGAGCAGGCCGAGGTCGAGGCCCAGGAGAAGCTCGCCGGCGGGCCGGCGAACGGCTCGGAGTCGCCGGCCGCCAGCTCCGGCCGGACGCTTCCGCCTCACTAGGCGACGCTCGCCGTCGTGATCAAGAGGGCGGGATGATGCCCTTCTTGATGATGATGTTGCCGTACAGGGCGCCCTCGCCGGTGGCGACCACGCCGAAGGTCGTCTTGGCGCGGTCGTAGAAGGCGAACCGCTCGACCTGCTCCATCGCGATGTGCCGGCCCTCGGCGCTGTCGAGGATGCGCTGGTATTCGGCCCAGATCGGCGCGGGGTCGCCGGGCTTGTCGATCCGCCGCATGACGGCCGCCGGGGCCTCCACGAAGCTGTCGAGAGGGAAGAGCTGGAGGATGGCCTCCAGGATCACCGGGACGCCATGGCCGTCGGCCCGCACGAGTCGCTTCGCGCAGGTCACGGCCGGGAAGTTGGCGTCGGCGATCACCAGCTCGTCGCCGTGCCCCATCTGGGCGATCAGGTGCAGCAGCTCCGGGGAGAGGATGGGCGAGATGCGCTTGAGCATGGTCGACGTCCTGGCTGGAACGGGGGAGGGCCCTCGGCCTCGTCGCGACGACCCGCACGGCCCGCGACGCCTCCAAGGATAATCCCCGCCCCCGCCGGACGCCACGAGGCCCCGCCCGCTTCTCATTTCCCGATGCAGAAGCGGGCGAAGATGCGGTCGAGGACGTCGTCGGCGACGACCGCGCCGGTGACCTCGCCCAGTGAGTCGAGCGCGTCGCGAAGCTCGAAGGCGATCAGTTCGTCGCCGGCCGAGGCGAGCAGGGCGGATGAAGCGTCCTGGAGAGCGGCGGCGGCCCGCGTCAGCGCGTCTCGGCAGCGGGCGGACGTCGCCGTCGCCGCATGGTCGCCCTCGCGGCGGCGGATCGCGGCGGCGACGGCCCGCTTCAGCTCGGCGATCCCCGCGCCGGCCGCCGCGCTCGTGACGATCCAATCGTCGCCCGGCGGGCCTTGCAGGTCGCCCTTGTTCCAGACCCGCAGCACGCGATCGTCCTCATCGAGGACGTCGGGGCCGGTCGCGTCGCCGGCGGCGCAGGCGAGGATCAGGTCGGCGCGTTCCGCTTCGGAGGATCTTCGCTCCTGGGCCGCGGCGGCGATCGCGTCGGCGGCGGTCTCGATCCCCGCCGTGTCGACCAGCTCGACGACCAGGCCGTCGCAGGCGCAGGGGGCGGCGAGGTAGTCGCGGGTGGTCCCGGCCAGTGGGGAGACGAGGGCGTGGTCGCCGCCCAGGATCGCGTTGAAGAGGCGGCTCTTGCCGGCATTGGGGGGGCCGACGAGGACCACTCGGGGTCGTTCCTGGGACCGATCGCGGCGGCCCAGGCGATCGGTCAGGGCGGCCAGCGCGGCGGCCTCGCGGGCGAGTTCGGCCGCCAGCGCCGCGCGGCCGATGGGGTCGACGTCGGCCTCCTCGACGAAGTCGAGATCGGCCTCCAGGTGGGCGAGCAGGTCGAGCAGCCGGTCGCGGAGGGCGTCGATCGGCGCGGCGAGGCCGCCGGCGAGCTGGGCGAGGGCGGCGTCGAGCCGGCGGCCGTCGCGGGCGTCGATGACGCCCAGCACGGCCTCGGCCCGCGTCAGGTCGATCCGGCCCGAGAGGAAGGCCCGCAGCGTGAACTCGCCGGGGCGGGCCGGGCGCGCGCCCTGCGCCAGGCAGTGGGCGAGCAGGTGGGCCAGCAGCGGCGGCGAGCCCGGGGCGTGGATCTCGGCCAGCTCCTGGCCGGTGTACGTCCGGGGCGCCGGCCAGAGTGCGACGTCGGCCGGCAGCGGCGGCCGGAGGCCCGGCAGCCGGTAGACGCCCGAAATGATCGCGGCCCGGCGCGGGGGAGGGGCCGGGAGCGGCCGGACGGGCTCGAACCCAGCCAGGGCGATCCGCCAGGCGTCCGGCCCGGAGACGCGGACGATCCCGCGCAGGCCGGGCCCGGGGGCGGAGGCCGTCGCGGCGATCGCGTCTTCAGGGTCGAAAACCGATGACACGGCCGCCGCGCCCTCCGTCCCGGCGTGCGCCGGCTCGGCTCATTTCCGACCGGGGCGGGCCCGGGGCTTGCCCCGGTCGCGGCGGTCGTCGGTGCGCTCGCCGCCGCCGGGGCGGTCCTTCCCTTTGCCTTCCTTGCCGCCGCCGTCGCGGTCGTCGACGATCTTGCGGTAGGTGGGGTCTTTCTTGGCCTCGTCGAGCACGCGGTTCCAGAACTTGGCGATGCTGCCGGGGGGCTTGGCGGGGGCGGTGGGCGTGGGCGGGCCTTTGCGACCGTTGCCGCCGTCGCCGAAGTCTTCGCCTTCCGCCGGCGTCTCGTGGATGATCTTGGGGAGCAGCAGGCGCTCGCCGATCGACCACAGGCTGCTGGTGATGAAGTAGAGGCCCAGGCCGGACGGGACCTTGTAGAACATCACAGCCATGACGACCATCATGTACTTCATCGTCTTCTGCTGCATCTCGGCCTCGGGCGTCGTGGCCGGGGGCGCGAAGAGCTTGGTCTGCACGAGCATCAGGCCGACGACCAGGATCGGCAGCAGGTTGAACCAGTGGCCGAGGAACATCACGTCGACCGGCAGCCGGAAGAGCATGTCGGGCGCGGCGAGGTCGTTGATCCAGAGGAAGGGCGCCTGGCGGAGCCCGACCGACGTGTTCAGCGCCTGCCAGAGGCCGACGAAGATCGGCAGCTGGATCAAGGCCGGGAGGCAGCCGCCGACCGGGTTGACGCCGTGCTTCTTGTACAGGGCGAAGGTCTCGCGGGTGAGCTTCTCCTTGTCGTCCTTGTACTTCTCCTGGATCAGCTTCATGTGAGGCTGGAGCGCCTGGCTGCGCTGGGCCATCAGGGCCTGTTTGCGGCCCAGGGGGAACATCAGCATCTTGACGATCAGCGTCAGCAGGATGATCGCGACGCCGTAGTTGCCCCGCACGCCGCCGAAGAGGGCCGACACCCGCTCGGTCAGGGCGTAGGTGAACGACAGGATCGGCGTGATGACGTAGCGGGCGATGGTGGGGGCCAGGGGGATGATCCCCTTGCGGTAGACCCCCAGCTCCTCCGCCCCGTAGGGCATGAGGGCGGCCTCGGTCTTGGGGCCGGCGAAGACCTGGAAGGCGAAGGTCTGCGGGGCGTTGGGCCCGACCTTGACCGGCTTGGAGCCGATCCGCACGCCGACGTCGGACTTCTGGATGTCCTGGGGGTGGCGGTGCAGGACGATCGCCCGGGTCTCGCGGTCGATCCGGTCCTCGGGGTTCTTCGAGGCCAGGATGGGGGCGACGAGGATCGCGAAGTACTGGTTCTCGACGCCCGTGAACCGCAGGGGCTGGACGGTGGAGTCGACCACCTTGTCGCCGGCCTTGGCGACCTCGTACGCCGTGTGGGCCTCGAGCGAGACGGACCCGCCCGGGGCGGCGGTGCCGAAGAAGACCTCGCGGAAGGTCGAGGTGTACCACTCGCCCTCGATCGGGATCCCGTAGGGGCCGAGCAGGTTGTAGCTGAAGGCGCGTTCCTGGTCGGGGCTCTCGAACTTCAGGTCGAACTCGAAGCCGTCGGCGCCCTGCCAGAGGCGGAAGGTCTTGGTGACGATCACGCCGTTGTCGGCCTTGGTCCGGAACGAAGCCTCCTGGCCCTCGGCGGCCGGGACGCCGTCCCTCGCCTCGCGCTTGAGGTTCCGGACCACCCGCCCTTGCTCGTCGCGGACGGCCTCCCAGAGCTGGGCGTCGAGCATGTCCTCGGTGACGGCCACGTCGGGGTTGAGGTCGGAAAGCTCGGCCCGCTCGATGGGCCGCAGCGCCGGCGCGGCGCGGCCGGGGCCGTCGGGGGAGCTGAGGGTGAGCGACAGCGACGGCGGCCAGGCGGCCGAGAGCAGGGGCTTGCTGCGGTCGCGGCCGATGAGCTGCAGCGGCAGGTGGGGATTCACCCGGCCCTCGAAATCGGCGTCGTACCGCGACGAGACGACGGACTCGACGCCCGCCCCCTTCTGGTCGAGCTGCACCTGGAAGCGATAGCCGGTCGGCGAGGCGTCCCCGAGCGAGCCCAGCACCAGCTCGGCGGCCGGGACGAGGTCGACCTTGGCCTTGGAGTCCTCGCCCTTGGCGGCCGGCTCCTCGGGCTTGACGACGTCCCGCTTCGCGACGGCCGCCTCGGCCTTCTTCGCGGCGGCGAGGGCGTCGGCGTCGGCCTTGGCCTTGGCGACGACGGCCGGGGGCTTCTTGGGCGCGGGCGGCGGCGTCAGGCCGAGCCTCTGCAGGAGATAGGGGAAGCCCATCACCCACACGAAGGTCAGCATCACGAATACGACGAGGCGTCTCTCATTGCTCATGAACCAGGAGTCCCGAAGCGGTTGGACGGGGCGAGTCGAGGGCGATGCGACCAACCGACCTCGGGGCCGGGGATCGACCCGGACGATCCCGGGCCGAGGAGGACGCCTCGGATGCTCGCCTCGATTGTCGCCAGCGGGCGTCCGGTCCGCAAGGCGACCTGCGCGCCGACGCCGGTCCGCCGCCCCCGACGGGGGCGGGGCCGGTACGCCCGCGACGGCCTCAGCGGCCCTGGCGGAGGCGGTCGCCGAGGAAGGGATCCAGCTCGGTGATCGCGTGGATCTTGCGGATGGTCTTCTCGAGGTCGTAGGGCACGCGGCGGTAGGTGATCTTGGGGGGCTTGGAGGAGTCGCCGTCGTCGAGGACGAGGTAGCAGGCGCGGGGGTCGCCGTCGCGGGGCTGGCCGACGGAGCCGACGTTGATCAGCAGCTTGCCGTCGCCCAGGGTGTACTCGTTGTCGATCTCCTCGGGGGCGAAGAACTGGTAGCTCTCGGTGAAGATCCCCGGGACGTGGGTGTGGCCCTGGAAGCAGTAGCGCTCGACGAGCTGGAACAGCCGCTCCATCTTGCGGTGGTTGTAGATGTCCTCGGGGAAGATGTACTCGCTCAGCGGGTTCCGCGGCGAGCCGTGCACGAACAGGAAGGGGGACATCCGGTGCGAGCGGAGCAGCTCGCCCAGGAACTCCCAGCGCCGCTCGTTGTTGGCGCGATCGGTCGAGCTTTCGAGCTGGCCGCGGGTCCAGAAGATGGCCCGCTCGGCGCCGACGTTGAAGCCGTCGGGGTCGAACATGGCCCCCTGGTCGTGATTGCCGAGCAGCGTGACGTGGCAGTTCTCGATGACCAGGTCGATGCACTCGCGGGGGTTGGGGCCGTAGCCGATCACGTCGCCCAGGCAGAAGATCTCGTCGACCGCCTGGCCCTCGATGTCGCGCAGGACGGTCTCGAGCGCCTCGAGGTTCCCATGAATATCGCTGATGATCGCACGACGCACCGCGGGGGATCCTCCGAGGAAAGGAGGGGATCGGCCGCCGGCAGGATCGGTGGCCTGGCCGAGAACGACCGGGGGTGCCGCGAAGGGGCGAGGCTCCCACCAGACTATCTTACTTGACGCACTTCTTGCGGAGGAAATTTCCTCCGGCGCCCTCAATACTAAAGATAAGTCTGGGATCGGCGACGGGTCAAGTTCACCAATCCATGGACGTACTTCGCGACGACCTCGTCGATCCCGTCGAAATCCGGCTTTCCGGGCCTGCAGGGGCCCTCACGCCGCCTCTCGGGGCCGGCGGGATGTTGCGAAATCGCCTCTCGAGAATCCTGAATCGGGTGCCGCTCGGCCCGGCGGACTCCCGTGCGGACAGGCCGTCGCCCCTTTATCGAGGGGAGCTTCGGCGGTAGGTGATCTTGGGGGGCTTGGAGGAGTCGCCGTCGTCGAGGACGAGGTAGCAGGCGCGGGGGTCGCCGTCGCGGGGCTGGCCGACGGAGCCGACGTTGATCAGCAGCTTGCCGTCGCCCAGGGTGTACTCGTTGTCGATCTCCTCGGGGGCGAAGAACTGGTAGCTCTCGGTGAAGATCCCCGGGACGTGGGTGTGGCCCTGGAAGCAGTAGCGCTCGACGAGCTGGAACAGCCGCTCCATCTTGCGGTGGTTGTAGATGTCCTCGGGGAAGATGTACTCGCTCAGCGGGTTCCGCGGCGAGCCGTGCACGAACAGGAAGGGGGACATCCGGTGCGAGCGGAGCAGCTCGCCCAGGAACTCCCAGCGCCGCTCGTTGTTGGCGCGATCGGTCGAGCTTTCGAGCTGGCCGCGGGTCCAGAAGATGGCCCGCTCGGCGCCGACGTTGAAGCCGTCGGGGTCGAACATGGCCCCCTGGTCGTGATTGCCGAGCAGCGTGACGTGGCAGTTCTCGATGACCAGGTCGATGCACTCGCGCGGGTTGGGGCCGTAGCCGATCACGTCGCCCAGGCAGAAGATCTCGTCGACCGCCTGGCCCTCGATGTCGCGCAGGACGGTCTCGAGCGCCTCGAGGTTTCCGTGAATATCGCTGATGATCGCACGACGCATCGAGGGAGTCCTCCTCACGGAATGAGGGAGATCGTCATGAGGCTTCGGCAGCTTTCGGGACCGACGTCAGGGCCCCTCGGTTGTGGGTCGCGGCATGATATGAATCATGAATGAGAATTCGTCGAAAAGAAAGTTGATTCGCACCCGATTTCGCCGGGGAAAGTCTCGACGCCCCCCACCCACTATCGATGGTTTCGAGGAACCGCGGCTGACTCCCGGGCCGATCCCCGGCTATAGTCGGCGGTCGCGTTCCGTCTCGTTCTCCTCGGCCCCGTGAGTCCCCGTCGTCGTGCCCTCCTCCCAGAATCTCCTCGCCCTGGACACCTCGGGAGACCGCTCGACGATCGGCCTTCGGACCGCCTCGGGCCTGGTCTTCGAAGCCGAGACCGACGGTTCGCGGAAGCACGGCCGCGACCTGATCCCCTGCATCCGGACCCTGCTGGAGCAGGCGGGGATCCGGCCGCTCGAACTCGGCACGATCGGCGTCGGCCTGGGGCCGGGCTCGTACACGGGCCTGCGGATCGGCCTGACCGCGGCGCGGACGCTCGCCTACGCGGCCGGCGCGCGGCTGGTCGGGTTCGACAGCCTGGAGGCCCTGGCCGGCAACGCCCCGGAGTCGGCGACCCGGGTCCTGGTCGTCGGCGACGCCCAGCGCGGCGACCTCTACGCCGCCGAATTCTCCCGCGAGGCCCCCGGCGCCCCGCTGGTCGCCCGCGGCCCGACCCGGATCGAGCCCCTGTCCGAGTGGTCGTCGCGGGTCGAGGCCGGGGATTTCGTCCTGGCCTCGGGCCTCAAGAGCCCGGCGATGCGTTCGAGCCTGGCGGCCCTCGCCGCGATCGACCTCGACGACCCGATCCACCGCGCCACCGGCCGCGGGCTCGTCGAGCTGACCCTGCGGCTGGCCGAGAACGGCCCGCCCGGCGACCTCTGGGGCCTGGAGCCCAACTACCTGCGCCGGAGCGCGGCCGAGGACCAGTGGGACGCCCGAGCGGCCCGGCCCTGAGCCCCGGGCTCCCGCCCTCGATTGTGGCCGGACGACGGGTCGACTATGATGGGACCCGTGCGCCCCGTCCCGCCCTCAGGAGGAGCCTGGATTGTCCCCGCCCCGCACCCCCGCCGACCGAACGTCGCGAGCCCCCCGGTTCGCCTTCACGCTGATCGAGCTGCTGGTGGTCATCGCGATCATCGCGGTCCTGATCGCGCTCCTGCTGCCGGCCGTCCAGGCCGCCCGCGAGGCCGCCCGCCGGGCCCAGTGCACGAACAACCTCAAGCAGCTTTCGCTGGCCGCGCTGAACTACGAGTCGGCGCAGCAGGTGATCACGCCGGGCGGCTTCACCCGTCGCGGGACGCTGCCGGGCTCGAAGTGGAACTTCAGCCCGTTCGTCCACATGCTCCCGTTCTTCGAGCAGCAGAACGTCTTCAACATGGTGAACTTCGACCCGGGCGTCTTCACCGCGGAGAACGCGACCCTGGCCGGGATCAGCGTCTCGGCCCTGCAGTGCCCCAGCGACGCGTCGAGCTTCGACCTGACCCCGGTCAACGTCAGCCAGTACGCGAGCCTGCCGACCGGCGATTGGAAGCAGGCCAAGAGCAGCTACGCGGGCGTCGTGGGGTGCTGGAGCCTGATGCTCCACATCGACAACCCGACCTTCGAGGCCCGCCGCCGGAACACCAACGGCGCGATCTACGCCCACAGCTCGACCCGGCTGGCCGAGATCACCGACGGCGCCAGCAATACGATCCTCTTCGCCGAGCACGACCATGGCGCGTTCGACTCGGCCGGCCGGGCGCAGTACCACGGCTGGAATTCGGGCTTCTGGACCGACACGCTCATCGGCGGCTACTACCCCGTCAACGGCACCCTCAAGCTGCTCCGGCTGAGCGACACCACGGCGCGCGACTACATCGCCTTCAACATCGGCAGCCGTCACCCCGGAGGGGCCAACGTCGGCCTGGCCGACGGCAGCGTCCGGTTCCTCAAGGACACCGTCGACTGCTGGCCGATCGACCCGGGGACCAAGACGGCGACCGGCCTGATCTTCAACGGCGACGGCCAGGGGACCATGCAGATGACCCCCGGCATGAAGCTCGGCGTCCTCCAGGCCCTCTGCACGCGGAACTTCGGCGAGGTCGTCTCGGCCGACTCCTACTGATCGAACCGTCCCGAACCGACCCGCGCGGCCCCGACATGACCGGATCCCCCCCCGACCAGGCCCGGACGAAGTCGACCTACGGCCTCCAGTGGAACCGCTTCCGAATCGTCAGGGACGAGGAGGACCGCGCCACCTTCGCCAACCGGACGGGCCTCCGGTCCGAGGACCTGGCCGGCAAGGTCGTGCTCGACGGCGGCTGCGGGATGGGCCGCTACCTGCGGGTGGCGGCCGCCGGCCCCCGCCTGGTCGTCGGCCTCGACCTCAGCGAGGCCGTCCTGGCGGCGCGCGACCTGACCGCGGGGATGCCGAGCGTCGCCATCGTCCGCGGCGACCTGCTGCGGACGCCGTTCGCCGCGGGGTCGTTCGACCACATCTACTCGATCGGCGTGCTCGACCACACCCCCGATCCCCGCGCGGCGTTCCTGGAGCTGGCCAGGCTCCTGAAGCCGGGGGGGCGGATCGCGATCTGGGTCTACGAACGCGAGAGCCCGGTCGTCGAGCGGATCATGAACGCCCATCGGGCGGTGTCGACGCGGCTGCCGCTCGGGCTGCTGCTGGGTCTCTGCCGGGTCTCGGCGCCGATCGGCCTCCTGAAGCGGCGGCTCATGACCAGCCGGCGGCGGGTCGTCGAGCGGGCGGGGGTGGCCCTGCACGCACTGACGATCGGGGTCTCGATGCATCCCGACGCCGAGGTCCGGGTCTGCGACACGCTCGACTGGTACGCGCCGAAGTACCTCTCCCGCCACACCGTCGAGGAGGTGCGGGGCTGGTTCGCCGAGGCGGGGCTGGTCGACTTGGTCGACCTGAGCCGGGGCCAGGTGTTCCACCACGAGGGGCAGGGGAACGGCGTCAACCTCGCCGGGTGCAGGCCGGTCGGGCCGTCGGCCTGAGACGGAGCCGCCGGCCGGCGGGCGGGCGTGGGCCGCTTGACCGCCGGAAGCGGCGATTTCTAAGATAAAAGGTCCCGTCGCGTGAACGCATCGGGGCGGTCGTTCGTAGAAAGCGCATCCGTCATCGCGGCGACGTCACGTCCTGCGCCGGCCGTCACCCTTGCGGTCGCCCTAATCGGAGATTTTTCAACATGTTGCGGTGGGTCATCCTGGTAGTCGTGGTGGTCGGGCTGGCGGCGGGCTCCACGGTGCTCATGAATGCGACGCCGACGAGCACGCCCTGGAACCTGCCGGTCGCCCCGGTCAAGACGGGCCCCGCGCCCAAGGCCGTGGTCGACGGCGACCTCACCTGGGAGTTCGGCGAGATGGGCCAGCAGGCGACGGGCCGTCGGACCTGGAAGCTGACCAACAAGGGGGAGGCCGACCTCGAGATCTGGAAGGGGACCTCCACCTGCATGTGCACCGTCGCCAAGCTCCGCAAGGAGGGCGACAAGCTGGTCCTCAAGCCGGGCGAGTCGACCGAGATCGACATCGAGTTCAAGACGAACTTCGTCACGGGCGACTTCCACAAGGGCGCCAACATCGAGACGAACGACCCCGACCACCCGACCTTCCCGCTCTTCGTCCACGGCAAGATCAACCCGCCCGTCGTGGTCATCCCCGGCGACACGATCGACCTGCGTTCGGTCAGCAGCGACGACCCCAAGAGCGTCTTCGTGGCGGTCTATTCGCCCGACCGGCCCGAAACCAAGATCACCGAGGTCAACACGTCCCGGCCCGAGTTCTTCAAGACCGACGTGGTCCCGATGTCGGAGTCGGAGCTGGCGAGCGGCAAGCTCAAGGCGGGGTACAAGGTGAACCTCAACCTCCAACCCGGCTTCCCGATCGGCCACATGCGCGAGGAGGTCGTGATCCACACCGACCACCCCCACCGGCCCGAGATCAAGCTCACGGTGGTGGGCGCGGTGAGCGGGCCGATCAGCGTCGTCCCCGACCGGGTGCGGATGGTGACGGTCAAGAGCAAGGAAGGGGCCTCGGCCGAGGTCACGCTCCTCGTCCGCGGCGGCAAGGAGGCGAACTTCACGGTCGCCCAGAAGCCCGACAAGATCGACGTCTCGGTCGAGCCCGCCGACGCGGGCGGCGTCAAGGGCCGCTACCGCCTGAAGGTCAACGTCCCCAAGGGGACCCCGCCGGGGCTGATCGACGGCGAGATCGTGCTCAAGACCGACATGGCGAGCGTGGGCGAGCTGAAGGTCCCCGTCAGCTTCCTCGTCGGCTCGAACTGAGAGGCCGTTTCCGAAGACCGAGTGGCGTCCGTTCCGACGCCTTCCCCCCTCGCAGGGGAAGGCAGACCCCGCAGGAGTCGAACGAGGGGGAGGACGCACCAGGCTCCGCCGGAATCGCACGGCAGGCGGGATGTCGAGGCGACGGCTTTCGTGCTCGTCTCCCCCTCATCCGGCCCTCCGGGCCACCTTCCCCCGCGAGGGGGGAAGGCCGTCGTCCGGTGGGCCTGACAGCCTCTGGAACCGTGTTTGAGCGCCTCGGACGTCCCCGGCGGCCGGGGAATTGACCTTATCGGCCCACGACCCGCCGAGTAGACTCCGCGATCGGCCCCGGCCCCGCGGCGGCCCGCACGGCGGGCTCGCCCGGCCGGCGCGGGACGGGCTCCAGCAAGGAGGGAACGACGTTGGCCCGATCATCCTTGAGGCCGCTCGCCGTCGTCGCGACGGCCGCAGCGCTCCTGGCTTACGTGGGATGCACCCGCCCCGACGCGGAGAAGGGGGCTGATGGGACGTCGTCCTCGCCGCCCCCGGCCGCGCCCGCGGCCGACGCCCCGACCAAGTCCTTCAAGCTGTTCGCCCAGTGGCCGACCCCCCAGGGGATCCTCGTCGTCTCGGGCGAGATGGACGGCTATCTCGAACCGTGCGGCTGCGCCGCGGGCCAGCTCGGCGGGCTGATCCGGCGGTTCGACTTCGTGCGGCGGATGAAGGCCCAGGGCATCCCCTACGCCCTGATCGACCTGGGGAGCCTCATCAAGGATCCCGCCGGGGCCCGCGGCGGCTTCGAGCAGGCCAAGATCAAGTTCGGGATCGCCATCAAGGCCCTCGGCGCGTTCCCGTACGACGCCCTGGCCCTGAGCGCCGACGACCTCAAAATCGGCGTCGGCGAGGCCTTCGCGCAGTTCCTCAACGGCCTGGAAGGCTCGACGAAGCTGGTCGCCGCGAACGTCGTCCCCGGGGCCGGCTTCGAGACCCTGATCGTCCCGCACGTCCTCGTCCAGGCCGGCCCGGTCAGGCTGGGCGTCACCTCGGTCCTCGATCCCGGGACGCTGGCCAAGCTGACCGACCCGGACAAGGACGCTTTGCTGCCGACCGTGAAGCGTCCCGACGACGTCCTGCCGGGCGTCCTCCAGGATCTGGAAGGCCGGAGCGACTACCAGGTCCTGATGATCCAGGGCCCCCCTCAGGAGGCCCGTCGGCTGGCGACGGCCTACCCGGGCTTCGACATCGTAATCGCCACCTCCGAGGTCGCCGACCCCGAGCAGGACCCCCAGATGCTCAACGGCGGCAAGACGATGCTGGTCAACGTCGGCCGCCGGGGCAAGTACGTGGGCGCGATCGGCTTCTTCGAAGGCGCCGCCCCGAGGTACCACCAGCTCGGGCTCACCGAGAAGTACAACGGCCCGGGGAGCGAGGTCAAGAAGATCATCGAGGACGAGTACCGCGGCCTCCTCAAGGCGGTCGGCACGGTCGAGAACTTCCCCCGCCACGACTACGTCGGCGGCGCCCCGGGGGCGACCTTCATCGGGGCCGAGTCCTGCAAGCAGTGCCACCCGAACACGTTCCTGAAGTGGTCGACCACCAAGCACGCCCAGGCGTTCGTGAGCCTGGAGCACGACCCCAAGCCCGACGTGACCTTCGACGCCGAGTGCGTCACCTGCCACACCGTCGGCTTCGAGTACAACTCGGGCTGGAAGTCGGCCGCGGCCACGCCGCTGCTGAAGGGCAACCAGTGCGAGAACTGCCACGGGCCGGCCTCCAAGCACGTCGCCGCGCCCGACGACCTGGCCTTCCGCACGGCCCTCAAGCTGACCGCCGAGCAGGCCGACCGCAACCGGCTGTGCATCCGCTGCCACGACGAGGACAACTCGCCCAAGTTCGTCTTCGAGACCTACTGGCCCCAGGTCATCCACAGCAAGCTCGACACGTACACCGACCCCAAGGTCCACCAGGGCGTCGCCGCGAAGCCCGCCGACGCCCCCACCGCCGCCAAGGGCGACTGACGCCCGCCAGGGAAGGCTCGACGACCATGACCCAGACGACATCGACCGCCCCGCCGACCGGCCGCCTCGAACGGATGCGGGCGACCTATCGCGAGGACCACCAGAACCCGATCAACCACGTCCTGCACGTGGGCGTCGGCTGGCCGATCATGGCGCTCGCCGTGATCCTCGCCCCGTTCCGGCCGTGGTGGGCTCTCGGCCTGTTCTGCCTCTCGTACGGGATCATGTGGACCGGGCACTTCGTCTTCGAGCGCAACCTCCCCACCGTCTTCACCCACCCCACGACGCCGTTCGTCATGGCCTGGTCGGTGATCCGCCAGATTTTCGCCGGCCTGGGCCGACTGCTGACCGGGAAGTCCGGGGGGGCCTGAAACCCTGGAGCCCGGCCATCGGCCTGGCCTGGGTCCGTTACGGCTTCGCTCGGGCTTCGTTGGTTTCAGCGTTCGACGATATGGATGGATGTAAAGTCTGTTGAGATGTGGACTTTGGTCCGGTCTGATGGCCCCGCGGATTGGCTTCGTTGGCCCGAATTTTTTGTTTTTCCGTGTTCTCGGGCTTAAGTTGAGGCGGCAAGCGGAGCCGACGGCGCAAGCCTCCTAAGGTAGGATGGTCTCGGATCACCGCTCCGCGAATGGCACCTTCCAGATGGCCCTCGATCCACCTTCTCCCGGGGGAGAAGGGCCGCCACGCCTTAATATGCGGCCGTCGTCAGGAAACCCCGACGGCCTCCCGCGCCTCGCGGAGCATCTCGCGGGCCTCGCGGCGGGTGCTCTCGACGGCGGAGTCGCCTCGGAGCATGGCGGCCAGCTCGGCGACGCGTTCGGTCTCGGCGAGCGGGGCGATGGTGGTGCGGGTGCGGCCGCGGTCGACCTGCTTGCGGATGACCCACTGCTTGCGGGCGTAGCTCGCCATCTGCGGCAGGTGGGTGACGCAGACGACCTGATGGTGCCTCGCCAGGTCGGCGAGCGTCTTCCCGAGCGCCGAGCCCAACCGGCCGCCGACGCCCGTGTCGATCTCGTCGAAGACGAGCGTGGGGACGCTGTCGACGGCCGCCAGCACCGCCTTGGCCGCGAGCGTGACCCGCGACAGCTCGCCGCCCGAGGCGATCTTGCGGAGCGGCTGGGGCACCTCGCCGGGGTTCGCCAAAAAGATCATCTCGACCCGGTCGGCCCCCGACTCGGGCGGCGAGGCGACGGTCGGGTCGTCCCCCAGGTCGCGCGACTCGACGTCGACCGAGAGCTTGGCCCGGTCCATCCCCAGGCACTTCAGCCGCGCCTGGATCGCCTTGCCGAAATCCTTGGCCGTCTTGCGGCGGCCCTCCGAGAGCGCGGCGGCGGCCCGCTTCAGGGTCGACCAGGCCTCGCCGAGGGGCTTGTCGAACTCCTTCAGGTCGGTCTCGGCGCGATCGATGGCGGCCAGCTTGGCCTCGACCTCGGCCCGGAGCGCGGCCAGCTCGTCGGGCTTGCAGTGGAAGTGGTTGGAGAGCTTGCGGTAGAGGGCGAGCCGGGTCTCGACGTCCTCCAGGCGTTCGGGGTCGTCGTCCCAGTCCTTCCCCAGGTCGCGGAGGGTGTAGGCGATCTCGCGGGTCTCGTCGGCGAGGCGTTCGAGGCAGGCGGCGGCGTCGGCCAGCTCGGGGACGTCCTTCGCCAGCGGTTCGAGCGACCGCGCGACGCGGCAGAGGATCTCCTGCGCCGAGCGGTCGGCCTCGTAAAGCAGCCGATGGCCGTCGACGGCGGCCGTGCGGAGGGCCTCGGCGTTGGCGAGGATGTGCGACTCCTGCACCAACTCCTCGTGCTCGCCGGCCTTGGGGTCGGCGGCGGCCAGCTCGTCGCGTTCGAACTCCAGCAGCGAACGCTCGCGCTGGCGGGCCTGGGTGGCGTCGATCAGGGCCTGGCGGGAGCGGCGCAGGCCGTCGTGCTTCGCGCGGGCCTCGGAGTAGGTGAGGTGCAGCTCCTCCAGGCCGCCGAAGGCGTCGAGCAGGCCGCGCTGACGGTCGGGGTCGACGAGCGCCCGGTTCTCGAACTGGCCGTGGAGGTCGATGAGCCGCTCGGCCAGCTTCTGGAGCGTCGCGATCGTCACGGGCATGCCGTTGACCTGCGCCGCGCTCCGGCCCTGGGCCGAGACCCGGCGGTTGATGATCAGCGTGCCGTCGTCCAGGGCGTTGCCGAGGATCTCCTCAAGCTCGACGCGCAGGGTGGGGCTCTCGATCTCGAAGACGGCGCCGGCCCGCGCCTCGGGCTTGCCTGCGCGCACCAGCTCGGCCGAGGCCTTGCCGCCGAGCACCAGGCCCAGGGCCGAGAGCAGGAGACTCTTGCCCGCCCCGGTCTCGCCGCTCCAGACGCAGAAGCCGTCCTCCAGCTCGATCTGGACGTCTTCGATCGTCGCCAGGTTCTGCACCGACAGTTCGCGCAGCACGTTCCGGGCCTCCAAGCCCCCTGTCGTTCCACAGGGTCGGGGTGAAACCCTCTCGCTCGCACTTCATTTTGCCAATCGTCGGCGAACTATCCAGATGTCCTCGATGAAATTTTGAGCACACCTGTTCGGATGGCTCGGATTGCGGGAGCCCGGCCGGATCGTCAAGATCGCCCGCCGCGGAGCGTCCGCACCGGTCCTCCCGACATAATTTAAGACGCCGGTGAGTTTTGCAACTCTCCGCGACGCCGAATCGACGAGAACGTCGCGGCGTGTTTCCGAAGGGCAACGCCGAGCCCGGGCTGGGGACGCCCGCCACGAGGCCTGACCGGCATGGGAAGTGCTACGGTTGGTCCGAACGGCCCCCGGTCCGCGGTCCGGGGGCGATGAACACCATCTCGCGAGGACGCCCCGATGCCGGTCGAACCCTTTCGCGGCAGCTCCCATCCGACGCTGGGCGTGGAGCTTGAACTGCAGATCATCGACGCCGCGACGCTCGAGCTGGCCCCGGTCGGCGATGAGATCATCGAGACGATCCCGGCCGAGCTGTCGGAGTCGGTGAAACCCGAGCTGTACCAGTGCTGCGTCGAGATCAACACCGCGATCTGCCATGACGTCGACGAGGTCGGCCGCGACCTGGCGGGTAAGCTGACGCTGGTCGAGGAACGCGCCCGCCGCTTCGGGGCGCGGGTGGCGTGGGGCGGCTCGCACCCGTTCAGCCACTGGACCGAGCAGCAGATCTCGGAGAGCCCGCGCTACCACCAGCTCATCGACGACATTCAGGACACGATCCGCCGCCAGTTGACCTTCGGCCTGCACGTCCACGTCGGCGTCCCCGACGGCGACACCGCGGCGCGGGCCTGCACGCGGGTCGCGCACTACCTGCCGACGCTCCTGGCCCTCTCGGCCAACAGCCCTTACTGGTGCGGCCGCGACACCGGGCTGAGGTCGTATCGGCTCGACGTGATGGGCACCGCGCCGACGGGCGGCCAGCCGCCCTTCCTCCGCGACTGGGATTCGTTCGTCCGCCTGGCCGAGCGGCTGGCGGAGGTCGGCTCGATCAAGACGACGAAGGAGCTGTGGTGGGACGTCCGCCCGAGCGACCGCCACGGGACCGTCGAGGTCCGCATCTGCGACATGCCGACCGACCTGGCCTCGGTCCAGGGGCTGACCGCGCTGATCCAGTGCCTGATCCACCACCTGGCCCAGGACGCCGGCTCGGAACTCGTCGAGCTGAGCGAGTTCGGCCGCCTGATGATCCGCCAGAACCGCTGGCGCGCCGCCCGGCACGGCCTCGACGCGGTCCTCGTCGACCCCGAGTCGGGCCGCGACGAGGTGGCCCGCGACGCGATCCGCCGCATGACCGAGACCCTGAGCCCCACGGCCGAGAAGTTGGGCTGCACCCGCTGGCTGGCCCACGCCCGGGCGATGGCCGAGCGTCCCGACGGCGCGACCCAACAACGCTCGGTCTTCGAAAAGACCGGTCAGCTCGTCGACGTCGCCCGTTTCCTGGCCGGCGAGCCGGCCTCGGCCGAGGCCGGCTCCGAGGTCAGGGCTTGAGCTTCAGGTTCCGGGCGTGGAAGGCGACGGCCTCCTGGACGTGCTGATCCCAGTAGGCCCAGTTGTGGTCGCCGGGGAATTCCTGGTACTCGTGGGCGATGCGGCGGTCTTCCAGGAACTTGTGGAAGTCGCGGTTGTGCTGGATCAGGAAGTCGTCGGTCCCGCAGTCGATCCGCATCGCCGGGATCCGGCCGTGGTCGATCCGCTCGACGATCGCGAAGGGGTCTTCCGGGCCCCCCTTCGGCTCCTTGCCGAAGATCCGCTCGAACTCCGGGCTCAGCTTGCGGTTCTCGGCGGGATCGGATCGCAGGAAGGCGATCGCGCCCGAGTGCGAGTTGACGCTGCAGAACGTCTCGTGGTGCTTGAGCCCGAGCTTGACCGCGCCGTAGCCCCCCATCGAGAGCCCGCCGATGGCGCGCCCCTCGCGCTCGGCCTTGACGGGGAAGGTGCGGTCGACGAGGCCCACGACGTCCCGGATCAGGTCGTCCTCGTGGGCGTAGCCCTCGGCGGCGTTGGTGTACCAGCCGCGGCCGCCGTCGGGCATCACGACGACCAGGGGCATGTCCTGGACGTAGCGTTCGATGCTCGTGCGGCGGGCCCAGATGGTGTGGTCGTCGGACAGGCCGTGGAGCAGGTAGAAGGTCGACCAGGGGCGGGGGATCGCCGGGTCGTCGGGGAAGATGACGTTGAAGGCCGACGCCTTCGACAGGGAACGGCTGAAGTACTGGATCGTGGCGAAGGCCATCACGACTCCTCGGCGGCTCGGGGGCGGCTCTCGGGCGACGTCGCATCTGGACCCAGTGTCGGGACGCGTTCGCCCGAAAGCAACAGGGCGAGCGGCTCGACGGCCGTTTCGATCGCGGCGGTCGGATCGGCATCCGCGACGCCCAGGTCGTCCCGAAGCGCCACGACGGCCCGCGCGACGAGCGCCCGGCGATCGGCCCGCGCCAGCACGACGGCCAGATCGATCGCCTGGAGCAGGCCCTTGGTCACGGGCCGCTTGGCGTCGGCCGGCGCGAAGGCGCGGAGCAGCCCGAGCGTGATCGGGTCGTCGCCGATCGCCGCGATCAGGGCGGCCTCGGCGGCCGAGCGGCAGGGGATCAGGTAGCAGGTGTCGTCCAGCACCGTCGGCCGGCCGGCGACCGGCCCGACCGCCCGGAACCGCGGGGGTCGGTGCACGCCCGCCACGACCGCCTTGTACGGGGCGAACGTGTACGGGCCGACTCCGAAGAGGGCGAACGGCGGCCGGCCCTCGTAGATCGACGACCGTCGGCGTTCGAAGCGGTCGCGGTGCCCGTCCAGGTAGGCCCAGAGCCTCGGCGCGGTCGTCGCCAGCGTCCGCGTGTCGTCGCCGAGCTTCTCCTGGCAGACGATCAGGGCCCGCCGCGGCCGATCGCCGGCCGGCTTCCTCAGGTCGGCCCCCTTCAGCAGGGGATAGACGTATTCGGGCTCGACGTCCACGACCTCTCCCAGGCCGTTGCACAGCGGCTCGCCGGGGCCGTCGGCGATCAGCTCCATGACGGCGGCGGCGTCGTGCTTCACGCCCTGCCGCCAGTGCAGGGGGCTCGCGCCGAGGGCGAACTCGAAGGCCAGGGCCGTCTCGAAATCGTCGGCGAAGAGGCCACGGATCGCGCCCATCGAACGCGTGGGGGTGGTCGCATCGGGATTGGAGTAGACGTCGACGCGGCCCGTTCCCGCCGTGGTCCCCAGGGCGATCGTGAGGAAACACGCGCCGACGGCCGCGCCGAACCAGCGGCGGGCGTCGATCTCGACCATGTCGGCTGTGAACGCCGTACGCACTTTCGCGAGGTGCTGAAGGATGGCCCGCGCGACCGAGGTCTTGCAGAGCATCGCGATCGTCGCCGCCCGGCCGTCGAGGTCGGCGATCAGCTTGAGCCAGACGGCCTCGCCGAGGTCGAAGTTGGCCGCGCCGGTGCGCGCGGCCAGGCCGCCGAGCTTCTTGAGGTTGCGCTTGGGCGGCAGGTTGCCGCTCTCCAGCCTGCCCAGCTCGGCGTTCGTGACCCACGGAGGATTGCCGACGACCAGGATCGGCCCGTCGCCCTTCCAGGGCAGGTCGACGCCCAGGTCGAGCTGGAAGACGTCGGCGTGGAGGATCGTCGCGCGGTCGCCGAGGCCGGCCCGCGCCTCGTCGCAATAGGCCGATTGCAGCTCGACGCCGATCGCCTCGCGCGGCGGGCTCGGCGAGTCGAGGATGGCCCGGAGGAAGCCCCCGCGCCCGCTCGTGGGTTCGAGGACGCGGGGCCAGCGCCCGCCGATCGGGCCGAGCCTGCGGACCAGGGCGGCGGCGAGTTCCGGGGGCGTCTGGAAGTCGCCGAGGTCTTTACCCAAGCGCAAAAGGCCTCGCTCGGGCGGATTACTTGATCTTGGCCCCGGCGATGCAGTCGGGGTCGTCGACGGTGAGCAGGATCACCTTCTCGCCCGAGGTGGCGGCCAGCAACATGCCGTTGGACGTCTCGCCGCGGAGCATCGCGGGCGCGAGGTTGTTCACGACCACGATGTTCTTGCCGACGAGCTGCTCGGGCGTGTAGTGCTGGCGGACGCCCGCCACGATCTGCTTCGTCTCGCCGCCGACGTCGACCTGGAGCAGCAACAGCTTGTCGGCGTTGGGATGAGGCCGAGCCTCCAGCACCTTGGCCACCCGGAGTTCGATCTTGGCGAAGTCGTCGTACGTGATGGGGTCGGCCACGGTCCTCGGTCTCTCGCATAAAGGGCGGAACGATCGGTCGCAACGGCTCCCGATTGTGCCCGCCCCGGCCCGAGAATCCAAGCCGAAACGCGGGCGAAAGTCACCTTGGCGTAATCCGAGTCGGCGATCGAGACGTTTCAACCGGTTAGAGGCATGGTCGTCGACTCGACGGTGGAAGATGACGGCCGGTCTTGCGAAGCCGTGTCGAAGTCGGTGGGACTGGATTCGCATCGACGATCCAGTTTGGGGGCGGAATCTCTCGACACCCGGGGCAAGGCGACGCGAATGCGTCGGAAGACCTAGGGATTCAACCTCCGATCCTTTGAATGCCTGCGTCGGTGATGTCGATCCAAACGCCTGCCGGGCATTTCTGATCGCGTGCGGCGGCCAGCAGCTCCGCCCAACGCCGATGGGGAATTTCGCCACCCTCGATGAGCAGGCGTATCTCTCCAACGCATAGCATCGCGGCCATCGCCTTCTCGAACCGCTCGCCTTCGTCGAAGAACCCGCGGACGACGACCAAGGGCAGCTCCCCCCCAAGCAACTGGTCCAGTGTCTCAAGCTCCGGCGACATGCACCCCTCGTTTCTTCGAGAGAGGAGGATCCGAAGTCCGCTTCTACTAGGTCGCGCCGTCGACCCGGCATTCGCACCGGGCCGGATTGGGATCGAGGTCGCCGACGTAGAGACGCGTGGCGGCGCACGCCGCCTCGGCCGAGCGGTCGCCCCGGTCGATTACGCGATTCGCCTTCTCATTCGACGCCCACGACGACGCGTCGGTTCGCGCGCCGCCGGACGGGAGGCGTGGGACCCGCGAATGTACGGTAATATGAAACGCGGTCCAACCGGGTGACGGAGCGGCGGCGATGGCGAAGCAGGCGGGAATGATCGCGCGAATCGGGTCGTGGCTGCGGGGGCCGCTGGGACGCTGGGGCCGCGCGGCGCTGGTGCTGGCGATCCTGACGGCGCCCTGGGTCCTGTTCTTCAACCCGGTCGCGCCGTTCGCGAACGGGCACATCCCCCGCGACCCTGTGCGGATCTACCGCGTCTACAGCGACGACTTCGCGTTCGTCTCGGCCTCGCGCGACTTCTCGCGGACGGTCGGCAACCTGTTCTCGCCCCACAACACGCACATCGTGCCCGCGTGGCGGGTGCTGACGTGGTTCCTGGCCGCGTGCGCCGGGAGTCTGGAGCGGGTGCCGGACGTGCTGGCGGTGGCCTCGTACGCGATTCTGGCGGCGACGATGATGCTGATGGGGCGGCTGACCGCACGCGAGACCGGCCGCGAGGACGTCGGCGCCGCCGCGGCCGTGGCGACGGGGACGACGTCGCTGATGCTCGCGCCGGCGACCTGGTATGCGGCCGGCCAGCCCCTCTGGGCGTCGTTCGCGGCCCTCGCGGCGCTCTGGTACGCGCAGAGCTGGCGACGCTCGCAAGCTCGGCCGGCGCTGGCCCTGTGCGCGGCGTCGACCGCCTGCGCCGGCTGGTTCTGGACGATCGGCCACCTGGCGGGGCCCTCGGCGGCGCTCTACCTGTGGCTCGACGGCCGGAGGTCGTGCCGGCGGGCCGCGGCGGTCCCGATCGCGGCGACGGTCTTCGCGGTGGGGCTCTCGCTGATTCTGGGAGCGGGCAAGGTCGACAGCCGCGTGAGCTTCCACGGCCGGACCGCCGCCGAGGCCGCGCAGCCCGTCGAGGGCTTTTTTCACACGATGCAGGCTATCCCCGAGAGCCTCGTCCTCGGCAACCTGGGGCTGGCCGCCGAGACGACCGCGGGGCAGGGGACCGTGCTCACCCTGGGCCTGTTCGCCGCCTGGGCCCTGGGCCGGCTCCGTCAGGGAGGGCTCGGGGCGTTCAATCCCATCGAGATCGCCGGCGCGGCGTTCCTGGGCGGGAGCTACCTCGTCGAGTGGACCGTGCGGGGCTATCTCGATTACAAGTACCTGCGCACGATCAACGTGGACATGATCGTCCCCTGGTACCACGTCGCCCCCCAGGTCGGGGCGGTGCTGTTCGTCGTCGGCTGGTGGTCGGGGCCGAGGACCCCGGAGTCGCGCCGGCTGCCGATGCTCCCGCCGGCTGGGCTCACGCGCGGCGCTTCGCTGGGCGTGCTGGCGTTCGCGGCCGTGCTGGTGGCGCTGAACCGTCCCCGGGTGGAGGACCTCTGGATCAACAGCGCGCCGGCGATGGCGCCGTCGGAGGCCCGGCGGTTCCCGATCCCCGAACTCCAGCGGATGCGGGCGGGCGCGATGATGCTGGAGCAGGCCGAGCACCAGCGCGGGCACTTGCGGCGGTTCGACCTGGCGGAGAAGGCTGCGAAGTCGATGGGGATCGGCCTCGACGCCGTCCACGCCGCGTTCGGGAGGGTCGACGCCCCGCTGCTCCCCGACGCCTATGACGCGGCCGAGCTGCTCGACCTCCCCGCGAAGGGCCGGCCGACGGACCCGGCGCGGGTGCGGCAGGCCCTGGGCCCGTATCTTATCCTGACGCCCCCGCCCCGGCCGGCCTGGTACGAGCCGACCGACCCCTGGCCGCCCCCGAAGCCGAAGAAGGCCGAGGAGCCGGCCCGGAAGTGAGCCTGGAGCGCTCGGAGGGTTCGAGGAGTTGCCGCTCGTACGGCCTTCCCCCCTCGCGGGGAAGGCCGTCGTTCAGCGGCCCAATCGCAGGCATCGCCACGGCCGGTTCAGAACGGCCGGCCCTCGTCGATCGGCTGCTCGATGTTCGCCTTGTTGTCGAACAGGGTGAGGTTCTTGAGGAAGACGAGCTTGGCGGTGTCGGTCCGGCCGCTGCGGTTCTTGGCGACGATGACCTCGGCGATGCCGGGCTGGTCGTTGGCGTCGTAATAGTCGGGGCGGTGGAGCAGCAGGACGACGTCGGCGTCCTGCTCGATGGCGCCCGACTCGCGAAGGTCGGCCATGCGGGGCCGGCGATCCTCGCGGTTCTCGACGGCCCGGTTAAGCTGCGAGAGGGCGACGACCGGCACGTGCAGCTCGCGGGCGAGCATCTTGAGCCGGCGGCTGATCTTGGCGATCTGCTCCTGGCGGCTGTCGCGGGACTCGTCGGAATCGATGAGCTGGATGTAGTCGATCATGATCATCCCCAGCCCCTGGCGCATCTTCAGCCGCCGGGCCGAGGCCGTGATCTGGAGCATGTTGCGCGACGGCGTGTCGTCGATGTGGATGGGGGCCGTCTCCATCTCGCCGAACGCCTTGCCGAGCTTGTTCAGCTCGCGGTAGTCCATCCCCCGGCCGGTCCGCAGCTTGTTCGAGTCGACCTTCGCATGGGCGCTCAGGAGCCGCTCGCCCAGCTCGAGCCGGCCCATTTCCAGGCTGACGATGAGGGTCGGCGTGCGGAGTTGGATCGCCGCGTGGGCGCAGATGTTCAGCGCGAGCGCCGTCTTGCCCATGCTGGGCCGGGCCGCCAGGATGATGAGCTGCTCGGGCTGGAAGCCCGTGGTGATGTCGTCGAGGTCGTAGAAGCCGGTGCCGACCCCGGTGACGACGTGCGTCTCCTCGGTCCGCTTGGTGATGCGGTCCATCGCCTCGGAGAGGACGCCCTTCAGCTCGTAGACCTGGCCCTTGATCTGCTCCTCGGCGATGGCGAAGACCTTGCGTTCGGCCGTCTCCAGGAGCTGCTGCGACGTGTACAGGTTCGAGTAGCCGTCGCGGATGATCTCGGTCGCGCTCTGGATCAACTGGCGGCTGACCGACTTCTGGCGGACGATCTCGGCGTGGTAGCGGGCGTTGGCCGCGTGCGGGACGCTGTTGGCCAGCTCCGAGAGGCCGTCCTCGCCGCCGACCTGGGGCAGCTGGCCGCGGCGGTCCAGCTCGTCGCCCAGCGTGACCGCGTCGATCGCCTTGCCGTCGTCGTACATCTCGCGGATGGCGCGGTAGACGAGCTGGTGGGCGTCGCGATAGAAGTCGTCGGGCGTCAGGAACGCGACGATGTCGTGGAGGACGTCGTTGTCCAGCAGGATGCCGCCCAGGACGCTCCGCTCGGCGTCGAGGTTCTGCGGGGGCAGGCGGTCGCTCAGGCCGCCGCCGTCGGACTTGCCGTACGACCCGTTGCCGTTGCTTCCATCCCTGCCGGTGCCGGCGCCGTTGCTGTAGCCTGGGACGGATGCCATGACCGGGTCCACTCCTTGGAAGGCCGAGCGGGCGACCTCCCGGCGTCGGCGCGCGGGACCTCGCTCGAATATCAATCGCCTGAACGATTGTATCGGCGCCCGCCCTCGGCGGCATCGTGGAAAAGTGGAATCCGCGGTGCGTCGCGGTCGGGTCGCGCGGAGGCGTGGGGATATTCCGGCGTCGGCGAAGAGGGCCGAAGAAACGCGCGAGGGCCGGGACGTTCAGCGACGTCGCCGGCCCGGGCGGAGGCTTCGGGCGTCGGACGCGGTGGCGCGTCGCGACGCCCGGGGGGATGACGGTGGGGGGGAGGCGCTCAGGAGACGCCTTCCTCCGTGTGGGTCGGGACGACCCAGAGCTTGACCTCGGTCTCGATGTCCTGGCCTAGGGCGAGCTTGATCGTGTAGAGGCCCAGGTCCTTGAGCGGGCCTTCGATGCGGACCTGGTCGGTCGCGATCGGGAAACCTTCGGTCTTGAGCGCGTCGGCGATCTGGTCGGCGTTGACCGAGCCGTAGAGGTGGCCTTCCTCGTTGGCGTTGGCCTCGATCGTAAGCGACCGCTGGGCGATCTGGGCGGCGAGGCCCTGGAGGTCGGCGCGGCGGGCGGCCTCGAGGGCCAGGAGGCGTTCGCGGTACTTCTCGACGACCCGCAGGTTGTGGGGGGTCGCGAACGTGGCGAAGCCCTGGGGCAGCAGGTAGTTGCGGGCGAAGCCGGGGCGGACCTTGACCAGCTCGCCGGGGCGGCCCACGTGGGGGACGTCCTGGGTCAGCAGGACGCTCATGTGCCCGTCCTTGGCGCGGAGCGGGTGGTTCTTGCGGCGTTCCACGCCGGGCTGGCGGGGCGGCCCGGCGGGGGCGGCCTTGGCCTTCGATCCGTCGCCCTTCGCCTTGCCCGCGGACTTGGCCTTGGAGGTCTTGGAGGGGGTCGTCTTCGCCATTGTCGATAGTCGCTTTCGATCCTGAAGGCAAGCGCCGGTCGTGGGGGGCGTCGGCCGTCTCCCCCATCCTCTCATCCGCAGAGCCGCGCCGAGCCGTTGACGAACGTTAGGGAAATCCGAGCGGGTCGCTCGACGGGTCGCGGGGCCTCACGCCGGGCGTTCCTCGTCGATCGCGACGCGCAAGCGGTCAATTGAAACCGATCGGGCCGAAAACTCCAAGCGGGACGTTTGTGCGCCATCCCGATTCGGCCGCGACGGCCGGCGGGGCGGTCGGGTCAGAACGGGATGTCGTCGTCCTGGTCGGGGGCGACGGCCGCGCGGCCGCCGGAGTTCGAGGGGGCGTAGCCGCCTCGGGACGGGCCGTTGTCGAAGCCGCGGTCGGCGGGGGCCGCCTCGGGCCGGGCCGGGCGTCGGGCCGCCGGGGCGGACGACTCGCGGGCCGGCGGGGCGCTGAATTCCTCGTCGCCGCCCGCCGATCCGCCGCCGCCGTCGCGACGGCTGTCGAGGAACTGGACGCGGTCGGCCTGGACGCGGACCTTGGACCGCTTCTCGCCGGTCGTCTTGTCGTCCCACTGGTCCATCTTGAGCGAGCCCTCGACGAACACCAGGCTCCCCTTGCGGAGGATCTGGCAGCAGGTCTCGGCCTGGCGGTCCCAGACGGTGACGTCGATGTACAGCACTTCCTCGCGGCGTTCGCCGTCGCGCCCTTGCCAGGAGCGGT
Source organism: Paludisphaera mucosa (assembly GCF_029589435.1). Lineage (NCBI taxonomy): Bacteria > Pseudomonadati > Planctomycetota > Planctomycetia > Isosphaerales > Isosphaeraceae > Paludisphaera > Paludisphaera mucosa. The sequence goes on along the minus strand of NZ_JARRAG010000002.1, from coordinate 3,541,603 downwards.
TGACGGCCATCCGCAGCTCGCTCACCGCCGTCCCGTTGGGGATGCGGCGCAACTCCGGGTCGAACGTGAGACGGCCCATCAACTGCACGCGGTTCAGGTCCGGCATCGCCCCGCTCCTCTCCAATCCGACGTCTCGAAGCGCGAAATCGCCCTGAAGTCAGGGTAAACGGTTGTCCCCTAGAGTGCAAGTCGTTTCGCGCGTCGATGGATGGGGTGGCGTCGATCGTGCGGGTCGGGTCGGCGGGAGGGCCGGCCGGACGGTCAGTCGTCGCGGCGGCGGCGGCGGGGACGGTCGTCCATGTCGTCGTCGTGGCCGTTCTCGGCGTCGACGTTGGGGTTCGAGGCCATCGCCTGGTTGACGAGCTGCTCCTCAAGCTTCGGGTGCACCTTGAGGATCAACTCGCGGAGGATGACGTCGCTCAGGTGGCAGTCCGAGACGATCTCCTTGAGCTTCGACCCGTCGGTCCGGAAGTAGGTCAGGAGGTACGTCCCCTTCTTGTGGCCCTCGATCGCGTAGGCGAGCCGGCGCTCGTCCCACTGGCGGCTGGCGACGATCTCGGAGTCGTATTTGGTCAGGATGTCGTGGACCTGCTTGACGGTGTCGTCCCAGGCCGCGGCGGCCTTGGTGCTGTCGAGAAGGAACATTCCTTCATAGGTGTTGAGAGGCAAGAGTCGGGTCCTCCGTTGAGTCCGCGTGCGGTTCGGGAATCGGGGTTATTGGGGCGATGGTCCGTTGAATCGGTTCATGACGGCCTGGCCGCCCTGGACGGCCCAGACGGCCACGGCCTGCGAGGCGAGGATCAGGGCGTCGTCGATCCGGGCCTTCTCGGCGCCCTTGAAGCGCCCCAGGACGTAGTCGACGGCCTGGCCTTCGCCGGCCTCGCCGATGCCGATCCGGAGGCGGGGGAACTCGTGGGTGCCGAGGTGGGCGGCGACGTCGCGGAGGCCCTTCTGGCCGCCGTCGGAGCCCCCCTTGCGGAACCGGAGCTTGCCGACCGGGAGGTTCAGGTCGTCGCAGACCACCAGGACGTCGGCGAGGTCGATCTTGTGGAAGCGGACGGCCTGGCCGACGGACCGGCCGCTGAGGTTCATGAAGGTGTCGGGCTTGAGCAGCAGGACGCGGCGGTATTCGATCTCGACCTCGGCGAGCAGGCCCTCGAACTTGCGGGCGAAGGCGTCGACCCTCGCGCCGGCGGCGAGGCGGTCGACCAAATCGAAACCGATGTTATGCCGCGTGCCGTGGTACTTGGGCCCGGGATTCCCCAGGCCCACCACGAGTTTCAAGGTCGCCAAGGCGGCGGCTCCCGACGTCGTCGCGAGGGGACGGCCGGCGACGTCGCCGGTCCCCGGCCCCATATCGGAGCCGGGGGCGACGGCCGGGGTCGGCCCCCGCGCCGCGGTCATTCGGCCTCTTTATCTTTCCGCTCGGGCTTGATGACCTCCGGCTGGACGGCGTCGGCGGCCGCGGTCGACGGCTCGACGTCCTGGGCCGGCGGCACGACGTGGACCAGCAGCACGTCGGGGTCGGCCTCGACGACCACGCCCGCGGGCAGCTGCAGGTCGCGGACGTGGATCGAGCCGTTGAGCGCCAGGCCCGAGACGTCGACCTTGATCGAGTCCGGGATCGCGCCGGCGGGGCACTTGACGGTCAGCGTGCGGACGATGGTCTCGAGCAGGCCGCCCTCGCCGACGCCGACGGGGTCGCCCTTGTATTCCAGCTCGACCTCGGTCTCGATCAGCTCTTCCTTGTTGACCCGGGCGAAGTCGACGTGCAGGATCTCGCGGCCCAGGTGGTCCCACTGGACGTCGCGGATCAGCACGGTCTCGGTCTGGTCGCCCAGGTCGAGCTCGGCCAGGTGGCTGGCGGCCTCGATCATCGACCGGGCGTCGAGCGCCGAGAGGCTGATGGGCACGACGGCCTGCTTGTGGCCGTAGATCACGGCGGGGATGCGGCCCGTCTTCCGCAGCCGGCGGGACGCGCGGGTGCCCGTCCCCTTGTTCTTCTCGGGGTCTCGCGTCTCGACCCGTAACTTGATTGCTTCGGACATCGTCGCTCGCCTTGACCGGACCCTCGCCAGGCGAGGTCCCGTAATTCGGAAAATCCGCGGGCCTGCCGCGACGCATCCTGCGCCGGCGGCCATCCCTCGGGTGGGGCCGGCCGCGAGCGGTCGCTCGTCGCACATCGCCCATCAAAAAATGCGGCCCCTGGGACCGCGCATCCGACCATTATGCGGATCCGCCCCGGATCGTTCAAGACGGCAGGCCGCCCCCCGCCGGCGAATTCCGCCCCTCGACCTGGCGGACGGCCTCGTACAGGCCGACGGCCGTCGCGTTGGCGAGGTTCAGGCTGCGGGCCTCGGGCCGCATCGGGATCCGCAGGGCGCGGTCCTCCGCCTCCTCCAGCCGGCGCGCGGGCAGGCCGCGGCTCTCGGGCCCGAACACCAGGCCGTCGCCGGGCGCGAAGGCCGCCTCGGTGTACGTCCGGCCCGCCCTGGTGCTGAACCACCAGAGGCGGTGGAGGCCGAAGGCGGCGACGACTTCGTCCAGGTCGTCAACCACGACGAGGTCCAGATGTTCCCAGTAGTCCAGCCCCGCGCGGCGGACGGCCCGGTCGTCGAGGTGGAAGCCCAGCGGCCGGACCAGCCAGAGCCTCGCCCCGACCGCCACGCAGGTCCGGCCGATCGCCCCCACGTTGGCGGCGATCTCCGGGCTCGCCAGGATCACGTGCAGGCGATCCGTCGGGGCCGAGCCTTCTCCGTTCATGGGATTTACCACAATGGTGCGACGAGCCGTCGGGGCGGGACGGGCGCGAAGAAACGCTCGACCGCGGGGGGCCCCGTCAGCCGAGCGTTTTCGTCTCAAGCTATGACTCGGAAAGAACTTCCCGCGGCTTCTCAGTAGGCGTCGGCCGAGACGACCTCGCCGCCGGCGCGTGAGGTCAGGGCCTGGAGGACGCCGACCTTGGAGCCGGGCGCGAGGGTCGGGCAGCTGCTGACCCAGGTGATGCCGGTGGGGTCGCCGCTGTTGACGTTGACCGTCCAGGTGTCGACCGTGTCCTTGATGAACCGGACCGAGCCGTCCAGGAACGACGAGTTGACGCCGCCCGGGTGCATGCTCGACAGGAAGATCGGCAGGTTCTCCTCGAAGTCGCTGTTCGTGAAGAGCGACTTCACGTTGCTCTTCTGGGCGTTGACCGGCCAGTAGGCGTCGAACGTGTTGTCGGTGTAGTAGCCCGACGACCACCAGTGGTAGTAGGGACGGATGCTGTCGGCCAGCAGGCTGTGGGCGTGCTCGCTGAAGGCCATCGTGTTGCTGGTGCCGTCGGTGACGCTGGCGATGGTCACCTTGGAGTGGCCGTACATGATGCCCGACATGCTGGCCAGGCGGCCGGCGTAGTTGGTGTTGGTGGTCCGGATCGAGAGCGACCACATGCCGGCGTTGCAGGCGTAGCTGCTGAACTGCATCTTCCACGAGCCCGCGGGCGGGGCGTTGAACGACGAGTCGAGCGGGGCCGCCTGCGAGGCCATGGCGTCGCTCGGGCACCAGAGGCTGGAGATGCCCTGGCCGATGACGGTCAGGTTCTCGTAGTCGGACTGGCAGAGGTTCATGTTCGCCGCGTCGTACACGCCCTTCTGCTCGATGAACGGGGCCAGCCGGAACCAGATGCTCAGGCCGTCCTTGTAGAGCATGTCGCGATACCGCAGCGTCGTCAGGTTGGACGGCGGATAGCAGCCGATGCTCGACTCGTAGTTGGCCGCGCCGAGGGCGAGCTGCTTCAGGTTGTTGATGCACTGGGCGCGGCGGGCGGCCTCGCGGGCCGACTGCACGGCCGGCAGCAACAGGGCGATCAACACGGCGATGATGGCGATGACGACCAGCAGCTCGATCAGCGTGAAGCCGTTGGGCGTGCGACGGGCGGGGCGGCGGGGGTGTAGCATTCGGGGCTCCAGAAAGCGGGCGGCGTGGGGGACGGAGGACGGGGGAAGTCGGTCGAGAAGGCCGATCGAGGATCGCGGCGGACGGGTCAACGGCCGACGCCGGCCGCTTCGCGTGCGCTGACCGTCTTGCCCTTGACCTTGACCGGAGGCTGCTCGATCCCGCCCTTCACCAGGGGGGCCGAGGCGTCGGCCTGGGGACCCTTCGCGTCGGGGTTCCCGACCGTGCCGGTGTCGGCCGGAGTGCAGCCGGCCGCGAGGAGCGAGACGACCAGCGCGAAGGCGGGCCTGCGGAGAGAAGGGCGAGAAGACATGACGTTCAACCTCCCAAGGCGGCCCGCGCCATCGATAAAGATAGGGCGCAGGGCGGGAACGGATGGAGGAGCGGCGATGTCGTCGGCGTCGACGAGGGCCGCCCCGGCGCAAGGTGCATCGAGGCGCAAGGTCTGACGACAGACGACGTAACGCCGACGATGACCGCGAAATCCCGGTTCCTTGAGAGGGGAAGAACCTGTGGAGCCGCGGTCGGCAAGGGTCAATGAGTTCGGGAGCTGATCATACCCCGGAGCCACGGTCGCTTGTCAAGGGACACGACCGATCGGCGCGGGCGATCAACGGTACTTTTTGAAAAAGTCACCAAAAAACGACCGATCGCGCCGCGCCGCGACGATTCGCGCGAAAAAAGCCTCGAGACCGGAGGCGGGCCGGGGTCGCGAACGTTCCCGAGATCATCGCGAGGCGGACACGAGGTCGGCGTCCGGCTCGAGGTCGGCCTGATGGCCGTCGTCGGGGGCGACGGCCTCGGCCCCCCGGCGATCCTGCGCGTCCGGGTCGGCGAGGCCTCGGCGGCGCTCGCCCAGGCGCTGGATCACGTAGAAGAAGACGGGGGTCAGGAAGATGCCGAAGATGGTGACGCCGAGCATGCCGCTGAACACGGCCACGCCCAGGGTCCGGCGCATCTCGGCGCCGGCGCCGGCGGCCAGGATCAGCGGGACGACGCCGAGGATGAACGCCATCGACGTCATGATGATCGGCCGCAGCCGCAGCTCGCAGGCCTCGAGGGTCGCCTCGTAGGCCGGGGCCCCCGACTCGCTCCGCATCTTGGCGAACTCGACGATGAGGATCGCGTTCTTGCACGCCAGGCCGACCAGCACGATGAACCCGACCTGCGTGAAGATGTTCACGTCCATGCGCCACAGGTTCACGCCGATGGTCGAGCAGAGCAGGCACATCGGCACGACCAGGATCACGGCCAGGGGCAGGGCCCAGCTCTCGTACTGCGCCGCGAGGACCAGGAAGACCAGGACGACGGCCAGGGCGAAGGCGAACATGGCCGTGTTGCCGGTCTGGCGCTGGAGCAGGGCCAGCTCGGTCCAGTCGGAGCGCATCGCCTGGGGGACCTCCTCGGCGACGATCCGCTGCATGGCGTCGAGCGCCTGGCCCGAGCTGACGTCGCGGCCCGGCTGGAGGTTGATCGCGGCCGACGGGTAGAGGTTGTAGCGGAGGATCATGACCGGCCCGCTGACGTCGCGGATCTGCGCCAGCGAGCCCAGCGGGACCATCGCCCCCTGCTCGTTGCGGACGCGGAGGCCGGCGAGGTCGCTCATCTGCCGGCGGAAGTCGGACTGGCCCTGGACGTTGACCTGCCACGTCCGGCCGAAGCGGTTGAAGTCGTTGACGTAGAGCGAGCCGAGGTAGACCTGCAAGGTGTTGAACAGCTCGGCGATCGAGACGCCCAGCAGCTTGGCCTTCTCGCGGTCGACGTCGAGGAACAGCCAGGGGGTGTCGGCCCGGAAGCTGGTGAAGAGCCCCTGCAACAGCGGCGACCCTTCGCCGGCGGCGACCACCCGCCGGGCCGCGGTCTCCAGCTCGTGCGGGCCCAGGTCGCCGCGGTCCTCGACCACGATCTTGAAGCCGCCGGCCGTCCCCAGGCCGTCGACCGGCGGGGCGTCGAAGACGTTGACCGCCCCCTCGTGCACCTGATCCTGGAGGGCCTCCTGGAGGCGGGCGGCGATCACGGGGCCGGTCAGGCCTTCCTGGGAGCGGTGGTGGAAGTCGTCGAGCATCACGTACATCGCGCCGAAGTTGGGCGCGTTGGCGTTCATCAGGATCGACTGGCCGGCGATGGCCAGCGTGTGGGTGACGCCCGGCAGCTTCAGCGCCAAAGCCTCGGCCTGCTTCATGACCGCCTGCGTCCGTTCCAGCGACGACGAGTCGGGGAGCTGGACGTTGACGAGCAGGTATCCCTTGTCCTGCGAGGGGATGAACCCCGTGGGCGTCCGCATGAAGCCCCAGTAGGTCACGAACAGGAGGCCGCCGTAGAGCAGGAGCACGAGGAAACTGATCCGCAGCAGGCCGCCGACGATCCGCGTGTACGCGCCGGCCGCGGCGTCGAAGCCGCGGTTGAAGACGGCGAACGTCCAGCCCATCAGGCGATTCAGGGGGATGCCGAGCAGCCAGCCCGCGGCCCCGCCGGCGATGGCGCCGAGCAGGCCGACGAAGCGGTCATGGGGGAGCAGCGTCGACGCCCGGAGCGCTTCCGGCTGCGGGACCAGTCCCGCGAGCATCGGCCCCATCCAGACGGCCCCGACCCAGCAGCCGACCAGCACGAAGGCCAGGCTCGGCAGGGCCTCGTAGGTCCCCTTCTTGCGGGGCTTGAGCAGCAGGGCGGCCAGGGCCGGGCTCAGGGTGAGCGAGTTGAACGCCGAGATCAGCGTCGAGGTGGCGATCGTGAGGGCGAACTGTCGGAAGAACTGGCCGGTGATCCCCGAGATGAACGCGCAGGGGACGAAGACCGCCGTCAGCACCAGCCCGACCGCCACGACCGGCGACGACACCTGTTCCATCGCTTTGATGGTGGCGTCCCTCGGGGCGAGCCCGTGCTCGATGTGGTGCTCGACGGCCTCGACGACGACGATGGCGTCGTCGACCACGATGCCGATCGCCAGCACCAGCCCGAACAGCGTCAGGTTGTTCAGGCTGAACCCCATGGCCGACATCACGGCGAACGTGCCGACCACGGCGACGGGCACGGCGATGAGCGGGATCAGCGCCGACCGCCAGTTCTGCAGGAACAGCAGCACGACGACGGCCACCAGGACGACGGCGTCGCGGAGCGTCTTGAACACCTCGTTGACCGACTCGGTGATGAACGGGGTGGTGTCGTAGGCGATGGCGTAGTCGACGCCCTCGGGGAACCGCTCCTTCAGCTCTTCCATCTTGGCGCGGACGTTGCGGGCCGTCTCGAGCGCGTTGGAGCCCGGCCGCTGGTAGACCGAGAGGGCGACCGTGGGGCGGCCGTCGAGGGTGCAGGCCTGGTCGTAGCCCTGCGCGCCCAGCTCGACCTCGGCGACGTCGCGGAGCCGGACGATGCCGCCCATCTGGTCGGCCTTGAGGATCATGTCGGCGAACTGCTCGCTCTCGCTGAGCCGGCCGAGGGTCGTGATCGTGAACTGGAAGGCCTGCCCGGTGTCGACGGGGGGCTGGCCGAGCTGGCCGGCGGCGACCTGCACGTTCTGCTGCTCGATCGCCCGCACGACGTCGGAGGCGCTCAGGTTGCGGAAGGTCATCTTCTGGGGGTCGAGCCAGACCCGCATGCTGTAGTTGCGCTGGCCGAGATAGGTGATGTCGCCGATGCCGTCGAGCCGGGCCAGCTCGTCGCGGAGCTGGATGGTGGCGTAGTTGCTCAGGTAGAGGTTGTCGCGGGTGCCGTCGGGCGAGAAGACGTTGATGATCATCAGGATGCTGGGCGACTTCTTCGTCACCGAGACGCCGCGGCGCTTGACCAGATCGGGCAGGATGGGTTCGGCCAACGACTCGCGGTTCTGCACCAGCACCTGGGCCATGTTCAGGTCGACGCCCGGCTTGAACGTGACGGTGAGCGTGTAGTTGCCGTCGTTGGTGCACTGCGACGACATGTACATCATGTTCTCGACGCCGTTCACCTGCTGCTCGATGGGCGCGGCGACGGTGTCGGCGACGACCTGCGCGTTGGCCCCGGGGTAGTACGCCGAGACCTCGACGGTCGGCGGCGTGATGTCGGGGTACTGCGCCACCGGGAGCGTCCACAGCGTGATGCCGCCGGAGAGCGTCACGATGATCGAGAGCACCGAGGCGAAGATCGGGCGGTCGATGAAGAATCGGGAGAACACGGCGACCTCACGTCTCGTCGGGGGGAACGGGCTTCCGGGTCTTGCGTGCGTGGCGGACGGTGGCGGCGCCGCGCTTCGCGAGCGTCAATGCGGGCCGCCAGACGATTCGGAGCGTCAGGACGTCGAGCGTCCCGCCCGTGATGAAGCGGACCCACGGCGAGGCGAAGAACCGCGACTCGCTCGCCCTGTCGATCACGTAGAAGAAGACGGGCGTCAGCACGACGCCGAAGATGGTGACGCCGAGCATGCCGCTGAACACGGCCACGCCCAGCGACTTCCGCATCTCGGCGCCGGCCCCGTGGGCGTAGAGCAGGGGGAGCACGCCGAGGATGAAGGCCATCGACGTCATGATGATCGGCCGCAGCCGCAGCCGGCAGGCCTCCAGCGTCGCTTCGCGGACCGAGCGGCCCTGGGTGTGGATGAGCTTGGCGAACTGGACGATCAGGATCGAGTTCTTGCTCGCCAGGCCGACGAGCACGACCAGCCCGACCTGGGTGAAGATGTTGATGTCCGTCCCGGCGTTGTGCACCCCCAGCAGTGCGCTGTTGCGGACGCCGACGACGGCGCTGAGCATGCACAACGGGACCGAGAGGATGACCGCCAGCGGCATCGACCAGCTCTCGAACTGCGCCGCCAGGACGAGGAAGACCATGGCGATCGAGAAGCCGAAGACGTACAGCGCCGTGTTGCCCGCCTGCTGCTCCAGGAAGGCCAGCTCGGTCCACTCGAAGCTCATCGCCTGGGGCAGCTCGCGGGCGGCGAGGTTCTCCATCGCCTGGATCGCGGTCCCCGAGCTGACCCCCGGGACCGCCGAGCCGTTGATCGAGGCCGCGGGGTACATGTTGTAGCGGGTGAGGATCAAGGGCCCGTTCATCTCCTTGACCTGGGCCACGGCCCCGAGAGGGACCATCGTGCCGGCGTTGTTGCGCACCTGGAGCCGGCTGATGTCGTCCTTCTGGTCGCGATAGCGGGGCATCGCCTGGACCACCACCTGCCAGGTCCGCCCGAACAGGTTGAAGTCGTTGACGTAGAGCGACCCGAGGTACGCCTGCAGCGTCTGGAAGACGTCGCGGAGCGAGAGGCCCTTGACCATGCAGGCGTCGCGGTCGACGTCGAGGAAGATCTGCGGGACGTTGGCGCGGAAGACGGCCGTGAGGCCGTCGACGGCCGGCGTTCGGCGTTCGGCGGCTCCGGCGAACAGGTTGCCGAACCAGGCCGCCGAGCCCGGCTTCGGGGGCTCCTCCGGCTTGGCCGCCTCGGGCTTGGCCGACTCCATCGGGATCCGATCGCCCTTCACGTCGATGCCGGGGTTGATCGGGCTGACGTTGGCGGCGGCGACCAGGCGCTCGACCTCGCGCTGGAGCTGCACGGGGCCCAGGTCGCCGCGGTCCTCGACCATCAGCATCCAGCCCCCCGCGCGGCCGGCGCCGCGGATCGGCGGCGGGCCGAAGATCGAGACGTTGGCCTCGGGGACGGTCGACGCGAGCTGGCCGCGGAGCTTGTTCATGATGACCTCGTAATAGAGGTCGTCGGCCCGCCGCTCGTCGAAGGGGTTGAGGGTGATGAACATCGTCCCGAAGTTCGAGCCGAAGGCGCTCAGCAGCAGCGACTGGCCCGAGATCGCGACCGTCGACGCCACGCCCGGCGCTTTGCGGACGATGTCCGCCATCTTCCGAAGCGTCGCGCGGGTCCGCTCCAGCGAGGCCGAGTCGGGGAGCTGGATGTTCGCCAGCATGTACCCCATGTCCTGCGCCGGGACGAAGCCGCGCGGCGTCTTGATGAAGGTGTCGTACGTCAGGAAGAGCAGCCCGGCGTACACCGCGAAGACCAGCATGAAGACCCGCAGCAGGCTCCCCACCAGCCGCGAGTACAGGCTCGCCGAGGCGAGGAAGCCGCGGTTGAACAGAGTGAAGAACCCGCTCAGGATGCGGTTCACGATGCCGGACAGGCCCCAGAGCAGGAGGCCCCCCGCCACCATCCCCAGCACGCCGGCCGTCTGGCCGGGCGTCGCCCCCATGCGGTCGAGGACGTCCCGCGCCGAGTCGAGGACCGCCGCACGGCTGACCGCCTCGCTTCCGGCCCGTTCCAGATAGGGGAGCAGCCGCGGGCCCAGCGTCGTGTAGCCGAACCACGCGCCCATCCCGGCGAGCACAGGCCGGGGCAGGGCCTGGTACTCGCCCTTCTTGCGGGGCTTGAGGAGCAGGGCGGCCAGCGCCGGGCTCAGGGTCAGCGAGTTGATCGTCGACAGGATCGTCGACGACGCGATCGTGAGGGCGAATTGTCGGAAGAACTGGCCGGTGATCCCCGAGATGAACGCGCAGGGGACGAACACCGCCGTCAGCACCAGGCCGACGGCGATCACGGGCGCGGAGACCTCGGACATCGCCTGGATGGTCGCCGCCCGGGGCGCCATGCCGTGCTCGATGTGGTGCTCGACGGCCTCGACGACGACGATGGCGTCGTCGACCACGATGCCGATCGCCAGCACCAGCCCGAACAGCGTCAGGTTGTTCAGGCTGAACCCCATGCCCAGCATGACCGCGAAGGTCCCGACGATCCCGACCGGCACCGCCACCAGCGGGATCAGGGCCGACCGCCAGTTCTGCAGGAACAGGAGGACGACGAGCGCCACCAGCACGACCGAGTCCAGCAGGGTCTTGAAGACCTCCTGGATCGACTCCCGGATGAAGGGCGTCGTGTCGTAGCGGATCATGTAGTCGAGGCCTTCGGGGAAGTCCTTCCTCAGCTCGTCGATCTTGGCGCGGACGATGTCGGCCGTCTCGAGCGCGTTGGCGTCGGGGAGCATGAAGATGGCCATGTTGGCCACGGGCATGCCGTTGATCTCGCTGTCGATGTCGAGGCTGCGGGCCCCCATCTCGATCTCGCCCAGGTCGCGGATCCGGACGAGCCGGCCCTCGGCGCCCCGCTTGACGATCACATCCTTGAACTGGTCCACCTCGTTGAGCCGGCCCAGGGTGTCGATCGTGAACTGGGTGCGCTGGCCGTTGGCCGAGGGGGTCTGGCCGACCGAGCCGGCGGCCACCTGCACGTTCTGCTCGCGGAGCGCGGCGACGACGTCGCCGGCGTTGAGCTTGCGGGTGGCGAGCTTGTCGGGGTCGAGCCAGATCCGCATGCTGTAATTGCGTGTGCCGAGCACGCCGACGTCGCTGATCCCCGGGACCCGCGCCAGCTCCTCGCGGACTTTCATCAGGGCGTAGTTGCTCAGGTAGAGCTGGTCGTAGCGGCCGTCGGGCGAATAGATGCCGATCGACAGCAGGATGTCGGGCGAGCGCTTGCGGGTCGTCACGCCGGTCGCCTTGATGACGTCCGGCAGCATCGGCAGCGCCAGGGCCACCCGGTTCTGCACCAGGACCTGGGCCAGGTCGAGGTTGATCCCCTGCTTGAAGGTCACGGTCAGCGTGTAGTTGCCGTCGTTGGTCGACTGCGACGACATGTACATCATCTCGTCGACGCCGTTGACCTTCTGCTCGATCGGCGAGGCGACGGTGTCGGCGACGACCTGCGCGTTGGCCCCCGGGTACTGGCAGGTCACCATCACCGTGGGGGGGGCGATCTGCGGGAACATCGCGACCGGCAGGCTGTAGAGCGAGAGCCCGCCGGCCAGCGTGATCACGATCGAGATCACCGAGGCGAAGATCGGCCTGTCGATGAAGAAGCGCGTGAACACGGCTGGGGCGTCTCACCTGGGGCGTCGGGGCGGAGGAAGCTCGGGGCTGACGTCGCGGGCCGTCAGTGCGCCTTGGGCGCGGCGGCCGCGGGAGACCCGGCCGGCGAAGATGCGTCGGGAGCCTTGACCGGCGCGGTGGGGCCGGTCGGCGCGGGCTTGGCGGCCGTCGCGTCGGCCTCGGACTCGAAGGCGCGGGCGGCGACGGGCGAGTCCTTGCGGAGCTTTTGCAGGCCGCTGACCACCACCATGTCGTCGGGCTGGAGGCCCTCGGAGACCTCGCGGAAGCCGTCGACCAGGACGCCGATCTGGCCCAGGCCGACGAGCGTGTGGTTGAACTTGGGGATCGGCGAGCCGTCGCGGTTGGCCAGCGGCTTGCCCGTCTTGTCCTCGAAGAAGGCCGGCTTGCCGTCCTTCATCGCCCGGCGCAGGACGTAGACCTTCTTCTGCCCCTGGTCGGACGTCAGCGCCTCCTCGCGGATCATCAGGGCCTTGTGGGGCTCGCCGATCGGCAGCTTGACGCGGACGAACAGGCCCGGCGTGAACAGGCCGGTCGGGTTGTCGAGCCGGGCGCGGAAGCGGAGGGTGCCGGTGTTCAGGTCGACGCGGTTGTCGGTGAAGTCGACGAGGCCCTTGTGGCGGTACTCCTTCTCGTCCGACAGCCCGATCTCGACGGGGACCTGCTTGTCGCCGTCGGCCTTGACCTTGCCCTCGTCGAGCAGGCGGCGGATCCGCAGCATGGCCGCCTCGTGGACGTCGAAGTAGACGTAGATCGGGTCCTGGCTGACGACCGAGGTCAGGGCCGTCGTGTCGGCCTGCACGAGGTTGCCCGGGTCGACCAGGCGGCGGCCGAGCCGGCCGCCGATGGGCGAGGTGACGCGCGTGAACTCCAGGTCGAGCAGCGCCAGGTCGTGGGCGGCCTTGGCCGTGCCGATCGCCGCGACGGACTCGGCGTGGTCGAAGGCGTAGCGGTCGTACTCCTCCCGGCTGATCGAGAGGCCGCGGTCGTAGAGGACCTTCGCCCGCTGGTACTCGTTGCTGCACCGCTTGGCGTGCGCCTCGGCCTGCTCGAGCGCCGCCTGGGTCCGGTCGACGGCCGACTGGAAGGGCCGGGCGTCGATCTGGAAGAGGACGCCGTCCTTCTCGACGTGCTGGCCGTCCTGGAAGTAGACCTGGTTCAGGTAGCCCGAGACCCGCGCCCGGATCTCGACCGACATCACCGCCTCGGTCCGGCCGGGGAAGGTCTCGAAGTCCAGCACCTCGCGGGTGATCGGCTTGTCGAAAAGCACGAGGTCCGGCGGCCGAGCGGCGGGCGAGGTCGACGACGATGCGCTCCCGCATCCCGCGACGCAACCGCACGCCAGCATCGCCAGCCCGAACGAGACGCGACGATTCATAAACCCTGCGCTCCTCACCTTGAGAATTAAGACTTCGCCCGCCCGCCGTCCGCCGCCCGCACCCCGGTGGACTTCGCGACCCGGGGCAGGGGGGGGGCCCCGTCGAGCAGGTCGACGTCCGCCAGCCGGGCCCGCTCGGCGTCCGTGAGGATCCCCCGGAAGACGACGTCGAGGATGTCGCGGGCCTGCTCCGCGACGGGCTTCGCCTGGCCGGCGAAGTAATTGCTGAACATCGTGCCGTAGATCAGGTTGCCGATCACGTCGCTGATCTGCTGGGGGGAGATCTCGCGGAATCTGCCGTCGATCGTCAGCCCCGCGTAGACCTGACGCCACTTCATGCCGTGGGCCTGGCGGTGCTCGATGTACGTGGGCCGGGTCCGGTCCTTGAACTGCGCCCGCTCCTGGATCAGCAGCTCCACGTACTCCGGGTGCTCGGCGAAGAAGGTCAGGAAGGCCAGGATCGCCCGGGCGATGCGTTGGAGCCCGTCTTCTACTCCAGCGATATACGCCTCGACCTGGGCCGACATCATTTGCATAACCCGGTCCGCGGCAGCCAAGAACAGGTCGCGCTTGCTCGGAAAACAGCGGTAGATCGTCCCCTTGCCGATCCCCAGCCGGTTCGCCAACTCCTGCGTCATGGCGTCCGAAAACCCATGCTCCGCAAAGAGTTCCGTCGCCGTGTCGAGGATCTCCTCGCGGCGGGTCTCGACGTCCTTCTCGCGACGTCGGGGCTTCAGCTTGTCTTCGTAGGCCGCGCTCATCAGTGAAACAACCTTAATGGGGACTGACCGGTCAGTCCATGAATTATCACGGGGCGTCGGATAAAGGCAACCTTGAATATTGGGGGTTGATTTCGGGGGCTCGCGCGTCCATGATACAGGCGACGCGGCCCCAAGGGTGATCCGATCCCTGCGCGCCGACGGCCCACCGCTCGCCCCGCCTTGCCGCCCGCGGAACCGCCCCGCCGTCGACGACCGGTCGACTGGACATCCCCCCAGCCTCCAGCCGAAAAAGCGGATCGACTCATGACCATGCATGACGCCTCGCGCGATCGGCTCCGACGCCCCTCTCGAACGACCGTCGCCGCCCTGGCGATGCTGATCAGCCCCCTGGTCGCGAACGGCGAGGAACCGGCGGCGGGCGCGAAGCCCACGGCCGACGCGGTGGCCTTCTTCGAGACGTCGATCCGGCCGGTCCTGGTCGAGTCCTGCCAGAAGTGTCACGGGCCGGAGAAGCAGAAGGCCGACTTCCGCGTCGACAGCCGCGAAGCGATCCTCAAGGGGGGCTCGCTGGGCCCGGCGGTCGTCCCCGGCAAGCCCGCCGAGTCGCCCATGGTCCAGGCCCTGGCGCACGCCGGCGACGAGGGGCTGAAAATGCCCCCCGCCGGCAAGCTTTCGGAACCGGCGATCCAGGCCCTCACACGCTGGGTCGAGATGGGCGCGCCCTGGGGCGACGCCGCGGCCGGCCCGTCGGCCTCGGCCGCCGATCCCGCCCGCGACCACTGGGCCTTCCAGCCGCTGAAGCCCGCGCCCGCTCCCGACGTCCACGATCGCGCCTGGGTCCGGTCGTCGCTCGACGCCCGGATTCTCGCGAGGCTTGAGCAGGAGGGGATGACCCCGTCCCCGGCCGTCGACCGCCGGACGCTCCTCCGCCGCGCCTCGCTCGACCTGCTGGGCGTCCCGCCGACGCTGGACGAGATCCGGGTCTTCGAAGCCGACCCGTCGCCCGACGCCTTCGCGAAGGTCGTCGACCGACTGCTGGCCTCGCCGCTCTACGGCGAGCGCTGGGGGAGACACTGGTTGGACGTCGCCCGCTACGCCGACACGAAGGGGTACGTCTTCCAGGAGGAGCGCAAGTACCCGTACGCGTTCACCTATCGCGACTACGTGATCGACGCCTTCAACGCCGACGTCCCCTTCGACCGCTTCGTCGTCGAGCAGCTTGCCGCCGACCAGCTCCCGGCCGATGGCGATACCAAGCGGCTGGCGGCGATGGGCTTCCTGACGGTCGGCCGGCGGTTCCTGCAGGACAAGAACGAGATCATCGACGACCGGATCGACCTGGTGGGCCGCGGCCTGCTCGGCCTGACGGTCGCCTGCGCCCGCTGCCACGACCACAAGTTCGACCCGATCCCGACCGAGGACTACTACTCGCTGTACGGCGTCTTCGCCAGCTCGATCGAGCCCGCCGAGCTGCCCCGGCTCGACGGCGGCTCGGCGGCCGAGTCGGCCGACGTCCAGGACCTGGAGAAGCAGCTCGCCGAGGCCCGCAAGGCCCGCGACGACTACAAGGCCGCCCGCCGGGCGGAGGTCGTCGACGACCTCCAGGCCCGCGGCTCGCTCTACCTGAAGGCCGCGTACGACGTCGGCTTCGACCCCCGAGCCACGGGGGCGGACGACCGCGCCAAGCGCGACGGCCTGGCCTCGCTCCGGCTGCGGCTGGCCGCCCGGCTGTGGAAGGCCCGCGTCGACGTCCCCGCCGCCGACGCCGACCCCGTGCTCGCCCCCTGGAAGCTCTTCCAGGCCCTGCCCAAGGACGAGTTTACGGCCCAGGCCCCCGAGACGTTCGCGAAGCTCGACGAACGGAACCAGGCGAAGCCGGGTTCGGTCCATCCCCTCGTCCTGGCGGCCCTCCGCGAGGCGAAGCCGACCTCGATGGAGCAGGTCGCCGCCGGCTATGCGGCCCTGCTCGCCGGGGTGGAAGAGCGCCTCCGCGCGGCGGGAGACAAGAAGGGGCAGCCTTTGGCCGAGCCCGAGTGGGAGTCGCTCCGGCAGGCGTTGCACGCCCCCGGCGGGCCGCTGATCCCGGGACCCGGCGAGGACCGCGGGCTGATCGACCGGGCCCAGCGCGCCGAGCTTCAGAAGCTCGAGAACAAGATCGCCGAGGTCGACAAGGCGTCGGCCGGGCGGATCCGCCGGGCGATGGTCATGAACGACGCCCCCCAGCCGACGGACCCCCACGTCTTCGTCCGCGGCAATCCCGGCCGTCCGGGGAAGCCGGTCCCGCGTCAGTTCCTCAAGGTCCTGAGCGGCCCCGAGCGTCAGCCGTTCGCGAAGGGGAGCGGCCGGCTGGAGCTGGCCCAGGCGATCGTCGGCCGGGCGGCCCCGCTGGCGGCCCGGGTGATCGTCAATCGCGTCTGGCGCTGGCACCTGGGCGAAGGGCTGGTCGACAGCCCCAGCGACTTCGGCGTCCGGGCCGACCCGCCCTCGCATCCCGACCTGCTCGACGACCTGGCGGCCGGCTTCGTCGCCGACGGCTGGTCGATCAAGGGCCTGCATCGCCGGATCATGCTGTCGAGCGTCTATCAGCAGTCGAGCGTCCTGCGGCCCGACTGCCTGGTCAAGGACGCCCGCAATCGGCTGGTCTGGCGGTTCAACCGCCAGCGGCTGGACTTCGAGGCCCTCCGCGACTCGATCCTGGCCGTCTGCGGCTCGCTCGACCCGGCGCGGGGGGGGCCGTCGGTCGCCTTCGACGGCTCATCGAACCCGCCCCGCCGCACGGTGTACGGGTTCATCGACCGCCAGAACATGGACGGGGTCTACCGGGCGTTCGACTTCGCCATCCCCGACGCCACCAACCCGCGACGGTTCGTCACGACGGTGCCCCAGCAGGCGTTGTTCCTGATGAACAGCCCGTTCGTGCAGGACCAGGCCCGCCGCCTGGCCGCCGAAGTGGCGACGGCCGACCAGGCCGCGGCCGTGCGGTCGGTCTACGAGCGGGTGCTGGGACGCGGGCCGGACGAGCGCGAGGCGGCGTTGGCCCTGGCCTTCGTGGGCCGTCCCGCCGCCGCGAACGAGCCCACGGCGCCGCCCCTGGCGCAGCTCGCCCAGGTGCTCATGCTCACGAATGAATTCCTCTTCGTCGATTGATCGACCCGGCCGCCCGGGTTTGAGGGCTTTCCCGATGTCGCACGTCCCCAACGGGCTCGAAAACAGGCTCGCCACCCGCCGCGAGATGCTCTGCCGCTCGGGCGTGGGCTTCGGCTCGCTGGCCCTCGGCGCGCTGCTCTCGGAGACCGGCGGCCTCGGTCGCGCGGCGCGGGCCGCCGACGCCGTCCCCGCGCCGGCCGGGATGTCGGCCAACCCGCTGCTCCCCAAGGCGGCCCCGGGGAAGGGGACGGCCAAGCGGGTCGTCCACCTGTTCATGAACGGCGGGATGTCGCACGTCGACACCTTCGATCCCAAGCCGACGCTGACCAAGTACCACGGCAAGGAAGTCCCGACCAACCTGCCGACCGAGCGCAAGACCGGCGCGGCGCTGGGGTCGCCTTACAAGTTCCGCAAGTACGGCGAGAGCGGCCTGGAAGTCAGCGAGATCTTCGCGCGGACGGCCCAGATGGCCGACGAGATGTGCGTCGTCCGCTCGATGCACGCCGACGTCCCGAACCATGAGCCGTCCTTGATGCTCATGAACTGCGGCGAGGCGCGGCAGGCGCGGCCCAGCCTGGGCTCGTGGGTGCTCTACGGGCTCGGGACCGAGAACCAGAACCTGCCCGGCTTCCTCGTCATGTGCCCCGACGGCTTCCCGATCGCCGAGTCCCAGAACTGGCAGTCGGCATTCCTGCCGGGCGTATATCAGGGGACGTACCTCGACAGCCGCAACACCGACATCGAGAAGCTGATCGCCCACATCCGCAACCACGGAGTCGGCCCGCAGGCCCAGCGCGCCCAGCTCGACCTGCTCGCGGAGCTGAACCGCGAGCACCTCGACCGTCGCCGGCACGAGGCCGACCTGGAGGCCCGCATCCAGTCGTTCGAGCTGGCCTACCGGATGCAGTCCGAGGCCGCCGACGCGTTCGACGTCGATCGCGAGCCGCAGCACGTCCGCGACCTCTACGGGCCGGGCGTCCACGCCCGCCAGCTGCTGGCGACCCGCAGGCTCCTCGAACGCGGCGTTCGGTTCGTGCAGCTCTGGCACGGCGCGGGGCAGCCCTGGGACAACCACGACGACCTGGAGACCGGCCATCGCTCGCTCGCCCAGCAGTGCGACCAGGGGATCGCCGCTTTCCTGTTCGACCTCAAGCAGCGCGGGATGCTCGACGACACGCTCGTCGTCTGCTCGGGCGAGTTCGGCCGCACGCCGACCGTCGAGCTGCCCACGCCCGGCGCCAACGCCGGCAAGATGAACGGCCGCGACCACAACCACTACGGCTTCACCGCCTGGCTGGCGGGCGGCGGTGTCAAGAAGGGCCACGTCCACGGGGCGACCGACGAGCTGGGCTTCCAGGCCGTCGAGAACAAGGTCCACGTCCACGACCTCCACGCCACGATCCTGCACCTGCTCGGCTTCGACCACGAGAAATTCACCTTCCACTATGCAGGCCGCGACTTCCGCCTGACCGACGTCCACGGCCGCGTCGTGCACGAGATCGTCGCGTGAGCGCCCGCCTGCTGACCCCTCGACGGCTCCAGGCCCTGGGCATGGTCGTCATCGGCGGCCTGCTCGGCTACGCGATCGCCGCCTCGTGGAACCGGCTCGCGGTCGAACCCGCCGCCGACCGTGAGCCCCCCGCCGCGGCCGCGCCCTCGGCCGGCGTCGAGGCCGCCCCCGCGCCGCGCGAATGAATCGTCGGCCGCTTTCCCCTTGATTGCTCTGACGTTTGTCCCTAGGATCGTTCGCCGGGGACGACGGGCCGAGGTGCATCACCGGGGGGATTGCGTCAACATGGCTGATCGACGTCGTCGGGGGTTCACCCTGATCGAGCTGCTGATCGTCATCGCGATCATCGCGATCCTGATCGCCCTCTTGCTGCCCGCCGTGCAGGCGGCCCGCGAGACGGCGCGGCGGGCGCAGTGCCTCAACAACCTCAAGCAGGCGGCGCTCGGGTTCTTGAACTTCCACGACGTCCGCCGCGGCTTCCCGCCGGCCCGGACGACGATCCCGGCGTCGCACGGATGGTGCGTCGACCTGCTCCCCCACCTGGAACAGCGCCCGCTCTACGACGGCTTCAACCTCGGCCTGCATTTCTACCACCTGGGCAACTCCACCGTGGTCCAGACGGTCGTGGCGACGTTCCTCTGCCCGTCGGCCCCGCACGACGACCTGTTGATGGCGATGGGCGACCAGTCCAACGTCCCGTTCAACACCACCGGGGCGGTCGGCGACTACTTCGTCAACCACCTGCTGAACCCCCAGGGCCTCCCCGCCGGCACGACGCGGAACCCGGCCCTGAAGACGCAGGACGACCTCCAGCCCATCGGCAACATCGTGGACGGCACGTCGAACACGACCCTGATCCAGGAGCAGGCGGGACGTCCCGGCTACTACCTGCGGAATCGGGTGCGGCAGCCCACGACGGTGGGCCTGAACCTGCCGATGTGGTGGGGGCCCTGGGCCGCCTGGCAGCATTTTCAGTTCCAGGGTTACACGGCCGACGGCCGCGCGCTGGGCTGGGCCTGCGCCGTGAATTGCAGCAATTCGCAGGGCGTCTACGGCTTCCACGTCGGCGGGGCCAACGTCGCCTTCTGCGACGGCGGCGTCCGGTTCTTGAAGGACACGGTCGCCGTCCCGATCGTCTTCGCCCTGGCCACGCGCGACGGCGGCGAGATCGTCTCGGCGTCGGAATACTGAGCGAGCCCCGGAGATGCGGATGGACCTACGACGGCTTCGCCCCGCCCTCCTGGCGACGGCGGTCTTCGCGGGCTGCGGCGAGCCCCAGGACGGACCGCCCATCCACCCGGTATCGGGACGCGTCCTCGTCGACGGCGCGCCGGCCGTCGGCGCGGAGGTCGTCTTCCATTCCACACAGACGCTCGGCACCGTCACGCCGCCACCGACCGCCATCGTGGAGCCCGACGGCGCGTTCCGGCCGAGCACCCGGACGGCCGGCGACGGGGCCCCGGCCGGCGAATACCGCCTGACGGTCGTCTGGCGGGGCGGCCCCGGCCTCCTCGCAGACGACGCGGGCGGCGGCGAGGACCGGTTGCGCGGCCGCTACGCCAGGGCGGAAACGTCCGGGCTCCAGGCCACGATCCGTCCCGGCGAGAACGTCATCCCCCCCATCGATTTGAAGGCGGCCAAGTCGCGTCGCTGATCGGGAGATCCGCCATGAGAATGCGTTCCCTCCGTCTTCTGATCGCAGTCTTCGGACTCGCGATCGCGCCCGCGGCCGCCGGGGCCGACGACAAGCCGTCGATCCTCTGCCTGACCGGGCCGAGCATGAAGACGTCGATCGAGGAGCTGGCCAGGGTCTACGAGGAGCGGACCGGCGTCCACGTCGTCGTCGAGATGAACGACCCCCGTTCGCTCATCGAGCGCATCAAGGTCGTCGAGCACGCCGACCTGTTCATCTCCCACGACCCGTTCCTGGCCATGCTGGACCGCGACGGGATCAAGGTGCGACGCGCCTGGAATCCGGCCTCGCTCACGCCGGTGATCGCCGTCGCCCGGGGCAACCCCAAGGGGATCAAGGGCTTGAAGGACCTGGCCCGGCCGGGCGTGCGGATGGGCGTGACCAATCCCGGGACCGCGATCTCGGGGAACATCCTCGCGCTGATGCTGCGGAAGGCGGGCGTCGAGCGCGAGGTCGAGGCGAACGTGGTCAAGCGGGCCGCGGCCGGTCGCCAGCTGGCCGCGGCCCTCGTCGCCGACGAGCTGGACGCGGCGTTCGTCTGGAACGCCGTGGTCTACGCCAACCGCGAGAAGATCGAGGCCGTCGACGTCCCCGCGGAGCAGCGCCCTCAGGAGGGGCCCGAGTCGGTCATGGCGCACCCGTCGCTGGGCCGGATCGAGCTGGACCACGTCCGCGTGACGATCGCACTTCTGGATTCGACCGCTCACGAGGAGTCGGCCCGGAGCTTCGCCGAGCTGGTCGCCTCGCCGGAGGGGGCGGCCGTCTTCCTCGCCCACGGCTTCTCGCCCGCCGATCCCCGGCGGGCGCCCGGATCGGCCGAGGCCCGGTCGTCCGGTCGCTGATCCCGTTTCGAGGACGACGAAGAGATCGCGGTCGGCTTCCCCGGGCGACGTGTTGGCGCGGGATGGCATCAACCATACCATGAGGGTTGATCCGGCCCCCGAGCGCGCTCGTCGGCGAGGGTCGCGGCGGCGTCCGCGGCCGTCGCACGCCGACGCGGGGAGCGCCGGAACGCGGCGTCGCGTCTTGCATCCCGGACACATCCCTGAGGACCGCCCCCGTGCGACGACTCCCGTTCGACCCGTCCCGCACTCCGGACCGCCGGGTCGCCCCCGCCTTGCTGGCGGCGGCGCTCGTCGGGCTCTGCATCCCGGTCGACGCGGCGGCCCAGACGGCGCCCGCCGCCAAGTCGGCGGCCGTCGAGCCGGCATCCCCCGCGACGTCGACCCCCGGCGCGGCCTATGTCGCACGCGACAACCTGGGGATGTACCTGGAATTCGACGGCCTCGACGCCCACGAGGACGCCTGGCGCAAGACGGCCGCGTACCGCATGCTCAACGACACGCCGATGGGCGCCATGCTCCAGGAGGTCGGCGTCCCGCTGTTCGAACGCGTCGCGGGCTGGCTGCCGAATCGGAAGATCAACGGGGCCGACGGGGTGGCCATCATCAAGCACCTCGCCCGCAAGGGCTTCGTCGTCGCCGCCCACGCCGACCCGAGCGCCCCCACGGGAAGGCGCGGGGTGATCGTGCTCAAGGGGGCGGTGACGAGCAAGGAGAGCCAGGCGCTGTTCAGCCGCCTCGTCGGCTCGTTCATGGACCCCGCCGCCAAGCCTCGGCCCGAGCGGAAGGGGGGCCGGGTGATCGTCGTCGTCCCGTCGGCGAAGGGGGATCCCAAGACGCCCGATCAGGGATGGGCCTGGTGGCCCGAGAAGAAGGAAGACCTCGTGATCGGCTTCGGCCAGCCCTCCGACGCCGACGCCGTCGCGGCGACGCTCGACGGCAAGTCGCCCAACGTGGTGGGCTACGAACCGGTGACCGCCCTCGCCAAGATCGAAGCGGGCCTGGTCCCCGTTTTGAGGGCCTTCGTCGACCCCAACGTCCGGCCGGGGAAGCTGGATCAGCCCATGGTCGACCTCGGCGTCAAGAAGGTCGAGTACGTCTGGGGGTTCCAGGACGACGCCCTGGCGAGCGTCACCCGGATCGTGGCCCCCAAGCCCCGGCAGGGCGCGCTGGCGTTCCTCGACCAGCCCGTCTTCGAGGCCAAGAAGCTGCTGCCCATCCCCGACGGCGTCGAATACTTCGCCTCCGCCTCGCTCAAGCCCGAGCAGTGGTCGGCCATGATCAAGTCGGTCGCGCTCGGCGCCGGCGAGGTGGCCAAGGGGAGGTATGAGGAGATCGCCGAGAACGTCCGGACCCGGAGCCGCATGGACTTCGAGAAGGACTTCCTGGGCAACCTGGGGCCGCGGGTGGTCGTCTACCTGTCCCCCAACACCTCCGCCGCGACCGTCGAGGAAGCGCCGGCCGGCAGCCTCACCGACCCCACCGCGCTGCTCAGCATGATGGGCCCTCGGACGCCCAAGCCCGTGCTGGTCGCCGAGGTCGGCGACCCGGCCCGCTTCAGCCGGGCGCTCGACGCGGTCATGCTGGAGGTCAACCGGAAGATCAAGGAGGCCGCCGCCGAGCAGGTCGCCGCGGCGGTCAAGGCGGAGGCCGCGAGGCCCGGCCCGGGCGGTCCCGGCGGTCCGGGCTTTCCCGGCGGGCGGGGCGAGGGCGAAGGGGCCGGCGGCGAGCGCAAGGACCGCCGCCGCGACGAGGCCGCCATCCCCGAATTCCGCCTCCTCCCCAGCCAGGCGGGCGAGAACTCTCGCACCTATACGTTGTACGTCCCCACGTCGTCCCAGGCGAAGTTCGTGACGCCCGGCTTCAAGCCGACCGTCCGCCTGGAGGCGGGATTCCTGGCGGTCTCGACCTCTCCCGAGGCGGCGCGGCTGGCGGTCGAATCGCTGCGGCGCAAGACCTGGACGGCCCCGGAGGCCATCGCCCAGGCCCTCGCCAAGGCGCCGGAGTCCGCCGTCCTGCTCATGTACGGCGACTTCCGCGAGACGACCGCGGCCGTCCTGGCGAGCCTCCCCGGGACCTTGCAGACCGGCATCAACACCGCGATCGCCGCCAGCGAGGTGATCCTGAACCCGCCGGCCGTCGCCAACGCGCCGGGCCAGGGAGCGGCGGGCCTGCCGGGCATCTCCTCGGCCCTGTCGTCCTCCGGCGGGTCGTCGAGCAGCGGCATGATCGCCCCCGGCGGGTCGTCGAACAGCGGGATGTCGTCCAGCCGCGGCAGCAGCAGCGGGATGCGGGGCCCCGGCGGGATGATGTCCCCGGGCGTGGGCAGTTCGTCGATGGGGCCCCAGGGTCCCCAGGGCGGAGGCCCCGGCGCCGCGGCGCCGGGTCCGGGCGACGCCTCGATGATCTCGATCCGCGTCGACCCGGCCCACCTCCCGAAGGCCGACGAATTGAAGGCCCTGATGTTCCCGTCGACGACGACCGTGGCCGTCGACGACGATTCGATCCGGATCGTCACCCGCGGCGCGTTCCCCGACATGACGGCCCTGCTGGGGACCAAGGGGGTGCTCCCCGCGATGCTCGCCCCGGCGATCGCGAGCGCCCGGGTCGCCGCCAGGGCGGCCGCCGCGAACGCGGCCGCGACGGCCGCACCGGCCCAGCCGGGACAGCCCGGCCAGCCGGGGGCCGGACCGGGCCAGCCGGGAGCGGGGGCCATGCCGCCGAAAGGCGGGGCCGGTCGCCGCGGACCGGACCGCTGACGCCCCGGGCTTCGGCCGCGCCCCAGGAATCGTCTCTCGGTCCCGACCTGCGCGACAGCCGCGGGGGTCGGGCCGCGACCGCGAGGCCCGTCGGCCTCGCGGTCGATCCGTCGTCCTGAATCCGCTCTCGTATCGGAGGACGCATCGATGGAACTCGTCAGTGAAGTCACCGCCCGTCTCGAGAACAAGCCCGGCCGGCTGGCGAAGATCTGCTCGGCTCTCGCCCAGGAGAAGGTGGACGTCCTGGCCATCAGCGTCATGGAGTCCGGCGGCGTCAGCGTCCTCCGCCTGGTGACCTCCGACCTCGACGCCGCCAAACGCGTGTTGACCTCACTGGGGACCGAGTCCACCGTCGACGAGGTGCTCGCCCTCCAGATCGAGAACCGCACGGGCTCGCTGGCGGGCGTCCTGGAGAAGCTGGCGGCCGAGCACATCAACATCGAGTACGCCTACGTCTCGTCGACGACGAGCCAGGGCAAGGCCCTGGCGATCCTGCACACCGCGAACCTCAAGCGCGCCCAGCAGATCTTGCGAGAGCCGGGCGCCTCGACCTCGGAGAAGCCGGGCGGCCGGCGCCCGTTGCACTCGCGCTGAGGCCGAATCCGGGCCGCGGCCGTTTCCTCCCCCCCGATCGAAGGGCTCGACTTGGCGAACAAGAAGAAGAAGGTCCGGATCGACCTGAAGAAGAACCGCCAGAAGCGTACGCGGGCCAACGACCTGACGCGCGCGTTCGGCGACGAGAAGCCGGCCTCGTCCGAGTCGATCGCCGGCGAGCGGGTCCGTCCCAAGGGGGAGATGTCGCGCCGTCGCACCATCATGACGGACGTGAACGAGGCGCCGTCCCCGCCGGGGGGCGGCGGCGCCGGGGGCGGCGGCGAGGGGGCGTCCGGGCGGCGGGCGGTCGACGAGTCGGCCTGGGTCGCGGGCCGGGTCGTCCGGATCCACGGCCTGCTCAACGTGGTCGACACGGACGACGGCCGGTCGTTCCCGTGTCACGTCCGCCGACTGCTCAAGAGCATGGCGATCGACGGCCGCAACGTCGTCGCCGTCGGCGACCGCGTCTGGTTCCGACCCCCCGAGGGGGGCGGCGAGGAGGGGGTCATCGAACGGGTCGAAGCCCGCAGCGGGGTCGTCACCCGCGGCTATCGCGGCCGGCGCCACGTTCTGGCCGCCAACGTCGATTCCGTCTTCATCGTCTCGGCGCTCGCCGAGCCCGGCCTCAAGATCAGCCTCATCGACCGCTACCTCGCGGCCGCGGAGGTCGGCGGCGTCCGCCCCGTGATCGTGCTGAACAAGGCCGACCTCGTGGACGTCGCGCCCTATCAATGGGTGGTCGGCCTGTACACGCAGCTCGGCTACGAGACGATCGTCACGTCGGCCCCCGACGGCCGCGGCATCGACCGCCTCCGGGGCCTGCTGCGGAAGGGCGTGACGGCCATCTCCGGCCAGAGCGGCGTCGGCAAGAGTTCCCTGCTCAACGTCATCCAGCCCGGGCTGAACCTGCGCGTGAACGAGGTCTCCGACTGGACGTCCAAGGGCAAGCACACGACGACCACCGCCGAGCTGATCCGTTTGAACGACGGCGGTTACGTCGTCGACACGCCCGGCCTGCGGCAGTTCGAGCTCTGGGGCGTCCTCCCCGCCGAGCTGGAGGGCTGCTTCGTCGAATTCCGCCCCTTCATCCCCCTCTGCCGTTTCCCCGACTGCTCCCATACCCACGAGAACCGTTGCGCCGTCAAGGACGCGGTCTACTGGGGGTGGATCCACGCGGGACGTTACGAGAGCTACCTCAAGCTCTACCACCAGAAGCCCGACGAGGGCTTCTGACCGCCGCGGCGACGACCTCGTCGCAGACCTGAGCGAACCCGCCGGCCCTCGGCCGGGTCGGTAGGGCGCATGGGTTCTCCGCTGGCGGCGGCCTTCCGAGAATCCGCGGCGCTATCGGGGCCGCTTCAACGACTAGTTTCGTGAACGGCGAGGCGAAGCGGAACGGGTCGGGACGGTCGCCGACGGCACATCGCCGGCGAGGCGAGGTCGCCCGATCCTAGGGGGTACGCGCCCGGCAAGGGGCGGCTCGCAGGTTTCTCGGGCTCGGCCGCAAGAAATTCGTCGTCCCCGCGAATCATCACCCGTAGGGCCGCACGATTTCGACCGCCGCGCCGTCGCGAGCAAGGGACGAGAAGGCGGTCGGTCTGCCGCAAAGCCGCGGCGTGGAACGAGTTCGCGCCCTAGCGCTCGATAGGAGATCGGAGAGCCATGAACGACGAACAGTCACTCGGCCGGATCGAGGATGAACGTGCCGAAGGCGGACGCCGGACCCGCGGCGGTCGAGTGCGGTTGTCGTGGGTGAGTTGGGAAGCGGCGGTGTTCCTGCTGGTCTCGGCGATCGTCGCCGTCATCCTCTCGACGCGGCTCGACATCGAGGACGAAGGCCGCGGCCGCAGCCACGGCTCGACCACGGGCGGCCACGACGATCTGCTCGAGGCGCTGGCCCTCGATACCAACCGGGACGTCCTGATCTCGTCCGGCTCCGACGACACGGTCCGGTTCTGGGACCTGGACCTCGGCAAGCCGACCTGGGGCGAAGAGGTGCTCACGCTGCCCCACGACTCGCATCCCTACGCCCTGGCGCCGAGCGCCGACGGCCGCTACCTGGCCGTCGGCGGGGCCAAGCACCTGGCCGTCTGGGAGAACGGGGCCGAGGGATGGAAGCCGTTGGTGGCGAAGGAGGGGAGCGACTATCGCTATTTGGCGTTCGCGCCCGATTCGCGGTCCTTGGCGATCGGCGGCGAGACGGGCGAGATCCGGATCCTTGCGATCCCCTCCATGGAAGAGCGGGTCGTCCTGAAGGGCCTGACCGACATGGTCCACTCCGTCGCCTTCTCGGTCGACGGCGATCGCGTGGCCGCCTCCACGTTCGGCGGCGAGCTGCGGATCTGGGACTGGAAGACGGGGCGCGAGCAGCCGATCGCCCGCAAGCTCGGCCGCGTCCACTGCTTCGCCTTCTCGCCCGACGGCCGCACCATCGCGACGGCCGCGTGGCGGGCGGGCGAGGGAGGGGGGGCCATCCTCTGGGACCTGGCCAGCGGCGAGGTGAAGGCCAGGATGGGCGGCGACGAGGGTTTCAACGCCCTGGCCTTCTCGCCGGGCGGGGGCCTGATCGCGGCCGCCGGCGTGAACCAGACGATCCAGCTCTGGGACGCACGCACGGGCGAGGTCCGCGGCACGCTCGACAAGGGCGTGGGATGGGTCAAGACGATCCTCTTCACCCAGGGCGGCTCACGCCTGGCCTACGGCGGCCGCGACGGGGCCATCCGCTTCTGGGACGTCCCCGCCGCCCCCGCCGACAAACGCCTGGGGACGCGGCACGACGGCCCGAAGTCGCGGGCCGGCTGACCGGAAGGGGCGAGACCTCGGTCGCCGAATCCCTTAAGATCGACACTCCCCGGCGCGGTCGTCGAGAGTGCTGCTGGAAACCGCGGTGCGATCCGGGAGAGACGGTGGCCGATCCCTCGGAGCCCAGCCTGATGAGCCTCGCCGGCGAAACGAGCCCGCCCGTCGAACGCCTGCTGGACGGCGCGCGCGCGGGCGACGGCGCGGCGCTGGGGCTGCTGCTCCAGCGGTATCACAACTACCTCGCCCTCCTCGCCCGGGTCCAGCTCGGCCGGCGGATCCAGGCCAAGATCGACGTGCTCGACCTGGTCCAGGACGTGTCGCTGGAGGTCCACCGCCGGATCGGCGGCTTCCGGGGCGGGTCCGAGGGCGAGTTCCTGGCGTGGCTGCGGCAGATCCTCGGCGGCGTGCTGGCCAACCAGATCCGCCGGTACTTCGGCGCCAAGCGGCGGGACGTCCGCCTGGAGCGCGACCTCTACGAGGATCTCGACCGGTCGTCGAAGGCCATGATCGGGCCGCTGGTCGCCACCCAGAGCTCGCCGAGCGCCCAGGCGTCGCGCCGGGAGCAGGCCGTCCTGCTGGCCGACGCGCTCAATGGATTGACCGCCGACTATCGCGAGGTGATCATCCTCCGCCAGCTCGAAGGCCTCAGCTTCCCCGAAGTCTCCGAACGCATGGGGCGGACGCAGGACAGCGTCAAGAACCTCTGGGCCCGGGCCCTCGCCAAGCTCCGTCGCGAACTGGAGGCGCTCGATGGACTTTGAACGGCCGGAGGACGCGACCGAGGCGTTCAGCGCCGACTTCGCGGCGGGGCCCGACGGCGACGACGACCCCCGCCTCGCCCGGGCGCTGGACGAGTACGAGGCTGCCTGCGCGCGCGGCGAACGGCCCCTCCGCTCGGCCTTCCTCCGCGAGCACGCGGCGATCGCGACCGAGCTGGAGGAATGCCTGGAGGGGCTCGACCGCCTCCGCAGCGCGGGGGTCTGGTTCCAGGGCGGCGTCCCCATGCCGCCGGAGCGCCTCGGCGACTACCGCATCATCCGCGAGTTGGGACGCGGCGGGATGGGCATCGTCTACGAGGCCGAGCAGTCGTCGCTGGGCCGTCGCGTCGCCCTGAAGCTGCTGCCGTCGACGGCGGCGATGGACCCCCGCCACGTCCAGCGGTTCCAGGTCGAGGTCCAGGCGGCGGGCCACCTGCGGCACCCGAACATCGTCCCCATCTACGCCGTGGGCTGCGACTCGGGCGTCCATTATTACAGCATGCAGTACATCTCGGGACGCCCGCTCTCGGCGTGGATCGACGAGATGCGGCGGCAGCGCGACGCCCATCCCGGCTCGCCGCCGTCGTGGGCCCCGCCTTCTCGCGACGGCGACGAGCCGCCCGCCCGATCCTCCCGGCCGGGGGCCACGTTCTTCCGCCGGGTCGCGCGGCTCGGCCTGCAGGCGGCCGAGGCGCTCGACCATGCGCACGGCCTGGGCGTGGTCCATCGCGACGTCAAGCCGAGCAACCTTTTGATCGACGAGGAGGGGGATCTCTGGGTCGCCGACTTCGGCCTCGCCCGGCTGCACGGGGCTTCGGGGCTGACCGCGACGGGCGACCTCGTGGGGACGCTCCGCTACATGAGCCCCGAGCAGGTGATCGCCGACCGGGGCGTCGTCGACCACCGCACCGACCTCTACTCGCTGGGCGTGACGCTCTACGAGCTGCTGGCCCTCGAACCGGCCTTCCCGGGCGGCGAGATGGCCGCACTCGTGCAGCGGATCACCAACGAGGATCCGGCCCCGCCCTCCCGATCGACGCCCCAGGTCCCGCGCGACCTGGAGACGATCGTCCTGAAGGCCATGGCGAAGGAGGCCGCCAACCGATACGCCTCGGCGCGCGAGATGGCCGAGGACCTCAGGCGGTTCCTCGACGACAAGGCCGTCCTCGCCCGCCGCCCGACCCTGATCGAGCACGCCGTGCGCTGGGGGCGTCGGCATCGGCCGATCGCCGCGGCCCTGGCCGGGGTCCTGGTGCTGGCCACGGTCTGCCTGGCGATCAGCACGCTGGTGATCTGGGGCGCCATGTCCCGCATCCGCAGCGAGTCGGACGCGCGGCGGATGCAGCTCGACCGGGCCGAGGTCAATCTCGACGTCGCCCACCGCGCGTTGGAGCTCTACCTGGACTCGGCCGAGTCGTGGTTCCCGCGCGAGTCGGAGGACGATCGCGGCGACGTCGACCTGCTCCGCACCGCCTTGCAGTTCTACGAGCTGATCGCGTCGCGCAACGACGCCGACCGGCGGGTGATCGACCGCACGTTCAACGCCTACAGCCGGATCGGCGACATCCGCCTGACGCTCGGCCAGATCGGCGAGGCGGAAGACGCCTACCGTCGGGCCATGCAGGGCATGCTCAAGCGTCTCGAAGCCGCGCCGGACGACGCCAACGCGTTCCAGCTCGCCGTCATCCTCCGGAAGTACGCGGACCTCCTGCGACGGCAGGCGGTCTACGGGCCCTGCGACTGGGCCGTCGAGCAGTCCGTCCAGCTCTTCCGCCAGACCGTCGAGCACGCGCCGGCCGACCCGTCGAATCGATTCGCCCTGGCCCAGGCCCTGAACCTCAAGGCGAACATCGAGGGCGACACCGGGCGGATCGAGAAGGCTCTGGCGGATACGAACGAAGCCCTCGGCCTGCTGGAGCCCCTGGAAGGCCGGGTCGGACCTGGGCAGCCGCCGGCGATCGACCTCAAGAATGAGCTGGCCTCCGCCTACACGGGCCTGGGGACCTGGCTGCAACTCGGCCGCCGCCGCGGCGAGGCCGAGGCGGCGTATCGCAAGGGCCTCAAGCTCGTCGAGGAATTCCAGGCCGCATCCTCCGTCCATCCGGTCGGCCGGGAATCGCTGGCCCGCTGCTACGCTCGACTCGGGGAGCTCCAGCTCGAAGCCCGCCGGCACGAAGAGGCGGTCGTCTCGCTGGAGCAGGGGATCGCCGCCCTGAAACGCCTCGTGACCGACTACCCGCGCGTCCCGCGGTACAAGCGCGAGCTGGGCCGTTTGTACGAGGTGTTGAGCCGGCTGTACTGGGAGACCGACCGCCCCGAAGACTCCGAGGCCGCACTCAAGACGGCCTCCGAATACGACCCCAAGCGCGAGGCCTTCGAGCAGGTCCGCCTGAACAACATCGCCTGGTACCTGGTGACCACGCCCGACATCGCCGCGCGGAACCCGGCCAAGGCCGTCGAGCTGGCCGAGCTGGTCGTGGCCAACGCCCCGGACGCGTGGGCCTGCTGGAACACTCTGGGCGTCGCCCGCTACCGCAACGGCGACTGGCAGGGCGCCAAGGCGGCCTTCGAACGCTCCCTGGAGCTGAACGCCGACGAGAAGGCGTTCGACGGATTCGGCCTGGCCATGACCCTCTGGAGGCTCGGCCGCAAGGAGGAAGCCCGCGACTGGTACCGCCGTTCCGAGGAATACCGGCGTCGCGAGCGTCCCGACGACCTGGAGCTGCATCGCTTCCTCGCCGAGGCCCGAGCCCTGATGGGCGAGGCGATCGGAGATCCGACCGCCCCTCCCGCGGGCATCGCCGACGTGATCGCCAGCCCGTGGTTCGGCCTCCCCGGACGCCGGATCGGGAGCCCGAGCGAGGACCGGGTCGCGCCCTCGGGCCCCGGCAGGCCCCGGTTCGGCGCGGCCCTCAAACGCCGACGTGGGCCCGTCCCGCACGACGACCCGTTCCTCAGGCCCTGAGCGAACGGAGGCCGGCCCGCGCGTCGGCGGGCCGGCCCTCTTGCGAGGCGGTTCGGATCTCGCGACGTCGCCGACTCAGTCCTGACGGATTTCGACCTTCCTGACGTGCGCCTCGGGCCGCTTGCGGAGCGTCAGGTGAAGGACACCGTCGGCGAGCCGGGCGTCGACCGATTCGGAGTCGACCGACTCGGGAAGCGTCAGCGACCGCTCGAAGCGGCCGAACGTCCGGCCGTTGTAGGCGTAGCGCCGCTCCTCGACCACCGCGCGCTGGGCCTTGATCGTCAGGACGTCCTTGTGGATCGAGACGTCCACGTCCTTGAGTTCGACCCCGGGCAGGTCGACCTCGATATGAAACCAGCCCTCGTCGCTCCAGAGCGAGAGGGGCAGGGGATCGCCGCCCGATCGGTTCAAAGCCTTCGCCTGGGAACCTTCCCCCAGGTATCGCCCGAAAAGGGCTTCCATCTCCCTGTCGAAACGACCGAGACCATGGACTGCCACAGGGAACCGATTACGCGTGAAGGTGGACATGGTTTCACTCTCCTCGATTCAAATCCGTCGAGACGTCGTCCGTCGGGATTCGGGCCTATCGTTTCACTCAGAGGTCTCTCTCTGCGAGAACCTCTTGAAGTTGGGACGAAAGCACGATGGATGCCAATTCAATAGAAAATCGCAAACGATAATCGGATTGAGGTTTAGAGAAAAACGATGGAACCATAGCCTCGAGATCCCATTTGATTACGGCAGTCGATAAGCAATTCGTGATGCCAAATTGGCATTCAAGTGGATTTTGGCCATCTCGGCTGCCATTCGGAGAATGGTCGACCTTGCTAAGGAAAATCGACGCCTAGGTACTAGAGTTGCATCAATGAAGTCACGAGATGATGCGTGGGGAAATTCCGACGAGGGATGTCCCCAGTCCGAATAATCTCGTAGAAACGCTGAAAGGCTTCAGGAGTCGCCCCGACTCGAAGCCTGAAGATCGTGCGAAGTAGGTCGTGACGGCGTCGCCGCGGAAGGCGGATCGCCAGGAAGAGGGTCGCCGACGAGCGACGACCGACCGGGCGGATCGAGCCGATCGCCGCCCTCGGGACCATCGAAATGGCTATTCCGACCCGATCGGCCTGGAACCAGGCCGGCCCTCAAGACCCCGATGGGCGTCTTCGGGCCGCCCCGCGCGCCGACGGCGCCTCGATGGGTCTGACGACTCGAGGCCGTCGTCGTAGGGAGGTAGGCAGATGCAACGCGAGAGGGAACGAGACGACGAGTCGCAGGATCCTTGCGAGGAGCCCGACGGCGGACGTTCGCAGCGTCGGACGGTCCGGCTCTCCCTGTTCACATGGGAACGGCTCGGCGCGTTGGTGGCGGTGCTGGCGCTGGGGCTGGCGTTCGTGGAGGACGAAGCGGTTACGGCCGGAAAGGACGGATTCACCCTCGGCGGCCATCTCGGCCTGATCGAGACGCTCCGGTTCTCGCCCGACGGCAAGACCCTGTTGAGCTCGGGCTGGGATCGGACCGTGCGGGTCTGGGACGTACGCGACCCCCTCGCGGGCGGATTCGGCCAGGAACAGGCGCGATTGTCGATCGTCGGCGAGATCTACGCGGCCGAGTTCTCCCCCGACGGCCGGACCGTCGCCGTCGCGGGCCTCGACGGCCTGACCATCTGGGACTGGCAAGACGACGGTGCCGACCCTCGGACCGTGGAAGCGGTGGGGGCCAATCGGTCCCTGACGTTCTCGCCCGACGGCAAGACCCTGGTCCTGGGCGGATTCGACCATCAGGTCCGCCTCGTCGACGTGCAATCGGGGAGCGTGAAGGCGACGCTCGGCGGCCACCTGGACGTCGTGCGAAAACTCGCCTTCACGCCCGACGCCCGCCGCCTGATCTCGCTGAGCTATGACGGCCGACTCAAGACGTGGGACCTCGGCGACCAGGTCCGCGAGGTCAGATTTTTCCACGACCTCGACGACGCCGCCCGCCCGATCCTGACGTTCGCGCTGAACCCGGTGGGGGACCTGCTCGCCCTCAGTCGGCTCAACGTGCCGTCGTCGGATCAGATCGAGATCTGGGACGCGGTCGGGGGGCGAGCGAAGACGATGTGCGAGGCGGCGGAGCGCGAATCGCACGCGTTGGCCTTCTCGCAGGACGGCGGCGTCCTCGCCTCGTGCGGCTCGGACCTCCGCATCCATTTCTGGAACCCGAAGAGCGGCAAGACCGCCGGGGTCCTGGAAGGGGCGACGGGCTGGGTGAGGACGCTCGACTTCTCGGCCGATGGCCGATGGCTCGCCCTGTCGAGCGTCCCGGATCAGGTCCTCTTGAAGCGGATCAGCCTCCCCGCCGGGATGCCGGTCCATCCCGCGACGGCCGTCGCCCCGCCCAGGCCTTCGCAGCGGCCCCACGCCGTCTGACGAGGGGCCGCCGCGACGGCGTCAGCCGTGACCGTAGCCCCGATCGAAGGCGTCGAGGTCGCGCATGTACGACGCGTAGGTCGTGCGGAAGGTGTCGTAGTCCACCGTCCACCGGGGCTGGTCCTCGGTGTGGCGGTGGCAGTGTTCCTCGATCAGGCGGTGCAGGAACTTGAAGAGGTGGCGAGGCGTCCGGAGGTTGCCGAGGGCCTCCTTCAGGTAGTCGTCGCCGACGGTTTCGTCGATGAACTCTCTCAGCCGGACGCCGCCGCCGACACCGTTCCCGTCGCCGTCGGCCGGCGGGTTCGCCTGGCAGGCGCGGAGCCGGTCGCTGGCCAGGTCGTAGAGCGACGGGCCCGTCCAGCGCAGCGGCTTGATCATGTTGAGCTTGTCCGGCCGGGCGCGGTCGTAGAACTCCTTGTCTTCCTTCTCCAGGTAGTACGCCAGCTCGATCGGCAGCAGCAGTTTCACGCCGATCCCCGGATGGCGCAGGAACTTGTGGTCAAGCAGCGGCCAGATCAGGGCCCGCATCTTGCGGGGGTCGCCCTCGATCTGCTGGGGCTCGTCGACCCGGTCGATGAGGACCACGACGCCGCCGTAGCCCAGGGTCTTGAGCACGCCCTGGAACTTGCGGAGCAGCTCGTAGCGCTCCTCGGCGCGGCCGCGGCTGGCGGTGGGCATCGGCTGTCCGCCCAGCTCGGTCGGCCGGAACCAGAGCAGCTCCCAGCGCAGGGCCGACGGGTCGCGGTCGAGCACCTTCAGCCCCTTGCGGATGTCGCGCGAGTACCACTCGGCGCGCGCGATCCGCCATCCCCAGTAGAGCCAGCCGGCGACCAGCGGCACCAGCAGCCAGGGGAGCAGCGACCAGCTTCGCAGGGCGGGGAAGAGGAAGACCAGGGCGACGATCGCCAGGGTCGTCCCGAAGCCGATCTGCAGGTCGCGGCGCGTCCAGAGCGGGCGGAAGCCCGAACGGCGGCGGAGCCGGCTCCAGCGGCGTTCGATCGGCTCGCCCGTCGAGGCGTCGTAGAGGGCCGACAGCAGCAGCAGGTCGCGGCGCTGGTCGAGGCTGAGGACCGAGAGGTCCACTTTCTCCGACGTCAGCAGGTCGACGAGCTGGGTCACGCCCAGCGAGAGGATCGCGTCCATGTGGTCCTGGAGCTGCCAGCGCTTCAGGACCTGGTTCGTGTCGGTCGCGCGGACGGCCGTCCGGAAGTTGTCGAGGTAGGGGTTGAAGTCGTCGTACGAGATGACGAAGACCCGGTCCGACGGGTTCGCCTGGTTGAAGTCCTCGATCTCGGACGTCACCTGGAGCCGCAGGGCCGTCTTGCCGCTCCCCTTCTCGCCGAAGACCAGGGCCGTCGAGGGGTCGGCCGGGCTGCCGAAGAACTTGTTCCAGGCGGGGTGGTGGATCGTCGTCAAGCAGCGGCGCTTGAAGACGGTGTCGGTCTGGGCGTCCTCCTCGCTGAACGGATTGCCCTTGATGCCGTGGTGCTGGAGAAACTGTTCCGTCTTCATCCTTGGCGGGGCCTTTCCTCGAAGAAAAGACGGCTGCGCTGCGCGTCGCCCCTCGGCGTGGGGGAGGGGCCCGACGATCGCGGCCGTCGCGACGCCGGAAACCGCGCGTTCGCCGTCGCAGGGACGATTTTCCCCCGCTTCCCATCGCGGGATCAAGTCGAGGTGGGATATCGCGGCGCGTGGACGACGCGCGACCGGCCGCGGCGACGGCGGTGCTTCCTCTTAACCGATTCGCTCCCGCATCGCAATCGCAGCGGCGGTCGGGAGGTTATAATGCACTCCGCGACGCCCCGCCTCTCACCGCGCGAGGCGTCGGGTCCGTCCCGACGGCAAGAGAAAGCGCATGAGCCCCGGATCGCATCGCACCGGCCTTCGAATCGTCCCGTTGATCGCGTTTCTGATCGTCGGGATCGGCTGTTCGGGGACGCGCCCGGGACCCGCCGCCGTCGAGCCGCTGCGGATCGCGGCGGCGGCCGACCTCCAGAAGGCCCTGCCGAGGCTGCTTGAGACGTATGGAGATCGGGACGGCCCGGTCGCGCCGCCGACCTTCGGCGCGTCGGGCGACCTGGCCGAGCAGATCCGGGGCGGCGCCCCGTTCGACGTCTTCCTCTCCGCCGACGTGCTTTTGCCGAAAGCCCTCGAAGGCGAGGAGCACGTCGAGAACGGCTCGGTGGACTTCTACGCCCGGGGCGCGCTGGTGCTGCTCGTCCACGCCTCGGCCGCCGCCGAGGTGGGGTCGCTCGCCGACCTGGCGAAGCCGGTCGTCCGCAAGATCGCGATCGCCAACCCCCAGGTCGCGCCTTATGGCAAGGCGGCGCGGGAGGCCCTCGAAAAGGCCGGGCTGTGGGACGCCCTGGGCCCGAAGATCGTCCCCGCGGGCTCGGTCTCGCAGGCGCTGCTGCACGTCGAGGAGGGGAACGCCGACGCGGCCCTGGTGAGCCGATCGCTCGCCGCGGGCGCGGCGTCGAAGCAGATCGAGATCGATCCGGCGCTTTACTCGCCGCGGATCCAGGCCCTGGGCGTCGTCGCCCGCTCCCGTCAGAAGGCGCGGGCGCATCGATTCGTCGACTTCCTGCTGGGTCCGGAGGCGCAGCGCGTGCTGGGCGAGCACGGATTCACCCCGCCGAAATCCTGACCCCGAGGCGTCACCGCGTGCTCCACGACCTCGGCCCGCTGGGGCTGTCCCTCAAGGTGGCGACGACGGCGACGCTGCTCGTGGTGTTCGCCGGCCTGCCCGCGGCGTTCCTGCTGGCGAGGTCGAGGCTGCCGGGCAAGGGCCTGGTCGCGGGCTTCCTGGCGCTCCCCCTGGTCCTGCCGCCGACCGTCCTGGGGTACTTGCTGCTCCAGGTCTTCGGTCGCCGGGCCTGGCTCGGGGCCTGGCTGGAGCGGACTCTCGACGTCGTCGTGGTCTTCCACTGGTCGGGGGCCGTGCTGGCGTCGGCCGTGGCGGCGTTCCCGCTCTTCCTGCTGCCGGCGCGGGGGGCCTTCGAGGCCGTCGACCCCCGGCTGGAAGACGCGGCGCGGCTGCTCGGCCGTACGGAGGCGTCGGTCTTCCTGGCGGTCACGCTCCCGCTCGCGTGGAGGGGGCTGGCGGCGGGGATCGCGCTGGCGTTCGCCCGGGCGCTCGGCGACTTCGGCGCGACGATGATGGTCGCCGGCGACGTCCCGGGCCTGACCCAGACCGCCTCGCTGGCCATCTACGACGCCGTCCAGGCGGGCGACAAGGGGCAGGCCACCTGGCTGGCCGTGTGCATCTCGTCGATCTCGATCGCGGCGCTGGCCTTCGTGCAGCGGACGCTCCCCGCCCGGGGAGGCTCGATTTGAGCGTCCCGGGGCCGCCCCCGATCCTGGACGCGCGGGTCGTCCGCCGAGTCCACGCGGGCCTCACCGTCGACGTCTCGATCCGGCTGGGCGACGAGATCGGCGTCGTCTTCGGCCCGTCCGGCGCCGGGAAGTCGACGCTGCTGCGGCTCATCGCCGGCCTGTCCCGACCCGACTCCGGCCGGGTGACGCTCGCGGGCCAGCCGCTGTTCGACCCGCTTCGCGGCGTGGACGTCCCCCTGCGCCGGCGTCGCGTGGGGATGATCTTCCAGGACGACCTGCTGTTCCCCCACCTGGACGTCGCCGGCAACGTCGGCTTCGGCCTACGGGGGGAGCCGCGGGCCGGCCGCGAGCGGCGCGTGCAGGAGGTGGCCGCGCTCTGCGGCATCGCCTCGCTGCTCGGGCGGCCCGTCGAGACGCTGTCGGGGGGCGAACGCCAGCGCGTCGGGCTGGCCCGCGCGCTCGCGCCGCGGCCCCGGCTGCTGCTCTGCGACGAGCCCGTCTCGGCGCTCGACCTTCCCGGCCGGCGGACGCTGCTCGACCGGCTGCGGGGCGTGCAGCGCGCCGAGGGGGTGCCGATCCTCTACGTCACCCACAGCCCGGCCGAGGCGATCACGCTCGGCACCCATTTGTTCCTGCTCGAAGCCGGCCGACTGGTCGCCCAGGGGCCGCCGGCCGAAGTCCTGGCGGCCTCGCGGAGCGCCGAGTTCCTCCACCTTGAGGGCGTGCGCAACGCCTTCTCCGGATGCATCGCCGAGCACGGCGAGCGCCGGGAATGGACGCGGCTGGCGCTCGACGGCGGGCCTTCCCTGATCGCCGCCTTCGTCGACCTGCCGCCCGGGACGCGGGTGGCCGTGGAGGTGGCGGGCGACGAGATCCTCCTGGCCTCGGGGCCGATCGCGGGCCTGAGCGCGCGGAATCAGCTCGGAGGGACGGTGGAGGCGATCGCGTCCCACGGCCGCGAGGCCGAGATCGTGGTCCGCTCGGGAGAGCTTCGGTGGCTGGTCAGCACCCTGGACTCGACGCCGGACGCGCTGGGCCTCTCGCCCGGCCGGGACGCCTACCTGATCATCAAGGCTCGGAGCGTCCGCGTCGAGCGATCGGCCACGTGATTCTTGCATGGAGCGAGGCATCCGGTTGAGATAGCCTCATGGTGCGGCCCGCGATTCGTCGGACGCCCCGCCGGAACCGCAGTCCGCCCGTTCCCGGAGGCCTCCGCGTGCACGATGCGCCCGACAGCTTCGCGCCTGGAAATCGGGTCGTCGCCGCCGACGCGGCGACGGCCGAGGCCGAGCTTCGCGACCTGCTCCACGACCGGCTGCGGTCCTGCCTGATCGTCCTGACCTCGGCCTTCCTGGTCTTCCTGATCCAGGGTTCGCTGGCCCCGACCCGGCGCACCTTGACCGTCGGCTGTCAGGTGCTGGTGGGCGGTCTCCTGATGCTGATGATGGGCTATCTCAACGCCCCCGTCCGGCCTTCGGTCCGCCGGCTGCGATGGATGGAGATCGTGGTCTTCGGGGGGATCGCCGCGTATACGGCCTGCGACCTGTTCACGGCGATGCGGCTGGGCGTGCTCGATCCCGACGTCGACGTCTGGCGGGTCGCGAGCTTCTTCAAGAGCGACCTGGCGTACGTGACGGCGCTGATCTTCACCTACGCGATCTTCATCCCCAACGACTGGCGGCGGGCGCTGGGGATGATCGCGGTGATGGCGCTCTCCCCGCTGGCCGCGACGGGGCTGCTCCTCGCCGTCATGCCCGAGTTCCGCAGCCTCGTGGGCGCCGAGCCGGCGATGACGTTCGAGAACCTCGGCGAGCATCTGGTGCTGCTGGCCACGGCGGTCGCGACGTCGGTGTTCGGGGTCAGCACCATCAACGGCTATCGACGCGAGGTCGTCCGCCAGCGCGAGCTGAACCAGTATCGGCTGGGGCGGAAGCTGGGCGCCG
Organism: Paludisphaera mucosa; assembly: GCF_029589435.1. Lineage (NCBI taxonomy): Bacteria > Pseudomonadati > Planctomycetota > Planctomycetia > Isosphaerales > Isosphaeraceae > Paludisphaera > Paludisphaera mucosa. The sequence continues at coordinate 3,502,959 of NZ_JARRAG010000002.1, read as the reverse complement.
GCGGGATGGGCGAGGTCTATCTCGCCGAGCATCGCCTGCTCAAGCGGCCCTGCGCGATGAAACTCATCGCGCCCAAGCTCACCGGCAGCGAGACCTCCCGCGCCCGGTTCGAGCTCGAGGTCCGCGCGACCGCCCGGCTCTCGCACTGGAACACCGTCGAGGTCTACGACTACGGCCGGACCGAGGACGGCGAGTTCTATTACGTGATGGAATACCTCCCCGGCCTGAGCCTGCAAGAGGTGGTCGACCGCCATGGGCCGATGCCGGCGGGGCGGGTCATCTACCTGCTGCGCCAGGTCTGCGAGGCCCTCCGCGAGGCGCACCTGGCGGGCCTGATCCATCGCGACCTGAAGCCGCCCAACGTCTTCGCGGCCCTGCGGGGGGCCCGCTACGACGTGGCGAAGGTGCTCGATTTCGGCCTGGTGAAATCGGTGGGCGACGAGAGCTCGCCGCACCTGACGCTCGAAGGGATCGTGACCGGGTCGCCCCTCTACATGGCCCCGGAGATGATCCTCAAGAATAGGGTCCCCGACGGCCGGGTGGACGTCTACAGCCTGGGGGCCGTCGCCTACTTCCTGCTCACCGGCCGGCCGCCCTTCCTGGGCCCGGACGCCATCTCGGTCATGATGGCGCACGCCAACGACCTCGTCGAGCTGATGACCGAGCACAACCCGGACGTCCCGTTCGACCTGGAGGCGGTCGTCCTGCGATGCCTGGAGAAGGACCCCGGCGACCGCTACGCGAGCGCGAGCGACCTGTCGCGCGCGCTCGGCGGGTGCCGCGACGCCGACGGCTGGTCGGCCGACCGCGCCGAGGCCTGGTGGATGGAGCATGAGCCGATCGCGCCCGGGACCGAAGCGGCTCCCGTCGAGGGGCCGCGGGTCGACGTCCTCCCCTCGCTCGACGTCCTCGACTTCCCGGGCGTCGACGATCCGACGGCGCTCTCCGCCGGGCCCCCCGACCCGCTCAACACGATCGGCGAGGAGCCGGAGCCGCCGTCCCGGGCGGGATGACGATCAGTGGTAGGACACCGTCAGGGTGTTCTTCGCGCCGGCCGTCGCGGCGTCGCTGACGCGTTGCTGGTCCTCGGGGAGGTAGCGCGAGCCGAGCAGGAAGAAAAACGCGCCGATGGCCAGGACCGGCGCGACGACGAGCATCGCCACGGTCAGGTTCTCGTCGCCGACCGGCGTGGCGCCCAGCGAGCTGAAGAAGCGGCCGAGCCACGACGCCTCCACCTCCGGCCGGCCGAATTGCGTCGAGATCCAGCCCAGGATCACCGGCGAGCTGATGTCGCCGAAGACGTGGATCAGGAAGATGTACAGGGCGTAGCCCGAAGCCCGCTTGTTCGCCGGGACCACGTTGGCGATCACCGTGTTGCAGGGACCCAGGACCATCGACAGGAGGAGCATCGCCCCGAACAGGAAGCCGAGCGAGATCGCGACGTCCTTCTCCAGGATCGCGAGGAGCCCCAGCGGGACGGCCCCGGCCGTCACGACGGCCGCCAGCAAGAGGTAGGCGCGGCGGGTGAATCGCGTCGTGTAGTCGGCCAGCCCCGAACCCAGGGCGATCCCCAGCAGCCCGGCCAGGGCCGACAGGATGCCGATCGAGGTGGTCGCCTTGGTCATCGACATCCCGCGCACGGTCTGGAAGAAGTTCGCGCCGTGGACGGCGTAGGCGCCGGTGGCGAACGTCACGGCCGCCATCCCGATCGTGTTGAGGACGTACGTCGGGATGCCGAACAGCTTGACGTAATCCCCCATCTTGGGTCGGTCCGCCTTGCCCGCGTGTCGGACCCCCTCCGACGCCCCGCGCCCGGGGTCGTGGATGAGCAGCCCGGCCACCGCGAACAGGAGCCCGGGGAGCCCGACGACCAGGAAGGCCCGCGACCAGCCCCAGTGGTCGCCGATCCATCCGCCGAGGGCGTAGCCGAGCGCTCCGCCCAGCGGCAGGGCGAGGTAGTAGACCCCCATCGCCCGCCCCCGCTTCTCGACCGGGAAGAGGTCGGCGATCAAGGTCGGGGCGATGACGCCGTAACTGGCCTCGCCGACGCCGAGCAGCGAGCGCCAGAAGAACATGTGGTGGAAGTCGAACGAGAAGGCCGAGCCGACCGTCGCGAAGCTCCACAACGCGACGCCCCCCGCGAGCAGCCGCCTGCGGTCGTAGCGGTCGCCCAGCCAGCCCATGAGCGGCGAGACGACCGTGTAGACCACCATGAAGGCGACGCCCAGGATGCTGTACCAGAAGTCGTCGATCTGGAACGCTTCCTTGATCTGCACGCCGACCGCGAAGAACGAGTAGCGATCGATGTAGTTCAGCAGGTTCATGCCGAACAGCACCGCGAGGGCGAAATAGGGGCCGCCGATCGTGGGGAGGCTGCGGCGGGGCGGGGACGCGGCGTCGGCCGGGCCGGGTGCAGGGGACGACATCTTCAAAGAGGGCCTCGTCGGAGAAAAACGCGCGGGAGTCGGTCTTGTGTTATACCCGGCCGCCCCCCCGCCTGACGAGACCGACGCGACGCCCCGGTCCGCCCCGACCCCGCTCGGGCTCCGTGAAGTCGCGACCCGCCGAACGCCGATCCCAGGGGAGCGGGGATCGCGAGCCCTGCCCGGTTGCAAATGCCTCGCCATCGGAGTCGGTCTTCACCTCGAACGCTGGGGAGCCCGCCGTGAAACCCCCGTATCGCCCGGGACGGAGCCAGGATCCGGTCGGCCCCTTCCTGCATTACCTGATGGCCGAATGCGGCGTATCGCCCCACACGCTGGCCGCCTACCGGTCGGACCTGATGCGATTCCTCGGCTGGCGCCGGGATCACGCCCAGGGGCCGGTCGCCGACCTCGACGTCGCGACCTTGCGGGGCTACGTCGACCTGCTGGTGACGTCGGGCCTGGCCCCCAGCAGCGTGGCCCGCCACCTGGCGAGCCTCTCCACGTTCTTCCGCTACCTGGTGCTGGAAGGGAAGCTCACGGACAACGTCGCCAAGCTGCTGACCGCCCCGGCGGTCTGGGACCGGCTGCCCGTGGTGCTGGGGCCCGCGGCCGTCGACCGGCTGCTGTCGTCCCCCGCCGCGGACACCCGCCTGGGGCGACGCGATCGGGCGGCGCTGGAGACGCTCTACGCCACGGGCTGCCGCGCCTCGGAAGTCGTCGGCCTCCGACCCGGCGACCTCGACCTGGAAGGCGGGCTGGCGCGGTGCATCGGCAAGGGGAACAAGGAGCGCTGGGTGCCCATGGGCTCGCGGGCCCGCGAGGCCCTCGTCACCTACCTCAGGACCGACCGGCCGGCGCTCACGGCGCGTCATCCCGACACCGCCACCGTCTTCGTGACGCGGGCCGGCCGGCCGCTCTCGCGGGTCGGCCTCTGGCGGATCGTCAAGCAGCATGCGGCGGCGGCAGGGCTGCAGGGGGACGTCAGCCCCCACACCTTGCGGCACAGCTTCGCGACCCACCTGCTGGCCGGCGGCGCCGACCTTCGCGCCGTGCAGGAGATGCTCGGGCACGCCTCGATCGCGACCACGCAGATCTACACCCGCGTCGAGCTGAGCCGGCTCCGCCAGGTGCACGCCCGGTTCCATCCCCGATCCGCGCCCGAGGCCGCCTCCTCCTGAACCCTACTCCCGGCCGGCGGAGGTCCGGACCCGGCGCGGGCCGCTCTCCGCGGCGTCCTGGAGGATGCGGAGTCGCCGCCGATAGCGGTCCTCGACATCCTTGGGGATCTCGTCGCCGTTCGACCGGGTCAGCAAGAACCAGGCATCCATCGCCGCCTTGGCGTCGCTGCAATCGGCCGCAAGGAGGTCGGCGGCCCCATCCCGCAGGTGGAACTCCCCGAGCGTCAGAACGACCTCGGTGCGCAGGCCGTAATAGAGCGGTTTCAGGAACGTCGGCGTCGACGACTGGCAGACGTCCAGGTCGCCGAGCGCCTTGTCGGCCCAGGAGGCGGACTGTTCCATGGACTTCGAATCGGGGGATCCCGCCAGGCTCTTGGCCAGCATGACGGCGACGCGCGAGCGTTGGAGACGCCATCTCGTGGGGTCGTTCGCGTGGGCGGGGTCGGTCGACGGTTGCGCCTTCTCCAGCATCTTCGTCAGCAACCCGTGCGCGACGTCGTAATTCTTCTTGAACTCCTCGGTCGTCGCCAGGCCGTAGATCGTCTCGCGCGACGACGGGTCGAGGGTCACGGCGGTGGAGAACGCGTGGACGGACAGCTCCATCGCCCGCTGGAACGCGGCCTCGCCCGCCTCGGTCCCCCGATTTTTGTTCGAGGTCGTCTCGTTGAGGAAGTGCTGTCCCAGGCGGCGAAGGTGCTTGGCGAGTTGCTCATTCCCCTTGGCCCAGTCGAGCAGCTCGGCCTCGGCGCCGGGCTGCTTCATCGCGTCGGAGTAGTAGATCTCCGCGGCCGTCTGGGGGCGGCTGTCGATCTCGGAGTGCGCGAAGCCCAGGTAGAACCGGTAGAGCGGGGCCGCAGGATCTTCCTCGACGAGATTCGTGAGCAGGGCGATCGCCTCGGGGTACCGGCCGGAATCCACCATCTGGACCGCATTGTGGAACTCCGGCCGACGCTTCGCCTCGGGCTGGAGCATCGCGGTGACCTGGCGGATCACGAGCGGGGAGAGCAGGGCGAGGACCAGGAGGTAGAAGGCGTTGGCCGCGAGCACGCGGCGGTTGCGGACGCCCCAGTCGCGCACCCGCTCGGATCGCGAGGGGTTGGCGTTGTGGACCATCGGTCGCCGCTGGAGGAATCGCTCCAGGTCCTCGGCGAGGTCTTTTCCGCTCGCGTAGCGATCCGCGGGGTCGTGGCGCAGGCACTTCCGGACGATCGCCTCCAGGGCGTGGGGCGTCCGGGCGTCGTGGCCGCGCACGTCCGCGGGGAGGACCAGGCGGCGGTCCAGCAGCTCTCGAAGCGCCCGGGCCGGCGGCAGCTTCGAATCGGGGACGTCGAGGGCCTGGCCGGTGAGCAGCTCGCGGAGCATCAAGCCCAGCGAGTAGATGTCGGCCGAGGCGCCGACGCTTCCCCAGCGCTCGGGGTTGAGGAAGGCCTCGATCTGCTCGGGCGCCATGTAAGGGAGAGTGCCCCCCTGGATCGCCGATTGGGCCTCGCGAGGGGCGTGGGGCGACTGGGCGAGGTTGAAGTCCAGCAGCTGCGGCCCGTGCTGGATGGTGAGCAGGACGTTGCCGGGTTTCACGTCGCGGTGGTAGGTGCGGCGGTCGTGGGCGTAGGCGAGGGCCCGTGCGACGACCAGCGCGATCCAGGCCGCCCCCTGGGCGAACGTGCCGCGCAGGGGGAAGCCGCGCCAGCCGTCGCTCGTGGGGCCCGCCCGCAGGGCGGCGGCGAATTCCTCGTCCAGCACGGCGTCGCCCCCCTCGATTCCCTCCACGAGGGCGTCCCAGAGCGTGCGGGCCGACGAGGGCCGGGGCTCGAGCCGGCGGACGCGGCGGATCACGTCGTCGAGCGGGAGGCCGGGACGGTAGGGCATCGAGAGGCCCCGGAGGCCGCGGTCGGGCTGGTAGACCACCGAATTGACGGGGACGATGTGGGGATGGTCGAGCGCCCCCTGGGTCTCGGCTTCCTGGCCGCGGTCGCCCGAGATCTTCAGCACCACGCGCTTACCCCCCAGCGAGCGGTCGCTGGAGAGGTAGACTCGCGAGTAGCCCCCCTTGCCGATCAGGGCCAGGAGCGAGAACTCCTCGAAACGCTCGCCCACTTCCGGGAACTTGGGCTTGGGCGGCACCAGCCCCGCCGCCTTGCTCAGGATCCGGTGATAGCCGAGCTGCGAGATCAACGAATCCTTCCACGCCGGGTAGCGGTCGCAGAACGACTCGACGTCGGGCGCGTCGCCGTGCTCCTCGCGGAGGCAGAATTCCTCGTAGACGAGGCTCAGCATCCGGGCGTCGGCCTCGCGGAGCTGGGGGATCTCTTCGAGATATTCCCACACGGCCGGGGCCTCGCCGAGGTCGAAGCGGCGCCGCAGGTCGGCCTTGACCAGGCCGGCCAGGCAGGCGGATCGCTCGACGACGGAGAGCGGCGGGCCGTCCCTCAGCCGCTCGGCCCAATATAGCCGCAGCACCAGCTCGCGATTCGCCGCCGCGGCCTGCTCGAACCGTGCGATCTCGCCGTCGACCCGCTCGACGCCGTCCTGGTCCAGGCCCCCCGAGTCGGCGAAGTCCATGTCACCGAGCCTCGCCGCGGATCGAGTCGTGCAGGTTCTTCAGGAAGCGTTGGACCTTGCGGATGTTCCAGCCGGTCTGGTCGGCGATGTCGTTGTTGTCGTGGCCTTCCTGACGCAGGCGGATGATCCGCCGCTCGATCTCGGTGCGCTCCTCCAGGAGCTTCTCCTCGGCCTCGTTCGCCTGGGCGAACTGGCTCGGCGTCGGCAGGTCGGAGGCGATCTGGACCTGGACGGACTCCGACGCGCCGCCGTCGATCGGCCGCTCCCGCGTCACGTCCCGCTTGAGCGTCCGCCGGCGACGATACTCGTCGATCACCTTCTGCTCGGCGACCTGCGCCAGGAAGGCGACCAGGTGTTCCGAAGAAGGGAAGTCGAGCTGGCTCAGGTTCGCCGCCAGGCTCTTCATCACGTCGCTGGCGAAATCGGTCGAGTCGTAGACCGACCGCATCGACCGGTCGAGCTTCCGGCGCACCACCCGGCGGACCTTGGGATAATACTCTCGGAAGAGTTTCTCCCAGGCCACCTGATCGCCATCTTGAGCTTCTTTGAGAGTCTTCGTCAGAACGTCGTCGATCCCGCGATTCGACAACGGCGTCATAACCGGCCCCCTGCTTCTTGATTAGGGAAGCAATGACGGTCGCCCACGGCGAACGGCTATGGTGGTGTGGATGGTCGAGCCTCGGGGAACTCCCCGATAATGCCATCATTGTACCGCCATCCACGGGCTATGGAAGGGATTGCTGCGGGATTCGACCCCCTCGACCTCCCCAAATTTCAAGGAGCGACCCGTCCGGGTTGGTTAAAGCACCCTCAGCGGCGAATTAAGTCCGGCAATGTAACAATAGGCTCACCTTCCTCGCGGCGGACGTTGATCCCTCGCAACATCCCGATGAACGGGAGGGCGGAATTTGCTTGATATGGCGCGGTTGACTTTTGAGAGGGCGGGTCAGGCGGTGAGGTTGACATCGGTGTGGATGGGCTGGGACGGATCGACGCCGACGTAGGGGACGTCGTAAGGGCCGGGGCTGGGGATGGGGACGGGATCGGTGGGCTGGACGTGGACCGGGGTCGGCTGCGAGGGGATCATGACCGGGGCGAGGGGGTCGACCACCACGATGGTGCTGGGCAGGTCGAGGCGGGGCATGGATTCCATGGAGGGGCGGAAAGCGTGGCGCGTGCGCATGGCTGGACTCCCTTGATTAAGCTTGAGAGCTGTTGAAAACGGGTTTGGTATGTTTGATTAAGCGTCTGAGAATCGAAAGGCCGGGCTGGTTGAGCGCAGGTGGGGACCCGATCGGGATCGACGGCGCCGTCGAACGGGGCGGCGACGTCGCCGCCCTCTTCTCGTTGTCGCGAATCTCGTAGCTCAAATCCATACATGCGACGTACGATCGACCCCGGCCGTCCCTGGCCGGATCGAAGCATTTCGCGGGGCTGCCCCGATTGCTTAGTTGAGTGAATCCGAGCTTGACCGGCCGGAGTGCAACGACTCGGCAGGCTCAGGATCGGTCGGATACTCATCGGCGGAAAGGAAGGAGAGGCTTGCGTTTCGATAGAGCGGGCAGCTCTGATGCTGGGCCGCGGCCCCGCGGCTCCAGTGGTCGGCGAGGTCGCGCCTCAGGGCTCGCTGGGCCACGATGTAGCGGCTCAACGGGGAGATTCGCGAATTGCGGGAGCCGAGCACGTCGCCGAGCGGCCGGCCCCGGAGGATCATGCCCTCGGCGAGCCGGATCTCGTGGTTCAGCTCGGAGCGGAGCTGGCGGACGATCCGCTGGATCCGTTTCCGATACCGTTCCGCGGCCTGCGGAGAGGCCACGTCGGCCCAGGGGTCGGGGGCGTCGCGGTCGACCCGCTGCGAGGCGACGTACAGCTCGGGGTCGACCGGGACTTCCGGGTCGTCCATGCGGCACTGCCAGAGGATCATCGCGGCCGCCGACCACACGCGCGACGTCGAGCATCCTGCGTTCCAGCGGGCACCGCGGCGTTGGTACGCCAGGCGGATCCGCGAGGCCAGATGATCAAGTTCGTGTTGTGAAGCGAGAGCCACGGTAGACACCCCTGATTCCAACGATCGGATTCGAGGTCGTTTCGTCGGGACCGAGGCGTTCGCGGGATCGTCCGCCTCCGCCCGACATGAGGAGTCACCGAGATTCCTCGCCGACGACGTCATGGAAAAACGCCGGCCCGCGAAAAAATCGTCAAGGGGCCTCCGGCTCGCCGCGCCGCCGATTCGGAGTCGGGCGAGAAATCCCGGAGAGGACGGACGCGCGCCCCTCAACCGGCGTGCGATCGCCTGGTACGATGCAAGTCCGCACAGACTTCATCTCTGGAAACAACCCGCTCGCCGGGCCGTCGGGCTCGGGCTCCCCGCGGGCGGACTACGAACCACGGGCCCGCATCACTTTGGTCGGGATGGTCGAGATGGGCGACATCGAATGGCAGCCCGATTGGGATGTGATCAAGCACGATCTGTCCGGCCGCGTTCGCGAGATCCGGATGGAGCTTTACGGTGAGCACGGCGGGCCCATGCTGGCGTCGGCGCTCGAGATCCCCTATCGCAACTGGGTCCGCTACGAATCCGGGGCGAGCATGCCGGCGCAGGCGATGCTCCGGTTCCTCGAAGTGACCGGCACGAGCCCCCACTGGCTGCTCACGGGCGACGGGCCGAAATTCTCGCCGCCTCGGGGCCCGGCCTAGCGCCGGCCGCCGCGGGCTCGTCGGGCGGTCGGGGCGGCGCGGAGCCCTCGACCACGAGGGCCGGCTCGCCCGGCCGCAGGTCCCGCCACGTCTCCAGCGCGCCCCACGGCCAGGAGACTTCCAGAACGTCGATCGCCGTCGCCGCGCCGAGGCCGAAGATCAGCCGGGGCGGCGAGGACGAGAGGTAGCTGCCGCCGCCGATCAGGTCCTGGGCGATGGTCCGGCCCCCGATTCGCGCCCGGACGCGGGCCCCGATCGCGGGGAGTCCGCGGCGGTCGACGAGGTCCACGCGGATCGCGGGACCCGCATCGGTCCGGTTGTGCAAGAGGGCGAACGGGGCGTCGAGGGCGGCCGCCGCGACGTCGAGCCGGCCGTCGTCGTCGACGTCGCCCACGGCCAGCCCCCGCCCCAGCGCGGGCCGTGCGAACCAGGGCCCGGCCCCTCGGGAGGCGTCGTCGAAGCCCCCGTCGCGACCCCGCAGCAGGATCGGCGGCATGGCGAACGGGACGCCCAGGCGGGCCCGATCGAGCACGTGGCCGTCGGCCTGGAGCAGGTCGACCCGGCCGTCGGCGTCGAAATCGGCGGCGACGATCCCGAAGCCGAGCACCTCGCGCGTGGCCCCCGCCAGGCCGAGCCGCTCCGAATCGTCCTGGAACCCGCCCAGGCCGTCGACCGCCCGGAAGGCGACCGTCGAGCGGCGATGGAAGTTGGTGACGGCCAGGTCGGGGAGCCCGTCGCCGTCGAGGTCCGCGAAGGCGACGCCCATGCCCGCCAGCGCCCGGCCGCGGCCGTCGCGGGCGGCCCCGGCCTCCTCGGCGACGTCCTCGAACCGCATCCCCCCGCGATTCGCCAGCAGCCAGCAGCGTCCGCCGTCGTTGGCGACGTAGACGTCGGGCCGGCGGTCGCCGTCGAAGTCGGCGATCAGGACCCCGAGCCCTCGCTCCCGACGACGCGGGAGCCCCGCCTCGCCCGCCACGTCCGTGAAGACCCCGCCGTCGTTGCGGTAGAGCCGGTGGGGCTGGGCCTCGAAGTCCTCGGGCGCGCAGAAGTCGCGGCGGCCGTCGGGTGCGGCGCAGTAGGGGGCGGAATCGGCGTCGTAGTCGACGTAGGCGGCGACGTAGAGGTCGAGGTCGCCGTCGCCGTCGAGGTCGGCCCAGGCGGCGCCGGTCGTCCAGCCCTTCGAGCCGAGGCCGGCGGCGTCCGTGACGTCGGCGAATCGGCAGCCGCCGAGGTTCCGATAGAGCCGCTGGCCGCGCCAGCCCGATACGAAGAGGTCGACTCGGCCGTCGCCGTCGAAGTCGCCGGCCGCGGCCCCCATCGCGTATCCGGGGCCCGGCGCGGCGGCGGTCGCGGTCCGGTCCTCGAATCGCAGGCCGCCGAGGTTCCGGTAGAGTCGGCAGGGCGGATCGTCGCCGCCCGCGCCGGCCGCGACGGGGCCGCCGTTGCAGAGGTAGACGTCGAGGAGCCCGTCGCCGTCGGCGTCGAACAGGGCGAGGCCGCCCCCCATGATCTCGGGAAGGTCGTGCCGGCCTCGCGACCCGGAGTCGAAGCGGAAGGCGATCCCGGCCTCGGCCGCGACGTCCTCGAAGCGTAGGGCCTGAGCATGGGCCGCCGCGACGGCCGTCGCCAGCAGGATCGCCGCGAATCCGCGTCTCATGGGGAGGGGGCGGAGGACTTCCAGAGGAAGACCTCCCCGGTATGGCTGCAAGAGGCCAGCGTCTCGTCGTCCGGCGAGAAGGCCACGGCGTTGATCCGGGCGTGATGGCCTTCGAGGCCCAGGACGATCTGCCGGGTCTGGACGTCGCAGAGGCGGACCCCGCCGTCGTCGCAGCCGGTGGCGAGGGTCAGCCCGTCGTGCGAGAAGGCGAGCGACCGGATCGAGGCCGGATGGCCGCGGACGGGATCGCCGAAGTTCCGATTGCTGGCGTCCAGGACGGAGACCAGCCGCTGGTCTCCGCTCGCCGCCAGCAGGGATCGGAAGGCGTCGTCGACGGGCGAGGACGCCAGGGCCAGCATCGCGCCGTCGCCGCGCTTGGCGTCGATGTTGTCCCCGAGCTGCGGATCCCAGAGCCGCACCTGACGATCGCACCCCGCGCTGGCGAGCTGGCTCGTCGGCCCCGGCGAGAAGGCCAGGGCCGTGATCATCGCCGTATGGGCGTCGGGGATGGTCATCGGCCGGTCGTATCCGGGGGCGCTGTCGAGGAGGATGTCGGGCTTCAGGCCCGAGGCGGCGATCCGGCCGCCGTCGGTCGAGTAGGCCACGCAGCGCAGCTGGCTGAGGCCGGCCGGCCGGAGCGTCCGGAGGAGCTCGAGGCGGGCGCCGCCGCCGGGGTCGTCGCGGCGGAAGCGCCAGATCTTCCAAGCGCCGTCCAATCCCACGCTGGCGAGGTGGTCGCCGGAGGGCGAGAACGCCAGGCCGCTGACGGTCTGTTCGTGGGCCTCGATCGCCGCCAGCTCGGTCCCCCGTTCGACGTCCCAGAGCTTGATCTGGTGGTCGTCGCCGCCGGTCGCGAGGGTCCGGCCGTCGGCCGAGAACGCGAGGGACCAGGCCTCGGCGGCGTGGCCCGCCAGCTCCATCCGCGGGTGCGGGGCCCGGGACCTCGACCAGACGAAGATCGCGTCCTGGTCGAAATTCAGGAAGAGCGACCCGCCCGCCGGCGAGAACTGGAGGCAGCTCGGCGCCCGCAGCTCGCTGACCCGCCGTGGCGCGGCCGACGGCTCCTCCAGGTCCCAGATCTGGACCGGCTCGGTCTCGAAGCCCGCGACGAGGGCCTGGCCGTCGGGCGAGGTCGCCAGGCGCAGCGGGGCCAGGCTCGACTTCGTGAGCGGGCGTCGCGAGGCGTCCCCCCGGAGGCCCCGCACGACCAGCGTCCGCGGGCCTTCCAGGACGACGAGGCCCCGGCCGCCCAGGCAGAACGAGAGGTAGGTCGGCGGGCCGTCGACGCAGCTCAGGACGGTCGCGGGCGTCTCGTCGCGGAGATCCCAGACCACGAGCCGGCCGTCGTCCCAGCCCGTCGCCAGGAAGTCGCCGTCCTCCGAGAAGGCGAGGGTCGTGGGCCGTGCGGGGTCGGGAGGGTGGAGGACGGCGTCCCGGCCTTCGTCGCGTCCCCGCACCACCACGGAGCCGTCGCCGCAGCCGATCGCCATCGCGTCGGCCGCGGCCGAGAAGGCCGCGCAGGTCGTGTCGGAAAGCTCGTCGTCCTCCAGCTCGAACCACTTCCCGCCGTCGGCGGCGAAGAAGAGGGCGCGTCGGAGCGGGCCGTCGTCGCCGCAACGGACCGCGAGCAGGGTCCCGCCTCGGGCGAAGCCGACCTCGTCGACTTCCCGCATCGTCTCGCCGAAGCTCCAGGAGTTCCGCCGGCCCCACCCGTCCCAGATGCGGACGACGGCCGACTCCTCGTCGACGTGGACGGCCGCGTAGGCCAAGGGTCGGCCCCGGGGATCGCTGGCCACGGCGAGCCCGCGCACGGGGATCCGGCTCTCCATCGTCAGGACGGTCGTCGGCGACCGCGACGGGACGTCCCACTCGACGATCTTGCCTTCGACGTCGCCGGAGACCAGGGTCTTGCCGTCGCCCGACGCGGCGATCCGGCCGACCGGAGCCTTGTGCGCCGAGGCGTCGCTCAGGAGCCGCGCCGAGCGGTGGACCAGGCGGTCGACGTAGTACCACTCGAAGCCGAGCTTCGCCGGCGGCGTCCGCTTGAGGACGTCGAACGTCTCGATCGCCACCTCGGACTCGCCCCGCCGGACGTGGTCCTGGATGCGGCCGAGCTGGTGGTCGTAGCGGTTTCGGCGCGCCTGCTCGCTCTCGGTGTCGGCCTTGTTCTTGGAGATCCGGTTCATGTACCGCTGCACTTCGTGATTCGCGAACTCCCGCTTCGACTCCTCGCTGTAGCTCTGGATGTAGAGGCTGTAGACCGCCGAGACGATGAACAGGGTGAGCAGCAGCAGGAAGCTGAGGCTCAGGAACGCGGCGGCCAGCGGCTCGCGGCTGGCCCACTGCATCGCGCGCCGGAGGCGGGGGGTGCGTCGCGCCTGGATGGGCTCGCGGTCCTGGAAGCGGCGGAGGTCGTCGGCCAGCGCCCGGGCGTCGGCGTAGCGGGCGGCGGCGTTCCGCTCCAGGCATTTCAGGCAGATGGTCTCCAGGTCTTCGGGCAGGCCGTGCCGCAGCTTGGAGGGGGGGACGATCTCCCCCTCGGCGACCTGGCAGAGCGTCTCCATCGGCGTCAGGCCGCGGTACGGGGGCGTGCCGGTGAGCATCTCGTAGAGGACCGCGCCGAGGGCGTAGACGTCGGTCTGCGCGCCGACGTTCAGGCTGCCGTCGGAGAGCTGCTCGGGGGCCATGTAAGAGGGGGTGCCCAGCAGCTTGCCCGACTGCGAGGCGCCGGCGTCGGTGAGCAGGAACTTGGCGAGCCCGAAGTCGCCGATCTTCGGCACCCCGGCCTGGGTCATCAGGATGTTGGTCGGGTTGAGGTCGCGATGGACGATCCCCGAGCGGTGCGCCGCATGGATCGCGCGGGCGAGGGTCTCGATCAGGCGGGCCGACCAGCGGATCGGCTGCGGCATGGACCGGAGCATCTGGGACAGGTTGCCGCCGTCGACGAACTCCATGACCAGGAACGGCAGCCCCTCGTGATAGTCGGCGTCGAGGATCTGCACGATGTTGGGGTGCGCGAGCTTGGCCGCGGCCTCGGCCTCGGTGCGCAGGCGGGCCCGCTCGCGGACGTTGGCGTGGTCGCCCGCCAGGATCATCTTGATCGCCACGATCCGGCCCGGGTTGAGCTGGCGGGCCTTGTAGACCACCCCCATGCCGCCGCGGCCGATCTCCTCGAGGATGTGGTACCGGCCGATCCGGCCGCGGGGGACGACGGCGGCGGGACGCGCCCCGTCCCCGTTCGACTCGGAGAGCGTCGTCATCTCGGTGGACAGGAGGCTCTGGAGCGCCCCGCGCCGGCCCGGATCGGGGATCATGCCCCGGATCCGCTCCTCCCACTCCGCGGTCGACCAGGCGTCCCCCATCGCGCGGCGGGCCGTCATCTCGGCGAGGATGAGCTCGAGCAGGGCGTCGTCGTCGTCGACGAGGCCCGGCTCCTCGGCGAGAAGGTCCTCGACGCGCGTGGAGCCCTGCTCCCGGATCCGCTCCTTGAGGCGCTCGCAGGCCGCGCGGCGCTTTCGGACGGATTCGTTCTGCGGCGCGGTGGTGGACATGACCGTGTGGAGATCCCGAGAGCCGGGGACCGGGCGCGGGGCCCGAAAGACGACCGTCGGCCGTAGTGTATCACCCGCGCATGGACGTCGACAAGCGACGGTCCGCCCGTTCCCGGGGCCGCCCGGCGCGCCCGGCGGGGGGAGTCGGGATCAGGACATGTGCTCCTCCTCTTCGAGCCCGCCTTCGGCCGAGGGCAGGGGGTCGGCCTCGGCGACGGGGAGGCTGGGGCCCGGGTCGAACCAGGCGTAGGTGGCCGGGATGAACAGGAGCTTGAGGCCCGTGCTGGTGACCAGCCCGCCGATGACGACCGTCGCCAGCGGCCGCTGGACGTCGGCCCCCGAGCCGGTCGAGAAGGCCATCGGGATGAACCCCAGGCTGGCCACGAGCGCGGTCATGAGGACGGGCCTCAGCCGGCTCATGGAGGCCTCCGAGACCGCCTGCCGCATCGGGACGCCGCTCTCGACCCGCTGGCGGATCGCCGAGACGATGACGAGGCCGTCGAGCACGGCGACGCCCGAGAGCGCGATGAAGCCGACCCCGGCCGAGATGCTCAGGTTCATCTCGCGGAGCCAGAGGGCCAGGATCCCGCCCATCGCCCCCATCGGGACGGAGACGAAGATCAGCAGGCCGAGCTTGACCGACTGGAACGTGCCGTAGAGCAGCAGGAAGATCAGGACGAGCGCCACCGGCACCACGATCGTCAGCCGCTGGGTGGCCGACTGCAGGTTCTGGAAGGTCCCGCCCCACTCCAGGAAGTAGCCGCGGGGCATCTCGACGTGCTCGGCGACGCGCTTCTGGGCGTCGGCGACGAACGTGGCCAGGTCGCGGTTGCGGACGTTGGCCTGGACCATGGCCCGGCGCTGGCGGTCCTTCCGCCAGATCTCGTACGCGCCGTCCTCCATACGGAAGTCGGCCAGCTCGGACAGGGGGATCATGCGGCCGTTGGCGTCGGCGATCTTGAGCCGCTTGATGGAGTCGACGTCGTCGCGGGCCGTGGGGTCGAACCGCACCTGGAGGTCGAACGTGCGCTGGCCCTCGATCACCTGGCCGACCACCCTGCCCCCCAGGGCCGAGACGACGTCGAGGATCGTCGACGCGTTGATCCCGTAGCGGGCGATGTCGTCGCGGTTGATCTGGATGCGGAGGAAGGGGAGGCCGCCGAGCACCTGGGCGCGGACGTCGGCCGCCCCCGGGATGTCCTTGATGGCCGCGGAGATCTCGTTGACCTTGTCCTGGAGAACCTCGAGGTCGTCGCCGTAGACCCCGATCCCCACGTCGGCGCGCACGCCCGCCAGCATCTCGTTGAACCGGACCTCGATCGGCTGGCCGAAGTTGAAGAAGGCGCCGGGCAGCTCGTCGCGGCAGACCTTCTCCATCCTGCGGATCAGGTCGGCCTTGGACGGCCCGTGGTCGCCGCCCTGGAACAGCGACAGCACGGGGTGCAGCGGCTTGAGGGCCATGTCGACGTACGTCTCCGTCGGCTTCTTCAGGTAGACGAAGACGTCGGTCTGGTTGACGCCCGCCGGGTCGATGCCGATCTCGGGGCGGCCGGTCCGGCAGACGATCGAGTCGATGGCGTCCGGCAGCGCTTCGCGGAGCGCCTTCTCGATGCGCGTCGAGTCCTCGAGGCTCTCGGTGAGCGAGGCGCTCGGGGGCCGGGTGACGACGATGAGGACGTCCCCCTCGTCGAGCTTGGGGATGAACTCGCCCCCCAGGCTCATCGCCACCGGCATGGTGGCCGCGAACGCCAGCAGCGAGACGGCGACGACGACGACCGGGTGGTCGATGGCGAACCGCAGGAACGGCCGGTAGATCCACTTGCCGAGTCGCACCGGCGGGGTCTCGACCTCGGACGTCCCCGGCCTGAGAATCAGCGAGGCCAGCACGGGCGTCGCCGTCAGGCTCAGGATCAGCGAGCCGATCAGGGCGAAGACGACGGTCAGGGCCATCGGCCGGAACATCTTGCCCTCGACCCCCTCGAGCGCCAGCAGGGGCAGGTGGACGATCGTGATGATCGCGACGCCGAAGACGACCGGCTTGCGGACTTCGTACGCCGCCTCGCGCACCACGTCGACGGCCGAACGCCGCTTGTCGGCGTGGGCCAGGTGGCTCACGCAGTTCTCCATCATGATGACCGAACTGTCGACGATCAGGCCGAAGTCGATCGCGCCCAGGCTCATCAGGCTGCCGGCGATCCCGTAGTAGACCATCATGTTGATCGCGAAGAGCATCGACAGCGGGATCGCCAGCGCGACGACCAGGCCCGCCTTCAGGTTGCCGAGCATCGCCAGCAGCACGGCCACGACGAGCAGGCCGCCCTCGGCCAGGTTCGACGCCACGGTCGTGATCGTGCGGGTGATCAGCACGGCGCGGTCGTAGAAGGGCTCGACGACGATCCCCTCGGGCAGCCGCGGGCGGATCTCGTCGAGCTTCGCCTTGATCCGGTCGACGACCGCGCGGGAGTTCTCGCCGGCGAGCATCATGGCGGTCGCGGTGACGGCCTCGCCCTCGCCGTCGCGGGTCACGGCGCCGTTGCGGATCAAGGGGGCGAAGCGGACCTCGGCGACGTCGCGGACGTACACCGGCGTCCCCGACGGGGTCGTGTCGAGCACGATCTCCGACAGGTCCTCCAGGCTGCTCACCAGCCCCACCGCGCGGATCACGCGCTGCTCGCCCAGGCGTTCGAGGTAGCCGCCGCCGGCGTTGCTGTTGTTCTGGCGGATGGCCTCGAAGACGCGGTTGACCGCGATGTTGCGGGCCAGGAGCTGATCGGGGTCGAGCCGGACCTCGTAGGTCTTCAGCTCGCCGCCGAACGCGTTGACCTCCACCACCCCGGGGACGCTCTTGAGCGGCCGGGCGATCTCCCAGTCGAGGATCGTCCGCAGCTCCATCAGCGAGCGCGGGCGGGCCGCGTCGGGGGCGTTCTTGACCTCGAACTGGAAGACCTCGCCGAGCCCCGTCGTGATCGGCCCCATCTCGGGCTGGCCGAATTCGGGGGGGATCGACGACCGGACGACCGCGAGCCGCTCGCCGACCTGCTGGCGGGCCCAGTAGATGTCCGTCCCCTCCTCGAAGACGATCGTCACGCCCGAGAGGCCGAACTGCGAGAACGAGCGGACCTCCTGGATCCGGGGGATCCCGTTCATCGCGTTCTCGACCGGGATCGTGATGAACTGCTCGACCTCGACCGGGCCCAGCCCGGGCGAGCTGGTCAGGGCCATCACCTGGACGTTGGTGATGTCGGGCGTCGCGTCGATCGGCAGCTTCACGAGCGACCGCGCGCCCCACAGCCCCAGCCCGACGAGCAGCAACAGGACCATCGGGCGGTTGCGCAGCGCCCAGTCGATCAAGCGGTCGAACATATTCGCGTGGGGGGTTGGAGGGGGCGGGGGGGGGCGGATGCGGCCCGCGGCCGGGCCGAGGCCCGCCGCGAGCCGCCCGTCGACGGGCCGGCGGCCGCGGTCAGGACTCGGTCGACGCCATGCGGATCCACTCGGCCTTGAGCTTGAACGCGCCCCGGGTCACGACGTCCTCGCCGGGCCGGAGGCCGGAGAAGACGGCCGTCCGCTCCTCGCCGGGGCCGCGGGTCTTGACCTCGCGCAGCTCGAACGACTCGGGGCCGGTCCGCACGAAGGCGATCCAGCGCTCGTCGTCGGAGAGCAGGGCGTCGCTGGGCACCGACGGGACCTGCTCCTGCGAGCGCACCGAGAGGGCCACGTCGATGTACATGCCCGGCTTGAGGAACCGATCGGGGTTCTCGGCCCGCGCCAGCAGGGTCACCGTCTGGGTCTTCTCGACGACGAGGTCGCCGGTGTAGAGCAGCCGCGCCTTGAACTGCTTCTCGGGGTAGGCGTCGGACATGAACGAGATCGAGACGTTCTCGTCGTCCTGGATGTACGGCAGGTTGCCGGGGTTGATGTTGGCCTCGACCCAGACCTGGTCCAGGTTCGCCAGCGTGAAGATCCGGTGGGTCACGTCGACCGCAACGCCCGGGACGACCAGCTCGCGGTCGAGGATCGTGCCGGCGAAGGGGGCCTTGAGCTTGTACAGGCTGGCGGGCTCCGCGGGCAGCGGCTTGGGGTCGCTCGGGGCGGCGGCCTTGGTCCCGACCGACATGGCCTCGGCGACGTCCGTGACGGCGCTCTTCTCGCCGGGGATCTTGGACCTGGAGGCCGGCACCTCGGCCGTGATGTTCTGCTGCTTCAGCGTCTTGGGGATGTAATCGTCGTCGTCGGGGTCGACGCCCAGCACCTGGAGCTTCTCGCGCGAGACGAGCACCGAGGTCTCGGCCTGCCGCAGCGCCTGCTGGGCGCGGACGTTCGCCAGGTTGCTCTCGTAACCCATCTGATCGAGGAGCGTCTGGTAGGCGGCGAGGTCGGCGTCGAAGCGGGCCTTGCTCTCCTCCATGAGCTGGCCCCGGATGATCTCCTGGTCGTACAGGTCGTTCTTGCGGGCGAGGTTGGCCTTGGCCAGGCGGTGGGCCGTGTAGGCGGTCATCAATCGCTCGCGGTTCGTGCCGACCGGCTTGTCGGCGAACTTGGCGTTGATCTCCTCGGGCGTGTCCTCGGCCCGGAGCCGGACGACCAACTCCAGCGTGTTCTTGAGGATCGTCTCCTGCCAGCGGGCCTGCGCCAGCGCGACGTCGAGCGACTGCAGGTTCATCAACAGGTCGAGCCGGGCCTGGCCCACCGAGGCGCTCTCGATCGTCGCCAGCACCTCGCCGGCCTTGACGTCCTGTCCGATCCGCACTGCGACGCTCCGCACGATCCCCGGGGCCCGGGGCGTGATGAACGCGAAGCGGTTCTCGTCGGGGGCGATCCGCCCCGGGACGCGGACCAGGATCGTCTCGGGCTCGAGCTTGACCGGCTGGACCTCGACGCCGATGAGCTTCTGCTGCTCGGCGGAGATCCTGACGACCCGGTCGTGCGGGCCCTTGGCCGCGGGCTTCGGCGCCTCGGCGACGGCCTCCCGCGCGGCGTCGGGGCCCGGCTCGGCGGGATGCGACTTGCCCCACGTGTGCCACGCCCCGAAGCCGACGGCGAGGGCCGCGACCAGCCCGACGATCCATCCGGCCCTGGCGTACGTCATCAAGTGCGACGGAAGCGGTCGTAACATATTCCCTCGATGCGGTTCGTGGGCCTGGTACAGCCTGTGGTCGTCGCGCCGCGAGGGAGAGAGCGTCGGTGCGACGGATCCGGCGGGCGGGACGCCGCGACGCCAAGGTCGCGGGACGACGGCCCGGATGGAGGAATTCCGGTGAGAGCGAGGTAGGCGGCCCGGGTCCCGGCGTTCGATCACGCCTCGGGCCTGGCGGGTCGCATGGCATCGGTCGTCGCCGCGGGGGCGACGGCCCAGGATTCATCTCCGTGACAACTATCCGCGTGGACCGAGGGGATTGTCCACCAACATCTAGGTTTGTTATCCATTTTTAAGGTTGCCGGAGGTGCGCCCCGGCAAGATGCCCTGGTCAAAGCGGCGGAAGCGGCATAGAAAGGGGAGCTGGGCGATGCGGCCTCACGCGCGGCGGGGCGGCGACCGGGCAAGAGGTTGGAGGGGGACCGAGGGACATGGCCGAGGTTGACCACGCGACCCGGGGCGGATCGATCGGGCCGGGCCTGCTGAGACGGCTCGGCCTGGACCGGCCCGAGCTTCGCGCCTGGGCGATGTATGATTGGGCCAATTCGGCGATGATGTGCGTCATCATCACGGCCGTCTTCCCCATCTACTATTCCCAGGTCGCGTGCGCGGGCGAGGAGCCCAAGGTCGCCTCGGGGCGCCTGGCCGCGGTCACGACGCTCGGGATGGTGATCGTCGCCCTGATGTCGCCCCTGCTGGGCGCCTACGCCGACCACACGGCGCGGAAGAAGCCGCTGCTCGGCCTCTTCCTGGGGCTCGGCCTGCTCGCGACGGCCGCGATGTACTTCATCCACACGGGCGACTGGATCCTGGCCTCGATCCTCTTCATCCTGGCGAACATCGGCGCGAACGCCAGCTTCGTCTTCTACGACGCGCTGCTGCCTCACATCGCAAGCGACGACGAGATCGACCGGGTCTCGACGTCCGGCTACGCGCTGGGGTACATCGGCGGCGGCCTGCTGCTGGGACTGAACCTGGCCTGGATCACGAAGCCGAGCTGGTTCGGCCTCCCCTCGGGCGAGGGGCTCTCCGAGGCCCAGGCGACGCTCCCGACCCGGCTGGCGTTCGTCTCGGTCGCGGTCTGGTGGTTCGTCTTCTCGATCCCGCTCTTTCGCCGCGTCCCCGAGCCCCCCACCTTCGGCGGCGAGCGCTGGTCGCATTTGAACCCGGTGCGGGCCACTCTCGGCCGCCTCGGCGAGACGGCCCGCGACATCCGCCGCTTCCGTCAGGGCTTGCTGATGCTCGTGGCCTTCCTGATCTACAACGACGGGATCGGCACCATCATCCGCATGGCCACGATCTACGGCGAGGAGCTGCGGATTGACCGGACCGTGATGATCGCGTCGATCATGCTGGTCCAGTTCGTCGGCATCCCCTGCTCGTTCCTCTTCGGCGCGTTCGCCGGCAGGATCGGGGTGAAGCGGTCGATCCTCCTGGGCCTGGCGGTCTACACGGTCATCTGCGTGATCGGCTACTCGATGAAGACCAGCCGGGACTTCCTGATCCTGGCCGTGCTCGTCGGCGTCGTGCAGGGGGGCACGCAGGCGCTCTCCCGGTCGCTCTTCGCGAGCATGATCCCGCGGTCGAAGTCGGGCGAGTTCTTCGGCTTCTTCGCGGTCGTCGAGAAGTTCGCCGGGATCATGGGGCCGGCGATGTTCGCCATCATCAACTTCGCCTCGGGGTCGAGCCGGGGGGCCATCCTGGGCGTGATCGGCTTCTTCCTCGTGGGCGGCTTCCTGCTGGCCATGGTCGACGTCGACGAGGGCCAGAAGCAGGCCCGCGATTGGGAGCTTAGGGAGACGGCGACGGGGCCGGCGGTCGCGGTCGCAGCCAGCCCTGGAGCGTGACGTACCACGACGCCGCCATGTAGAACGCCGGGTAGATCAGCGAGACGTACGCCAGCGCCCGCGTCGCGGTCGAGAACTCCGGGCTGGCCGAGGTGGGCAGGATCCAGAGCAGCCAGACCATCAGCACGCCCCAGACGATCCCCGTGATCGTCGCGAACCGGTTCAGCGGCCCCGGCTGCGACGGGTACAGGTGCTTCACGGGCACGAACGTCAGGATGGCCAGGAAGAGCAGGATCCCCAGGGCCGCGGCCTGCGGGATCGGCAGCACGTACAGGTAGAACGCGACGACGTTCCAGAGCGACGGGAAGCCCAGGAAGTAGCCGTCGGGCGTCTTCACGTCGACCTGGCAGAAGCCGTACGCGCTCGCCAGCAGCGGGGCGATCAGCCAGGCCTCGGTCCCGGGCGGGATCAGCCCGGCGCGCCAGACGAGCATCAGCGGCAGGAACGTGTAGGTCAGGAAGTCGGTGATGTCGTCGAGCCGGCGGCCGTCGAAGCTGGGGACGGCCTCCTTGATCCGCACCGCGCGGGCGAACGTGCCGTCGGAGGCGTCGACGAGCACCGCGACCAGCATCAGCAGGAACGACCAGCGGAAGGCGTCCGGTCCGCCCTCGACCAGCAGCGCCAGGATCACCGCGGCGATCGCCAGCCCCGAAGCGGTATAGGCGTGGACGCACCAGCCCAGGAACCGGCGGATCGGGCCCGGGCGGACGGCGGCGGCGGGCGGCGATTCCAGCGTCTCGACCATCTTCGGCATCCCTTCGAGGCTACGACGATTCCCCGGGCGCGAGCTGGACGATCAATCCCGGCGAGTCGTCGAAGTCCAGTTCGTCGGCCGCGTGCTCCGGCAGGACGCCCGCCCGGAGCCGGCCGACCGCCAGGTAATATCCCGCTCCCACGGCCATCAGCCCGGCGGTCGCGATCAGGGCGGCGTAGCGGCCGACCGGATCCTCGCCGTAGACCTCGGCCCGCGGCCAGCTCATGTTGAGGACGACGAACACGCCCCAGGCCGTCGCCGCGAGGTTCACCGGCAGGCCCCAACGGCCCAGGCTGAACCGCTCGCCGGTCGGAGTTGGGTCGTCGTCCTCGTCGACCTCGCCGAAACGCTCGCGGAGGCGGCCCAGAAGGAGCGGCGTGGTGACCATCAGGTAGGCCAGGTTCGCCCAGACGAGGGCGACCGAGCAGAGCGTCTCGATGATCCGGGGGGCGTTGACGTTCACCAGCAGGATCGCGGAGGCCAGCAGCCCCGTGACGATCGCGGGCGCGATCGGCGTGCGGGTCTCGCCGGTCACGCGGGCCAGCGACTCGGCGAACGGCAGGCTGTTGTCGCGGGCCATCGCGAACATCAGCCGCACCGTCCCGGTGTGGACGGCCAGGGCGCAGACGGCCACCGCGAAGACGACCTCGATCAGGAAGACGGTCCCCAGCTTCGACCCCAGGACCGTCTTGACGATCAGGGGCAGCCCGCCCGACACCTGGCCGAGCGCCGGGTCGGCCGGGTCCGGCGTCGCGAGCAGGCCGACGATGATGAGCAGCCCGCCGACCAGGCCGGCCGCCGCCAGGGCGCGTAGGATCGCCTTCGGCGCGCGGCGGCGGGGATCGGCCGTCTCCTCGGCGAGGGTCCCCGCGGTGTCGAAGCCGTAGAGGACGTACGACGCCATCACCGCCGCCGCCAGGAAGGCCCCGAAGTAGCCGCCCGGCTCGCCGGCGCCGCGGCCCTGCGTCTCGATCAGGATCGCGGGGCCGCGGCAGGCGTGGATCCCCAGCAGGACGATCAGCAGGACCACGCCCCCCAGCTCGGCGCAGACGCCCACGTTGTTGATCAGGGCCATCAGCCGCACGCCGACGGCGTTGATGATCGTCGTCAGGGCGATCAGCGTGCAGCCCAGCAGGACCGCGTTCTTGGCCTGGTCGACGGGCGTCGAGCCGTCGCCGAACCACTGGAACCAGGCCGAGATCTGCGGCATCGTGTTCTGGAGAGCCAGGGCGACGGCCGCCAGCGTGAGGATCGAGCAGGCGAGGTAGACCCAGCCGGTCAGCCAGCCCACCAGCGGCGTGCCGATCTGCTTCGACCACTGGTAGACGCCGCCCGAGAGCGGGTACGCCGAGGCCAGCTCGGCGAAGCAGAGGGCGATCGTGAACTGGCCGAGGAAGACCGTCGGCCAGGTCCAGAAGAACGCGGGGCCCCCCGCGGCGTACCCCAGGTAGAACATCTGGAACACGCCGGTGAGGATCGAGATATAAGAGAAGCCGGCCGCGAACGACGAGAAGCTGCCGAGGGAGCGGTCCAGCTCCTGCTTGTACCCGAACGCCGCCAGGTCTCGGACGTCGTCGCTCGCGCTAGCCGGCATGCCCGCTCGACCTCCCGATCCGCCGACTCCCGCGCACGCGACCGCCCCCGTCGCGCGACGGGAGCGGCGTGAGACCGGCCTCGTATGCTCCATGACGAATCAGGCGGGGCGCGTGCCGAGGTAGATGCCCCACTTCATGTCGCCGGCCTTGCAGAATCCGATCTTCATGTTCCAGCGGTCGACCAGGTAGTTCAGGTCTTCCTCGGAGAAGTGGCCGAGGAAGGTCTGGCGCTCGTCGACCAGCCGCTTCTCCTCGCGCTTGAGGATGTCCACGAAGGTGTCGGTCGCGTCGTCGACGACGACGTCGGTGAACCCGGCCCCTTCCAGGACCTCGCCGTACTGCTCGGGCTCGATCACGCTGTAGCCGGTCTTCTTGATGTAGGCCTCGAACTCGGGCGAGCCCGGCGTCTTGCCGCGGGCGTAGTCGGTGATGATGATCTTGCCGCCGGGGGCGAGCAGGCTGTAGAGCTTGGCGAACAGCCCGGCCTTGTCGGGGATGTGCATGAAGGCGTCGCGGCTCCAGACCAGGTCGAACTTCTCGGGGAAGTCGGTCTTGAGGACGTCGCCGAGGATGAACTCGACCTTGTCGGCCATGCCGGCGGCCTTGGCGCGGTCGTGGCCGACGGCGATCATCTCCTCGGCCAGGTCGATGCCGACGACCTTGGCGTCGTACTTCTCCACCAGGTGGAACGCCGCCCCGCCGATGCCGCTGCCCACGTCGATCACGCGGACGCCGGGCTTGAGGAAGCCCTTCAGCCGGCCGGTCAGGTTGTCGGTCGTCTCGGCGCCGCCGGTGCTGATGTAGTTGTCGCCGAAGATCTTCTCGTAGCGGAGGATCGAGTCACGGCTGTACTGGCCGTTGTTGTCGAACTTCTGCTTCGACGCGTCCGACGCGGCTTGCGTGCCACTCATGATGGATCCAGACTCGGCTTGCGTGAGGGGGGGAAGTACCCGACGCCTCGGCGCGCGGCGGGGGCCGCGTCGGCCGGGCGGGCGTCGTTCAAGACCGTATTGTGGGGCAGGGGGGAGAAGCTTGTAAAGGGATCATCGTCGATCGCGGCAGGCCCCCGCGACGAATGCGACGATCGTCCGCGTGTACCGATCCGGGTCGACGACGGCGAGTTCGTTGTGCCTTGCGCCCGGGAAGACCTCGAGCCGTCCGTGCGTCCGCACGCGCTCGTGGATCGCCTCGGCTTCGGCGACCGTCGCCAGATCGTCGGAACCTCCCGCCAGGATCAGCACCGGGACGTCGTCGGGCACGCCCGCGATCGCGCGGACGGGCGAGATCGCGTCCAGGTGGGGCAAAAGGACGAACGCGGCCAGGCGAAGTCCCAGGTACGCGGCCCGATCCAGGGGCGCCGGCAGCACCTGGGTGCGGTTCCAGACGGCCGTCTTGAGGTCGCGATAGGGGCTCTCCAGGACGTAGCCGTCGACCTTTTCGCCCAGCTCCGCGGCCGCGAACGTCGCCGCGGCCGAGCCGAGCGAGGCCCCTACGACGAAGATCGGGCGTCCGGGCCTCCGAGCCCCGAGGAAGTCGACCGCGGCGACGACGTCGCGACGGGCGCCGTAGCCGATGTCGTCGTAGTCGCCGTCCGAGTCGCCGTGCGCCCGGAGCGTGATGAACATCAAGGCGCATCCGATCTCGGGCCTGAGGAGCGCCGCCCTCCCCAGGCACTGCGCGCGGCTCGCGCCGCTGCCGTGCAGGAAGAGGAGCGCCGGGGCTTCGGCGCGGCCCTCGGCGTACCAGGCCCCGATCCGCAGGCCGTCGCTCGCGAGGAGGCGGTGCTGTTCCATCGGACCCCAGGCGACCTCGGGCGCGGTCTCGGGGATCGCCGGCTGCATCCGCCGCGTGAGGCGAGAGGCGACGCAGAACGAGATCGCCATCCAGGCCGCGAGGAGCACGGCGAAGGCGACCAGGCCGCGACGGACGCGCCGGTACGTCGGGCGACGTCGGGGCGGCGACGCGGGCGTCGCGGCGTGACTCGGGATCGGCTCGGCGTCTTCCATGCGAGGGTCGTCCCGGGCCGCGGCTCGGCTGCGATGTGCAACGTCGACTGAGCCTTATACCCGGCTCGTCGTCGCCGTGTTTCGGGCCGACGATCAGCGGCGATCGCGACGAGCCTGGGCGACGAAACCGACGATCGTCCGCTTGTAGCGGTCCGGCTCGACCGTGGCGAGGTTGTAATGGGTCGCGCCGGGGAAGGATTCCAGCCGCGCGTGGCTCCGAACCCTCTCGAACAGGGCCCTCGCCTCCTCGGGGGTGGCCATCTCGTCGGCGTCGCCGGC
This sequence comes from Paludisphaera mucosa, assembly GCF_029589435.1. Taxonomy (NCBI): domain Bacteria; kingdom Pseudomonadati; phylum Planctomycetota; class Planctomycetia; order Isosphaerales; family Isosphaeraceae; genus Paludisphaera; species Paludisphaera mucosa. The sequence goes on along the minus strand of NZ_JARRAG010000002.1, from coordinate 3,477,273 downwards.
CAGGATCAGGACCGGGACGTCCTCGGGGATCGCCCCGACCGCGCGCAGGGGCGAGATCGCGTCGATGTTCGGCAGCAGCACGAGGCCGGCGAGGCGGAGGCCGACATAGGCGATCGCGTCGAGCCCCGGCGGCAGGTACGTGCTCGTCCGGTTCCAGACGGCCGTCTTGAGGTCCTGGTACGGGCTCTCCAGGACATAGCCGTCGACCTTCTCCCCAAGCTCGGCCGCCGCGAAGGCCGCCGCGGCCGAGCCCAGCGACACCCCGAAGAGGACGATCGGCCGGCCCGGACGCCGGGCGAGGAGGAACTCGACGGCGGCGACGACGTCATGGCGGGCGCTGTAGCCGATGTCGTTGAAGTCGCCCGTGGAGTCGCCGTGGGCACGCATCGAGATCAGCATCACGGCGCAGCCGGCCTCCGCTGCGACGATCCCCGCGCGTTCCAGGCAGTGGCCGCGGCTCCCCTTGTTGCCGTGCAGGAAGAGGACCGCCGGGGCGTCGGCGCGGCCCTCGGCGAACCAGCCGCCGATCTGCTGGCCGTCGTCGGTCGTGAGTCGGAGGCCTTCCAGCGTCCCCCACGAGACCGCCGGCGCGGGCTCGGGGAACGGCGGCCGCTTCCGCTGCGTGAGCCGGTACGCCACGGCGAACGAGATCAGCAGCCACGCCGCCGCCAGCATGACGCACGCCAGGGCCCAGCGGCGGGCGCGGTGGGAACGGAAGGGGCGGATGCGGGCGTGGATCGCCGTCTCGGCCGCGGGACTCGGGGTTGGCTGCGGTTCGTTCATGCGTGTATCTTAACGACGTCGTTGAAGATCGGCGAGTCACGCGACGCGGAGAAGGATCGGCCCATGAGCGACGGCGGCAGGACGCGGCAGATCGGCGGCGTGACGCTCCACCTGGGCGAGCCCGCGGCGACCGACCAGGGCTGGATCGGCCAGGACGAGGTGTTGAAGCAGCTCTCGGCCTGCTGGCTCACCGTCGACCCGAGGGACCGCCCGCTCTCGCCCCGCCTGATCGGCCCGCCGGGCATCGGCAAGACGACGCTGGCGACGGCCGCCGCCAAGCTCCGCGGCCGTCCGCTGTACATCGCCCAGTGCACCGCCGACACCCGGCCCGAGGACCTGATCGTCACCCCGGTCCTGGCCGAGAACGGCAAGATCGCCTACCACGCCTCGCCGCTGGTGACGGCGATGCTCGTCGGCGGCGTCTGCGTGCTCGACGAGGGGAACCGGATGAACGAGAAGTCGTGGGCGAGCCTCGCCCCCTTGCTCGACCATCGCCGCTACGTCGAGAGCATCGTCGCCGGGATCACGATCCCGGCCGACCCCGAGTTCCGCATCTGTGTGACGATGAACGAGGACGAGTCGACCTACGAGGTCCCCGACTACATCCTCTCGCGGCTCCAGCCGACGCTCGAACTCGGCTTCCCCGACCGCGACGACGAGATGGCGATCCTCTTCTACCACCTGCCGTTCGCCGAGCCCGAGCTGCTGGCGCTGACCGTCGAGTTCCTGCAGGAAGCCCACGCGCTGAAGCTGGACTTCTCGCCCCGCGACGGCATCCACATCGTCCGCTACGCGCTCAAGCGGATGGCCCAGGACCCCGAACACCCGCTCGCTCGCGACGCCGCCTGGCGCGAGTCGCTGGCGAAGGTGCTGGGCCCCGAGGCCGTCGACCTCGGCGCGCTCGCCCGCCGCAAGCGCCGCTCGATGGGCGGCCAGCACGCCCCCTTCGGCCTCGGCGACCTCTTCTTCGACCCCGACGACCCCCTCCACCCCGACGTCTCGGACGAAGATGATGAGGACGAGGACGACTGACCTTCTTGAAGCCGATGCCGGCTTCGTGCGAGCGGGCGGCGACGGAAGCAGCATCGCCTGCGCCAGGCCAGGCCGAGGAGGCACAAGATGACGAGTCGCCGTAGCCATCGCCTGATCGCCCTCTTCGCCATGCCGCTCGTCGCCTTTCTCCTCGGGGCCAAGGCCAGGTGTCGAGGGCAAGACGAGTCGAAGGCCGAGACCGTCGCCGGCTGGCGGAAATCGCCGAAGAGCCCGGTCCTCGGCGGCGACCTCGGGACGTGCTTCGACGTCTCCGTCCTCAAGGGCGGCGACGTCTACCGGATGTGGTTCTCCTGGCGGCCGAAGAAGAGCATCGCCCTGGTGGAGAGCCTGGACGGCGTCGTCTGGTCGAAGCCGGTCGTCGTCCTCGGCCGCAATCACAGGACCGACTGGGAGGACGACGTCAACCGTCCGGTCGTGATCCATCAAGGCGGCCTCTACCGGATGTGGTACACCGGGCAGGCTCGCGATAAGTCGTGGATCGGCTACGCCACGAGCCGGGACGGCAAGGCGTGGAAGCGCGAGAGCGACCGCCCCGTCCTCTCGGCGGAGAAGCCCTGGGAGAAGGTCGCGGTGATGTGCCCCCACGTCCTGTTCGACGACCAGGCCGGGCTCTATCGCATGTGGTACTCGGGCGGCGAGCAGTACGAGCCGGACGCGATCGGCCATGCGACTAGCAAGGACGGGCTGAGCTGGGTCAGGCACGGCGACGATCCCGTGTTCGGGCCCGGCCCCGGGCTCGCCTGGGAGAAGGACCGGGTGACGGCCTGCCAGGTGATCCGCCGGGGCGACGGCTATCTCATGTTCTACATCGGATTCCGCGACCGGGACCACGCCCAGATCGGCGTGGCGCGATCGAAGGACGGCCTCACCGGCTGGCGCCGTCACCCGGCCAACCCGATCATCCGACCGGGTGAAGGTCGTTGGGACCAGGATGCGGTCTACAAGCCGTACGCGATCTTCGACGGCCGGAAGTGGCTCCTCTGGTACAACGGCCGCCGGGGCGGTTCCGAGCAGATCGGGCTGGCGACCCACGAGGGCGAGGACCTGGGATTCTGACCTCCTGAACCTCGTGCGTCAGTTCGCCGACCCCGGCCGCGCGGGGACGTTCCACGAGGCGAGGACGGCCTCGTCGAGGCTGGGGTAGCAGTCGACCAGCATGGTCAGGCGGACCTGGTCGAGCAGGGCCATGATCCGGGGGTGGGCCTCGCAGATGCGCACCGCGCCGCCGGCCCGGCCGAGGCGGAGGTGGTGGGCCAGGATCACGCCGATGGTCCGTCGCGAGAGCCGGCCGACGAACTCCAGGTCGACGACCACGCGGCGGGGCAGGGGCTGTTCGGCCAGCTCGATCAGGCGGAGCCGGAGCGCCTCGTTGGCCTGCTCGTCGTCGAGGTCGGTCAGCACGGGGGTGACGACGAGGACGTCCTGGACGACCTCGTGCTTGATCCGCGAGGCGGGATCGTCGTCGTCGGGGTCGTAGGTCGAGACCTCGGCCGTGGCGGGGGCCGAGGCGTCGGACTCGGGCGCGTCGTCGACGACGACCTCGGGGGCGGTCCACGAGGGCTCGATCGCGCCCAACTGTTCCATCTCCTCGCGCGAGACGCCGACCCAGATCCGGCAGTGGGCCGGGCCGATGACGACGCGGTCCTGGGTGTGCAGCTCGGCCTCGGCGTCGCGGATCGTCTCGCCGTTGATCTGGGTGCCGTTGGTGCTCCCCATGTCGCGGAGGAAGACCCGGCCGTCGCGGACCTCGATCGTCGCGTGCCGCTTGCTAACCTTCGACGAGCCCAGCCGCAGGTGGCTCCCCCTGTCGCGGCCGATCAGGAACCGCCGCTTCGCCAGGGCGATCATCCGGCCCTCGAACCCCGCGTACTCGACGCGGAGCCAGACCTTGCCTTCCAGGGGGTCGCCCGGGCGGGCGGGCCGCCGCGAGGCGGGGGCGACGCGCTCGACCTCCATCACGCCGCTGTCGGAACCGCCCGCGGCCTCGACCGGGGCCCCGCCGGCGAGCGGGGGCAGGTCGGAGGCGGAGACGAGGGCTTCGAGGATGTCGATCGGCAGCGACCGCGGCGCCGCGCCCGGCCAGGGCCCTTCCACGGCGGCCGCCTCGTCGTCGCAGGCGATGATCCGTCGGCCCATCCCGATCAGGGTGAAGATCTCGCGGAGCTGGGGCTCCAGGCCGCAGATCTTGAGCCGGCCGCCGTCGGCCGCCTCGCAGCGGCGATGGGCCTCGACCACCGCGGCGACGATCCAGCTCCCCAGGCGCTCGACCCTGGCGAAGTTCAGGACGATCCGATTGTTGCCGACGTCGATCAGGTCGCCGAGGTCCTCGGCCAGCTCGTTGATGTCGGCCCGCTGGACGAGCGACGTGTCGGTGAGCCGGACGATCGTCACCCCGCGTTTGTACACGACGCCGAACCGCTCCCAGCAGCCCCGCGACTTGAACCCCTTCTCCCGCCCCTTCGCCGCCTTCGACGGCCGCCGCGACATGGGCAGGTTGCCGATCAATTGCGTCCAGAGGTTCGCGGCCGGGCGGTGGACCTCGGGGTCGAGGTTGACGGTGATCCAGTCCTCGAGGCGGCGGTCGGACGCCGGGCCCTCGTTGGTGGGGGTCAGACGCACCTTGCGCGGCTTACGCGTCGGGGCGTCGTCGGTCGCCAGGGTCAATTCACCTTGAGCCATCGCCTGGAGACTCCCGCGGGGATCGCAATGCGGCCATCGGTCGAGGCCGACGACCAGGACCGGGCGCAGAGACGCCTTCGGGCCGCGGCCGTCGACGGGTCGGGATACGTCAAAATCCGCCGGGGGCGCGATACGGACGCGCCGGCTCGATGCGTCGTCGTGGACGCGGAGGAAAATCCCGACCGAACGCCGGGACGGCCTCCGAAAGGCAGGAAACGGACGGCGGAACCTCTTGGCGAGGGCCCGTTTGCAGCCCGGCTCGGTCGCCGATCACGACGTCCGTCCGGGCCTCACACTCTCTAGGCGACATTCCCGGCTGCGTCGTCCCCGCCTGCTCGCATTTTCTAAGGATGCCACCTTTCGAAACCTGATCGGTCGGGCCGGCCCAGGTCGCGTCGCCCCGACCCGCCGGCCCTGCTAGACTGGTCCGACGTCGACGTCGGCCGCCGCGCGGGGCGGGGGGGCGTCGCCATCATGACGAGGACCGCATGGCCGAGGTTGAGGCGGACGACTTTTTGACCATCGCCCCGGGGATCCGGGTGATGCCGATCGTCCACGGCTCGGGCGACTTCGCGATCCGGGTCCGCGAGGAGCTGCTCGCGCGCCCCTACGACTGCCTGGCGGTGCCGCTGCCGGCCTCGTTCCAGGACGACGTCGAGGCGGCCGTCGAGCGGCTGCCGACGATCTCGGCGGTGCTGCGTCGCGACGTCGAGGCCGAGGGGGGCGACGGCTTCAGCTACGTCCCGATCGACCCCTGCCAGGGCGTCGTGGCGGCGATCCGCACGGCGATCGGCGAGCGGATCCCGCGGGCGTTCATCGACCTGGACGCCCCGCGGTACCAGGCGGTCCACGCCGTCTTCCCCGACCCCTACGCCCTGAAGCGGGTGTCGCCCGAGCGCTTCTCCGCCGCCCTCCTGCCGGCCATCCCCCGACCCGTCGAGGGCTTCCCGACCGATCGCATCGCCTGGATGGCCGCCCGGCTCCACGAGCTGGGCAGGCGCCGCAAGCTGACGCTCCTGGTCTGCTCGATCCTCGACTGGCCCTGGATCCGCGAGGCCTACCGCGCGCGGGTCGAACCGCCCGAGCCCGAGCCGGTCTTCGCGGCGACCTCGACCTTCCGGGTCGATCCCGCGACCCTGCTCTTCTTCCTGGGCGAGCTGCCCTACGTCACGGCCCTGTACGAGCGCGGCCGCCGCGAGCTGACGCCCGACGACAACCTGTCCGTCGATGGCGTCAAGGAGCTGGTCGTGCAGGCCCGCGAGACGCTCCGGGCCGAGCGGCCGAGGCTGGCGCAGCGGGTCACCCCGGCCCTGCTGTCGACGCTCTTCCGGTACGTCCGCAACCTGGCCCTGATCGAACGTCGCCTGACGCCCGACCTGCTGACGCTGGTCACGGCCGCCAAGCAGACCGTCGGCGACGACTTCGCGCTCGCGGTCGCCGAGACGGCCCGCGAGTACGCCTACGCCGAGCCCGTCCCGGACGTCGCCGCGGCCGACGATCCGGGCCTCCTGCGCATGGGCGTCGGCCAGGCCGAGGTCCCCGGCCAGGGGCTCGCCCCCATGGTCAGCCGGCTGCCCGGGCAGGCGATCTCGTGGCGGACCTGCCGGCTGCGGCCGCGTCCCAAGGAGCCCGAGCGGAAGCGCTGGCTCCAGCGCTGGGATCCCTACGGCATGTGCTCGTGGCCCCCCGAGGACGACCGGATCGAGAGCTTCCACCGCCACGTCAAGGAGCAGGCGCGGGCGATCCTGGGCGCGGACCTGGCGCGGTCCGAGAAGTTCACGACGAGCGTCCGCGACGGCCTGGACATCCGCGAGACCCTCCGCAACTGGCACACCGGCGACGTCTACGTGAAGGTGATCCCGCCCGGCCGGGGCTCGATCGAGGTCGTCGTCTTCCTGTTCGACGTCCCCTCCGACCCCAAGGTCTACACCAACCGGGCGACCTGGTACGCCGAGCACTCCGAGGAGTCGACGCTGGCCTTCTACGCCACCGACCCCTTCCAGAACCTGGTGGGGCCCGGGATCGCCCAGGCCCAGTACGGCGGCGCCCTGTTCCTCCACCCCGCGCGGCCGATCCCGGAGATCTGGACCGACCCCCGCCTCGACCGCCACGACACGCTCGAAGAACGGCTGCTGGCCGCCGCCTTCCTGCACAGCCTCGACCGCCACGTCGCGGTCGTCAGCCCGGGTCCGCCGTCGGCGTCGTGGCGCCGGCTCGCCAGGGCGTACGGGCGGAAGATCGTCCACCTGCCGCTCAGGCGGTTCAGCGGCTCGATGCTCGAACGCCTGCGGACCTTCCACGTCCTCAACGGCCGCCACGTCCGTTCCTTCGCCGCCGACTACATTCGCGACCTGTGAGCCCCCGCGGCCGTTGGCTTCGGTTTGGCTTCTTTCGTCCCCGAGACCAACGAAGCCGATCGACGCAAGTCGTTTCGAGTCAGAGGTTTGATCCAGGATTTTCGCGATTTCGCCGGGCCGAGGCCCTTGTGGTTTTTCCTCTCGGCTGGTCTTCGATCGATTCCCCCGGACACACCGATTAGACCTCGAACACGACGAAGTCTCATCAAAGAACATGGGCTGCGATCGTCGATCCGCGACGATCCCGGCGGAAAAATTCGTGGAAAAACCGTGGCGGCGTTTCAGCGTTCGATCGGTCCGGTGCCCACGCCCCGCCCAAGGAGTTGCAACGCCAGGAACCCGATGAGAGCCGGCGGGATGAGGTAAGTCAGGTAGACGGCCGACTCGAATCCCAGGGCTCGGCCGGCCGCCGCGGTCGCGAACAAGGCCACGACGCCGATCAGCAGCAGGCAGCCGACCGCCGTCATCCGCGACTTGAAACCGGCCTCCGCGCCCGTCGGACGGGGGTGCACGCCGATCGTCCGGCCCCGGATCAGGCTCTGGCGGACGGCCTCGCCCAGCTCCATGGCGCGGAGGCCGTCGAGGAGCGTCGGTCTCGCCGTTGCCGCATCGGATCGCAGCGCCTCGAAGATCGCCGCTCGCGGATCCCAGCCCTCGAACGTTTCAACGACTTCGGGCGGACCCGCGCCGATCCGGCGGACGAGTCGCGCGGGGCCTTGGAACTGCGGGTCGTATTCCAGGGCGAGCGAGCCGTCCGCGCCGACGACGGTGAGTCGGCCGAGATCGTCCAATTCCGACGAGACCCGCATCTCGGCCGGCCGGCCTCCCTCGTCGCGCAGCCGAACCACCAGCTCGTGCACGGGGGCCGGGCCTTCGGGGTCGCCGGCGGCGGTCAGGCTCTCGAACTCGCCCAGGAGCGTACGAAGGGCGTCGACCGAAGACGCAAAAGTAGTACGCACGAGATCCTGGCCGGTGACCGTCGGAATGACGTGCCGGATGACCCGGAAATCGCCCAGCGAGCCGTCGGCGATCGCCGTTCGAAGCCGATCGACGCCGGGGTGGAGCCGCAGGGGGAGGTCGGGGACGATCGTGGATCCGGTCACGCTCGCACGCTCGTAAGGCTCGGCGTCGGGGCCCGGGGGATGGAGGGCGACGATCGCAAGGCCCGCCGCCGCGAGTCGTTGCAGGGCCTCGCCGCGACCGGGGGCGGGACCGCCGACGATCACGGCGTCGAGCCCCGGCAGGGCCAGGGCCGATTCGCCGTCCGCGACGACCGCCGCGAGCGAGAGATCGGCCTGCCGTCGCGCCCAATCGGCCCAGGCCCGTTCGGCCTCGCCGTCCCCGATGATCGCGATCCGCATCCGGCGACGCCCCCCCTCGGCGCGACCCGGCCGCATTGACCGCGTCCCCCGGGCCGGGCGATAATTCATCCCAACATGGGCCGACGGCGCGGCGGATTCAAGGGGCGGGGCCGGCCTCGGGGCGAGGCATGCGAGGAAACGCGTCGGTGATCACGATCGAGAACGTCCGCGACTTCCCGGCCCGGGCCCGCGGGGCCTACGTCACGATCGGCAACTTCGACGGCGTCCATCGCGGGCACGCCCGCCTGATCGCCGAGCTGGTCCGTCGCGCCGACGAGGCCGGCGCGCCGGCCGTCGCCGTCACCTTCCACCCCCACCCCGTCGCGCTGCTGCGACCCGAGGAATCGCCCGAGCCGCTCTCGTGGCTGGAGCGCGAGATCGAGCTGCTGAAGGCCTCCGGGGTCGCCGACGTCGCCGTCTTCCGCACCGGGCCCTGGCTGCTCGGGCTCTCGGCGCGGGAGTTCTTCGAGCAGGTCGTGATGGGCCAGTTCGCCGTCCGGGGCCTGGTGGAGGGGCCGAACTTCTTCTTCGGCCGCGACCGCCGGGGCGACGTGCGGATTTTGGGCCGATGGTGCGACGAGGCGGGCGTGGCGCTCCACGTCGCCGAGCCCCTGACCGATGACGGCCGGATGATCTCGTCGTCGCGGATCCGCAAGGTCCTGATGGAGGGGGACGTCGCCGAGGCCCGCCGGCTGCTCGGCCGCCCCCACCGGATCCGCGGGCTCGTCTCCCACGGCGCGGGGCGAGGCGCGACGATCGGCGTCCCCACGGCGAACTTCGAGGCGATCGACGTCCTCATCCCGGCGGAGGGCGTCTACGCCGCGACCGTCCTGGTGCCGGGTGCGACCCCCGGGGCCGAGCCCACGCGCTGGGCCGCGGCCTGCAACGTCGGCCCCAACCCCACCTTCGGCGAGCAGCGCTTCAAGGTCGAGGCCCACCTCATCGGCTTCCACGGCGACCTCTACGGCCGCATGATCGAGATGGAGTTCCTCGAACGCCTCCGCCCCACCCGCGCCTTCGCCGGCCTCGACGACCTGCTCGAACAGATCGCCCGCGACGTCGAACAGGCTAAGCGCATCGGTGAGGCGGGCTGACGGCCGCGATCAGGCCTGGCGGCGGCTCTCGTAGTAGCGGCTGATCGTGCGGATTCGTTTGACCATGCGCGCCACGACGTATCCGGTGAGGGCCAGGCAAGCGACGTACACGTTGGCGTAGGGGAGCGCGTTGGGCCGGGACCAGATCGGCGCGCCGGGGCCCCAGTCGATCCCCGCCAGGATGTACAGGGTCGCGTAGCCGGCGATCGCCAGCTCCGTCGTGAGCCAGACGAGGCCCTCGCGGAACCAGAGGCCCGAGGCGGCGATCATCAGCGGGTAGCCGACCAGCAGCGGCGTGTCCAGGTCGCGCATGATCCAGAGCAGGAGGGTCAGGCAGGCCATATCCCCCAGGATCCAGAACCCGCGCAGCGAGTCGGACTGCCACCCCCGCCGGTGCAACTGCTGGAAGAGCAGGGTCAGCACGGCCCAGATCGCCAGCACGAGCTGGACGCAGCGGTGGGCGACCGGGTCGGGGTGGGGCGAGAAGGCCCGGTAGTTCAGCTCGGTCAGCATGCTCACCAGGCCGAGGCCGGACAGGCGGGCGACGATCTCGGGCTCGCGACGCGCCCAGCGCCTCAGCTTCTGGAGCGGCCCGGTGGCGGCGACGGCGTCGCCCTGCAGGAAGCGGCCCAGCTCGTCGCCGAGGGCGGCGGCCGTCGGGTAGCGGTCCTTGGGGACCTTCTCCAGGCACTTCAGGCAGATGTACTCCAGCTCGCGCGGGACCTCCGGCCGCAGCTCGCGGGGCGGGAGGGGGTCGCAGTAGATGGCCTGCATGACGGTTTCCATCATGGTCGTCATGCGGAAGGGGGGACGCCCGGCGAGCAATTCGTAGAGGATCGCCCCCAGGCCGTGGACGTCGGTCGTCGCGGCGATCGACTGGCGGTCGCCCGACGCCTGCTCGGGGGCCATGTAGCTGGGCGTCCCCATGACGGCGCCCGAGACGCTGAGCGCGCTGGGCTGCTCGGCCTGCCGGGCCAGGCCGAAATCGGTGATCTGGGGCGCGCCGTCGCGGTCGAGGAGGATGTTCGACGGCTTCAGGTCGCAGTGGATGAAGCCCTGCTCGTTGGCGTACTGGACGGCCCGCGCCAGCACCTCCAGCAGGCCGGCGGCGGCGAGCGGGTCGTCGCGATAGGCGTCCATATGGCTCGCGAGGCTCCCCCCCTCGACGAGCCGCATCGAGAAGTAGAGGAACCCGTCCTGCTCGCCGACCTCGTAAATCGGCACGACGTTGGGGTGTTCGAGCTTCGCCGCCAGCGCGGCCTCGCGACGGAACCGCTCGCGCTCGGCCTCGGTCGCCATCGCCCCGCTGAGGATCATCTTGATCGCCACGTCGCGGTTGAGCGCGGTGTCGCGGGCCTTGTAGACGACCCCCATGCCGCCACGGGCCAGCTCGGCGATCAGGTCGTACTTGCCGAACCGCTCGCCGAGCGCCGGCGGCGCCGACGAGGACGAGGAGGCCCGCGGCTCGGACGGATCGGTGAGGCGGGTAGGGGGCGGCCAGACCTCGGTCAGGCCGAGGTCTTCGGCCCGGTGGACGATGTGGAACAGCCGGGCGACGACCTCGGCGTGGGCGGGGAAGCGGTCGAGGTATTCGCCGACCGTCGGGTGCTCGCCGCGATCCCTCCTCAGCTCGATCTCCAGGGCGGCCAGCTCCTCGAAAAGCAGGGGCCGGGCCGGGTCGTCGGGGGCGCCGAGGTAGTCCTCGACGCGCGGCCTGGGGCGGGCCTTCCAGTCGGCCTCGAACCGCTCGCAGGCCGCGTGGACCCGGCGGGCGGCGGCGAGGGAGGCGGCGGAGGCCTCGCTCCGGGTCTTCGGGGGGGCCTCCTCGCCGTTCAGCATGGATCCTCCCCCGAGCCGTGCGACCAGGTCTTGCGGATCAGGTCGAGCCGGCGGGCCACGGTGCGACGGGCGCAGCCCAGGTGCTCGGCGATCTCGTCGCAGGTGTAGCCTTCCATGCGACGGAGGGCGACCTCGCGGAGGCCGTCGTCCTCCAGCGAGTCGAGCAGGCGGCGGAATTCCTCGGCGACCATCGCGGCGAATTCGGGGCTGGGCTCGGGGCCGGCGAGCAGGTCGAGCCCCTTGGGGTCGCGGTCGGCCTCGGTCGACCGCCGGCCGCCGCCGCGCTTGAGGCGCCGCTCGCGGCCCACCTGGGCGAACGCCTTCCGCGCGGTGATGACCACGAGGAGCTTCCACAGGTCCTCGCGGTCGTCGAGCTTGGGGAACTTGCCGCCGGCGGCGCCGGTGCAGAAGCTGTTGAAGGCCGAGAGGGCGGCGTCCTCCTCGTCGCCCTCGGCGCCCGTCTTGTGCAGTGAGCGCAGCTTGGAACGGGCCAGCACCACGAGCTTGCCGAAATAGCGCTCCCAGAGCGGCTGGGCGGCGGCGAGGTCGCCGACCTTCAGGTCGCCCAGCCAGTGCGTCACCGACCCGTGTTCCGCCTCGGACATCGCTCGTCTCGGCCTGGGGAGAGGGGGATGCGGAAGGTCCTTGGGCGCGTCGCGCGAAGATCGGAGCCCCGGGACGATCGGGTCACGGGGCCTCGACGTGGTTCTCGGCGACCTCGGCCGGGGTCAGGCGGCGGATGGCCGCCTTCCGGACCGCGCCGGCGGTCTCCCAGGTGCAGAAGCCCAGGGGCTGGCTGGCGCGGACCTGGATGCGGGTGCCGAGCTGCCGGTCCTTGACGTCGACCTTCACGACCTCCTTGTCGTCGATCCAGCAGCGCACGGCGTCGGCCGTCACGCGGACGCGGAAGCGGTACCAGGTGTCGTCCTTGTACTTGTAGCCGGTGGTCGTCTGGTTCTCGGAGGCGTCGGCGCCGTCGATGCTCGACAGGCCCGTGACGTTGCCGCCCCAGCCGCCGTTGACGAGCGTGAGGAAGCCGTCGCGGACCGGGAACGTGGCCGCGGCGAAGAAGTCGACGCCCTCGGTCCGCATCGCCTCGTACGACAGCTCGTAGTCGACCTTGGGCAGGTCGTTTCGCGTGGTGGTCACGCCGCTCATCGACTTGCCGAGGGGCAGGACGATCGCGCCGTCGGCCACGCGGACGTCGACCGCGTCGGCCCCGTAGAACGGCGTCTTCTTCCAGCCGTCGAGCGTCTTGCCGTCGAACAGGACGATCGATTCCGAAGCCGGCCCGTCCGCGGGGGCCGCGGCGAGGGCGGCGTGGACGCCGAGCCAGGCCGCGAGGGCGAGGGTGCGCGCGATGGACGTCGACATGACCGCCTCCTCCAAACGATCCGCCAGGATCTCCCCGAGCCGCCCGGAGTCGGGCCGACGCGCGCGGGGGCCTCGCGTCCACTGATGCTAATCTACCACAGCCCGGCGGTCGACGAGGGGGCGACCGGACCCGAAGCGGGCACGTCGCCGCGAGGGGGTGGATTTCGACGATTCGAGAGACCGCGGCGAAGTTCCCGGCGGCGTTTCCCGGCCGCGGATCCTACAATCGAGGGGGCGTTGCGACGGGCGCGGCGAGACCAGCCGGGGGGAGGTCGGCGAGACCATGCGAATCGACTCCATCGTCGACGGCCTCGACAGGCGGCGCTGGCTGCGCGCGACGGCCGCCGGCCTGCTCGCCGCGCACCCGGCGTTCGCCGGCTTCCAGGACGCGGCGAAACCGGAGCCCGGGCCGCCCAGGATCCAGGACGCCGACCCCGAGGAGGTCGCCCGCAAGCTGCGCGAGGTCGGCCTGGGCGAGCCCCGGCGGCTGAAGTCGAACCACTTCCTGGCGATCGGCGACGCGGCCGAGTCGTTCATGAGGTCGTGCCTCACCGACTGCGAACACCTCTTGCTGGCCTATCTCCGCCACTTCCAGGACCGCGGCTTCGACGTCCGCGAGCCCGACCGGCCCCTGATCGTGGTGGCCTTCCGCGACGACCGTTCGTTCGGCAAGTATCACCGCATGCCCTCGCTGATGAGCGGCGGAGCGCAGCCGGTCGGGATGTACGATAAGGCGACGAACCTGCTGAGCGTGTTCGACTGGCGGAACGTGCCCATGGCCAGCCGCGCGGCCGTGAAGAACGTGCAGACGGTCTCGCACGAGGGGACCCACCAGCTCACCTTCAACACGGGCCTGCTCGACCGCGCGTCCGACGTCTCGCCCGGGATCGTCGAGGGCCTGGGCACGTACGGCGAGCCCCGCAAGGTGATCGGCCCCAGCGACGTGGGCCGGCTCAACCTCCAACGCCTCGACGACCTGGCCAAGCTGCGCCGGAGCGTCGCCTGGATCCCCGTCCGCGACCTGATCGCCGACGACGCGGTCCTCCGCTCGGGCCTCTACAGCCGGGTGATGCTGGGCTACGCCGAGTCGTGGGCCCTGGTGCACTACCTGCTCAACGACAAGGACCGCCTGCCCGGCTTCCGCGACTACCTGAAGGCCCTCCGCTCGCGCACCAAGCCCGGCCACCGCCTCGACGACGCCAGGGAGACCCTGGGCGATCTCGACGAACTCGACCGCGACCTCCAGGCGTACGCGGTGCGGCTCGTCCGGTCGCTCTGACCGCCGTCCCGGGGAGAGGACGTCGATGCCCGTGCCCGAACGCCTGACCCTCCTGATCGACGGCCGTACGGTCGGGGTCGTAATCGTCGAGGAACAGTCGCCCGGGGGCCTCCGAGGCCGATTCGAACCGGCCGACGGGTCTGAGCCCTTTCGTCCCGCTTTCGACGCGGCGGCCGAACTGTCCGGGCGGCTCGACGCCCTGCCCGAGGATGAACCATTCGACTATCAACTTTACGACGAGTACGTCGCCGCTTGCGATCGGATCGCCCGGCTCCGGCCCTCCTTCGCGGAATCGACCGAACCGATAGGCCAGTTCGCCGTCGAGGCCGACGGCTCGGTGGAGGTCGCGTTCGGGGAAGCCCTGCATCCCGACTGGACGCCGTTCGACGATCCGTGAGGACGCTCGCCCCGGAGGTTCGAAACGGCGACGACGCGAGCCGGCCGGGGTCGCTCCTCGGCCGTCCGCGTCGTCGTGGTCGAATCGGCTTCCGCGTCGGCGGCGCTCAGTTGGCCTTGGGGTTGAGCAGCGACGAGCCGGGCAGGGGGGGGAGCGAGGCCGTGGTCTCCTCGGCGGAGGGCATCAGCTTGCTCGCGGCCTGGCGGACCTCCTGGGACGCGTCGGACTGGGCCATCTCGACGATCCGCCGCTTGACCGAGGCGTCGCCGGCCTTGCGGGCGCCGAGGGCCTCGACGGCGTGGATGCGGACGGTCTCGTCGGCGTCGTGCGTGAGCCGCAGCAGCCAGACGACCGGGTCGATGTCGGTCCGGTCCTTGACGAGCGCGACGACCGAGGCCCGCTGATCGGCGCGGGGGCTGGTCATCAGGGCTCCCAGGCTGATCTGCTCCTGGTTCAGGCCGCGGAGCTTGAGCGCGGCGAAGGCCGCGTCGCGGAGGGCCCCGTCGGAGTCGTGCACCCGCTGCAACAGCAGGTCCTCGGTCAGCAGGGCGGGGCGGCCGGCGAACGAGATCACGCACTGGCGGCGGACCTCGACGGCCGGGTCGTCCAGGTAGGCCATCGCCGGGGCGGCGGCCGAGTCGACCAGCAGGAAGCCCAGCGAGTAGACCGCCGCGGCGCGGGTGCGGACGTCGGCGCTGGCCAGGCAGCGGACGACCGGGTGGTGCATCGCCTCTTTCCACTCGGCGATGTTCCGCTCCTCGATCGCCGTGAGCGTGCGTCCGGGGATCCAGGGCCAGAAGCGACGGGTCTCGCCGAGGGCGACGAAGCGGACCTCGGGCTCGGCGTCGGCCAGGGCGGCGGAGTAGATGTCGTGGATCGGCCGGAGGGCGTCGACGAAGCGGGCGGGGGCCGGCTCGACGCTGATCTTCTCGAGCAGCGACGCGGCCGTGACGGCGGCGGCGGCGCGGCCCGGCGGCGTGAATTGCAGGAAGCCGGCGCGGATCGCCGTCAGAGTGTCGAGGATCTCCGTCGCCTGCTCCTCGGTCGCGGCGACCTTGGGCGCGTCGGCCTTGGGCGTGGCCCGCTTCTGGACGACGTCGAGCGCCCGGACGTCGCCGGCCCGGAGGCCCTTGACCAGCTCGGCCGTGGTGCTGGACTCGCCGTAGGCCGCGGCGCCCGCGGCCGGCTTCGCGCCGTCCGCCGTCCGCCGGCCCGTCGCCGTCCAGTACAGGCCCGCGCCGGCCGCGACGACGGCCATCCCGCCCGTGATCCAAAGTCCCGCCCGACCTCGCTGTGGCATGGTGGCCTCCCTGCCTTGTTCGGAACCGATTCCCTGGTCTCCCCGGGGACTGCCCGTCCTCGGTATTCGGGGTGGATCTTAGTGAGAATCGCCGGGCCGACAAGGCCGAACTGGATTTCGACTTCAGTTTCCCGCCGCCGGGGCCGACGCGCGCTCGAAGGGGCGGAAATGCCCGATCTCAGGGTTTGCCCAAATATCCCGGTTTTGCTCCAGGTCCCGAGATTGCCCGGTTTACTCGGGAAAAGGGCAGGAAACGAAAGGCTTCGGCCGATTTATAGCCCTGGTGGAGAGTCGGGCGTGGACTCGGGGAAGGAGTCCCGGGTGAGCCGTCGCGCCCGACGCGGCCGAGATCAGGATGGAGCGCAAGACATGAGCGGACCTGGCAACGACCGATCACGCTCGGCAGTCGGCAAGGTTCTGGGGATCCTGGCGACGCTCGCCGCCTGCCTGACGCACGCCGCGGCCGGGGCCGGGATCGGCTGGTCCAAGACCGACCCGGCGCAGGTGGTCCCCCTCGAACAGATCCCCGCCGAGTTCCGCGAGCCCGTCAGCGAGGTGATCCGCGACCACACCTTCCACCGCAAGGGGGACGCCGACTCGTTCCCCTGCGACCCCTCGCTCTATCTCGCCCTGGTGAACGAGCCGGCCATCACGCTGGCGCTCTGGAAGGACCTGGCCGAGTCGCCGGTGCGGATCAAGCGGACCGGGCCCGACAGCTACCAGGGCGACGACGGATCGGGCTCGTCGGCCGCCTGGCAGTACATCCTCCGCTCGCCCAAGGTGCACGTCCTGCTGGCGAACCTGAGCTTCGTCAGCCCGCGCGGCAACACCCGCATCGAGGCCCGCGTGGTGCTGGTGGTCCACGCCGGCTACTACCGCGAGGTGAACAAGGAGCCGTACGTCCAGCACGACGTCGAGGCCTTCGTGAAGGTCGACTCCAAGGGCTGGAAGACGCTGGGCCGGACGCTGCGGCCGGTCGTCGAGCGGCTGCTGGAAGACCAGGTGAAAGAGGCCGGCCAGTTCGTCTCGCTGATGACCCGACTGGTGGTCACCTACCCCAACTGGGCCACCGAGGTCGCCGACCGCGAGCCCGAGGCCACCCCCGAGACCCGCGCCCAGTTCCGCACGCTCGTCGCCCAGCACCGCCGGCCCGACGCCTCCGAAGGCCGGCCGGTCGTCATGGCCGACGCCTCCCAGGCCCAGGCCGCGAGCGAGCCGCGCAGGCGGTGATCGACGGTCGCTCAAGCGACGTCGTCGAAGACCGCCTTGCGGTGGGGGGCGTCGGGGTCGATCCCGGCCTGGATCATGGCGAGCCGCTCGCGGTGCGTGAGGATCATCTTCACGATCCCGGTGAACGAGCCGCTCAGGATCGCCGCCAGCGCGATCCAGGCGAACCAGGGCATCGACTGGACGATGCCTCGAACGACCCCGATGCTTTCCATGAGACGGTCCTTATTGAGAAGGGCGTTTTCGTCGAATCCAGGAGTCGGGAAGAGGGACGACGACCGCCTATTCGCGTCGAGGTCCAGAATATTCGCGGGGGCGGGCCGCGTCGACGGATTTCCCGCATCGGCCCGGGCTACTTGACCGGCGGGCCGCCCAGCTCGTGCAGGCGGCGGCGCATCTCCCAGCCGGCGAGGGCTTCGAGCGGGCGGACGACGTCGTCGGCGTCGACGTCCAGGTCGACGGCGACCCGCACCCAGCAGCCGATGCGTTCGACGTCGCCGGCCGCCGGCTCGGGGACCTTCCACGACCGGACCGAGCCGTCGCCCCATCCCGAGGCCAGGCGGCGGCCGTCGGGCGAGAAGGCGAGCGCCAGGACGCGTCCCCCCTGAGCCAGGGGCGGGCCGACGGCCAGCCCGGAGGCCGCGTCCCAGAGCCGGGCGGAGCCGTCGCGGCCCTGGGTCGCGACCAGGATCCCGGCCGGGTGGAAGGCGAGCGCGGCGTCCCGCCCGTCGTGGACGAACGGCTCGCCGATCGGGGCCCCGTCGCGCGACGACCAGAGCCGCGCCTCGCCGAACCGGGTGACCAGCGCGAAGGCCTCGCCGGCGGGGCTGAAGCCGGCCCAGGCGACCTCGTCGTGGAGCGGGATCTCCACCGTCGCCGGCCCGTCCGCCTCCCAGAGTCTCGCCAGGCCGTCGTGGCAGCAGGTCAGAATTCGGTCGCCCGCCGGATGCACCGCGATCGCCGTCACGGCCTCGGGGTGGACCCTCGGCCGGGCACCCCGCCGACGGGTCTCGAAATCCCACGACCAGACCTCGCCCTCCCCGGTCGCGACGGCGAGCGACGACCCGCCCGCGGCGAATCCGGCCGAGCCGGCGATCGCCGCCGAGGCCGATTCGTCCCTCTCGACGTCCCAGATCCAGGCCGGGGCGCCCTCGTCCAGGACCGCGAGACATCGGCCGTCGAGGTCGAGATGCAGGTGCAGGACGGCCGCGCCCAGGGGGGACGACTCGGCGACGAGGGCGGACGTCAGCCCGTCCCAGCGGCGGACGACGCCCCCCTCGCAGCCGGTGACGAGGCGTCGCCCGTCGGGGCTGAATTCCATCGCCCGGACCGGTTGGGGGTGGGCCATCGCCGGCCCGAGCGGCGTCGCCCGCGAAACGTCCCAGATCCGGACGCCCTCCTCGGGCGAGGCCGTCGCCAGCCGCTTGCCGTCGGGGCTGTAGCGGAGGATGCGGACCTCTCCGGCGTGGGCGATGGTCCGTTCCAGGAGCTTGTCGCGGCGGTGCCAGGCGGCCAGGCTGGTGCGGATCCCGCGGTCCCGCTCGGACGGCCCCTGTTCGAGGGCGCGGGCGAGCCAGAGCATCCCCTCGCCGTCGCGGCCCCGGTTGAAGCAGGTCGACGCCCGCTCGACCGCCAGCCGGGCCTGCGACTCGCGGACTTGCACCAGGGCCGACTGCTGCTCGTCGCGGTAGCGGATCGCCGCCAGCCACGATTCCAGGGCGTCGGCCATCACCAGCGGCGATGGGTGGCGGTCATCCGGGCGCGGAGACATCGCCTTCAGGCAGATCGCCTCCAGCTCGGCGTCGACCGCCTTGCGCTCGCGACGGGGCGACGGGAAGACCCCGCGGCGGACCTGCGCGAGGATCTCGTCGACGTCGGCGCCGACGAACGGGGGCCGGCCGACGAGCAGGAAGTAGAGCGTCGCGCCCAGGCCGTAGACGTCGCTCGCCGGGCCGATGCGGTCGGGGTCGCCCTGGGCCTGCTCGGGGCTCATGTACTGGGGCGTGCCGATCGCCGAGCCGGGCCGGGTCATGTAGGGAAGCTCGGACGCGGCCTTGCCCGAGGGGGGCGGGTCGGGGCCCGGCTCGGGGACGCGGGAGTCGAGCGTCTTGGCGATCCCCCAGTCGAGCAGCAGCGTCTCGCCGAAGCGCCCGAGCATGATGTTCTCGGGCTTGACGTCGCGGTGGACGACCCCGCGGCTGTGGGCGTAGCCGAGCGCGTAGCAGACCTCGACGACGCTCCGCAGCAGCCGGCGGAAGGTCAGCTCGCGCTCCTCGGGACGCTGGGTCTTGGCGTCGCCGCGATGGAAACGCTCGACGGCGGCCTGGAACGTCTCGCCCTCGATGAACCGCATGGCGTAATAGGGGCGGCCGTCGGGGTGCCGACCCAGGCCGTAGACCGGCACGACCCCCGGGTGTTCGAGCCGGCCGGTGATCTCGGCCTCCTGGAGGAACCGGAGCTGGCTGATCTCGTCGTGGGCGTGCCGGGGCTGAAGCTCTTTTAGCGCCACCCTGCGGTCCAGCTCGACGTCGATCGCCGTGAAGATCTCGCCGAGGCCGCCGCGGGCGTGGAGGCCCAGCACCTGGAACCGACTCGGCGGCGAGTCGGAGGGGGAAGCCGCCTCCGGCGTTTTCGAGCCGATCGGCGGGCCGGTGTAGGCCACGGTCTCGGACGACTGGCCGGGGGCCGACCCCTCGGCCGCATCGGCCCCCAGGCGCGCCAGGTCGGCCTCGCCGAGCCGCCCCTGGTCGCGGAGGATCTCGACCAGGGTTGACCCGGAGTCGCGCTCCCAGGCCGTGAACGCGGCGAGCAGCGTGGGCGGGTCGACGAGCCCCTCGCGGAGCGCCCGCAGGCCCACGGCCAGGTCCGATTCATCGCGTCGCGGCACGGAGGATTCCTCGGTAACGGTGGGGGGCGGCCGGTCTCGGGGGGCCGAACTCCTCCTCTAGGAGGAACGGCCCCGGATATGAGACAATCCTCCCCCGGAAAAGCTCGACTACCACGCGAAGGGAAGAGTTCGAAGATCATGAGCGAAGGCAGCACGCCCGCCGCCCCCAACCCCCTGGCCTGCGATTTCTGCGGACGATCCGCCGCCGAGGCGGGGCCGATGATCGAGGGCAAGGCCCTCCAGGCGATCGCGCCCGGCAGTGCGATCGCCCACATCTGCAATCAGTGCGTCGACGTCTGCGAGGGCATCTTCCAGCAGCACGAGCGGGCCAAGGTCCAGGTCGACAAGCTCCCCACGCCCCGCGAGCTGGTCGCCCACCTCGACGATTACATCATCGGCCAGGAGAATGTAAAGAAGACGCTGGCGGTCGCCGTCGTCAACCACTACAAGCGCGTGCTCGGCGGCGAGATCACCGACCCCGACCTCCAGGACGTCGAGGTCGCCAAGAGCAACGTCCTCCTGATCGGCCCCACCGGCTGCGGCAAGACGGCCCTTGCGCAGACCCTGGCCCGGCGGCTCCACGTCCCCTTCGCCATCGGCGACGCCACCACCCTGACCGAGGCCGGCTACGTCGGCGAGGACGTCGAGAACCTGATCCTCAAGCTCGTCATGGCGGCCGACTACGACATCGCCGCGGCCGAGAAGGGGATCATCTACATCGACGAGATCGACAAGATCGGCAAGACGAGCCAGAACGTCTCCATCACCCGCGACGTCTCGGGCGAGGGCGTCCAGCAGGCGCTCCTCAAGCTGCTGGAAGGGACCACCGCCAACGTCCCCCCGCAGGGCGGGCGCAAGCACCCCGAGCAGCAGTACTTGCAGGTCAACACCACCGACATCCTCTTCATCTGCGGCGGCACGTTCGTCGGCCTCGAAGAGATCATCGGCAAGCGGCTGGGCCGCAAGCTGATCGGCTTCGGCCGCGGCGAGGTCAAGGACCGCGAGGTCGAGCGCAACGAGCTGGTCGCCCAGGTCACGCCCGAGGACCTCGAACGCTACGGCATGATCCCCGAGCTGATCGGCCGGCTGCCGATCATCGCGACCCTGGATCAGCTCTCGGTCGCCGACCTGGAGCGAATCCTCAACGAGCCCAAGGACGCCCTGACGAAGCAGTACCGCGTCCTCTTCCACGTCGACGGCGCGAAGCTCGAATTCACCGGGGCCGCCATCCACGAGATCGCCAAGCTGGCCAAGGCCCGCGGCACCGGCGCCCGCGCCCTGCGGTCGATCATGGAAAACCTGATGCTCGAGGTGATGTACGAGCTTCCCGAGCGCGAGGCCGGGCAGACCTACACGATCACCGACGCGATCGTCCGCAAGGAAGAGCGGCTTTTCGAGCCTTCCTCGAAGGCGTAACCTCCCAGCCCTCGAACGGACCGACGCCATGGAAAGCCCCGTGCCCGATCCCTCGCCGCGCGGCGACTTAGCCACCCGTCGCCGCGCGGTGCTGAAAACCCTGGCCGGGCTCGGGATCGGCGGCCCGGTCCTGCATCGGGAGCTGGCGGCGGTGGCCGTCGAGGGGGCCGAGATCACCCCCGAGATGGTCCGCCAGGCCGAGTGGATCGCCGGCGTCGAGTTCACCGACGCCGAACGCGCCGAGGTCGCCAAGGCGGTCCGCGAGAGCCTCGACGGCTTCGAGAGCCTGCGCAAGGTCGAGATCGGCTACGACGTGCTCCCGGCCCTCCACTTCAACCCCTCGCCGGCGCTGCCGCCGGCCGCGAGCGTCACGCGCAACCAGGCCCGTCCGCTCCCCGCGCCCGCAATCGAACGGCCGGGTGACGAGGACGATCTGGCGTTCCTGCCGGTGGCGCGGCTGGCCGAGCTGGTCAAATCGCGGAAGGTCACGTCGGTCGAGCTGACGAAGCTCTATCTGGGCCGTCTCAAGCGCTTCGACCCGCTCCTGAAATGCGTGGTGACGCTGACGGAGGACCTCGCCCTGAAGCAGGCCGCCGCGGCCGACGCCGAGATCGCGGCGGGGCGGTATCGCGGCCCCCTGCACGGCATCCCCTGGGGGGCGAAGGACCTGATCGCCTATCCGGGCTACCCCACGACCTGGGGCGCCCCCCAGTTCAAGGACCGCGTGATCGACCGCAAGGCGACGGTCGCCGCGCGGCTGGAGGAGGCCGGCGCGGTGCTGGTCGCCAAGCTCAGCCTGGGCGCCCTGGCGATGGGCGACAAGTGGCACGGCGGCATGACCCGCAGCCCGTGGGATCCCCGCCGAGGGTCGAGCGGCTCGTCGGCCGGCTCGGCCTCGGCGGCGGCGGCCGGGCTCGTCGGTTTCGCCGTCGGCAGCGAGACCCTGGGGAGCATCGTCTCGCCCTGCCGGGCCTGCGGCGCGACGGGGCTCCGCCCCACGTTCGGACGGGTCAGCCGCCACGGCTGCATGTCGCTCTCGTGGTCGATGGACAAGCTCGGCCCGATCGCCCGGTCGGTCGAGGACTGCGCCCTGATCCTCGACGCGATCCACGGCCGCGACGGCCTCGACCCCACGGCCGTCGACCAGCCCTTCGCCTGGCCCCCCGCCGTCGACCTGACCAGGATCAAAATCGGCGTCCCGACGATCCCGGGGAAGTCCGCCGACGATCGCGACGAGGTCAAGACCCTCCGCGCCCTCGGCTTCGAGATGGTGCCGATCGATCTGCCCACGAAATACCGAGCCGGGGCCGTGGCGCTGATGCTGGGGACCGAGGCCGCGGCCGTCTTCGACGACCTGACGCGCAAGCACGTCAGCGAAGGCCTGAACGAGTGGCCCGAGACCTTCCGCGTCGGCCAGCTCACGCCGGCCGTCGAGTACCTCCGCGCGGCGCGGGTGCGGACGCTCCTCATGGAGGAGATGGCGAAGGTCTT
Organism: Paludisphaera mucosa; assembly: GCF_029589435.1. Lineage (NCBI taxonomy): Bacteria > Pseudomonadati > Planctomycetota > Planctomycetia > Isosphaerales > Isosphaeraceae > Paludisphaera > Paludisphaera mucosa. Next base: position 3,454,736 of record NZ_JARRAG010000002.1, on the reverse strand, counting down.
CGAGCGGGTGGACGTCTTCCTCGCCTGGGGGGGCCCCGACCTGACCATCACCAACCTGACCGGCCATCCCTCCGCGATTTTCCCCGTCGGCGTCCGCCCGCGCGACGGCCGATTCGCGCCTCAGACCGTCACCCTCACCGGGCGGCTCTACGACGAGTCGACTCTCCTCGCCGTCGCCCTCGCCTACGAAGCCGCCGCCGCCGACCCCGCGCGGCGGCCGCCGCTGGAACGCTACCTCGCCGAGGACGCGCCGCCCGCGACCGCGTGAACCGGCCCTTCCCCCCTCGCGAAAAGGTGGCCCGTAGGGCCGGATGAGGGGGAGACGAGCACGGAAGCCGTCGGCGCATCGTGTTGCGGAATTTCGAATTCCGACGGTCTCTCGCGCGTCCTCCCCCTCATCCGACCCCTGCGGGGTCTGCCTTCCCCCGCGAGGGGGGAAGGCGTCGGGAGAGGCACCTCGGTCGCTCAATCGTCGTCGTCGTCGTCCCGCGCCGGCTTGGGCAGGACGAACGCGGCGCGGACGGGGGGCGGCATCACGGAGTCGGCGCCGCGGACGGCCTTCCAGATGATCTCGTTGAAGACGAGGTCGTCGGCCTTGTCCTCCTCGTCGAGGTCCAGCTTCAAGGAAGCCTCGGCCCCGGGGGCGTCCGGCGCGTTCGTTTCGCGGAGGTCGATCCGCGACGGGCGGTGTTCGAATGGGGCGAGGTCGGGCGTCTCGGCGAACGCGGGCCACATGGGGCGGGCGGCGGCGTCGAACTGGCTCATGGGGTTGAGGCCCAGGATCAGCTCCATCGTGCGGAGCATCGACGAGGTGGAATACATCGTCGAATCCACGGATTTTCGCTTGATATAGGGGCTGATCGCCAGCGCGACCGTGCGGTGGGCGTCGACGTGGTCGGAACCGTTCTGGGCGTCGTCCTCGACGACGAATACGGCCGTCTCCTTCCAGAACTTCGACCGGCTGAGACCCTCGATCACCAGGCCGAGGGCCAGGTCGTTGTCGGCGACCATCGCCCGCACGGTCGGTGCGCCCGGGCGCGTCCCCGAGGTGTGGTCGTTGGGCAGCCGCATCACGATCAGCCGGGGCATCTCCCCCTTCTCGTCGAACTCCTTCAGCTCCGCCAGGAAACGCTCGGCGCGTCGCTGATCGGGGACGGTGAGGTCGTACACCGGATATAGCGGGTCGAAGTGGCCCTGGAGGGCGTCGAGCTTGGTCGTCACGGCCGCGCCCGGCTCGTCGCCCTTGCCGACGAACTCGCCGTACGAGCGGTACGAGACGCCCTTCTCCCGGGCCTTGTCCCACAGGTAGCCGCCCGAGGGGAAGGCGATGGCGAGCTTGCCCTCGGCCGGGTAGGGGACGCGGCGGTCGCCGCGGTAGCTCAGCGGCCAGGTCCGCTCGACGAAGTCGGTCGCGTAAGCGCCCATCGTCCACTCGTGGCCGTCGGCGCTGACCTCGCCGTCGACGTAGAAGTTGTCGAGCAGCACGAACTCGCGGGCGAGGGCGTGGTGGTTCGGCGTGACCTCCTCCGGGAAGAGGCAGAGCTTGGCGTCGCCGTTCCCCTCGGGCATGTCGCCGAAGACCTGATCATACGTGCGATTTTCTTTGATGATGTAGACGCAGTGCTTGATCGGCGAAGGCTCGCCGACCTTGCCGGGGATCGGGTTCCCGGTCGGCGGCTTCGGCCCCGACGCGGTCGCGGAGCCCTCGGCGGCCAGGGGGCACGACTCGTACACCGCCTTGGTATATGCCGCCATCGTCTTGGGCGTCGGGATCGGCAGGGTCGAGAGCGTCCCCCGCATCAGGCCGCCGATGTACTCGCGGATCGAAGGCGTCGGGATGCCCGGCGCGGGTCCTTCGCGGTTGGCCCGCGACGAGGTCCCCTTACCGTTGACGATCCAAAGCGACTTGCCGTCGCGCGACGTGCGCACCGAGGTCGGATACCAGCCGGCGGGGATGAACCCCAGCGGCGCGCTGTGGGCCGGGTCGGCGACGTTGACGACCGCGACGTCGTTGGTGTTGGCGTTGGCGACGAAGAGGATCGACTCGTCGGTCGAGGTCGCCAGCGAATTCGGCGTGCCGCCCGAGGGGGCCTGGGGATGGATCGCCGTGCCGATCGTCGCCAGGGGCCGGCCGGCCTCGGCGTCGAAGACGCTCACCGTGTTGCGGTTGGCGTTGGCGACGAACAGGAACCGCCCCGCCTTCGTCAGCAGCATCTCATTGGGATGCTCCTCGGTCTTCCACGACGCCAGGATCTTCCGCCCGGCCGTGTCGACCACGGCGACCTCGGCGCGGCCCCACAGGCTCGCGTAGAGCCGCCCTCGCGACTCGTCGAGCGTCAGGCCGTACGGATAGCTCTCGGCCGGCAGCGGGATCTCGGCGACGGCCTTGCCGGCGTTGAGGTCGACCTGCACGATCTGGTGGGCGAAGGCGTCGGCGACCCAGAGCGTCGAGCCGTCGCGCGACGGAGCCAGGCCGGCCACCGCCCCTTTGGCCTGCTCGGCTCCCCGGCGGGCGCGGGGCAGGGGAGTGGTCGGATCCTCGGCCCCTGCGGGTCCCGGCCCGTGCAGCGCGAGCGTGCGGCGCTTCGACAGCAGGCCTTCGGCGTGGTCGAAGACGTAGACCACGTCGTCGAACCCGCCCCCCACGAACAGCCGCGTCCCATCGGCCGACCAGGCGAGCCCGCCGTAGGTCTCGGGCACGGCCGCCCGCCCGATCACGCGGTTCGTCCGGGGGTCGAGGGTGACCGCCTCGTGCTCGCCGTAGCCGGCGTGCAGCACGGCGAGCACCGGCTGCGAGGGATGTTCGGCGAGCAGGATCGGGAAGTCGCCGAGCGGCGTCTGGCTCCCGGCCGGCCTCAGCGACCAGCCGTTGGGCAGCAGCACCGACCCCGACGGCCTCACGCCCGGCCAGACGGCCGCCTCGGCCCGCGCCGGCTTCTCCGGGACCCCCTGCGCCGCGACCGTCGCGACCCTCGCCGCTAGCCCGAGACCGACCAGGAACCGCATCATCCGTTGCATCATGACCTCTCCCCACCGACCTTCGTCTCGCCGCCCGATTCGGCCGCATTCTAGCAGGCCGCGATCGGCCCGGCGCTTCTCCGCCGGCCGAATTCACAGGATCTTCCCGCGCCGCTCATCGATTCGACGTCAAAGAATACTTGAGACTTCATTCGACTCCGGCGCCCCTCGCGGCGATCATGACGACGAGAACGCCGGTCGCCGCACCACCCACGGAGGTCCGCACCATGCTTCGATTCCGGGACGCGATCTGGGCCCTCTGCCTGGTCGGATCCACGCCGCTCGCCGCCCTCGCGCAGGTCGCGACCCCCGTCGCCCGCTGGGACGTCGACTCCGAGGTCCGGGTGGAGCGCGCGATCACCGACGCCGGCCTGGGCGCCGCGCAGGGGGTCGTGGTCCGCGACGGCAAGGTCTACGCGTACGGCGACCTGGTCCTCGACGTGCCCCGCGTCGGCGTGATCCGCGAATACGAGCAGGACCTCCGCCCCACCGGCCGCGTGGTCCGACTGACGCGGGCGGGCCAGCCCCTGATCATCCACCCGACGGGCCTGACCTGGCGTGAGAAGTGGGGGACCTTCCTGGGCGACACCGTGGCGTCGAAGGCCAAGATCGTCCGGTTCGACTGGGAACGCGCCTGGCGCGACGGCGACCTCGACGACGCGGTGCTGGACGTCGTCGACGACGACGTCGCCGTCAACGGCTGCCGGCCGACCTTCGTCGAGCTGGCCGGCGCGACCCTGCTGGCGACCGCCGATTACGGCGAGATCCGCCCCGAGATCCGCCTGTATGACCCCGCGGCGCTCCTGGCCGCGCACCGCTCCAGCGCTCCGGGGGTCGTGGTCCACCGCATCCTCGCCGGCCCGTTCAACCAGAACTTGCACTGGGACGCCGAGGGCGGCCGGCTGATCTGCGTGCAGAACGTGGTGGCGGGCCTGGGGTGGCGGCTCGACGCCATCGACCTGGCAAAAGCCGTCGCCGACGGCCGCGTGGACGGCCCGGACGTGCGGGTCCGCCGTGACACCCCGGCGGGCCTCGACGAGCTGGAGGGCTTCTGGCCGCTGGGCGCGGACCGCGCGCTATTCGCCGTCGCCCGACGCGCCGACAACCTTGTGATCGGGACCGTCCGGAAGCCGCCCGTCGCGACTCCCGCGCCGGGCCTGACCGGCGTCAGGTGAGGTCGTTGAGCGGCCCGTCGCCGCAGTGGTCGGGGTTGCCGAACTTCTTGAGGTCGGTGTGGCCCATGCCGTGGGCGATCGAGAGCAAGAGCCGGTTGTGGGGCGTCTTCTTGTACTTGAGCGATCGGCCCATCTTGAAGTCGAGGCCGTTGCCGACGAGCACGAACGGGATGTCGTCGAGAGTGTGCGAGTTTCCCTTGCCCAACTCGTTGGTCCAGACGATCGTCGTGTTGTCGAGCAGCGAGCCCGGCCCGCCCGGCTCGGGAGTCTCGGCGAGCCGCTTGGCCATGTAGGCCAGCTGCTCGCAGAACCATTTGTTGATCTTGATCAGCTTCTCGACCGAGGCCTTGTCGCTGTCCGGGTTGTGCGACAGCTCGTGGTGGCCTTCCGACACGCCCAGCCAGTGCATCTTGGCCATGCCGACCGAGTTCGTGTATTGGAGCGTCGCGATCCGCGAGAAGTCGCCCGCGAAGCTCTGCACCATCAGGTCGATCTGGGTCTTGCTGATCCGGGGGATCTCGTCGTTCACCGACTTGATGCCGGGCTCGAGCTGCGGGACCGCGTGGTCGAGACCCGGGCCGTCGCCGGCCTTCAATTCCTGCTCCATCTCGCGGACGAACGTGGCGTGCTCTTCCAGGATGCGCCGGTCCTCGACGCTCACGGCCGACTCGATCTTCTTCAGGTCGCCGGTCACGTCGTCGAGGATGCTCTTGAGGCTCTCCTGGTCCTTCATCCGGCCGTAGAGCTTCGAGAACATCTGGTAGGGGTCGTCGATCGGCGCGACCGGTTTGTTGGGGCCGTCGTAGACCATCCGCGTCCAGGTGTCGGCCCGCTCGGGGACCATCACGCCGAACTCCAGCGAGCCGAACCGCGTTCGGGTGGCCTCGTCGGCCTGGAATTTCTTCTTGAGTTCCTGGTCGATCGACAGCCCGCTCGCCCAGCCCGCCGGGGTGTCGGAGCCCCCCTGGATGTTGCCGGGGAACAGCTCGATCCCCGTCAGGAGGCAGCCCATCCCACGCATGTGGTTGTCGCCGTCGCCCCGGACCTTGTCGCAGACCCCATGCAGGACCAGCGTCTTGTCCTTGAACGGCTCCAGCGGCGACAGGCTCTCCTTGAGCTTGAAGTCCGCGCCCGTCTCATCGGGCCAGAAGGCGTCCGGGATCACGCCGTTGGGGCTGAACATGACCACCAGCCGCTTCTTGCGCGCCGAGGTCCCCGCGAAGCCCAGGCTCGGCAGGTTCAGGACGAACGGCAGGGCCGCCGCGCTGAGGCCGAGGTCGCGGAAGAAGGCGCGTCGGGAACGGGTCCGGGCCATGTCTCGTCTCCCTGGTTTCGATCGTTCCGTGGGATCTGCGATTCGCTCGCGAGGAAGGCAGTCGTTCAGGGCGTCGCGGCGACGGCCCGCGGGGCTTCTTGATTCTTGTCCGGGGCCTTGCGCGGGGTCAACGCCGAGGTCGCCAGGACGTCCACCATCAGCCGGCGGATGCTGAATTCCTGCTTCTCGAACCCGGCCGTCAGCGTATTCAGCTCGTCGGGCCCGAAGGCGTTGATCGGCTGCTTGATTAAGTTATGGAAGAGCTGCTGGACGAACGCCGTGCGCGTCTCGTCCGTCTCGGACAGGAACTTCGCCAGGTCCTGCGGCCCGTGGAAGACGACGGTTTCGCCCGACCTTGAGGGGTACTCGCCCGTCGGGTCGATGGCCTTGCCGTTCTCTTCCTTGCGGAACCGGCCGACGGCGTCGAAGTTCTCCAGCGTGAAGCCCACCGAGTTGATCATCGTGTGGCACATCTGGCAGGCCTTGGGGCTCGTCTGGAGCACCACCCGCTCCCGCGTGGTCAGCCCCGCGTGCAGGTCCGGGGCCAGCGGCGCGACGGCCTCGGGAGGCGGGGCCAGGGCCCGGCCCAGGAATCCACGCGTGAGGAACACCCCGCGATGGATCGGGGAGCTGGTCGCCGTGTAGGCGAAGCTCGCCATCAGGTAAGGGTGCGTCAACAGGCCCGCGCGGGGCTCGTCGCCCAGCTTGACCTTCTGGAAAGGGGCGTCGGCCGGCAGCGAGGCCCCGTAGACCTTCGCCAGGCGGCCGTTCAGGTACAGCTCGTCCGCCTTGAGGAACCGCCGGAAGTCCGACCCGTCCGTCCAGGCCACGTCGTCCAGGAACATCTCCAGCGACGTCCGCAGGTCGCTCGCGACAGCCTCGTTGAAGTCCGGGAAGACCTTGGGATCCTTCGAGAGGTCGGCGACGCGATCGACCTTGAGCCACTGGATGAGGAACTCGCGCAGCTTGGCCCGCGTGCGAAGGTCGTCGACCATCCGTTCAGCCTGCCGGGCGACCTCCTCCCGGGTCTTCAACTCGCCCTTGGCGGCGGCCTCCAGCACCGTCGAGTCGGGCAGCGAATCCCAGAGCCCGAACGACAGGCGCGCGGCCACGTCGTAGGCGTCGAGCGCCCCGTCGGGCTCGTGGTAGAGGAAGGCCGGCGAGATCAGGGTCGCCAGCACGACCTTCTTGACCGCCGTCTGCAGGTCGATCCCGGGACCGAATCGACGATCCACGTACGCCGCCCTCTCCTCGGCGGAGAGCGGCCGCCGGAAGGCTCGCTCGACGAACTTGTTGCAGAACTCGCGGGCCTTGGCCTCGCGATCGGCGGAGTCCGGCTTGGTCCCGATCAGGCGGTCGAGATGCTCGACGACGTAGCCCGCCGTCTCGAGCGCCGCGTCGGTCGCGGCGTCGTCCCAGGCCTTCGAGACCGACGTCCCGCGCTCGTATCCCATGCTCCGGTCGTCGGGCGGGAAAGGGGTCTGGAGCACGAACAGCTCGGGCGTCCGCTTGGGCGACAGATACCGCGCCGAGAGCGGCTCCATCGCCCCCTTGGGACGCTTCCAGAGCAGGGCGATGGTCGCCTTGGTCGGCGGCGGCGTCACCTTCTTGCTGTCGTCGACCCCCTGCTTGCCCTTAGACATGTCGAGCCGGATCGGATAGACCCGGCCGCCGATCAGGCGGATCGTCTCGCGAAACTCCACGTCCTCGCCCGACTTGACCCAGCGGTCGATAAGCGGCTTCTCCAGGTCGTTGACCCAGAGCTTCGTCGAATGCTCCGTGCGGACCACGAACTCGTAATCGCCCGTGTCGGGCGCGAGAACGCCCCCCTGCCAACGGACGAAGAAGCGATGCCCCACCTCGGTCGAATCGGGCAGGTTCACGCCGAAGTCGAACTGGATCGCGGGGTCGACCCTGTCGATGATCCGGTCGTCCTTCTTCCAGTGCTGATGCGACTTGTAATACTCGCCCTGAAGCCCCTTGGGGCCGTCCCATTCCGCCGGACCTCGGAACGCGCCGATGAGGTCGATCAGGGCGTTCTGATGCTGCCGGACCGTCAACCGGGCCAGGTCGATGCGGGCCGGCTTGTTCCGGGCCCGGGCGATGCTCGAATAGAAGGCTTCGTGGATGTAGCCCGCCACCTGATCGGCGTCTTCGCCGACGCAGGCGCCCGGGTCGTCCTCGGGCATCGTCTTGGCGATGTACTTCGCCAGCTCCTTGATCGACTTGTCGCCGACCAGGGCGTGGGGATACTCCTTGCTCCCTTCGCCCGCCGCCCCGTGGCAGGACAGGCACTGCCTGGCGTAGACCGCCTGCCCCTTCGAGGGCTCGTCCGCCCTGGAAGCGCCGCATAAAAGGAGACCCGCGCACGCAAGAGCCGCGAGACCGAGCCAGCCGACGCGGGATGTCCGAAGGGTTTTCATGGCGTGACGACCCTGCAGAGGCGTGATGTCCGATCCGAGGAGACGCGCGAGACGAAGGATGGCGCGTCGTCGGATCTTCATAGGAGAAGGCGAGGCCACGAGCAGATGGCGGGCAGGCAGCGGGCGAGGCGGGCGGAGGGCCGGTCGAGCCCACTGCAGCGACCTCTCACGAGGATCCTGCGGCTCGCCCTTCGATCATGTTCAACAATTTCTCGACATTAGCTTTTGTACCGTACCCCGCGTCCAAAGGCAAGCCATTCCGGGAGGCACTCCCAGGGATGTCGAGCCTGAGCAGCACCGTAGTAGGGACACACCTTAAGGACGATCGACCACGCCTGACCCAGATTCTGAGGGAAACGACCAACCGGACCTTCACTCGGGCGTCGGGTGCGATCCAGGGTTATGAATTGGACCTCAGCTCCCCCCTCGAATGCCGACTCGGAGATCCCGGATCGAGATCCACCCATCAGAACAGCGATTTCCTAAAGGCTTAGGATATGGGCTCTTGGCGTCGACAATCTCAAGAATCCGGCCGATTTCGCCGCCGGGGTGTTGACCGCGAAAGAAGAGTCGCTACTATTAATCCTGTCGCCAGTGAAAACGTCCTGACAGACGACACGGCCGGCCTGGTCGCCAACGAGCGGCAGGGTCGGCCGAAATCGTCGGAAGAACGTGTGAACTCGCGGGGCGGATCCGGCGTAGGGTTTCCTACGGCGGGTGCGCCGGCCTCGTCTTTGACAATCCGGTCGATCGTGGAAGAGAAGAAGACCGCGGGGCCTTCGTCGTCGTGCCAACGCGACGGGGGTCGAGCGGCGAGCGAGTGAGAAGGTGCGTAGTGATCCGCCGGGGGCGACGAAGGGCCGCGAGGCCCGGGATGTCGAGCCGCGGCGGACGGTGAACCCTTGAGGGGAGCCGGCGTGCGGGATCGTCCCCATCGGGACGTCGCGGGGTCCAGGTCCTGGATCCCATGCAAAAGCGACGTCGGGGCGGCCGCAAGGACCGGCGGCGGGTAGGGCTCGGCGACGACGGCGCGATCCTTTCGGGGGTCGGGTCGGGGACGACGGGCCGGAGACCGCCGCGACCAGTTTTTTTCCTCAGACCTCTTCGAGGATGGGGACCGGAGGACGGGAAGGCCTCTTCGGAGGAGCTACCGGCCCGAGGACCATTGTGAAGGGTTTGATCCTGGCTCAGAATGAACGTTGGCGGCGTGGATTAGGCATGCAAGTCGAACGGGCCCAGCAATGGGCCAGTGGCGCAAGGGTGAGTAAGGCGACGGCAACCAACCCCGAGGATGGGTATAGCCGCGGGAAACTGCGGGTAATCCCCAGCGATGCGAGGGCGTCGGCATCGACGCTTCGCCAAATGGATCCGTCCGCCTCGGGACGGGCCGTCGTGGTATTAGGTCGTTGGCGGGGTAGCGGCCCACCAAGCCTTCGATGCCTACCGGGCGTGCGAGCGCGGCCCGGCACACTGGGACTGAGACACTGCCCAGACTCCTACGGGAGGCTGCAGTCGAGAATCTTCGGCAATGGGCGCAAGCCTGACCGAGCGACGCCGCGTGGAGGACGAAGGCCTTCGGGTTGTAAACTCCTGTCGAGGGGGAGAAAGGTCCCGCGAGGGGCTTGATCGATCCCTGGAGGAAGCACGGGCTAAGTTCGTGCCAGCAGCCGCGGTAAGACGAACCGTGCGAACGTTATTCGGAATCACTGGGCTTAAAGCGCGTGTAGGCGGGTCGGTGCGTCGGCGCCTGAAATCCCCCGGCTCAACCGGGGAACGCGGCCCGAAACGACCGGCCTGGAGGGACGTAGGGGGGACTGGAACTTCCGGTGGAGCGGTGAAATGCGTTGAGATCGGAAGGAACGCCCGTGGCGAAAGCGAGTCCCTGGACGTCTGCTGACGCTGAGACGCGAAAGCTAGGGGAGCGAACGGGATTAGATACCCCGGTAGTCCTAGCCGTAAACGATGAGCACTGGGTAGGGGGCTCGCCGATGGGCTCCCTGCCGCAGGGAAACCGTGAAGTGCTCCGCCTGGGGAGTATGGTCGCAAGGCTGAAACTCAAAGGAATTGACGGGGGCTCACACAAGCGGTGGAGCATGTGGCTTAATTCGAGGCTACGCGAAAAACCTTATCCTGGGCTTGACATGCGAGGATTAGCCGGCGGAAACGTCGGTGACGCCGCAAGGTGGAACTCGTGCAGGTGCTGCATGGCTGTCGTCAGCTCGTGCCGTGAGGTGTTGGGTTAAGTCCCGTAACGAGCGAAACCCCTGTGATCAGTTGCCAGCGCGTCATGGCGGGGACTCTGATCAGACCGCCGGCGTCAAGCCGGAGGAAGGCGGGGACGACGTCAAGTCATCATGGCCCTTATGCCCAGGGCTGCACACGTGCTACAATGGGGCGGACAGAGCGTCGCCAGGCCGCGAGGCCGAGCTAATCGCAAAAACCGCCCCTCAGTTCGGATTGCGGGCTGCAACCCGCCCGCATGAAGCTGGAATCGCTAGTAATCGCGGATCAGCATCGCCGCGGTGAATGTGTTCCTGAGCCTTGTACACACCGCCCGTCAAGCCACCAAAGCGGGGGGCATCCGAAGTCGTCGGAGCCGAAAGGCAGGCGCCGAAGATGAAACCCGTGATGGGGACTAAGTCGTAACAAGGTAACCGTAGGGGAACCTGCGGTTGGATCACCTCCTTTCTAAGGATACTTAGAAAACCAAGCCGGGGACGCCGTCACATGGGGATTGCCGCCAGGCCTTCACCATGGGCGACCCACGGCTCGTCGGCGCCGCCTCGGATCCCGAGGAGACGCCCGTACGCCTGCTCCCCCCGAGGGTTTGAAGAAGAAACGCACCTCCCGCTTGCATCCGGGGCCCGCCGCGGCTAAGGTAGCCACCTTCGGCCGCGGCCGGACCCCCGGCCTCCCCGTCCCCGCCGCCCCGCGCGGCGGGCCGGGCCACGATCGACCGAGACGCGACGCCCCCCGCCCGGGATCGAACCCGGGCGGGGCGGCGTCTCCGCCTCCTCGCCTCTCGCGCACCCTGGGCGCGGGGCGGGGCCGTCCATTTGAGACGGCCTCGCCCCCCGGCCAGGCGCCGGGTCCGGCCCCTCGGGGCCGCGGATCTTTGACAATTCGGTGGTTGGTCGATACACGAATCCGACACGGTCGGGGTCGTCGAAATCCTTCGGGATCGAGGCGATTCTGGAACGGGTCGGGATTCGACACGAGCCTCGACGGAGGGGCCCGGTCATGATGCGTCCTCGGACGGATCGCGGCGGGCCACGACGGAAGAGGCGAGTGGCATACTCCACACACAGTTTCACGCCGCAAAGGCTCCGGCCGATGCGGCGACGAATACCAACACGAACCCTTTGGATCTGGAAGATTGGGCCCAGTGCCGGTCCCCGCGTCGCGAGACGGCGGGATCGAACCACGGGTCCGGCTAGGCGAGGAATCGCAGAGCGAAGCAGAGCGGCGGGACCCTCCGATGCAGGCCCGCGTCCTTCCCAGGGCGCGGGGGCCCGATCGGCGTGGTCAAGCCCCTAAGGGCGCGGGGGGGATGCCTAGGCGTCGTCAGCGAATCGGGCGTGGAAGGCTGCGATAAGTCCGGGGGAGCTGCATCACGAGCTTCGATCCCGGAATACCCGAGGAACACCCGGGGAACTGAAACATCTCAGTACCCGGAGGAAAGGAAATCAACCGAGACTCCCTGAGTAGCGGCGAGCGAAAGGGGATCAGCCCAAACCGGACGGGTCACCGTCCGGGGTCGCGGGCCCGGAATCACGAGGAACCGAAGCGAACCGAAGCCGCTTGGAAAATCGCGCCGCAGCGGGTGACAGCCCCGTAGGTGCAGCGGAAGTTCCTCATCCGGTCGCCCAAGTAGGGTCGGGCACGGGAAACCCGGCCTGAATTCGCGGGGACCATCCCGCAAGGCTAAGTACTCGACGACGACCGATAGCGAACCCAGTAGGGCGACCGAACGGTGGGAAGAACCCCGACGAGGGGAGGACACTGAACCTGAAACCCCGCGCCTACAAGCGGTGGGAGGGCTCTGGCGCAAGCCGGCCTGACCGCGTGCCTTTTGCATAATGATCCGGCGAGTTATCGTGTCCGGCCAGGTTAACCCCTTCAGGGGGGGAGCCGCAGGGAAACCGAGTCTGAACAGGGCGACTCAGTCGGGCGCGATAGACGCGAAACCAGGTGAACTACCCATGGGCAGGTTGAAGCGGCCCTAACCGGCCGTGGAGGACCGAACCCACCAGTGTTGAAAAACTGGGGGACGACCCGTGGGGAGGAGTGAAAGTCTAATCAAACCTGGAGATAGCTCGTTCTCTCCGAAATGGCTTTAGGGCCAGCCTCGGGACATAACGCGCGGGGGTAGAGCGACGGAATCCGACAGGGGGCCTCCCCGGCTACCCTTCGGAACCCAACTCCGAATACCGCGCGCCGGACCCCGGGAGTCAGAGCGTGGGGGATAAGCTTCACGCTCGAGAGGGAAACAACCCAGACCGCCGACCAAGGCCCCCAAAGCGACGCTGAGTGATAAAGGAAGTGGGATCGCCGTGACAGCCGGGATGTTGGCTTAGAAGCAGCCACCATTTCAAAAGTGCGTAACAGCTTACCGGTCGAGCCATCCCGCGCCGAAAATGACGGGGACTAAGCGTCGTGCCGCAGTCGCGGATTCGCAAGAATGGTAGGAGAGCGTCGAGACTGCATCGAAGCCGCACGGGTAACGAGCGGTGGAGCGGTCCCGAGTGCGCATGCCGGAACGAGTAACGACAAGACGGGTGGGAAGCCCGTCCGCCGAAAGCACAAGGTTTCCTGGGGAAGGTCAATCCGCCCAGGGTCAGTCGGGTCCTAAGACGAGGCCCAAGGGCGTAGTCGATGGGCAGACGGTTAATATTCCGTCACCCGGCGGGGAGGTTGATGAGGGGAGGACGCCGGAGGATTTTTGGGTCGGGGTGATAGACGCCCCCGTGCCGCAAGGCCGACAGCATTCGATCTGGAAGCCCAAGAGAATCCGGCCGCGAAAAGCCCCCCTCGGACGATCCGCCGGCCCGTACCGCAATCCGACACAGGTGTGCCAGGTGAGCATCCGAAGGCGTTCGGGAGAACCCTCGTGAAGGAACTCGGCAAAATGGCCCCGTACCCTCGGTACAAGGGGCGCTCCCTCGGCGACGGGGGAGCCGCAGAGAATCGGCACTAGCGACTGTTTATCAAAAACACAGGACTCTGCCAATTCGCAAGAAGACGTATAGAGTCTGACGCCTGCTCGGTGTCGGTAGGTTGAGGAAGCCAGTCAGCGCAAGCGAAGCCGGCGACCGAAGCCCCGATAAACGGCGGCCGTAACTATGACGGTCCTAAGGTAGCGAAATTCCTTGTCGGGTAAGTTCCGACCTGCATGAATGGCGTAACGACTGGTGCGCTGTCTCCACGAGGGACCCGGTGAAACTGTAGTCGTGGTGAAGATGCCACGTACCCGCGGTTAGACGGAAAGACCCCGTGAACCTTTACTGCAGGTTGGCACTGGTCCAATGCTCGCTCTGTGTAGGATAGGTGGGAGGCTTCGACCCGGCGGCGCCAGCCGTCGGCGAGCCATCGGTGAAATACCACCCTGAACGATCGTTGGCCCTCACCGGCGCGAAGCCCGCGTCGGGACCGTGCTCATCGGGCAGTTTGACTGGGGCGGTCTCCTCCCAAAGAGTAACGGAGGAGCGCCATGGTGCCCTCGGCCCGGTCGGCAATCGGGCAACGCGAGCGCAAACGTATAAGGGCGCCTGACTGCGAGACCCATGGGTCGAGCAGGGACGAAAGTCGGCGTTAGTGATCCGGCGGTGCTGGATGGAAAGGCCGTCGCTCAACAGATAAAAGGTACTCCGGGGATAACAGGCTGATCTCCCCCGAGCGTCCCTAGCGGCGGGGAGGTTTGGCACCTCGATGTCGGCTCATCGCATCCTGGGGCTGGAGAAGGTCCCAAGGGTTTGGCTGTTCGCCAATGAAAGCGGTACGCGAGCTGGGTTCAGACCGTCGTGAGACAGGTCGGTCCCTATCTGCCGTGGGCGTAGGAGACTTGAGGGGCTTCTCCCCTAGTACGAGAGGATTGGGGAGGACCGACCTCTGGTGTGCCGGCTGTCCCGCTCGGGGCATCGCCGGGTAGCCAGGTCGGGACGGGATAAGCGCTGAAGGCATCTAAGCGCGAAGCCCCCCCCGAGATGAGGTCTCCAGCGGGATTCATCCCGCATAGGCTCCTGGAAGACGACCAGGTCGATAGGCCGGGAGTGCAAGGCGGGCGACCGCCTCAGCCGACCGGTCCTAACAGCCGAGCGGCTTGACCACCCCGATCCGGCCCCCCCGCGAGGGCGGGCGCAGATCGAGACGGTCCCGAGCCTGCTCCGCTCCCAGAAGGCCTCGCCAGATATCTCCCGATCCAACGGAAATCGTGGACGGTGAGTGGGGTATGCGACAAGACGTATCGACCGACCCACCGAGGAATCGCGGCCGCCGGGGTTGAACCCCCCCGGCGGCCGAATTCCCGGCGACCATACCGGCGGGGCCACACCCGTTCCCATCCCGAACACGGCCGTTAAGCCCGCCGGGCCCATGATAGTGCAATCGCGCGAAAGTCGGTCATCGCCGGGATCCCACACCGAAACACGCCGCACCCCCCCGGGTGCGGCGTGTTTCCGCGCGCGCAACTTTGGTGTACGATGGACCTACGGCCCAATCGAAGTTCCTCAGGACTCGGCGAGCCATGCTCGACTCCAGGCCTTGCTTGAATTCCTGGCCGAACGCCCGGCATTGTATGTCGGCAGGTGTTCCGTCAAAGCCCTAAATGCTACTCCGTTAACTTGTGCCGGTTCATGGTGATCCAGGGCCGGCAATAGGCGCAATCGAGCCGGCTGATCGACGCCAGCATGCGCTGCAATGCTCGCCGGATGGCCGGCACCGTGATCACGGACGCTCCGCGCCCCCCTTTTTGCCCGGCCGGGATCGCCTCCGACGGGCTCGATGACGCTCCAGGGTCAGGAAACCGAGCGCCAGCATCCACCAGGCGGGCGTGGTGATGGAAGCCCCGCCACGACCGGCCTTCGTGGTGGTCCAGCCCCAGTTCCCTCCGCCAGAGCCGCACGGCGCGCAGCCGGCTCGTCTCCGACGGGAGATTGCTGAACGCGTACTTCAGGGCGCCGTCGGCCTGCTCCTCGATGAGGAGCCGGATCGGCCCGGTGCCGGCGCACTCGCCAGTCGCCCAGCCGGAGGCCGACCACACTTGCAGCCAGGCGAAGCGGCCGGCCATCGGGCCTTTCGTCCCTTCCCGCCAGGTCACCTTGCGGCGCGGCGTCCGCGCCGCCAACTCCTTCAGGCTGATCGGCCGGGGCGAGTCGTCGGCCAGGCGAGGCCGCGTCCGCGGGCGGCCCGTCGCCCCGGGGCCGGGCGCGATCCAACGCGGCTCCTCGGCGAAGACGACCATCTCGTCGGTCACGCCGACGACGTCGTGCAGGCCCCGCTCGGCCAGGCCGTCGCGGAATGGGCCCGAGACACCGTAACCGGCGTCGGCGACGACCACCTGACCGGGCGGCCCCTCGGCGCGGACCCGGTCGAGCAACTCGAGCGCGATCTGCCCCTTGGTAAACGATCGCCGCTCGTCGTCGGGCACGCCGGCCTTGTCGAGCCGGGCCGGGCCGGGTGGTCGAGCCAGGAGTCAGGCAGGAACAGCCGCATGTCCAGCGGATGGTGGCCCTTCGGGGCGACGTAATGGACGCTGACGGCGCACTGACAGTCGGCCGTCTTGCCCAGGGCCCCGCAGTACTGCCGCCTGACGCCGACGGAGTGCGTCCCCTGCTTGGGGAAGGTGGCGTCGTCGACGACGAAGATCGCGGCCGGGTCGGCGAACCTCGTCGCCATCGCGGCCCGGTAGCGCCTCAGGACGGCCCGCTCGTCCCAGGTGCTTTGGCCGAGGAACTGCTGGAGGGCCTGGTCGGGGTCGGCGACGTCGAGCCCATCCGACAGCGTAACGCGAGCGGCCATCGACTCGACGCTCTTGCGATCGCCGTCCTGGATCAGTCCTCGGAGGTAGACGCCGCACCACTGAGCCTGGCGCGGGCGGTTGGAGTCGTCGCGGAAGTCCGCGGCGTAGGCGGCGAGTCGGTCGAGCACCTCGGGGGCGAGTTTGGGGGCGTAGGCCCGGTTCATGCCACCTGTACGAACCGGGCTTCCCGGCCGTTTGTAAGATCTAACGGAGTAGCATAAATGGCTCTGTCAAAACCTCCCGGACGACCGACTCCTTAAGCCTGCTCATCGAGCGAGGTTGGACTCAGTCAAGAGTAACGGACCTCGACGGTCGCCCCGGCGTCGGCGAACGCCGCCCGCAGGCCCTCGAATGACTGCGGCCAGCCTCGGGCCAACTGGAACGGCACCGAACGCATCGTGGCCAGGGTCTCCGCAGCGGGGCGGTTGATGGCCTGATGGACGAGGGCGAAGACCCGGGCCGGGTTCGGCCCGATCGCCGTCACCCACAGCGACGGGTCGGGCATGGTGGTCGGCTCACCGACTGGCGGAGATGGCCCGAAGCGGTCACGCAGCGCGGCCATCGCCGTGGCCGAATCCTGTGCCGCCAAGTCGAGGGCTGCCGGGGCGTGCTCCCGACAGAACCATTCCAGGCCCCCGGGTTGGCCGACCCAACCCTCGGGCGGTGGCTGGTAGTTCCGGAAGCGAACCATCTCGCCGCCGCCCCGGGTGTGGAACCACTCGCACCGGAAGTCACGGCCGCATAGCCAACAGTACGCCGGCTTCATAGCCGCCCCCCGACGCCCGGTCACTGCCTACCGGCCTATATTAATCGCCGTCGTGGAGGATACGCAATCAGATGACGCTCACCGCCAGTGTGGCCCAGGCGCCCATGATCACCCCCAGCCGGTCGTATCGGACCCGCAGCCTGCGGAGTCCCTTGAGCCGACTGATCGTCCGCTCTACGACCCGGCGGATTTTTCCCAGGCCGCTGCCGTGCTCGGTCTTACGCTTGGCGATGTGCGGCTCGATCCCCAGCCACCGCAGCAACGCCCTCGCCGCCTCGCTGTCGTAGCCTCGGTCGGCATACGCCTCGTCGGGCAGCTCCTTCAGTCGCCCCGGCACGCCGCCGACCCGGGGGAAGTCCAGAATCAGCGGGAGGATCTGGCGGTGGTCGCTGGCGTTGGCCCCGGCGGTGCGGATCACCAGCGGTACGCCCGCCCTGTCGACCATGACCGTGTGCTTCGTGCCCGGCTTGCGGCGGTCGACGGGGCCGGTCGCCCCGCCGCCGTCGAAGGCCCGCACCGTCACGCGGTCGATAATGACCGTTCCGAGGTCGAGCTTGCCGGCCCGCTTCAGGGCCGCCGGCAGGTCGGTGTGCAGGTGGTCCCAGACCCCGACCTCCTCTCAGGCCCGCAGCCTGTGGTGAGCGGTCCGGCCCGCACATCCGTGTTCCGGCGGGACGTCCTCCCAACGGCAACCGGAACCCCCGACGACCACCTCGATCGAGTCCTGATCGAGCGAACGCAAACCTCGTCTCTGCGCTTTGGGACGTTATTCGGCGCTGTCTGGAGGAGCCGCGAGCGTGGACAGGAAGGCTTCGAGTTGACTCTTGCGTCGAGGGCTGAGGCGTGCGAACCGGTCCGCCGACGGGGCTCCCTGGCCTCCGTGCATGGAGATGGCCTGCGAAACCGTCTCGGCTCGGCCGTCGTGGAGGTAGGGCGATGAATCGCGGAGGCCCCAGAGCGGGGGCGTTCGCCATTCTCGGGTATCCGAGCCGAGGTCGTCGGCTCGATCCCTGACGCCCCTCGGCCGATCGGCCGCTCGAGCGCGGCTTGTTCCGAAGACCGTGTAATTTCCGGCGTCGCCGAGTTCGGGTCCCATATCGTGGAGCAAGAGGTCGCTGTAAATGCCTTCCACATCGCCCAGTTTGGGCAGGTGGCAGCTTGAGCAACCGATCGATCGGAAGGTTTTCGCCCCTTCCTTGATCTCGGCCGTCGACCTCGGGTCGGCCGGGACGATCGCCGTGGGGGAGGGGAGGTCGGCGACGAACGCCACGAGCGCATCGCACTCCTCGCGGTTCATGTCCACCCCGTCGGAGGGGACGCCGAACTGGCGGGGATCGTCGGCCTGGCGACGGCCGGGGACTTCCAGGCCCATCTCGCCTGCGGCCGCGGCGAGCACGAAATCTGCGACGGTCGAGGATTGGGCCTTCCAGCCGAATCGGCCGATCCGCCCGCCTTCGACGCGGCTCACCCGCCCCCGAGGGGACTTGTTCGGGTTGGGACGCCGGGCGGCCGCGAGGATCGCGTCGTCGGGGATCTTCTCGATCAGGCCGACGCCGAAGAGGGGCGTGGGATTGCGCTGGGACATGCGGACCTCGACGGCTCCGTGCCGGCCGGGGATCGTGCTTCGCCAGGCGAGATAGGAGGCGTCGGTGCCGAAGCGGTGGAGCATGACGCTGGACGCTTCCCGGAACGCCGGATGCACGGCCGCCGCCGCCATCGAATCCCTCGGGTTCCGCCGGGTCGCGGCCGTTGGATCGTATCCGAAATGGTACTCGAAACCGGCCCCTCCGAAATTCATGCTGAAGCCGTAGGAGAAGTCGAGCCCTACGGGCGTCTCCGCGGCGGCGGTCGCCACCTCGATATTCCGCATCGTCGACCCGCCGCCCCCCGCGCCGCCCTGGTCGTGGCAGTCGACGCACGAGCGGGCGTTGAACACCGGCCCCAACCCGTCGCCGCCGTGGCTCCGGCGGTCGTTGGGCGACCAGACCCTCTCGAACAACTCGCGCCCGTCGATCTTTGGCTGCGTCGGCCGCGGTGGCTCGGGTTCGTTCCCTGCGAAGACAGGTGAGGGCGAGGCTGCAAGCCGAGCAAGTCCGAGGTGAGGGCCTTGTCCGCCAGCGGTTCCTCTTCCCGTGATCGCGGCGGGAACCGGGCGAACTTGATTGGCGGCCGGCGGACTGGCTTCGGTGCTGTTGGGAGGCATATGCGGTTGGGCTTTCGGGGCGGGAAGCTCGGGCGGCCGATTTTCCGGTGCCGAGCCGCGGCCGGCGTACCAGAGGCCGCCGACGGCCAGGCAGATCACCAGCAAGCCGATCGTCGAGGATGAGAGTGACGGCTCCATCGTCGCCGCGGTGGCGACCGCGAGGTCCGAGACGTCGATGCCGACGGCCCCGCCGGCGCGGGAGCCGGCGAAGCGGACGGCCGCCCGGGAGGTCTCGGCGACCCACTCCGGGCTGGGCGAGGACGGTGAATCCGGGAGGGGTTTCATCATCACGGCGAAGGTGCCGCAGAGAGCGGGGTCGCGCCTCGCGAGGGCCTCGCGAAGTCGTTTGCGGCCCCGATGGAGGCGGGTCTGGAGCGTCCCGTAAGGCCAGCCGAGGACCTGAGCGGCCTTCTCCTGGGTGTAACCCTCGAAGTAGCAGAGGACGATCGGCAGGCGGTAGCGGTCGGGCAGGCGGGCCAGCTCCTCGTGCAGCTCTTGATGGCCGGTGGGGCTGGTCGTCGAGGAGCTTCGCGCCCGCTCGGCGATCGCCTGCGCCGTCTGTTGTTCGGCCCGTTGACGTCGGCTCAGCCCCTCGCGGACGCGGCGGGCCACGCGTAGCGAGACGCCATGCAGCCAGGCCTTGAGCGAGTCCGGGCGTTCGATCGCGCCGGCCCGGCGGGCGAGGACGAGGAAGACGGCCTGCGCGGCGTCCTGGGCCTCGTGGTGATCGCCGAGCACGTCGCGGCAAACCCGCACGACGGCCGGCGCGTGCCGCTCGACGATGCGACGGAAGGCCGATTCGGCCGAGGCGTCGTCGCATGCCAGGAAGGCTTCCAGCAGCCGGCGGTCGGGCGGCCCCGAGGGATCGGGCGCGAGGGCTCGCGTCACCGGATCGGATTCGACGCTCGATTTCGCATACGCCATGAGTTGCGGCTCCTCGACCGGTCCAGTCTCTCCTTTCTAGTGCCGGGAAATCGAGGTCTCATTTCAATATTCCGGAATAGCTCGAGGAATCCGGCGATCGAGGGTGTTTGGGGCGGTGGCATGCCTTGCCCGCAGGCGAATAGGCTCCAGATTGCTCGGTACTCGATGCTCGATTATAAGGGGCGGAGTGGGGCCAACGAGCTTTCCACGACGATCCGCCCAGATATCCCACCGAGTCAATCTCAATGAGGCCAGACACGATCGAACACCTTGACGCCATGTTTGCCGAATGGCCGATCATGCGCGCCAGCGATGCGCCATCGGAGGCCGAGATCACTCAAGCCGAACGGCAGATCGGTGTGCACTTCGACGACGACTTTCGCGAGTTCCTCCTCCGATATGGAGGAGGCATGGTCGGGCCATATCCGATCTTCGGGCTTCGGCCCGTCGAAGTGATGGGAATCGGTCACTGGTCCGTCCTGGATGTCACCCGGCATTATCGTTCCGAAGGGGTGCCGGATGTCGAGCGATGGGTGGTCATTTCCGAAGACCACGCCGGGCACCCGGTGGGCATGGACGCGGAGGGGGCGATCTGGATTCACGACCACGATTTCGGCGGCATCTCGGCGATCGCCGAGTCCTTCGAGGAATATCTCCGAGACATTTGCCTGAAATTGTCAGGGCCCAGCTGACGGCGACGGCGCCCGGTCCCGTGTACGTCAGGGCACAGGAAGGTTGAACCGAGGCCTGGCCAGGTGAAAGCCGGCACCGACTCAGGCGAAATCAACAAGGGCCGCGAGCCGCGATGAAGCCGTGGAGTCATCGCGGGCCGGCGGGGGCGTTCACGACCTCTTTGACTTCGTCCAGGACGATGGGCTCGCCGCCGCCGGCGCGGGGATCATGGCGGAGGTCGTGGACGACCAGGCGGCCGACGTTCTCGCACCGGATGGGCGGCCGGGCGTCGGGGGCGGCCAGGCGGAGGCGCACGCCGTCGAGCACGACTTCGCCGACCCGGTGGGCGTAGATCCCCCACGAGCGGAGGGGGCGGGCTTCGATGGCGGCCGACTTGACCGGACGGCCCGCCTGCTCGGCCGTGCCGCCGCCGGCGAACTCGACGGAGACGTCCCGCAAGACCAATCGGCCGATGGGCTCGTCCGCCCAGCTCTCGGCCGAGATCGCCGCGCCGTAGACTCCGGTGGCCGAGAGCCGTTCGATCGTCACGTCGCCGCAGGTGTTGCCCTTCCTCAGCGAGAGGTGGACCGGGGCCTGGACGTTGCGCATCGTGGCGTCCGAGATCAAAACGTCTTCGAGCCGCCCGCGCGTCGGGTCCCATGCGCCGGGCTGGAGGTTTACGGCCGAGAGCATGTTCGTGCGGCCGGAGGTCCGGTGGGGGTGCTTCCCCGGCCCGTAGAAGAGGCAGTCGTGGACGATCAGCCCCCGGGCGGGGCCGATCAGTCGGATGCCGTTGCACGAGGAGTTGAGCACGCAGCCGGTGATGAGCGTGTTTTCCCAGTAGCGGCCCGCGATCGCGTCGTCGCCCGTGGAGAACCGGCAGTCGACGATCGAGACGTCGCGGCAGGGCTTCCCCTCCCAGCCCCGGAAATGGACGCCGTCCCAGCCGCCCGTGATCGTCACGCCTTTGACGTCGACCTGCGAGCACTCCTCGATCATCACGCCGTAGTTGGCGGCGTCGCGGATGGTCACGTCGCGGATGGTGATGCGGTTGGAGTGCCCGAACAGGATCGCGTGCGGCCCGCGCATCCGCTCCTCGCCGTTCGGGTCGTGGACCTTGGCGCCGTCGATCGTGCCGGCCCCCTCGATCGCCACGTCCTCGACGTCGACGCCCAGCACGATCGCCCGGTGCCAGGCGGGCGGAAGGGTCGCCTCGAACGTGCCCTCGGGCGGGCGGAAGCCCTCGTAGGCCGTCAGGTCGGTCGTGCCGACCAGCACGGCCCCGGCTTCGAGATGCAACGCGACCTTGCTGCGCAGCCGAACCGTGCCCGAGAGGTAGCGGCCCGGCGGGAACCGGACCTGGCCGCCGCCCGCGTCCGCGCACGCGGCGACCGCACGGTTGATCGCCGCCGTGTCGGTCGTCGCCCCGTCGCCTTTGGCCCCGTGGTCGCGGACGTCGTACACGCCCGGCCCGCCGAGGGCGGCCTGCGCCGAGACGGCGATCAGGACGATCGCGGCCGAGAGGAAGCATGAACATCGCGGAATCATCGGCGTCGCGCCCGCCTTCCGGCCCGGGGTCGGCTGGTCCGTGCTCACTCCTCGCGGGGGCGGACCTGTTCGAACAGGAAGACGCCCTTCTTGTTCGCGGTCACGACGTCGAGGAGGTTGTCGCCGTTGAAGTCGAGGACTTCGAACTGGGTGCCGATGCCGCTCTGGTCGTCGATCACCCTGGGCTCGAAGGAGGTCTTGCCGTCGCCGCCCTTCGACGCCTTGAACCAGTAAAGGTAGGCCGGCTTGTCGGACCCCGGCTCGTTCTTGCCGTGGGACCAGAACCGCTTGCCGGTGACCAGATCCTTGAGGCCGTCGCCGTCGATGTCGGCGGCGATCAGGGCGTGGGTCTCCGAGACGAGGTCGGGAAAGAGGTCGTGGGTGGTGAAGGTCGGCGAGCCGTCCTTGACCTCGCCCTGCTCGAACGCCCAGATGCCGAACTGGTGCGCCGAGCTGGCGACGACGTCCGCTTTTTCGTCGCCGTTCACGTCGTAGGCGATCATGTCGGCCACGCTGCCGCCGAGCTTGGCGGGGTGGAAAGCCCAGGCCCCTTCGCGGCCCTTCTCCGGCTGTTCCCACCAGCCGCCGGTGCAGATGACGTCCTTGCGGCCGTCGCCGTTCAGGTCGCCCACGCCCAGCCCGTGCGAGAATCGCTGGGTGCCCGGGACGCCCTTGCCCTGGCTGATCTCGTGCATGTCCCAGGGCCGCGCGGGGTCGCTGCCGGCGGCGAACCAGGCCATCCGGCCCTCGTTTTCCTTGCCCTCGGGCTGCCAGCCCATCACCAGCACGCGCCGGCCGTCGCCGAAGAGGTCGGTGTAGAGCGGCGTCTCGTTGCAGGCGCTCGGCCAGATCTCGTGACGCTCCCAGAAGCCGTGGACCCCCTTGGGGTTCTCGTACCAGGCGGCCGCCTTGCCCGGGAAGCCGATGACGACCTGGTCGGGCCAGCCGTCGCGGTTGACGTCGTCGGCCCAGCAGGTCATGCACTCGCTGTAGGAGTGCAGGCCGTCGCCGAGGTCGCCGGGCTGGCGGATGTCGTGCTTGATCCAGTCGGGGGCCTCGTACCACGAGTCGCCGATGAGGACGTCGCGCTTGCCGTCCTTGTTCACGTCGGCGGTCGCGACCCCCTCGGAGCGGAACTTGGCCTCGATCGTCGTCTTCTTCCAGCCGATCTTGCCCGCGGTCGGATCCGACGCGGAGGCCGACGTCGACAGGATCGCCGCGACGCCGAGGATGGCAGCCCAGTTTCGCACGCCCATGATGGTCTAGCCCCGGCGGGTCCTGAAGGCGGAGAGACCTCCCTCGCCGGGAGGTGATTCCCTACGAAGATACTCCGACTCGCGCGAGATGCCAGGGGTCAGCGCTCGCGAGCAGGCCGCCGATCAAGGCGTGCGCGACGGAGGATCGGCGTCGGGGACGAGGAGCGCGGCGATGATCTGGGCGTAGACGCGGTGGCCGAAGTCGTTGGGGTGGTTCACGCCGTTGCCCGTCTGGTCCCAGTCCTGCTTGAGTTCCAGGAAGCGGGCCCAGGCCGACGTGACGTCGGCCACGGCGACGCCGGGCTTGCGGAGTTCCAGCAGGGCGTCGCGGTACTCGGCGAAGCGTTCGTGTCGGAGCCGCGTCCAGGCCGGGTTGCCGACCATCGAGGCCACCAGGATGAACTCGGCGTCGGGGAGCCGTTCGCGGACCCCGGCGACGACCGTCTCGGTGTTCTTGCGATAGTCCGGGGCCGAGCGGCCCGCCGAGTCGTTCATGCCGAAGGCCACGACGACCAGGTCGGGGCGGGGCTCGACGACCTTGTCGATCATCGTCAGCGCCCAGCCCGTGTCCATCCCGCCGACCGAGAGGTTCGTGAGCCGCACTTCGTCGTGGTAGACCTCCTGGAGGTGGCGACGGACCAGCTCGGGATACGCCGGCTGGAACGGGGCCCCGTCGGCCCAGCCGGAGGCGTTGCAGCCGGTGGAGATGCTGTCGCCCAGCACCACGATCGACACGGGCTGACGACCTTTCAGCTTCGCGACCGTGCGGGGCGACGCCTTCGAGTCGAACGTCGGGACGGGCGCGGGCCACAGGTCCGGCTCGTGCTCATACGTGACGCTCGTCTGCAGCGCGTGGTATTCGAGCTTCGCCCCGAAGAGGATCTCGCCGCCGCCGTCGCGATGGGTCAGCTCGAACATCTGGGTCTTCGGAGCCCGCCGCAGCGCCGAGGGAGGCGAGGCGACGATCCGCGAGCCCGGCGGCAGCGTGATCTCGCGGTAGCCCGGCTTCCAGGCGTAGTCCCGGCCCTCCTCGTACGTGACGTCGCCCGCCGCATTCCGGACGGCTCGCATCTTGCGGATCGGCATGAGGACCGAGGCCCGCGCCTCGCCGGTCTTGTCGTCCTTGATGAACAGGACCGACTCGGCGTCGATCACCTCGCCCTTCCAGAATGGCCGCATCAGCTCGGCCGAGTACTTCCACTCCGGCTTCGCGGGCTCGTCGGCGGTCGCGACGCCCGCGGCCAGGAGCGACGCCCCGACGCAGGCGGTCCTCAAGGCGTGGAGCGCGAGCCTGAACGTTGGTCCTCGGCCGGCTCGTACCTCGTCGTGCTGCGATGTCATCGGGAAGAGTCCTGCGTGGCGGGAGAGGAAAGGAGCCTGAGCGTCAGCCGAACAACTCCACGAGCGGCCGACCGCCGTCCATCACGGCGACCGGACGGCCCAGCGGGTCCGAAACGCGGTCGTCGGGGGCGATCCCCAGGGCGTGGAAGACGGTGGCGGCGAGGTCTTCGGGGGAGACCGGGTGATCGGACGGATAGGCCGCGTCCTTGTCGGATCGGCCGTAGGCGACGCCGCCGCGGATTCCGGCCCCGGCGAGCACGGCGGGGAAGCAGTGGCTCCAGTGGCCGCGGCCCCACGTCGAGGTGTCGGGGCGGGGCGTGCGGCCCATCTCGCCCAGGCAGACGATCAGGGTTTCATCCAGAAGTCCGCGCGCGTTCATATCTTCGATCAGGGCGGAGAGGGTCTGGTCGAGGCCGGGGAGCAGGTGCCGGCCGACGTCGTGCGAGCCGGTGTGGCTGTCCCAGCTGTAGCCGTCGGGGCAGTCCCAGACGACCGTGACGAACCGGGCGCCGGCCTCGATCATCCGCCTCCCCATCAGCGCCGATTGGCCGAACAGGTGCCGGCCGTAGCGGTCGCGGATCCGCTCGGGTTCCTGGCGGATGTCGAACGCCGACCGCATGGCCGTCGAGGTCATCAGCCGAACGGCGCGAGCTTGCAGCCGGCCGAATTCGCGCGTCGACTGGGCCTGGTCGAGGCGAGCCCGCGCCGCGTCGAACTGATCGAGCAGGCCGACCCGGCGGCGGGTGCGGTCGAGCGTCATCAGGGCGGGGCCGTCGAGCCCCTGGATGCGGAAGTCCAGCTCCTCGTCGTCGCAGTCGCGGAAGTAGGGGTTGTCGTCCGGCCCTCGCTTGGCGATGTGGGTGGCGAGGGCGTCGTAGGTGCCGCCCAGCCAGCCCGCGTAGCCCCCCGCGCGATCGTAGCCCTGGATGTGCCCGAGGGGGTTGGGCAGGTACACGTAGCTCGGGAAGTCGCGGCGTTGGTCTTCCGGCCTGTCGGCGTCGCCGAGGCGGTCGAGGTACTCGACGACCGAGCCCATCGCGGGCCAGTCCTGGCCGGTGGCGTCGACCCCCGCCGCGCCGCGCTGGGCCTGCGGCAGGGGGTGGCCGGTCTGGATGTAATGGCAGGCGTTGTGGTCGTTGCTGCGGTGCGTCATCGTCCGGATCACGGCGAACCGGTCGGACAGCTCGGCGAGCCGGGGGAGGTGCTCGCAGATCTGCAATCCCGGCGTCCGCGAGGCGATCGGCCGGTAGGGCCCGCGGATCCCGCTGGCGGCGTCGGGCTTCAGGTCGAAGGTCTCGAGCTGGCTCGGCCCGCCGAACAGGAAGAGGAAGAGGACCGACTTCGCCCGAGGCCCGGCGACGCGGCCGGCCTCCTCGGCGGCGAGGAGCGTCGACAGGCTCGTCCCCAGTAGCCCCGCGCCGCCGGCCCGCAGCACGTCGCGCCGGGTGAGCCCGTCGCAGACGCGTCGCGGACGGCCCTGGATGTTGAGCATGATCTCGACTCCGGTCCAGCGGGGAGAGGCGTTCGCGCGCCGAATCCCTCAGATCAATCCGGGGATCGGCGAACCTTGATAGATCAGGTGGGGACGGTCCAGGTCGTCGCGCCAACTCGCGGTGTCGGGGATGCCGAGCGCCTTGTAGATGGTCGCCGCCAGGTTCTCGGGCGTTTGCGGGGTGGCCGTCGGGTAAGCCCCGATCTTGTCGGAAGCGCCGACGACCGTGCCGCCGCGGACGCCGCCGCCGGCGAACCAGACGCTCTGCACCGCCCCCCAGTGGTCGCGGCCGGCGAACTTGTACGACTCGGGGAGCGTCGACAGCTTGGGGGTCCGCCCGAACTCGCTCCCCATGACGACCAGGGTGGAGTCGAGCAGGCCCGTCGCCTCCAGGTCGTCGAGCAGGGCGCCGAGCGCCCGGTCGGTCGGGGGCAGCAGCTTGTCCTTGAGCCGGGGGAAGATGTCGCCGTGGGTGTCCCAGGTCTCGTTGCTGCCGAGGTTGACCTGGACCAGCGAGACCCCGGCCTCGACGAGCCGAAACGCCATCAGCAGGGTCCAGCCGAAGCTGTTGCGGCCGTAGCGGTCCTGCGTCGCGTCGTCGGCCCGGGTCACGTCGAAGGCGCGGCGGATCTCGGGCGAGGCCAGGAGCGAGACGGCCGACTGGCGATGGCGGTCGAAACGCGCGGCGGTCGCCGTGGCTTCGAGCAGGCCGCGCTGGCGGTCCAGCTCGCCCAGCAGCTCGGTGCGGTGGGCCAGGCGGTCCAGGGTCATCCCGGGCGA
The DNA here is from genome assembly GCF_029589435.1 of Paludisphaera mucosa. Lineage (NCBI taxonomy): Bacteria > Pseudomonadati > Planctomycetota > Planctomycetia > Isosphaerales > Isosphaeraceae > Paludisphaera > Paludisphaera mucosa. Next base: position 3,427,806 of record NZ_JARRAG010000002.1, on the reverse strand, counting down.
GAGCGTCAGGCTCGGGGCCTGGAAGACGCGCTCGTCGGGGCTCGTCGGCGGCTTGATCGACTCGTTCGGGAAGCTGTATTCGGGATAGGCCCCCTTCCAGAAGGGGTTCCCATAAGGCGAGGCCTCGATGAAGAAGGGGTCGCGGCGCGAGCCCATCTGCCCGCCGTACGCCCCGGGGATCGCGCCTCCCGACCAGTGGACCAGGCGGTCGGGCACCACGATCGCCGGCGGCAGGTTGTGGCCCCGGCCGGCCGTCGCGTCGCCGACGACCGAGGCGATCGACGGCCAGTCGGTCGAGCGCGGCTGGCGGTCGCCCCGGTAGTCGGGGTCGGGCTTGCTGCGGCCCGTCAGCATCAGGTAATGCCCGAGCGTGTGGTCGTTCGTCGCGTGCGTCAGCGACCGCACCACGGCCCACTGCCGGCTGCGTCGCGCGAGACCAGGGAGGTGCTCGCAGACCTGCACCCCCGGCGTCTCCGTGGCGATCGGCTTGAACTCGCCGCGGATCCCCTCGGGGGCGTCGGGCTTCATGTCGAAGCTCTCGTGCTGAGACAGCCCGCCCGAGAGGAAGATATAAACACACGACTTCGCCGTGCCGCCCGTCGCCCCGTCCGGAGGCGTCGCCGCGCGCAGCGCCTCCATGTGGTTCATCCCCAGCCCCATCAGCCCCAGGGCCCCGGCCTGCACGGCCGTCCGCCGGGTGACCCTCGGGTGCGAGCCGCGATGCGACGCGTCCATCGAAACGCCTCCAGCCACACCCCGAATCGCCGTCGCAACCGCGATCGCCGCCGACCTTCGCACGCGATCCCCGACCGGGGATCAGGGCCAACTTCGACGCCGGTGCAACGATTGTTGAACACGGGGGGCGGCCTCAACCATACCGGCCGGCGGCCCGTTCGGCAACGGTCCGCTCAGGCGTCGAGGGGCCGGCCGCTGGCCTGGAGCACGGCGGTCTGGACGGCGAGGTCGTGCTCAGGACGGAAGTCGATCGGCTTCTCGCCGCGGATGACGCGGGCGAGGTCGGCGGCGTCGTCGACGTAGCGGGTGTATCGGGGCATGGCGACGTCCTGGTAGCCCTTCTTGGACGGGCCGCGGGGGGCCGAGAGGGCGAGGCGGACGGAGGGGTCGTCGAGGGGCTGGATGTGGAACGTCCCCTCGGTGCCGCAGACGGTGAGGTGGCGGCGTTCGAAGCCCTCGACTTCCAGGGCTGTCGATCGCACGGTGGCGGTCGCGTGGGGGTATTCGAAGACGGCGAGCATGTTGTCGAGGAGGCCGTCGGCCTGCTTCGAGGAGTGGCGGATGTAGGGCGTGACCTTCGCCGGGGCCCCCAGGACGCCCACGACCAGGTCGATGACGTGGCAGCCCAGCTCGAACATGGTGCCGCCGGGGTACTCGGCGAAGGCGGCCCGGCCGACCGGGTCGACGACCTTGCTCATGACCGCCTGGACCTCGAAGACCTCGCCCAGCCAGCCGCGCTTGAGCACGTCGCGGAGCAGCCTCACGCCGGGGTTGTAGCGGTACATGTAACCCATCTGGACCCAGAGATTCTTCTTCGTCGCGGCCTCCAGGATGCGGCGATACTGCGGCAGCGACTCGCCGGCCGGCTTGTCGAGGTGGACGTGGACCCCGGCGGCCACGCAGGCCTCGGCCGCGTCGAGCAGGTCGCGGACGCGGGTCTCGACGAGCACGGCCTGAAGGCCGGGCGTGGCGAGCAGTTGTTCGCGGGTCATCCAGGGGACGCCCCGGTAGACGTCGCTCGACGCGGCCTTCTCGCGCAGCCGGTCGTCGGGCTCGACGACGCCGACGACCTCGTAGTCGTCGGATCGACGGAACACCGCCAGCTTCTCGGCGTGCGCGTGGCCCACGCCGATCTGGCCGACCTTGATGCGCGGCGGCTTCGGGCCGCGGGCGTCTTGTCCGCCTCGCGCCAGGTTTTCGATCATCGGCGCGGCCAGGAGTCCTCCTGCCGATCGAATCAGCCCGCGTCGGCTTGGTCCGTCCATCGTCCCCCCCTCGATCGTACTCGCCCCGGCGTGCGTCGGAAGCCCGGCCGCGATCATAGCACGGGCGTCGCTCCGCTTCGACGATCACTCCCCCAGGCGGAGGATCGTGTTCTGGAGCCGGCCGGCGACGGGCTCGCCGGCGGAGCCCTTGAGGTCGTAGACGACTTCCATGCACTGGCTCGGCGCGAGGTCGCGGATGTGGAGCGACAGCGTCCTCGCGTCGGCCGAGAGGCTCGCGGAGTCGACCGGGATCGTCCGCTCGTCGTGATGCTTCGAGCCGTACTCCGCCGAGCGCCGGAGCGTCCAGGTCGAGACGGAGAACCGGGCGGTCTCGACGGCGGTTTCGCGATCGAGGGGCCCGCTGAACGTGAGGTCGAGCCGGCCCTGGCGGGCGTGCAGGCCGACCGGGACGTGGACGGGCTTGCCGGTGTAACGCAGGCGGTAGAGCCCGCCGGGCTGCTCGCGGTTGCCGGCCCAGGCGAAGAGCCCGCAGACGTAGAGCTGGCCGTCGACCGGGTGGAACCGCCCGCGCATCACGCCGGTCGGGAACGACGCGCCCGGAAGCTCGCAGACGCCCCCCTGGACCTCGCCGGCGACCGTCTCGTGGGGGACGACGAACACCTTGCCCATGCCGTACGAGAGGTTCAGCAGGCTCCCCTTCAGCGGGCCCCACTTCGCCGAGTCGACCCACACGGGCTCGGCCGGCGAACGGTCCATCGCGTTGTCGATCCAGCAGACCGGGGGCGCCATGGCCGAGTCGGACGGGTCGGCGACGTCGTGGAAGCCCCACATGTTGCCGTAGAAGCCGCCGCGGACGACGTGGTTGATCCGGTTCTTGGGGAGCCAGAACCCTTCCTGGTCGGTCGAGAAGAACGAGCCGTCGGGGTTGAGGCAGACGCCGTTGGGGGCGCGGAAGCCGGTGGCGAGGATCTCGGTGCGCGAGCCGTCGCGGGCGACCTTCAGGAGCGTGCCGTGCTGAGGCACTACGGCGGTCTTGCCGTGCCGCGCGGCCCTGGCGTAGTAGAAGCTTCCCTCCACGTCGGTCTGCAGGTCCATCGCGAATTCGTGGAAGTGGTCGGTGACCTGATGGTCGCTGTTGATGTTCTCGTAATAGTCGGCCTCGCCGTCGCCGTCGAGGTCGCGGAGGGCGACGATCTGGTCGCGGCACGAGACGTGGACCACGCCGTCGACGACCTTCAGCCCGAGCGGCTGGAACAGCCCGCAGGCGAACCGCCTCCACCTGAGGCGGCCGGCGGGGTCGTCCAGGCCGTCGACGCGCCAGACGTCGCCGTCCCAGGTGCAGAGGGCGAGGGCCCGCCCGCCCGGGAAGAAGTCGAGGCCCGAGGCCCGCATCCGGCAGTTCCACGGGTTGGCGTCGGGCGGCGTGAGGACGTCGATCGCGAACGGTCCGTCGTCGCGGCCGGGCTGGACGGCCGTCTCCAGGACCACGGGCCAACGTGAAGGCCCGCCCCGCGTGAGCGCGGCCAGGTCGGTCGCGATGCCGTCCTTGAGGGCCGAGGCCAGGGACTTCGCGTCTCCCGCTTTGGGGACGCGGGCGGTCGCGAGCGTGAACCGGAGGGGCTCGGGGCCGGCCGGGATCGTCAGCCTGAGGTCGCCCTCGGCCGTGCTCGACCACGCGACGCCCGCGACGGGGGGCGAGACGCCGGCCAGGACGCCCGCTTCAAGAGGCCGCGGCGAGTCGCCCCGGACGACCCGCCCGTCGTGGCCGTGGCCCGTCACGTCGCGGACCTCGCCGCCCAGAGCTGCGTCCGGCTTCCAGCAGGCGACGAGCCGGGCGTCGTCCGTTCCCGTCGTCATGGCCCCGGCGGCCTCGTCGGGGGCGAGGGCCTTGCCGAAGAGCCGGACCTCGGCGATCCGCCCCTCGAAGTGGGACTTCGGCTGGGGGAAGTCCGGGGCCGTGTAGCCGATGCGGGCGACGCGGTCGGCGAGGGCTCCCTTCGGGGGCAGCTCCTTCGCCTCGTCGCGGGCGCCGTCGACGAAGAGGATCGCCCGGCCGGTCGCGTGGTCGTAGGTCAGGACGACCTCGTGCCACGCGCCGTCGTCGACGTCACGCCCCGATTCGAGAGCGCCGACCCAGCCGATGTCGAAGACCGGGCGGCCGTCGCGGACGCAGAGCGTCCTGCCGTCGGGGACCCACCGCTCGCCGGGGGCCGTCTCGGCGAACAGGCTGCCGCCCTCGCGCGTCTGGAACCGCGCGGCGATCGTGAAGTCGCCGCGCGACAGGTCGATGGCCGTCGTCTTCGCGATCTCGACGTGCGTGCCGCCGTCGAAGCGGACCGGCGGGGCGTCGGGAGGCGAATTCGGGGCCGGTCCCGGCTCGGGCCCGAGGAAGGCGACCGCGCCCTCGGCCCCATCGCCCGAAGGGAAGGTGCGCATCAACCCCGCCGCCCCGCGGGCGACCTGCAGGACCATCGGCTTCGCGCGGGGACCGAGGTTGAAGGTGCGGCTGAAGACGGGCTCCGGCCCGTTCAGGTCGGCGCTCGGCGTTTCCAGGACGTCCGTGGTCCCGACGGTGTAGGCGAGGACGACCCGGTCGCCGTGGCGGTACTGGCCGCGGTAATGGGCCCACGCGCGGGGCAGGGGGCCGTAGGCGCGGCCGTCGCGGCCCCGGAGCCGGGGGTCGACGAACGAGCCGGTCGCCGGGTCGGCCCATCCCGGGCCGGACGGGTTGCCGACCTGGACGACGCCGGCGACGCGGGGGTGGACCTCGTGGCGGCCGTTGAAGTTGATCCCGTTCCAGTCGATGAAGCCGTCGCCGGTCCAGCCCGCGGCGAGGCGGAGGGTGTCGTGCTCGAACGCGGCCCAGGCCCGCCCGCGCGAGACGCCGCCGGGGCCGGCGTCGAGCCGCACCGCGACCCCCTTGTAGGCGAAGTTGGAGCCGTCGTCGCCGACCTCGCAGGTCAGCGAGAGGCTCGGGCCGTAATCCATCGTCAGCCAGGGCTCGACGGCCGTCGCCGCCGGGCCGCGGGTGTCGCCTTTCGGCAGGCCGGCGATGTAGACCGGGTCTGCGGGAACGTATTGCGAAGGATTGCGCGGCTTCAGATAAGCCTCGCGAATGTAATGGATCACGTCGTACTTCTGCTCGGGGACCATCCACGACTGCGGCGTCATCTGGCCGAAGCCGTGCGTCAGGGTCCGATACAGGCTCAGCGGGTCCTTGCCGTTCTTGAACGCGCCCGAGGCGAACCGCAGCGAGTTCGGCAGCGACCCGGGCCGGTCCGGCGTGCCGTGGCAGTTGACGCAGACGCGGTCGTAGATGGCCTCGCCGCGTCGATAACTCTCCGGCCCGAGGCCGGCGATCAGGCCCGCGTGGTCGACGCGCCTTTCGTACTCGGGGAGCGGCGGCGCGGCGAACGCCGATTCGGGGGGCCGCAGCGCGAGCGCGCGGGCCGGGCCGTTCTCGGCGATGTCCAGGACGTAACGCACGAGGTCGAGGAACTCGCGGCGGTCGGCGAGCTGCTCGACGAGCCCCGCCGGCATCACCGACGTCGCGCCCGCCTTGCGTTCCTCGATCTCCTCGCGGGGGACGACGACGACCTCGCCGTTGCGTGCCGGGTCGCGGACCAGGAGGGCTTCGGGCCGTTCGCCCGCGAGCAGCCCGGTGAGCACCGTACCGTCGCGCCGGGCGACGACGACGGGCTCGAATCCCGGCCGGATCTCCTTCGAAGGCGCGAGGATCGACTCGACGACGTGACGATCCGACTTCGGACGGCCGATCGCGGCGAGGTCGGGGCCGAGCGACGGCGGCTTGCCCTTCACGTCGCCGGCGTGGCACTGGGCGCACTGGAGCGACGGCCGGAAGAAGACGAGGGCCCCCCGCGCCGGGTCGCCCGACTCGCGGGCCTCCCTCGCCAGTCGCTCGGCGTCTTCGACGGCGAATCGAGCGGAGACGGCCGGGGCCTCCTCGCCGGACGCGGCCCCGAGCGAGGCGAGCGCCAGGGACGCGGCGGCGACGAGGGGCGGGACGGTTCGTCTCATGGTCCGGTCCGGTGGGATAGGCTCACGCGAGGATCTTCTTCACCACGTTGCCGTAGACGTCGGTCAGTCGATAGTCCCGCCCGGTGGAGCGGTAGGTCAACCTCTCGTGGTCGAGGCCGAGGAGGTGGAGGATGGTCGCGTGGAGGTCGTGGACGTGCACGCGGTCCTCGACGGCGTCCCAGCCGAACTCGTCGGTCGCGCCGTGGACCATGCCGCCGCGGACGCCGCCCCCCGCCAGCCACATGGTGAAGCCGTCGGGGTGGTGGTCGCGGCCGTCCTGGCCCTGGGCCGCCGGGGTCCTGCCGAACTCGCCGCCCCAGATCACCAGAGTCTCGTCCAGGAGACCTCGCGATTGCAGGTCCTGCAGGAGCGCGGCGATCGGCTGGTCGGTCGCCAGGGCGTTCTTGGCGTGGCCGCCCTTCAGGTCGCTGTGCTGATCCCAGGGCTGGAAGCCGCCCGTCGTGTGGTAGAGCTGGATGAACCGCACCCCGCGCTCGCTCAGCCTCCGGGCCAGCAGGCATTGCCGGCCGAAGTCACGGGTCGCCTCCTGGTCGAGCCCGTATCGTCGCCGGGTCGCCTCCGACTCGCCGCCGAGGTCGAACGCCTCGGGCGCCTCCATTTGCATCCGGTAGGCCAGGTCGAAGGTCTCGATCCGGGCCGACAGCCGGCCGTCCTCGGCGCGGCGGTCTTCGAGGTGCATCGTGTTGAGCCGCTTCAGGGCGTCCAGTTCCCGGCGCTGGCGATCGAGTCCGACGGCGACGTTCTTCAGGTTGCGGATCGGCCGGTCCAGGTCGGAGACGAACGTCCCCTGATACGCCGCGGGCAGGAAGGCCGATCCGTACTGGCGACTCCCCTCGATCAGCGGCCCCGGCCCGATCGCGAGGAAGGCCGGCAGGTTCTGGTTCTCGGTCCCCAGGCCGTAGGAGATCCACGAGCCCAGGCTGGGACGCGTCGCCACCCGCTCGCCGGTGTTCATCAAGAGGCAGCCGCCGGGATGGTTGGGGTCGTCGGCCACCATCGAGCGGATGACGCAGAGCCGATCGGCGCAGGCGCCGACGTGGGGGAACAGCTCGCTGACCTCGAGGCCCGACTCGCCGTGCCTGTGGAACTTCCAGGGCGACGCGAGGATGTTCCGGGCCTGACCCTGGTAGAGCTTCGGCGACGGCTTGCCGTGATCCTTGGCGAGCCGGGGCTTGGGGTCGAACGTGTCGACCTGCGACGGGCCGCCGGGCATGAACAGGAAGATGACCCGTTTCGCCCGCGCGGGGAAGTGCGGCTCGCGCGGCGACAGGGGCGTCGCTGGCGAGGCCGCGCGGGCCTCGTCGGCCAGCATGGCCGCCAGGGCGAGCGCGCCGAAGCCGCCGCCCGCTTTCTGGAGCATCCGCCGGCGATTCAGCGAGAAGGCGTCGTCCATCGTCCCACTCCCCCGCCGACGGCGCGGTCAATCGAGATAGAGGAATTCGTTGCTGCCGAGGAGGACCGCGACGTAACGCTCCCAGGGATCGAGTCCCGGCTCCGGCGCGAGCAAGGCGCGGCCGACGTCGACCTCGGCCCCGGTCGGGGGCCGACCCAGCGTGAGGGCGTAGAGGCGGCGGATCCGGGCCTCGTCGTCCGACGCCTCTCGCGCCAGTCGCGCCGCCAGGGCTCGCGCCTGGTCGGCCACGAAGGGGTCGTTCATGAAGAACAGGGCCTGCGGGGCCACGATCGACTGGTCGCGGCGGTCGACGATCGAGCCCGGGTCGGCGCGGTCGAAGAGGCGGCCGAAGTCGGACGTCCCGCCGCCGGTGCGGGTGGCCGAGAGATAGAGAGTCCGTCGCGGCGCGTTCAGTTCGAGGAACGCCGGCCCGCCGAGCCGGGCGTCGAGGCCGCCGGCCGCCGCGAGCAGGCTGTCGCGGATCGCTTCCGCGTCGAGCCGGCGGCGATTCATCCGGCCGAAGAGGCGATTCTCCGGGTCGGCGGCGGCCGGCCCGTCGCCGCCGCGGACGCCCTGCTGATAAGTCGATGAGAGCATAATCAAGCGATGCATCGCCTTGATCGACCAACCGGACGCGACGAATCGGCCCGCGAGGTCGTCGAGCAGCTCCGGATGCGTCGGCCGTTCGCCGCGCGTGCCGAAGTCGTTGGGGGTGCGGACCAGGCCCTCGCCGAAGTGATGCTGCCAGATCCGGTTGACCATCACGCGAGCCGTCAGCGGATGCTCGGCGCTCGTCAGCCATTCGGCGAGCTGGCGGCGGCCGCTCCCCTCGGCGATCGGCGGGCGATACTCGCCCGTCAGGACTCGCGGGAAGCCGCGCGGGACGGTCGCGCCGGGACGCTTGGGATTGCCTCGCAGGAAGACCCTGGCGTCCTGGAACCCCGCGTGGCGAGTCCCCGCGGGGCCGCCGTCCTGGACCACCACGGCCTTCGGGATCTCGCGCGGCGGCTTGGCCTTCAAGCCGTCCAGCTCGCTCTTCAAGTGCGCGATCCGGGTCCGACTCTCGGCGGGGAGGGTCGCCGCCCGCTGCTCGGCCGGAAGCCAGAACGGGCCGCGGGCGGAGAGCCATTCCTCGGCCAGTGCGGCCACGGGATCGCCCGGCGAACCGCCCGGGGCCGCGGGCTGGAACCAGCGGGCGCGCAGCTCGGCCTCGACCTGGCGACGCTCCGCCTCGTCGAGCGGGCGGTCGTAGATGCGAAGCTCGGCGAGGTCTCCGCGGAACCGCGGGCTGCCGCCCGATCCGGGGCCGCCGATGTGAAGCGCCGGGATCGCCGGGTCGGAGGAGATCGACTCGATCCCCTTCTCGGCCGTGCTTGACCCGTTGCGATGGAGGGCCGTGCCGCCCGGTCCCCAGGTCAGGCCGACGACCTCGAACCCCTCGGCGCGCTTCGCGTCGACCAGGTCTCCCGGCTTGCCGTCGTTCCTGAGGATCGCTCGCAAGGTCCCGCCCGGCTCCGGCATCAGGCCGAGGCCGTGTCGACCGGAGTCGGAGTCCTCCCAACCGACGAGCCGTTGGTTCGCCATCGCCGTCTCGGCGTTCCGGAAGACGATGAACAGGCTCCCCGTCGACGGCGCGGGCCGGGAGACCTCCAGCATCGCCCGGCCGTCGAACCGCAAGATCGTGCGGGTTTGCCCGTCGATCGCCACCTCGACGCGGGACGGAACCTCGTCCGGGCCGACCGCCCGGGCGTCGGCGGGCAGGCCCGAATGATTGGGCCAGACCGTCACGCGGCCTCGTTCGTCGACGACGAGGTACGGGTCGTCCGCCCGAAGCTGGACCAGGGAGGATTCGTCCAGCGGGGACTTTACGCCCGCCGCCCCTTCGCGAACGATGACGGCCGCTTGCAGCTCGTCCGCCGCTCGTTCGAGGGCCGCCCCCGTGAGTCGACCGGTCGCGGCTTTCATGATCGCTGCATGGCGAGGGACCGAAGGCTCCGCGGCGACTCGATTCAAGTAATCGACCCATCCGGCCAACGCCTTCGCGTCGAGGCCGCGGCGGCCGGCCAGCTCGCCCAACGGGGGCCGGGAATCCGCGGGGGTCGCCCGATGCTCGCAGGCCGCGACGAGGTAGCGGGCCGACTGCTGGAGCAGGACGTTCTTCAGGTGAGCGAGGAACTCGCGGTCGGCCGCGGCGGGGATCCGGCGTTCCAGCTCGGCCTGGCGCTTCACGTCGTCGGCGGCTTGCGCCTGGATCTCGGCGACCTCGCTCTCGGGCAAGAGCGGGACCCGGACGAGCGGGGTGTTGCCCGCGACGGGGCCGGGGATCAGCCGGGTGCTGAAGAAGATCCCCGCCAGGGCGTAGTAGTCCTCGGTGGAGATCGGGTCGAACTTGTGGTCGTGGCAGCGCGCGCAGGCGAGGCTCAGCCCGAGGAAGGTGCGGCCGACGACGTCGATCTCGTCGTTGACGTAGTCGGCGATCATCTGGTCCTTGTCGACGTCGCCCGGCACGAAATCGGCGATCGCCAGCATGCCGGTCGCGACCAGCCCATCCGCGTTGAAGCCGCCGGGCTCCCGCGCCGGGACGAGGTCGCCGGCGATCTGGTCGCGGACGAACTCGGGATAGGGGAGGTCGCGGTTGAAGGCCGAGACGACCCAGTCGCGATACCGCCAGGCCTCGCGAAAATCGCTCTCGGGCGGGAGCTGGATCAGGTCGCGGGCGTCGGCGTAGCGGACGAGGTCGAGCCAGTGCCGGCCCCAGCGCTCGCCGTAATGCGGCGACGCCAGCAGTCGATCGACGACCCGTTCAAACGCGTCGGCCGCCGCGTCGGCCACGAAGGCCTCGACCTCCTCGGGCGTGGGCGGCAGGCCGATCAGGTCGAAGCTCGCGCGGCGGATCAACGTCCGTCGGTCGGCCGGTTCGGCGGGGGCGAGGTTCTTCTTTTCCAGCTCGGCCAGGATGAAGCGATCGACGGGCGAGCGCACCCAGGCCGCGTCCTGGACCTCGGGGGCCTGAACCGGTCGGATCGGCCGGAACGACCAGAAGTTCTTCTGCTCTTCGCTGTAGTGCGCGTCGGTCTTCGCGGTCGGCGTCGGCTCGGCCGCGCCGGGCCAGGGGAGGCCCTTCTCGACCCAGCGCGAGAGGATCTCGATCTCGCGGTCCTTCAGCTTCTCCCTGGGCGGCATCTTGGGGTCGCTCAGGTAGCGGACGGCCTGGACGAGCGGGCTCTCGTCCGGCTTGCCGACGACCACCGCCTCGCCGCCGTCGCCCCCGCCGAGGACGCTGGCGCGCGAGGTCAGCCGCAGCCCCCCTTTGGGCTCCTTCGCGTCGCCGTGGCACGACCAGCAGCGCTCGATCAACAGCGGCCGGACGTCGGTCTCGAAGAAGGCGGCGTCCGCGGGCGATGGCTCGTCCCCCCGCGCCGAGGCGAGCGTCAGGCTCAAACAGAGAAGTCCGAAGGCCGATCGCAGGATTCGCAAGCTCGACCCCCTTCCCCGAACGACCTGGGCGGGAGCCCGCAGACGAGGTTGAACAGTTGTTGGCCCGGCGTCTGAAGATTCTAAACGGATTCCCCCGGCTTGCCCACGAGCCCGAGCCGAAATCGGGGATCGACGGCGATTCATGCGTAGGCATGCGAATGGCGAGCATCGCCGAACGCAATCCATCTGATCGGCCGCCGACGGTTGACTTCAATACCCAGTCTGTCTAGGATAATCCCATGGGAGCGATCGACGGCGACAAGCTGCGCGGGCACCTGGAGACGATGATCCTGTCCAACCTGGAGCAGGGCGAGGCTCACGGCCTCGAAATCCTGCGCCGGCTGGAGGAGGCGGGCTGCGGGCTGCTGCGGCTCAAAGAAGGCTCGCTCTACCCCGCGCTCTACCGACTGGAAGCGGACGGCGAGGTCGAGGCGGTTTGGGAGGTGGAATCGCACGGCCGTCGCGGCGCCCGGCGGCGGATCTACCGGCTGACGGCGAAGGGACGCGGCAAGCTCGCCGACGGCCGCGCCGAGTGGGGGCAATTCGTCCGCATCCTCGGCGGAATCCTGGGAGCACCCGCATGAACGACGCGACCTCGTCCCGGTTGAAGATCATCGTCGAGCGCGCCGTCCGGCCGGTCCGGGCGAGCGCGTCCCGCAAGCGCGCGATGCGCGAGGAGTTGTTCGCCCACGTCGTCGGCGTCTTCGAGGAGGAGTCGGCCCGGCTGGGCGACGATCAGGCCGCCCTGGCCCGGACGGCGCTGCGGTTCGGCGACCCCGACGACGTGACGGCGCAATTGCAGGAGTCCGTCCCCGCGAGCGACGCCCTGGGCCGCTTCTGGGAAGGCCGGCCCGACGAGTCCACCCTGCGGGGCGCGCTGCGTTTCGCCGGGATCGAGGCGGCGCTCTGCCTCGGCTTCTGCGGCTTTGCCCTCTGGGCCGCGGGATGGATCCACGCCTGGTCGCGCGAGGAACTCGCCGCGTTCGTCGCGAGTTCCGCCTTCCTGCCGTTCTGGCTGTTCGGCCCGCTCTGGTTCCTGGCGACCGCCCTCGTCGCGCATGCGATGGAGCAACGGCTCCTCGGGGCCGAGCCCGTCGAAGCTCGCTCGCGACTCGGGCTTAAGGCGGCGATCGCTTCAGCCTGGGCCGTGCCGGTGATGCGTTGGGCCCTGATCGCCGGGGGCTCGTGCATGGCCCTTCTGGTGGGCGTCCGGGCCGCGAATCGGACGGCGCCGCCGCTGGACTGGGATCGCTGGTCGCTCATCCCAGCGGCGGCGCTGCTCGCGGGACTCTGCGCGGCCCTCTCGGTCGCCTGCGCCTGGAGCCTGGTGCGATTCATCGATGTGCAGCGGCGGCGTGACGAGGAATGGACGAGCCTAAGAGGCCCTAACAAAGTTGCACTATATACATAGGTTCGCAAAGCATATCAGGGAGCAGCCGATTGACAGGAAGGCCTGATGGATGGCTGCGGAGCGGTCTTTCCGGACCCGCAGGCGGCCGAAGCCGTGGAGCCACGAGATGGTCCGCTCGGCGACCCATCGCTTCTTCCCCAGGCCGCTGCCGTGCGGCGTCCGGATCCGGGCGATCTTCGGGCGGACGCCGCGTCGTCGCAGGGCGTCGCGGTTCGCCTTCGAGTCGAAGCCGCGGTCGGCGTACATCTCCTCCGGCCGCCGCCGCGGGCGGCCTCGCGGGCCGCGGACCGGCGGCACGGCGTCGACGGCCCGCTCCAGCTGCGTGACGTCCGGCCTGTTCCCCGGGGCCGTCACGGCCGCCAAGGGGAGCCCGGCGGCGTCGGTGACGACGACGTGCTTGCTCCCCTTCTTCCGCCTGTCCACCGGGCTGGGGCCGGTCGCCTCGCCGCCGCCCCGGGCCCGCACGTGCGACCCGTCGATCGTCGCCCGGCTCCAGTCGATCGCCCCGGCCCACTCCAACTCCGACAGCAGCAGGGCGTGCAGCTTCGACCAGACGCCCGCGGCCGTCCAGGACGCCAGCCGTCGCCAGCAGGTCATCCCCGAGCCGCAGCCCATCTCCCGCGGCAGGTCCTCCCAGTTGATCCCGGTCTTCAACACGAAGAGGATCCCGGTCAAGCAGAGCCGGTCGTCGATCCGCTTCCGCCCCGGCCGGTCGGGCCGCTTCGGCTTCGGTGGCGGCGGCAACAGCGGGCGGATGCGGTCCCACAACGCGTCGGGGAGCAGGGGCTTGGCCATGGCGTCGGTCCTCAGAGTTCGAGTCCGCTACGCCTATCGGTCCGCAATCTCCAGGCCAATTCGGTTAGGGCCTCTAAGCCTCGAACCATCGGAATAAGGTCGCGTCGTGACGGCTGGACGCCTTGGGACGGTCGCCGTGCTTCTCGGCTGTGGGGGTCATCCTCGGTTGGCGCCGCGATTGCGTTTGAAGATGGGCAGTCGACGGCTCGCCAGCCGTTTCTACCAGTCCCCATCTCCTACCGGAGTGTTCCCAATGGTCCGCACGCTCGCCGCCCTGGTCGTCCTCTCCTGCGTCTCGACCGCCCACGCCCAGGGCACGCTCTCTCGCGTCGGGGACGCGCTGGACAACGCCGGCAGGAACATCCGCCAAGGGGTCGAGGGCGCCGTCGCTCGCGGGCAGGTCGTCGCCCAGGAGCGGGACCTGGTCGACCTCGTCGCGACACGCATCCGCACGGACAAGCGGCTGAGGAGCTCGGCCGTGCAGATGGAGGTCCGCTCCGACGGGTCCGTCGTCCTGAGGGGCTCGGTCGTCGACGCCGCGGCCAAGAAGCTGGCGGCGGAGTTGGTCGAGAACACGATCGGCGTGACGACGGTCATCGATGAGCTGGCGATCGTCAAGGAAGTCCGCGTGATCGAATCGAAGCCGGTGGTGGTTCCCGCCGTGCCCAAGCCGGCGACGATCGTGAAGCCCTGAGCGAGTCGGGCATTCCGAACGCCGCTCCGGCGACACCTGTGAGACGGGAAAGCGTGCCGCGCAGCCGATGCGCGGCCCGCTCCTTTTCGAACCTGTGCGACGTTCAATAGCTGTCGCTGCTGACGACCTCGCCGCCGTTGCGGGTGGAGAGGGCCTGGTAGACGCCGACCTGCGTGCCGGTCGCGAACGAGAAGGGGTTGGGGGCGGGGCCGCCGGTGATGTTGGTCAGCGTGCAGTTCGCCTGGCTGAAGGGCGACGTGCTGATCGAGTCCTTGATGAAGCGGACCGAGCCGTCGGCCATGGCGAAGTTCGCCCCGCCCGGGTGGAAGCTGCCGGCCGCGCCGTCCCACACGTAGGACGTGTTGGAGCCGACGGCGTTCGCGCACTTGATCTCGGGGTTGAGCGGGTACGAGGTCGAGAGCGTCGCGTCGCCCGGGTTGTAGCCGCACCACCAGTGCCACTGCGACTGGTCGCCGGCGGGGAGCTTGCCGTAGGCCCACTCGCCGATCAGGAAGGTGTTGCTGGTCCCGTCGGTGACCGAGTTGATCCCCACGCGGGAGAACTGGAAGATCATGCCGTTGGAGTTGCTCGCGCCCGCCTGGATCCCCGTCCAGTTCGGCGGCGCGGTCTCCTGGAACCACGTCCCGGCGTTGCCGGCGTAGCTGGCGAAGTGCATGAAGACGTCGCCGTTGTAGAGCGGGGCGTTGTTCACGCCGTTGTTCAGGCGTTGCGAGACGAGGGCGTCGCTCGGGCAGTGGAAGGCGGAGACGCTGACGTCGTAGCAGGTCGTGTTCTCGGGGTTCCAGATGCACACGCTCTGGTTGAGCGCGTTCCAGATCGCCGTCTGCTCGATGAACGGCAGCTCGACGACCCGCCAGCCCCAGGCCTTGCGCGGGACCGACGACTGGCCCGACGAGTCGCCGGAGTAGGACTCGGCCGTGATGAACATGTTGTTCTGGTCGTGATAGTTGTGCATCCCGAGCGAGAGCTGCTTGAGGTTGTTGGTGCACTGGATCCGCCGGGCCGCCTCGCGGGCCGATTGCACCGCGGGGAGCAGCAGGGCGATCAGCACGGCGATGATGGCGATCACCACCAGCAGCTCGATCAGCATGAATCCACGCGCGCCGGGGCGGCGTCCGCAATCGGTTCGGGGCATGGGGGCCTCGCGCAAGAAAATGAGGACGAATTTGAGGAGCACGCTGGGCTCAGTTCTCAGAGCGGAGCCGCCTTACAGGCTGTCGCCGGGACGGGCCGCGCCGGCCTTGGGGCGACTGGCGCGAGGCCTGGAGCCTGCGGCGGGCTCGGAGGAGCCGCCGGGGTCGAGCATGCCCTTGAGCGATTCGTCCTTCTGTCGCCGACGCGCCTCGGCGTCGCCCTCGGCGACGGCCGTCGCGTCGCCGGAGCAGCCCGCCGTCGCCGCCAGCAGCGACGAGGACGCGATCAGGGCGAAGCCGCCGAAGGCTCGCAGGAACGGGTAGCGGATGCGCGACATCCGTCGACTTCCTTGCAAAAGGATCGACCGCGTCGGAACCCCGCCGCTCGGCGGGCCGCGGGACTCGGTCGTCTCGGGAAGGCATGCGTGGATCGATGGGAGGTCAGCGTATCCGTGGATTAGAGCATGTCAATGAAAAAATGTCAATCGTCTCGACGAAGGAACTCGTCCGATCGGCCCATGGACGGTGATAACCCCTGGTGCGAGGCCGATGGACGGCTTCGGGGACGTGGGCGACGAGGGGAAGGCCGATGTACAAAGCCGTGATGGTTGCGGGCGTGTTCTCACTGATGATGAGCGCCGCGTGGATGGCCCGGGTCGCGAAGGGCTGGAGGTCCTGACCGGCGACCAGGTCGTCCCCGGGATCGTGGGAGGCGTCGCCGGCGGGATCGGCGCGTGGTACTTCGTCCCCTGGCTCTTCCGGCGAGAGGCCGCGAGGAAATCGATCGCGCGGAAGGGTCCCTGAGGGGGGCGATTCCGGGCCGCCGAAATCCCGTGCCGAACAGGATTGCCCGAAGGGCCAAATCCCCCGCGACGGGGACGGCCGTTGTTCGGCGGTATGGACGAACTTCGGGAACGGTCCCTCCTTGGGCGTCGACCTCCTCGGTCACGTCGAATCCCGGGCCGGGACCTCGGCGGGGCCGCATACGACCCGCCGAGTCTCGGCCCTGACGACGCCAAGAAACGCGATCCCTCATCCAACCCTCAGCGAGCGATCGGGTAGTAGAAGTAGCCGCCGGTCGCCGGGTTGTAGTAGAGCGGGTAACGATAGCCGTCACCCGGCTCGTACGTCTGGTTCGTCAGATAGGGAGCGTCGGCGACCGGTGCCGCAACCGTCGTCGGCGCCGAGGAGTAGCCGCTGGAGTAATAGGTCGGTGCCCCACCGTAGCCGTACCCTCCGCCGTAGCCGTATCCGCCGCCGTAGAGGCCGTAGCCGAGCAGCCCGACGCCGCCGAACGGCCCGTAGAATCCTCCTCCATACCCGCCGCCGTAGCCGCCGTGGTGGACATACCCGCCGCCGCCGCCGTGATACCCGCCGCCGCCGTGATAGACGCCGCCGCCGCCGCCGCCGTGCGGACCACCTCCCATGTGCCCGCCGCCGACATGGCCGCCGCCGCCATGCCCACCGCCGCCGCCATGTCCCGCGAACACCGGCGAGGCCGAGCAGGCCATCGCCAGGACCGCCACCGCCGCCGCTCTCGGGACGAATCGACTCAGGAAGTTCATCGCTGGTCTCCTTCGTGTTGAAGGCCCGGGGAGGGGCCGGATCGAGCTCCGTCTCCCGTCCCACGCTCTTCCCTACGGTGCTGATGCAGGGAGGGGTCGGGGCTTCGTGAAAAAATCCTCAGAATTCCTATGGCCACATGGTGAGAGGCTAAATGAGGCTGGATTGCGAAGCTGCGCAGCCAGGAATTCTCCCCTTGAGATCGGTCGTCCGGCGAACATGATCCCTGTCCTGCCGGCCCGGCGACTCGTGGCGGGCGGCGGGGGGGCGGATTACCCTGAGGTGATCCCGCGATCGTTTCGAGGCGGCGGGGTTCACGCTGGGGAGGGCTGTCATGGTTCGAAGTCGGTTGATCGGAGGCCGGTGGGCCGGGGCCTGGTTCATCCTCGCGGCGTGGGTCGCCTGCGACGTGACGCTCCCGGCCGCGGAGCCGCACGGCCCCCCGCTCCCCCTGAGGGTCGAAAAGACGCACATCGTCGACAGCCGCAACGAGCGGGTGCGGCTGCGCGGGGTCAACGTCGCCAGCCTGGAATGGACGAGCGACGGCGAGGGCCACGTCCTGGACACGGTGGACGCCGCGATCCGCGACTGGCGCGTCGACCACGTCCGCCTGCCGCTGGCCCAGGACCGCTGGTTCGGCAAGGCCCCCGAGCAGAAGGACGAGGGCCGGGCCTATCGCGATTTCGTGAAGAAGGTCGTCGACGCGTGCTCCGGGCAGGGGCGGTACGTCATCCTCGACCTGCACTGGTCGGACGCGGGCGAGTGGGGCCGGCGGATCGGCCAGCACGTCATGCCCGACCGCAACAGCGTGGCGTTCTGGAAGGAGGTCGCCGCCGCCTACAAGGACCATCCGGCCGTGATCTTCGACCTGTACAACGAGCCCCACACCGTGAGCTGGCAGGTCTGGCGGCGCGGCGGCCAGGTGACGGAGAAGGACGGGAAGACGGGCCAGGCGACGACCTATGAGGCCGTCGGCATGCAGGAACTCCTGGATACGGTACGCGCGACGGGCGCGAAGAACGTCGTCATTGCCGGCGGCCTGGACTGGTCCTATGACCTGGGCGGCATCCTGAAGGAAGGGCCGCTCGCCGACCCCGACGGGAACGGCGTGGTCTACGCCAACCACGCGTATCCCTTCAAGGGCGACACCGTCGAACGCTGGGTGGCGAAGATGGAGGCGGCGACGAAGACGCTCCCCGTGATCGTCAGCGAGTTCGGCAGCGACCCGAAGGGCGGGGCGGGCCTGAGCGGCGAGCAATGGGTGCGGAAGGTCCTCCATGCGCTCGAAGGCCACGAGTGGAACTGGACCGCCTGGGACCTGCACCCCGCCGCCGGCCCCTGCCTCATCTCGGACTGGAAGTACACCCCGACGCCCTGGTTCGGCAGATGGGTCAAACAGACCCTCGCCGGCACGCCCCCGGCCGATCCGCCCGCGCCGGCCGCGCCCGCGCCCGCCGCCGGGGCGGTCGGGATGTTCGAGGGCCACGGGGACGTGGGCGAGGTGCTCCATCCCGGGGCCGTCGACTTCGACGGGGCCAAATCGACCTACACCGTGGCCGGCAGCGGCGCGAACATGTGGCTCGCCACCGACGCCTTCCACTTCGTCTGGAAGCCCGCGTCGGGGGACCTGGCGATGTCGGCCGACGTCGCGTTCCTGGGCGCGGGGACCGACCCCCACCGCAAAGCCTGCCTCATGATCCGCCAGAGCCTGGACGCCGACTCGGCCTACGCCGACGTCGTGGTGCACGGCGACGGCCTGACGTCGCTGCAATTCCGGGAGGCGAAGGGGGCCGCCACCCACGAGGTCCAGGCCAACGTCTCGGGCCCGCGTCGCCTAAAACTCGTGAAGCGGGGCAAGTACGTGACGATGTTCGTGGGGGCCGAGGGCGAGGACCCGAAGTTCTCCGGCGCGGCGGAGCGGATCACGTTCGCGGAGCCATTCTACGTCGGCCTGGGCGTCTGCTCGCACAACAAGGACGTGACCGAGAAAGCGGTCTTCACGAACGTGGAGTTGACCGCGCCGCTGCCGGCGGCCTCGGCGAAGCCCGTCCTCTACAGCACGCTGGAGACGCAGTCGATGGCCTCGACGGACCGTCGCGTCGTGCACGTGGCGGCGATGCGGTTCGAGGCCCCCAACTGGCTGCACGACGGCAAGACCCTGATCGTCAACAGCGGCGGCCGGATCCTCGCCATCCCCGCGACCGGCGGCGAGCCGCGGCCGATCGACACGGGCTTCGCCACGCGCTGCAACAACGACCACGGCGTCTCGCCCGACGGGGCGACGCTGGTCATCAGCGACCATTCGCAGGGGGACCACAAGTCGCGGATCTACACGCTGCCGGTCGCCGGCGGGACGCCCCAACTCGTCACGCCCGAAGGCCCGTCCTACTGGCACGGCTGGTCGCCCGACGGCCGGACGCTCGCCTACTGCGCCCAGCGCGGCGGCGAGTTCGACATCTACACCATCCCCGCGGCCGGCGGCCCGGAGACGCGGCTCACGACCGCGAAGGGCCTGGACGACGGCCCCGAGTACGCGCCCGACGGCCGCCGCATCTATTTCAACTCCGAGCGTTCCGGGCGGATGCAGATCTGGCGGATGAACGTCGACGGATCCGGGCAGGAGCCCGTCACCGACGACGACTTCAACAACTGGTTCCCCCACCCCTCGCCCGACGGCCGCAGCCTCGTCTTCCTCTCGTTCGAGAAGGACGTGGTCGGCCATCCCGAGGACAAGGACGTCACCCTGCGCAAGCTGACGCTCGAAGGCGACAAGATCGACGTGCTGGGCCGCTTCTTCGGCGGCCAGGGGACCCTCAACGTCCCCTGCTGGTCCCCCGATGGCCGCAAGATCGCCTTCGTGACCTACCAGCTCGTCCCCTGAGCATTTGGGAGCGAGTCCTGCCGGTATGCCAAAAAATACCGGTCGGGGCGACGGGGTGGAAACGACCGAAGCCCGGGTCGGACCGCATGACGCAGGTCCTTCCCGGGCTCCGATTGTCGCTGTTCAGTCGGGCCGAGGGGATTTGAACCCCTGACCTCTAGCACCCCAAGAACCGCCCGCCGCTCCGTCCCCTCGGCGCAAATCCCTCCACGCGCATGCCTTATACCCGATCGAGGGAGGGCCTTGCAACGCGAAAAATACCCGCTTTCGGGGGTGTTTTCGGCCGAAACGGGTAAGCTACCCGCCCATTTTCGACGTCGCTAGGGATCATCCGAAGCGGGCGGGGTACGACCCCCGCGCCCGCCCCGGACGACTGGTCTCCGACCGCCGTATTGTCAAAGAACGTCCGTTGGAATTCACGTTTGTTGATGGAACGAAACGTCGGGAGACGCGGCGCGCCACCTCGTTTGACTTCAGGCGTCGGCCCGTCCATAGTGCCGGTGACTGCTATCCGAACGAGACCGAGGGCCTCCGGGAATCGACCCCCGGAGGCCCGCTCGTCCGCCTGGATTTGCCGGGCCGCGATCAGGCGTCGACGGTCGTTTTCCGCCGTCCACGGCTCGCCTTCGGAGTGGTCGCGGAAGTGGGGACCGTCGGCCGGAATCTGATGACGTTCGCCGACTCGACGACGTGGATGCGTCGGACCGCCGTGATGTCGTCGTCGGGGTCGACGATGATCAACGCCCCGTCGATCTCGGCCGCCGTCGGTTCGGCGAGGGATTCCCACGCGACGCCCCCGCGTGCGAGGTGGATCGCGGCGTAGAGGATCTCTCCGGCCTTCGCCAGGTCGGAGGGGAGGGCTCCGCCGTCCCGCCGCTCGCGATACTCGGCCAGGGCGGCGCGGAGGACGGATTCTCCAGGGGCGGGCGCTTTGCCCGATGCGATGCGAGTGCGTATCATTGGTGCAGATCTCCTGTTGTCGAGACATGGGGCATCGAACCGGGCCGGGGAGTGTTCCACCACTCGCCCGGCCCCTCTCACTTCCTCAGCGTCCAAACTCGTCGAGCATGGCGACCGCGAACGCCGTCCGCTCGGCCTCGGTCAATTCCCGGCCCGCTTGCCGGCGCAAGGTCCCCAGGCCGTTGCGTACGTCCCGCTCCCGCCACTCGGGGTTCTCGGCCATCCAGTCGCGGCCGTAGCGCGTCAGGCGGGTCGACAGGGCGTCCCGGCCGTCCTGACGTCCCAGGAACCGGCAGGCGTCCATCACGAGCGCCTCGCCCGCCTGGGAGGCCTTACGGAGGGCGTTCCAGGCCGCTCCCTCGCTCTGGATCGTCGGCGGGTTCCTAATCAGGTTCGTCATCGGTGGTGGGCTCCGGTGGTGTCGATGGAAGGATCGGCGTCGGCTTGCGTCGACTTCAGCATGATATGGGTACACCAGCACGGTGTCAACACCATATCGGTATAGACACCGAACCGCAAGCGACGTAGACTTCGTGTACGGTGTGCGAGCGTACTGGTATCATCACCCCGGACACCGTTTCCCGGGGGATGCCACGATGCCTCGCAAGAAGTCGCCGGAGGGAAAGCCTGTGAACGCCACCGGGACCGAATTGAAGGCCGTGCGGCTGGAACTCCCCGCCGAGACCCACAAGCAACTCAGGATCGAGGCTGCGAAGAGGGACATGAGCATGGCCGCACTCGTCCGCGGCCTGGTCGAGGATCACTTAAGGTCCAAGTCGACGCGTCGGCCGAAGGGGGGCGAGGACGCGCCGCCGCGGTGAGGCTCGTCGAGGCCCGGCGAGGGAAGTTCCCGCGTGACGGCGAAGTCGTGAACTAGACTTCTGGTCGTTAGCGTCCAAAGAATCATCCTCGCCTAAAGGGCGTTCCAGCGATGGCGACACACTCGACCGCGGCGGGCGGGAAGAGCCGACCGGCCCGGGCCGGCGTCACGGACTTCTTCCAACGCACCCTCGACTCGCTCCTCTCGCACATGGCGGTCCTGCGGCCCGACGGCACCATCGTCGCCGTGAACGCCGCGTGGAACGCGTTCGCCGCCGGCAACGGCCTTGCGGAGAGCCACTGCGGGCCCGGGGCGAACTACCTGGACGTATGCGACGCCGCTGAGGGCGACTGCGCGGAGCAGGCGACGCTGACCGCCCGGGGGATCCGCGACGTCGGCCGGGGCCGGACGCCGAGTTTCCAGATGGAATACCCCTGCCATTCCCCGACGGAGCGTCACTGGTTCGTCGTCCGGGCGACGCGGTTCGCGGTCGGCGCGGAGGTCTTCGTCGTCGTCACGCACGACGACGTCACGCAGCGGAAGGTCGCCGAGCAAGCCCTCCAGGAGGCCAACCGCCTGCTGGAGGTCCTGGCGACCACGGACGGCCTGACCGGCGTGGCCAACCGCCGACGCTTCGACCGGACCCTGGCGCTGGAATGGGAGCGGCACGCCCGGTCGGCGACCCCGCTCTCCCTGCTCCTCGTCGACGTCGACCACTTCAAAAAGTACAACGACTCCCGCGGACACCAAGAGGGCGACCATTGCCTCCGCGAGATCGCCGGGGCGCTCGGGGAGTCGGCCGTCCGGCCGGGGGATCTCGTCGCCCGCTACGGCGGGGAGGAATTCGCGATCGTCCTTCCCGAGACGGGGCGGCCGGGGGCCATGACCATTGCGGAGGCGGTCCGCGGGCGACTCCATCTCAGGGGGCTGCCGCACGGCGCGCCAGGGGCCGGCCCGTTGGTGACGCTGAGCATAGGCTGCGCCACGATGACGCCGGGTCGCGTCGATCCCGCGGACGCGCTCGTCGAGCGGGCCGACCGGGCACTCTACGAGGCCAAGGCGGCGGGCCGCGACCAAGCGAGGCATTCGGACTGAAATCGGAAGCGGATGATGGCTCCGCCCCCAGACCTCCCTGCCCATCAGACGATCCGGGTCAGGAAGCTCCGCCTGAGACCCTGAGCGACTCCCCGTCGACCGGTGTCGTGAGAGCCCAAGTCCGTCGATGGCCCGCGGCAGCGCCGATCACCCAGGCAAGAGCCGTGTTTCCATGACACGTCTTGTTTGGGGCAATAAAGCTAGATCAGGCGCTTTAGGGAATTCTGTTCCTTCTGCACATGGCACGACCTAAGATAGTGGGTCGTAGTGTTCAGACGAGCAGATGCCAGCGACCCTTCGTAACCTGTCGGCGTTGACCGAACCGCTGGTTACGGCTATCGAATGGCGATCTCGTCCAGAGTGCGAAGGAGTCGCACTCTCGCGGGCGGGATGTCATCATGACGGAAACGGCGGACGCCATGAGAAAGCTGGCCGGGAGGCCTACGGCCGTAGAGTTGTTTGCGGGGGCGGGTCTACTCAGTTCCGCATTCGCGGCCGAGGGGTTTCGCTTCTCGCTTGCCGTCGAACAGAACGTCATCGCGGCAGAGACATACAAGAGGAATCTTGGCCCCCACATTCGGGTTGGCGATGTTCAGGAAATCGAGGCCGTCGGCGCGTGCGACGTACTGGTGGCCGGGCCGCCGTGCCAGGGATTCTCGACACTCGGGAAACGTCACGCACACGACCCGAGAAACAAGCTGAGCTTGGAAATTGGCCGTTGGGCCAAGGCTCTCTCTCCAAAGATCGTGGTCGTCGAGAACGTCCCGAAGTTCTTGGAGTCGATCTACTGGTCGGAGCTTCGAAACTATCTAGAAGGACTGGGGTACGACGTCGAGACCCACGTCCTCAATGCCGCTGATTACGGTCTCCCCCAGATTCGACGCCGATGCTTTGCATTCGCCTCACGCATCGGACTGCCCACAATCCCCTCCGCCGGTGGGTTCAGACCTTCGACGGTCCGCCAAGCTTGGGAAGGCCTACCAAGCGAACCCACCGGCCGTGATGGCCACGTAGCCCCATGTCCGAGCCCGATCGCTCTGGCGCGGATGAAGGTGATCCCTCCGGGTGGAGACAAGCGGGACGTACTCAACAGGGCCCCGCATCTCGCACCCAAGTCCTGGTGGACGACTCGGGTCCAGGCGACGGACGTTTGGGGGAGAATGCACTGGGACGAACCATCGAACACGCTCAGGACGGCGCTCCTAAACGCGTCGAAGGGCCGGTACATTCATCCTGAGCAGGATCGCGTCATGACGCTTAGGGAGGCGGCGCGCCTTCAGACGATTCCTGATGATTGGACGTTCGTCGGAACCCCCTATCAGGTCGCCAGGCAAATCGGCAACGGTGTGCCGCCCAAGTTGGGCAGAATCGTGGCACGCTCAGTCAGAGAAACGCTTTGACGCTAGACGTTCAAGGAGCCTTATCTAAAGCTTCTTGGACATTTAGCATATCTTGGTGAGCCGATTGAGTGTCATTCAGAACATCAAGAAAATCGCGAACCTTCCAACGGGTGTCAGGCCCGGCATTGCTGATCCGTCCTCGGAGGCCCACTGCGCCGTAGGCTCTCGAATTCGGGGTCGGCTTCGTGCCTATGAGATGTCCGAAGACCGTATATGCAGCGCGATTGTGCTCGTCAAGCCACTCTTGAGTGCGGGTCATATAGTATTCAAGTTGCACCAGATGGTCAGCCTCTAGCGGCACATTGGACGCCTTTAGCTCTACGATAACAATTTTATGAAGAGATTCATTGCCCAGAAGAAAAACAAGGTCTGGTTCCTTCTTGTCTTCTGGGTCTGCGTACGAACCTATCTTAAGATCTTGTGCCAATCGCTTGTAAACTGTGTTTAACGACACGTCGGCGGCAAGCAGAAATTGAGTGTACGTAGGGTCTACCAGCCAGGTGCAGTTTTCGAATAACTGCTGTATCTGTTTTTCATTCCGCTTTGCCTTGAAGTCCGGATGCTCTATGATTTTCTTCAAGGCATCAATGCCTCTCAGGCGGGCTTTGACCGTGCCTACGAATTGATCGAGTTCATCCTTCGCAAGTCGTACCAATTCGCTGACGAGTTTTCCAAGATCAGGCAAATCGAGATTCGACAGTTGAGAAATCGCCGTCAAGATCATGCCATGGCCAATACCCTTGATTAGCTGTGGGAGGGTGTCTTGATAGGCCGGGTCGTCCACGCTCCGCTTGCATGCCTTTTCAAGAAGTGTAGCGAATCGAAGCGCTAACTTGCGATCTCTGGAAGAGAAGTCGTATTTCTCAAGCTCTGAATTTGTAAATGGATCGTTTTCAACGATCTTAGGAGCTTCGTTGTCGCGCTTTTTTTGATATTGCTTGCACGCCTCCTTCATCACCGAGCTGAGAAAATCGTACATCTGAGATAACAAGGGCGACTCCCACCTGAGCGATTCTCGGTCGGTGGATATATAGTCGGCAAGCTCATCGTCTATGAAGTCCGCGTGAACCACGCCATCCATATAATCAGTCATTCGAAAACCATGCATATTCGTATCCATTCCGAGCAGCGACGGTGCTGAAGCCAGCCGCTTGCGCGCATACACACGAACCCCCCGCTTTGAGGCTTCGAGCGATTGATCCTTCCCCGTGAATCGAACTCGATAAGTAAAGCGAATCTGACCTCCGCCCTCTCTGTCCAGGAACTTCTCCACGAAATCACCGATCGGCCGTAGCTCCGGATCGGGCCAGGCATAGACAAGCTCCCGAGGAGCGGGCTTCACTTGAACCTTGTTCATCATGATCTTAAAGTCTGCTGGATCAATAAGGTCAAAATACTCTGAAATCTCGCTTTGAATAGTGGTCTCTCGGCTCTTGAGCGGATCGTATAGCAATCGGGACAAGATGATCCGTGTGCCACATGGGGCAATACCGCCTCCGTCCTTGAGCTTTTGCTCCTTAATATTAATCTCGTGGACATTCAGCATGGCGACAATATCATCGTAGTCAAGAGTTATGTGAGTGGCGTGGCGTTCACCCTCTTTGCGAGATATAACCTCGACTACTTTTGCGACACCAAAACCGGCGAGTTTGCCAAGCCCCTTTCGTCCCATTAGAGGCCGACCTTTGGGGCTTCGCCCATTCATCTCAGGCTCTTCCCTCCGTCTCCGCCTCCCCGCAAACAGAAACTTGTTATTTAGATCACTGCGGGACATGCCATGGCCGTTGTCATCTATAATTATCCGCACGTCATCTGGAAGAACTCGCGTTTCGAGGGGAGGAATCGTTTTGCCCGGAGGCATCTTGGCTTGCTCTAATTCGTACTCCTTTCTGAGCACCTCTCTCGCCTGTTTGATATCGGTGACATTGAAGTCCAAATTGACTGACGGCGAGTCGGCGTCGTACGCGTTGGCTACGAATTCAACGAGCACTCTGGCCAGCGTCGTGTAGAGGTTGAGTCCCAAGTCTTCAACAATGTGCGGGGCAACCTTGAACTTGAGCGGCTCTGTCATCACTGGCATGCTATGGCCCCCGACCTAGACAATCACGCAACCGGGATCTCGCGGCATAATTGGACCGCTGAGGATCAGATTGTCTTGAAGCGTACCGCGCTGGTTCAGCGCCTGCAAGCAACCTCACCGCGGGCGACGTGGGTCTCAGCTCAGCCCATAACCTCTCTCAACCTCGCTAGGGCGTCGGCCTCGATCCGCCGGATTTCCTCGGTCGCGATCCCGAGCCGTCGGGAGAGAGCGTCCAACCCCTGGGCCCGGCCTTCGACGCCGTAGCGGGACGCTATGACCTCCCGCCACAGGTCCGGGAGGCGGGACAGGCCGGAGAGGACCCCCGCGTTCGTCAGAGTCTTTCGGACGAAGGCGGACCGGCAATACTCCCGCCCGGCGATGTCGGCGATGTCGGCCCCCGCCATGAACCTGCCGACGATGCGGTCATCCAGTTCGGCCTTGCTCTTCCGGACGCATGAGCGGATGGTTCTCTCCTGGCGCATCTCGGAACTCCTGGGGTCGATCGAGAAAGCCCGCCTCCGGCGATGAATCCGGAAGCGGGCTGAGGGGTGGGAGAATCTCGGGCCGCGGTTTCATTGTCCTCACGCTTCGCCGACGACCCGTCCACTCGCGGCTGACAGCGGGGTCGACGCTCGGCCCGTCACCTTGCGGGACGGGTCTCGATCCTCCGGTTGGACCCGGGGGAGCGGACGTCCGGGCCCTGGGCCCCGTCGAGACGCTCGCAGACGCCCCATTCGGACAGGAAGGCCGCCACCGTCGGCGGGACTCGCAAGGTCGCGCCGCGGGGCAGGCGACCCCGTCCGCCGGCCTTCCGGTCGGCGAGGACGCCCCCCTTCAGAACTTTGACCTCGATATCGTTCGATTTGCTCATATCACGATCCTCCATTTCATGTGGGCGGGCGGATGATCCCCCAGGCGCGGTTCCCGGGGTCAATAGGTGGCGTACACCCGCTCGGATTCATTCCTGAGCTTCTCCAGGAACCGCATCCCACGCGGCGAGAAAGCCGCTCCGGGGGCGAGGTCCAGCGAACGCTCCCGATCCGACCTGATGACGTGCCAGGCGGCCTCATCCTCCGGAACGTCGACGACCCCCCCCTTGGACAGCACGAAACTCCCGAACATGGCGTTGTCTTGCCGGGCCTTCATCTTCACGATCGGTACAAGGTCGATGACCGGCGGGACGGGCGGGGTGTACGGCTCCCTGCACCGGCTCGCCAGGTAGGCCCGGCCGCGGCCGGAAAGCGGCACGCCGTCCGGTTCGGCCACGCCGCGGACCATGGCTTCGACGACGTCGCATTCGGGAGCCTCCACGACCTCGCGCGGGGCGACGACCCGCGATCCGATCAGGCCGTGAGCGATCGCCGTCGCCTTGACCAAGGGGCCCCGGGCGCTCTCCGGGGTGGTGTCGGACGCAGACGCTTCGACGACTTCGGACTTCTCTTCAACCTTTGACATTGATGCACTCCCATTGATGAGACGGTTTCAGGAAACGGAAAGCCCATCGACGTCGATGGGCGGAACGGTGAATCAAGCAGTCAATGCGTCGAGGATCGCCCCGAAGCTCGGCGCGTGCAGAAGCTGAACGTCGACGTCGAGGAACGCAGACACCTTGACGACTCCATCCGTGACCTGCTTGTGGGGGTCGATCACCACGTCGACGGGCCCGAACAGGTTTACGACGACGTCCCGGAAGTTTCCGTACCCGATCGCGGAGAGGTTCGTTCCGGACCCCTTCGTGAGGGTCGACGGCGCGTTGTTGCTCGCGACGGCGGGCTTGCCGAGGATGCGATCGTCATCCGACCACAACCACGCGCCCGAGCCGGCGGCGGATCCGTCGGTGAGCCTCAGCTTGGCGCGAGCGTTCGGGCTGGCGAACCAGCCGAGCGCGACGTCGACCGCGGCGTCCCCGTTGGCGATCCCGACGAGCCTCTCCAACTCGACCAGCGCCGCCCGGTTGGGGGCGGCCCCGTTCGCCCCGAGCGGCACGACGTTGATCCCGGCCGTGTAAAGGAGGCCGGTCGGCGTGTTCCCGCCGCCGGTCCCGACGATGCCCATCCGGTCGACTTCGACGGCGAACGACGCGACCATGTCGGCGATGATGCGCAACTCGTGCTCCGCCTCCCAAGCGGATTTGAGAAGCTTCCGGGTCACGGAGACCGTCGAGGAAACCGTCTTGGGCGTGAACTGGACGGCGTCAGTCGTCGGGGACGCGACCGGGGCCGCACCACCCTCCGCGATCCAGCCGACGGATGCGGCGGTCGCCCGCCTGGGAAGCCAGGTGTTGCCCTTCGCGTCCGGAGGAAGCTTCAAGACCTGCGCCCCGAGGCTCCCGAGCACCGACCTCGCCCGTAGGACGTCCAGGATGGCCAAATCCGGGACGTGCGTCCCGATCGCTCCCGAGCCGGACGAAGTGGTCAAGGCCCGGGATTCGCCGGGGAAGGTCGGGATCAGGAACCCCTTGAAATTGACCCCGGGGTGTCGCTTCTCCAGTTCCTTGTGGGTCTCCCCCTCGAGCCCCGGCGGCGGAGAGCCCGGGGGTTCTTTGCGATACGGGTTGGAGACGGCGTTGATGGCCCGAAGCAAGGAGTAGCCGTGTCTTCCGTGCGTGTTGCTTTCGTCCTCATGAGGGAGCGGGTCGTTGCGATATGCCATGGACAAGAGTTCCTTCTTCGATGCATTAGAGGCATCCCGCCGAGTTCGACGGGACCTGAGGAGCCGCGACATCGCGGCGTTGCTTCGCCGGGCCGGTTGAATCCGGCCCTCGTTTGATCAATTTTCGTTTATGGGACTGAGGACCTGATCCAAGGCTCCCTGGGGGGGGCGAATCAAGCCCCGTCTTTCGGGCCGTCGCGCCGTTTTCTCGATCGGTTGCAACCCTCGATGAACGCTTCCAGCGAGTTGGGTTTGCCGGGCTGTTTCGGGACCCGGAGCGACGATCGGGAGGACGGCGTCAGCCCGAATTCGCTGGCCATCCGCCGGAGGTCGTCGCTCGCATCCCTTGCAATCTTGAACCATGGCGAGACGCGGGGGACGCCCTTCGCGTCGGTCAGGACGCGTCCCTCCCGCGTCATGTGGCCTTCCGCCTCGACCCAACGGCCGTAGGCTACGCAGTAGATCGCCAGCGCCACGCCGTCCGTCAGGCTCACCAGGCCGGATTCGTTGAGCAGGGGCAAAATCCTGTCCCATTCGGCACGCGCCGCGGCGCTCAGCGGCACGGGCGGTTCCGCCAGGCCGGGGATCACCGGCGGGGTGTCGGGATTGATCCTGTCCCGCCGCACCCCAGCCTGGATTTTGAGGATGTTCGGCGCAGGCTTCCGACCCCGTTTCGCCATCGCTACCTCCCCTCTAAATGCATGCAATCGGATGAAAAAATCGGTGAATTTGGGCAGCGTTAGCGCGAGATGACACGTCCGCATAGGGGCTAAAGGGTCTACAAGTAAACACCCCCCTATGGGTATCCAGTGCATGCATGCACGTCTACACCTACGACGGTTGCTTATGCATGCATGCGCGTCTGACGTAGGTCAGTTCTCCAAGGGATCGACCAAAGGTCGTAGCTCGACGTCCGGCCCCTTCCGACAGCTGCACAAGCCTCCCTGGGGACGACGGCATGCCGGGTCGTGGGAGTGCCGAAGTTCGTAGCCTTGCCCGGCGCGGAGGCGAGGAACTATGACCGGGCCGTGGTCCTGGGTTCCCGATCGCCGGGCGGAACGCTCCGAGCCTCGGTGTTTGAATAGGTCGCGCGGCTGAGACTTCATGGCCTTGTGCTCCTGAGTGCGGGGACCCCTCGCACGCGAAGGGAATAATTCATCATCTGACCCATCTGACCCTTCTGCCCACTTAAGTCCTTTAATACCAATCCATATAAGAGAGGATGAATTGGTTGTCCTATCTCATCTTCTGACCTGGAACTCATCTTCTGATGGACAAGGGGCGGGGGGCCAGAAGATGGGTTGCAGGTCAGGAGATGAGTTTCGAAGTCGGATTCATCGCCTGACATGTGTGTTGTCCCGAAAGGAGTTAAGTGGGCAGAAGGGTCAGATGGGTCAGATGATTAGATAGGGGCGGGAGGGGCGTTCCGCAGCCCATAGGAAGCGATCCAAACCCAGCCGCTGGCTAGCTGTTTGGCCCTTATGCCGAGCCGATTGCGTGTGCTCTTGATCTTGTCGAAGGGCACGCCTTGATCTCGGAGGAACTTCGTTCCCTCGGAACTAGGCACCTGATTCCGCCCCTCGAAGAGTCTCCCGACGATCGCGTCGATTTGCTCGTCGGTCAGGCGTGACTTCGGCCCGGGCTTGGACGCGCTCCCGCCCATCGCCTCGTCGGCGGTGGTGTCGACCTCCCCCTCCCACTCGATCCGGGCCAGCGCTTCCGTCGGGGCGACCCGGTACGCCAGCCCCTTCTGTTCCGGGCCGTTGTTGTTCTTAAAGGGGATCATCAGCCGCTTGGCGGGGTCGTCGGGATCTTTGACGAAGATCAGGGCGGCCCGGACCGCGTTCACCCAGGCGACCCCGCCGACGACCCGCATGGCCGCTTCGACGTTCCCGCCGCCGGAGGCCTTGTTGATGTGGGTGACGAGGATTATCGCTGCGGCGATCTCCCAGGCCGCCGTGCGGAGCGGCCCCAAGAGGGCTTGGAGTTGGGCGTTCTTGTGGTCGTCCGCCTTGCCGACGAAAGCCGTCGCCGGGTCGATGATGACGAGGGCGACCGAGCCGCCCATCTCTTCAGCGACGACGCGCTTGATCATGTCGACTTCGGCGAGGGTGAATCGGCCGAGATGTTCGGGCCGGAGGATCCAGATCCGTCTCAGGTCCGCGCCCGCCTCCATCAACCGGGGGACGGTCGTATCCTCCGGGTCGTCCTCGCAGTTGATGATGAGGACGTTGCCGACCTCGAAGCACTCGCCTCCCATGCCGGGGATCTCCCCGCCGACGCTGACCCGCGCCGCCAGGTCGCAGAACACGAAGGACTTGCCGAGCCCGCCCGAGCCCGCAGCCGTCGTCAGCTTCCGTTTAGGTATTCGGTTCGGCCAGAGCCACTCGACGGGTCGTGTTTCAAAGTCTCCGGCCTTCTTTGTGAGAGGCCCGGAGACCGCTGGCGTCCCGTTCGGATGGACGGGAACGGCGGGGTGATGCCCGTTGGCTCGCCCATTGGGTCCGGGGATGGTTTTCGGCGTAGCCTTGCCGATCTCGATGCCGTTCGTGATCGCCCGTTCGCCCTCCCCGGGGTCTCCGTCGGTCCCAAGGCCGCAAGCCTTTGCCGCGGAGGCGAGTTTGGAGCGTACCTCATCCTCCCGGAGCAAGCCCGCGCCGACGTACCCCCCGAGTTTCAACGCAGATTCATATAGCTGGGTGTTTCGATCCTGAACCGCGACGGCGACCTTTCCGACCTCCCGCTCTAGAGCGGTTTCTCGTCGGGTGTATCGCTTGATCGGCGGGGCTGATATCCGCTATGGCGGAACCAGCCCAGCACGTCGGCGGGACGGACGGCCCGCAGGGCGTCGCCCATCGCCTCGATCAGGCCGCCGATCGTCCGGGCCTTGGCCGATCGGAGCCAGGCCTTGACCTTCGAGAACATCCGCTCGATCGGGTTGAGGTCGGGGCTGTACGGCGGCAGGAACCGCAGTTCGGCCCCGGCGGCGGCGATGAGACGGGCCGCCTCGGCCGTCTTGTGGCATGACAGGTTGTCGAGGATCACGACGTCTCCGGGCCTCAGCGTCGGCGCCAAGCATCGCTCGACGTAGGTCTCGAAGGCGGCCGAGTCTGTCGCCCCGTCGAACGCCAGGCAGGCCCCGACGCCCCCCAGCCGGACGGCCGCCGTGAGCGTGACGACCTTCCAGTGGCCGTGCGGGACCGGGCCGTCGACGCGCACGCCGCTGGGCGAGCGGCCGTGCGTCCGATCCATCGCCGTGCTCGAGCCCGTCTCGTCGACGAAGACCAGCCGGGTCGGGTCGAGCGTCGCGAACTCGTCGCGCCAGGCGGCACGCTCGGCCTTCAGCCCGGGGCGGTCCTGCTCGGCCGCCCGCCGCGACTTTTTTTGCGAGTGATCCCCAGGCGGACGAGCGCCCGGTGCACGGCCGAGCTGCAGCACGCCACGCCGGCGGCGCGGGCCAACTGCTGCAGCGTGGCGTCGTCGTCGGCCCGGACCGCCTCTCGGAGCCGCAGGGCGGCGTCGGCGTCGAAGGCCGGCGCCCGCCCGCCGCCGCGAGGCTTGGGGGCGATCGAGCCGGTCTCGCGACGCTGGCGGATCAGCTTGCGGATCCACGCGACGCTCACCGAGAAGCGGGCGGCGACCTGCTCGCGGGTGGCGTCGCCGGCGTCGCACGCCGCGACCACCCGCTCGCGGAGGTCGGTCGAGTAGGCTTTCATCCCGGGTGGCCCTCCATAGCCATCTTGGGATAACCGCGTCAACCGCCACAATCAACAGGAAACCGCTCTAAAGCGGCTTCTGCGTAGCCTCCGGCTCCCGGAGGGGAAACCGTCAAGGGGAGCGACAGCGACCCCGCTCCGGGCGAGGGAGAGGTGTTCCCGGGGACGCTGGGGACGGAGACCGCCGTCGGATTCAGCCCGGCCGACGCTCGGAGCAATTCGAGGGGTACGGGGACGACGTCCG
This sequence comes from Paludisphaera mucosa, assembly GCF_029589435.1. Classification (NCBI taxonomy): domain Bacteria; kingdom Pseudomonadati; phylum Planctomycetota; class Planctomycetia; order Isosphaerales; family Isosphaeraceae; genus Paludisphaera; species Paludisphaera mucosa. The sequence continues at coordinate 3,395,451 of NZ_JARRAG010000002.1, read as the reverse complement.
GGAGAACGAGGATCTTGGACATCCGGTGGGGGCGTTCGACTGAATGCGGCCCCTTCCTCGCCCATGTCCCCGGTAGCTTGGCTATCCGCTTCGCATCATGTACCCCCGGGTCGATCGATGCGGCCTTGGTGTCGAGAATCGCTTTCCAACCCTTGATGATGCTCCGGAGCGTCTGTTGACCGAACGCGTTGTTCGGGAGATCGACCCGCCAGTACAGATGACCGCCGTTGCCCGAGTCGATCAGGATCGGCGCGGGCCACCCCAGGCGTTCGGCGTGTTCCATCGTCGCGCCGAGGACTTCAAAGACCGCGGCCTTTTCGGCGTCGGTCGCGTTGACCTTCTTTTCCTCGCCCTTCCCCCGGTGGGGGTCGACGTCGACAAGGAACCAAACCCTCCGCTCGATATCCTGGGATCGGAAACCGCCGTTGTCGGGCCGGGTGAATCCTTGGCGGAACGGATTCAGGGTGAGATACGTCCCCGTCCCGTTGCATAGCCCCTCCAAGGCTCCCAGCGACCCGGAGACGTCGTCGGAACGAGCGACCGTCCATTGAGCCGACGGGAGCGATTGGAACGCGTAGCGATAGCCAGGGAGCCACAGAACCCCCATCGCTCTCGCCGCTTCATCGCGGTCGAAGTCACCGCGAGCCGCGGTGACGGTGAGTGACAGTTCGAGCCGCGGCCCGCTCCATACGTAAGGGCGATCGGCGGATTCCGGCTGCGTGATATGGCCAGCGCCTGGTTCGCATCCGGGGAGGCGGATCTCCGGCAGGACGACGCTCATCGGCGTCCCCCTTTCTCGTTCTCGATGACCGCTGCTAATTCCGCGGTCGGCTCGCCTTGCTGGCTTGCCAGGTGGATCTCGCCGCTGGTTGAAACCGCCGACATCGGGGCCTCTTTCGTGGAGCGGCGGTCGGAGACCACGTCGTCTTACCAGCCCTTCGCCCGGAGCAACGCCCGGGCTCTCAGCCCGCGCGCCTCGACCGACTGCGTCGGAGGCGCGTCCACCCGATCGGCGGTCAGCGCCTCGATGAACTCCCGAATCCAAGACTCGGTGGTCAGCCACCCCGCGGGCGAACGAACCGCCCGGAGTTTTATGCGCGAGGTACCCGGCCGGATCGACTTCGATCCGTCGAGGATCGCCCGCATGACGGCTTGGGGGCTCAAACCCCGTCCGTGCGCGGAGGGGAACAGCCGGCCCGCCGCCGCGGGCCCGATGTATTCGAGGGAGGTCATCGCACCTCCCGGCCCGCGGGGAGGGCGGAACTTCGAGACGCCGTCTCGCAACGGTCGCGGGCGGCTGACTCCGAAAGGCGCAGGAGCCGCCTGAGTCGCGCGGCCTCCCGGCTCACCTGGGCCAACCGCTCTCGAACGGCGGGGGGACGCGGAATCAGATCGTCATGTTCAGGCATGATATCCCTCGGATCACGGTTGAACGTGAATCGCTTCCGAGAAACTATACCCATGAACAGTGGACGGGAAGTGGACGGGAAGTGGACGGGAAGTGGACTTCCGTCCTACTCGGGGGAAATCTCGCGGTAGACGCGTCCGGAAGCGAGACGAAACGAAACTCGCCCGCCCATGTGCATCACAGCTTCGTTGGTCCGCGTTATGTTCTTCCGGATCGCTGATTCGGAGGTTTCCCCGCTACAGTGTACGGAGAAGGCGACGTCTTAGACCGACGCATCAGACTTGTCGGCCATGAACTCGATAAGCAGCGCACTTGTGCCCTTCCGCGTCTTTCGCAATCCCGTCGCCAGACTTTCGTAGTCGACCGATCCGGGAGCGAGGCGAGTCGACGACTCGACATCGGAGATGACGCCGGGACTTAGAGAACCAGCGGCCCCCGGGCCGGAAGGGTCGCCGATCAAGCGACACTCGACCTCATGCAAAGCGGGCCGATGGGCCGGGAAGTCCTCTGCGTCGATCTCTTCGCTCGGACACCACATGTTCCGATAGAAGAACCCCAGGCGGGTTACCGCGCGTTCCCCATAGGGGCACCTGTAGAGAGGCCTGGAAAAACCAGTCCTGACCCTGATGACGACCTCGTCCGGGACGCGGAACCCCGGATCGAAAAGCGTCCAGGGGATGTCGCTTTCCGAGTCGATGGTGTAGCGGGGGCCGTCGCCGTCGCCGTCGTCGTCGAAGTCGATGGTGAAGTAGCTCACCGAGTCATGCTCGATCGAACACACGGCCCCGTCGGGTTCGCGGTATCGCAGCATCAACACCCACTTGACGCAATTGCAGGAGTAGCAGGTGAGGCTGTAGGGCCAGACGGGGATGCCGCAGTTGGGGCAGGGCGCGACTTCGTAGGGGAGATCTTTCATGAGTGTGTTCCTTTCTCGGGGCGGCGCGGCCGCCCGGGGAGGAACACGGCCCCGGGCGGCCCGCCGATCGATCCGCTGATCAGGCGGACATAGTGATCATACGCTACCGTCAGCCGACCGCCAATGCCGTCGATCGGGCCTTGGACAGGTCCCGCTCCGCATAGACCTGGGTGACGTCGGCCGCGGAATGCCCCAAGGCGACTTGCGCGGCTTCCAACCCCAGCCGGGCCCGGACCTCGGTGGCGAACGCGTGTCTCAGCTGATTAGGAGCGAACGACGGGACGCCGGCCTTGGCGCAGGCGTTGCGGATCGCCCGTCGGAAATTCTCGATCCGGCTCGGGAAGACGGGGCCCGTCCCGGCCGCGACGATCCAGGGCAGCAAGGCCTCCCGCGCCCGGGGGCCGACGAAGACGACCCGATCCTTGTCGCGATGCTCCGTCTTGTGCGAGCCGGGCCGGTAGGACCAACATCCCGGGTCGGTACGGTCGACCTCCTCGACCCGCATGGAGAGGGCCTCTCCGGGCCTCATCCCGGTCAGCCGCATGAGGCGGACCACGGCGGCGAACCTCGGCGAAAGGAAGGGGAGGGCCGCATCGACCCTCGCGTCGGACACCGCGGCGACGGCCGGTTTCTCCCTCGCCGCGGACCGCCCCTTCTGCAGGGGGGAGAGGGCTGCGAGGTTGGCGACGATGGTCCCGGGGGTCATCTCTTGCGCGACGGCCCAGCGGAAGACGCGGCGGATGCGGCCGACCGCGGCGTTGATGTAGCGACGGCTGCCGCCGCGGCGGATCATCTCATCGCGTACCAGGGCGAGCCGCTTGGGGCCGAACTCGACCGCCAGCGTGAGGCCGTACAGCTGCTCCAAGGGCCTAAGCGCGTACCTGACGACGTCGTGTTCGCCGGTCGGCTCGCCGTTCTTCCGGTAATAGCCCTCGGCGTGGTCGGCGTAACGGAGGATCAACTCGCTGATGGTCAACGAGAGGGCCGAGGGCGACGGGGAGAGGTCGACCGTCGAATCGCTCGACGCCAGGCCGGCGATGAAGCGTGCATAGGCCTGGCGGGATTCGGGGCTGCCGAACTTCCCGGGGAGGTAATGGTCCTTGCCTTGATAACGGACGCGGGCGCGTCCGGTGGCCTTGTGCCTGCGATAGGCGGGGGGCTTGCAGCCGAGCTTCGGCATGGCGGGGTCTCCTGTTTCGCCAAGCGGGTAGATTCCACCCGGTTCGCGTGGAGGAAACGCCGCGCTTCCGAACCCTCGGAAGGTACATCGGGGAGATGTCGGCGAGAGCGGAAAGGCAAGGGGCCCGACGATTTGCGTCGCCGGGCCCCGTTAGTCGGGCCGAGGGGATTTGAACCCCTGACCTCTAGCACCCCAAGCTAGCGCGCTAGCCAAGCTGCGCTACGGCCCGATCGTCGGATGGAAAAAGCGACCGCGGTCGCCCGCGGCGTGTTTCCCATCGACGGGCTTTATTGTAGGGTATCGGGAGTATCTGTCAATCGAGGAGAGGGGGCGTCGCGTGGAATTCGCGGATCGCGTGGTACAGGCGGTGCGGCGCAAGGGGAACCCGGTGGTGGTGGGGATCGACCCCCGTCCGGAGGAGTTGCCGACGGGGTTCCTCGACCGTTTCCCGGGGACCCGGACCGGGGTGGCGGACGCCCTGCGGACGTTCGGATGCGAGATCGTGGACGTGGTCGCCCCGCTCGCGCCCTTGATCAAGTTCCAGTCGGCCTTCTACGAGGCCTACGGCCCCGAGGGGCTGGGCGCGCTGCACGCGACGGTCGAGCACGCCCGCGAGCGCGACGTGCTGGTGATCTTCGACGGCAAGCGCAACGACATCGGCTCGACGGCCGACGCCTACGCGCGGGCGTATCTCGGCAAGGAGCCGGTGGGGGGCTCGTTCGAGCCGTCGTGGCACGCCGACGCGATGACGATCAACCCCTACCTGGGGAGCGACGGGGTCGACCCGTTCGTGAAGATCGCGGCCCGCGAGCACAAGGGGGTGTTCGTCCTGGTGCGCACGAGCAACGCCTCGGCCCGGGAGTTCCAGGACCTCGTCTGCGACGGCCTGCCCGTCTATCGCCACGTCGCGAACCGGCTCAAGGCCTGGGGCAAGGGCCGCGACGGCAAGGAGGGTTACAACCTCCTCGGCGCGGTCGTGGGCGCGACCTACCCGTCGGAGCTGGCCGAGCTTCGCGAGGCGCTGCCGGGCGTCCTCTTCCTCGTCCCCGGCTACGGCGCCCAGGGGGGCGAGGCGAAGGACATCGCCGCGGGCTTCGACGCCAACGGGCAGGGGGCGCTGGTCAACAACTCGCGGGGCGTGACCTTCGCCTACAAGAAGCCGACCTTTCGCGACAGGTTCGGGACCGACTGGCAGCGCGCCGTCGAGCAGGCCGTGCTCGACATGATCGACGACCTGGCCCAGAACACGCCCGCGGGGAAGCTCCGGCCCGCCTGAGGCGGCACGCGCTCACATCTCGGGGAGGATGCCCAGCTTCACGGCCCTGCGGACGGCCAGGCCGCCGACGCTCAGGAGGCTGAAGGGGACGCCCAGCATCACGAGGATGCTCCAGCTGAAGCCGTCGGCCAGGCGGGCCGCGTCGGCCGGCTGGTCGGCGAGCGCCTCCTTGCAGTTCGGGCAGGCCAGGGCCGGGGCCGGGGCCGGGACGAGCAGGGCGGTCGCGAGCGCCCAGGCTCGGAGGCGATTCGGCGACGGCATGGGCGGGATCTCCGGCGGGCGGGGCGGGGTCGTGGGACGCGAGGCGTCCTAACGACACTGTAGGGGCTTCCGCCGCGACGGGCAAGCCGCGGCGTCGGCCGTCGCGGTCATTTCACGCCGGGGATCCGCCGCGCGAGGGCGACGGCCCGGCCCTGGGCCGCGACGGGCGGGCGGCCGCCGCGGGCGGGGGTGGCCGGCAGGCTGCTCGAGATGAACGGCGGGCTCTTCAGGCTGACGCGGACGTCGCCGAACGAGCCCAGGCCCTCGATCGCGTCGATGGGCGTCACGCCGTCGCCCCGGCCCCTCGGCTTCGAAACGCTGCCCGAGAGCGTGGTCTTGCCCGGGACGGCCCCCTGCAGCGTCAGCAGCCGGGCGTCGCCCGAGGGGCCGCGGATCAGGTCCATGAAGCCGCCGCTCTTGACCTGGAGCGACACCGCGTCGCCGTTGGAGTCGGTGTAGTTCAACGTCGTCCCCCGCGCGAAGAGGCCGACGAAATCGACCCCGCCGCCCAGCGGGTTGCCCGCGAGGTCGACGAGCCCCGCCGGCCCCGCGCCCCGGACGACGATGGCGTACTGCCGGCCCAGGGCCATCGGGGCCGCGGGGGTCAGGTAGACGGTCTGGGTCGCCGGGTCGTAGCCCGGGGCCAGGTAGGCGATCGGCGCGTCGTCGCCGTCGCCGAAGACGCCGTTGGGGCCCAGGTCGTACAGCGTGTACGCCGCGCCGTCGAGCGCGGCGGCGCGGTCGAGGGGCTCGCTGAAGGCGATGGACAGGCCGCCGATGGAGTTCGGGTCGCCCAGCAGCCGGACGCGGCCCACGGCGGGCGGGACGTAGTCGGGGTCGACGTCCTGGATCGTGACCGACGCCGTCGCCAGGCCGCCGAGGACGGCCCCGTCGGTCGCCCCTTCCAGGACGATCGCGACCGACTCGTCGCCCCGGTTGTGGGGGTAGGCGAGGACGGGGACCGCGATCGTCGCGAGCGTCTGGCCGGGCTGGAACGTCAGGACCCCGGAGACCGGCACGTAATCGACGCCCGGCGAGGCGGTCCCGGTCGTCGTGCGGTAGCGGACCGTGACGGTCCCCCGCGCGCCGCCGACGCGCTGGACCGGGACGTAGGCGAAACCCGCCGTCTCGGGGACGGCGACCGCGGGGACGGCGAACTGGAGCGTCCCGGGCGGCTCCAGGACGTTGAGGGCGGCCGTCGATCGGTCGTCGTCGGGGCCGGAGTCGAACTGGTCGGCGGCGGCCAAAACGGTCAGGACCGCGGGGCCGACGGCCTGGGGGCGCAGGACGAAGGCGACCGTCGCGTTCCCCCAGGGCCCGATCGTCCCGAGGGCCGCCGTGATCAGGCTGGCGGACGCCTGCACCGAGCCCTGGGTCGTCGCCGACCCGACGAAGATCCCGCAAGCCTCGAAGGGGATGCTCAGGTCGACGCCCGTGGCCGTCGTGGGGCTGGAATTCCAGACCTGGGCGACCCAGGTGACGTCCCCGCCCAGCTCGACGGAGGGCTGCAAAGTCTGAAGCCGCACCATGAGGTCGACGGCCGGCGCGACGTACACGGCGTAGCGGCCGACGTCGTTGCCGGACGCCGGGTCGGGGAGGTCGCTCGTCGCGACGCCCGAGAGCAGCAGGGCCGTCCCGGCGGGCGACGTCGGCCGGACCGTGATGGTCATCGCGGCCGTCGACGACCCGGCGAGGTCCCCCAGGTTGGCGACCACGCGGCCGGAGTCCAGGACGGGCGCGGCGCCCTGGCTGGCGACCGCCGAGACGAACTCGACCCCCGCCGGGAGGGGCGCGGCGAGCTGGACGCCGCCCGTCGCCAGGGGCGAGAGGTTGGCCGCCGTGAGCGTGTACTGGAACGTCGACCGCTCGTGGACCAGGGGGGGAGGGGTGACGTAGACCGCGAGGTCGGCCGCCGGCAGGCCCGTCACGACGGCGCTCGCCGTGTCGTCGGCCGGGTTGAAGTCGATGTCCCAGCCCTGGACGTTCGCGGTCAGGATGAGCGGGCCGGCGGCCGTGGGCCGGGCCGTCAGCGCGATCGTCGCCTCCGCCCAGCCGCCGACGGCGAGCGTCCCCAGCCGGAACCCGACGACGCCGTTCGCGACCGTCGCCGGGCCTCCCTGGGTGGCGACGGCCGAGGCCAGGACGGCCCAGTCGGGCAGGGGGACCGTCAGCAGGGCGTCGGGCTCGGGCGACGGGCCCTGGTTGCTGACGCGGATTCGGAACGTCGCGGCCTGGCCCTGGACAACCGTCGGCGAGTCGGGGGCGATCGTCGCGCCGAGGTCGGCGACGGGGCGGACTTCGGTCCGGCGCCAGTCGGCGTTGTCGCTCGGGTCGGAGTCCGGCTCGTCGCTCGACGCCCGCGCGGCGTTCGTCAGGGTCGCGCCGGCGGCGGCCGTCGGCCGGACGCGGATCCAGAGGGTCGCCGCGGCCCCGGCGTCGAGCGCGTCGAGCCGGGCGGTGACGATGCCGTCGGCGAAGCTCGTCGAGCCGCCGTCGAACCAGGCTGCGTCGAAGGTCGACAGGGCCGGGATGAGGTCGAGCAGGACGACGTTGCGAGCCGCGTCGGGGCCGTTGTTGGCGACGACGACGGCGTAGACCAGGTCGTGGTCGTCGGCCGCGAGGGGAGGGGCCTGCATGGCGACCGCGAGGTCGGCCTGGCCCAGGATCTCGGTCGAGAAGCTCACGGCGTCGTTCGCGGCGTCGGCCTGATACTCGTCGGTCGCCAGGCTCGCCGTGGACGCGAAGACGCCGACGGCGTCGGCCCGCAAGGTGATGACGAACGTCGCCGTCGCGCCGGGGCCCAGCGAGCCCAGGTCGATGATCAGGCGGCCGCCGTCGATCCTCCCGGCCCCCTGGTCGCCGGTCGCGGCCACGTACGACGCCCCCGGCCCGATCGGGAAGGTGAGGACCACGCCGGTCGCAGTCCCCGGCCCGGCGTTCGACGCGGAGAGGACGTAGACGAGCGAGTCGCCCCGGAGGGCCGTCGAGGGGCCGCTCGCCAGCGCGACCGCGACGTCGACGACGGGCGTGAGCCGGGCCGTCGCGACGGCCGATTCGTCGCCCGGGTGGGAGTCGGGCTCGGCGGTCGTCGCGGTCGCCGTGCCCGTGAAGTCGCCGCTGAAGCCGGCAGGGGGCTGCAGGGCGACGACCAGCACGGCCGACGCCCCGGGGGCCAGCGACCCGACCGCGAGGCGGAAGCTCCCGGCCGCCTCGGCGGACATGACGCCCCCGACCCCCGTCGACGAGAGGACGGCCGCCGTCGCGGGGAGCTGGGCCGCCAGCGAGACGTTCGACGCGGTGAGGTGGCCGCGGTTGGTCACGGTGGCCCGGAACGTGACCGCCGAGCCCTGGGGGGCGAGCGTCGGATCCGCCGTCAGGGCGACGTCCAGGTCGGTGTACGGCCGGATCAGGATGGCCTGCGAGAACTCCGAGGTGTTCCCCGCCGCGTCGGTCGCCGTGGCCGACAGGAACCCGCCGTCGGTCGAGGACGGGATCGGGATCGCGAAGCTCGCCCGGCCGTCGTCGCCGGCCGACGTCTCGGTCGAGCCCAGGAGCCGCTCGCCCTCGCCGAAGCCCGATCGGTCGGGGGCGTCGGTCCAGAAGAACTGGATCGTGTAACTCTGCAGGGGCATCCCGGTCAGGCTCCCCGCGGAGGAGGTCACGAGGCCGTCGGTGACGGCCGAGGTCAGGATCGGGTAATTCGCCCAGCCGTTGGGGCCGATGAACTGGCCCGGGGTGTGGTTCGGCGTCGGGCCGTTGTTGAGGTTGATCCCCAGCCCGGCGTTCTTGAAGATCCGGTTCGAGAGGATCGTGTCGCCGCTCACCAGGCCGACCAGCTGCACCCCGGCGCCCGTCGTGCCGACGCCGTTGTAGGCGATCACGTTGCCGGCGCCGGAGTCCTCGCCGCCGACCTTCACGCCGCTCGAGCCCAGCGTCAGGCCGTCGCCCTGGTTGCCGAACGGCCGCGTCGCGGTCGCGTCGACGCCGATCTGGTTCCCCAGGACCTGCAGCCCCGCGGAGTCGTTGCGGGCCCGGACGCCGCTGCCGCGATTGGCGGAGATCTGGTTGGCCTCGTCCGCGACCAGCCCGCCGATCACGTTCCCGGGGGCGTCGTCGACCAGGATCCCGTCGCGGTTGTTCCCCAGCGCGGCCTGGCCGTCGGCCGTCAGCCCGACGACGTTGCCCAGGATCACGTGCCCGGTCGCGCGACCGTTCAGCGTGATCCCATTCCCGAAGTTGCCCGAGACGACGTTCCCCGTGATCCGGCCGTAGCTCGCGCCCGCGAACACGACGCCGTCCTGGCCGTTGCCGACGGCCAAGACGCCGGCCCCGTCGGTCCCGATCAAATTGCCGGTGATGGCGTTGCCCGTCGAGTCGCCCGGCGTGACGATCGCGACCCGGACGCCCGCGCCCCGATTGCCCGAGATCACGTTCCCCTGGCCGGCGGGCCCGCCGATCGTGTTGTTCGAGGAGCCCAGGACCACGATCCCTTCGCCGTTCGCCGCGGCCCCCGGGATCCCGGGGACGAGCCCGACGTAGCTGGACTCGACGAAGTCGCCGCCGGGCCCGGTCAGCAGGATCCCCGCGCCCGAGAAGCCGGTGACCGCCAGGCCGGCGACCAGGCTGCCGCCCCCCGCGACGACCAGCCCGTACGAGCCGCTCGACTGCGCCGAGGAGCCGTCGAGGCGGATCAGGGGCGTCCCGGTGTAACCCGGCTGCGACCGGCCCTCGATCAGCACCGGGCGCGTGATCGGGGCGAGCGGCGACTGCAGCCGGATCGTCTGCAGGCCGGAGCCCGGGATGGCGAACCGGATCGAGCTGGGCCCCGCGTCGAGGTCGGCGTTCGCCTGCGTGATCGCCCAGCGCAGCGACCCGGGGCCGTCGTCGGCCGCCGTCTCGACCGTGAACGTCGAGAGCAGGACCCGGCGTTCGACGTACTCCAGCCGCGGCGTCCCCGCCCGGCGCCCGGGAGGACGTCCCCAACCGCGTCGCAGAGGGAGCGTGAGACGCATGGAGGTCGATTCTGAAAGTTGTCAGGGGGGCGGGCGCGGCCTTCGGGGCCCGAGAACCCGGCCGGACGACGAGCCGGCACGGTGGTTCGACGCGACTCGGCCCAGTTTCTTAGGACTATGTTACGAAGCCGGCGTCGAAAAGATCGCTTCCGACCGAGATGTTTCCCGGAATCGACATCTCCCCGCCGGCCGCGACGACCTAACGACTTCTGTCCGATTGTCCCATCGCCGGATCCTTCCCGTCAAGCGCTCTTTGGTGCGTGGATGGAGTACGGCCCGGGCCCTGGACTTGTGTCAAGCGCGGGCCGGTTCAGGGGGCGGCGGTCGCCAGCGGGAGCTGGTAGAGCATCAGGTAGATCACGACCCCGGTGATCGAGACGTACATCCAGATGGGGAACGCGACCCGCGCCACGCGGACGTGCCGGGCGAAGTCGCCCCGCAGGGCCCTCAGCAGGGTCAGGACGACGAGGGGGACGACGAAGAAGGTCGCCAGCAGGGTGTGCGAGGTCAGGATCGTCAGGTAGAGCCAGCGGAGCCCGCCGCCGCCCGGGAACCGCATGCTGCCGGCGAGGTAGTGGTAGAGCAGGTAGCAGCCCAGGAACACGGCCGAGGTCAGCACGGCCATCCCCATCGCCAGCAGGTGGCCGCGCGTGGCCGGGTCGCCGAGCAGGGAGGCCAGTCGCGAGGGGGCCGTCGGCTGGGCCAGGGCGTCGCCCTCGGCGACCGCGACGACCGCGGGGCTCCCCGGGCGGCGGATGGCGAGCCAGCCGGCCAGCAGCAGGATGGTGCAGAGGCCGTTGAGGGTCGCGTTCACCGCCGGCAGGGCGCGGACCCAGCGGGGCGAGGCCAGCCGGCGGGCCCGGGCGACCAAATTGTCGAGGGCCTGAGCGTCCTGGGACTCGAACAGGCCCAGCACCTTGCCGCGATCGACGAGCGCGAGGCGGTCGCTGTGGATGACGGCCTCGTCGCTGCCGTCGGCCGCCGGCGCGGGGTTGGTCATGGCGGTCAGGTGGAACTTGTCGTGGATCATCGCCAGGATGGCGTCGCGGGGACCGGTCAGGAACCACCAGCGGAAAGGGTCCGCGCCGAACCGGTCGGCGTAGTCGCGGAGCACTTCGGGCGTGTCGTGCTCGGGGTCGACCGAGATGCTGACGAGCTGGACGTCCGTGCCCGCCAGCCGCTCCTGCAGGCTCTTCATGACGCTCGTGATCCGCGGGCACGAGAGCTTGCAGCGGGTGAAGATGAACGAGCCGATCCAGACCCGGTCGGCCAGGGTCGCGTCGGTCACGGCCCGTCCCGAGCGCTCGCCGAGCGAGAACGATCCCAGCGGGGTCGCCCCCGGGCCGAGGTCCTGGCCCGCCGGCGCGGGCGGGCCGCCGGTGCGGATCCACGCGGCGCAGAGGCCGCCCGAGAGGATGATGGCCGTGACGACGATCAGCACGCCGCGTCGATATCCCGATTCCACGGATCACCACCTGACCCCCGGCGGCCGCGGGGAGGGCCCGGGGCGCGGGGGGGACGTCGAGGGAAGGAAGGAGGCGGGACGGCCCGCCCGGGAGCGGAGGTCGGAGGCGTCATCATACCGCGCCGGGCGTCGCCCCGCCCGACGAGGCGGCCGTCGCGGTGGGCTCGGGCTCGTCGAGCGGCTCGGTCCGCATGACGAAATCCGGGAAGAGCAGCGCGGTGAGGATCAGGGCCAGCACGAACGCCGGCGCGATCACCAGGAACACCCAGAGCCGCTCGAACTTCAGGTGCATGAAGTACCAGGCCACCAGCGCCGCCTTCACCGAGGCCAGCAGCACCAGGCCGAAGATCAGGGGGCCCGAAGAGTCCTTGAAGACGCGGGCGAAGCCGTATTCCAGGATCGTCAGCACGAGCAGGCCGAGCAGCACCTTCATGTAGGGGGCGTGCGACTCGACGTCGGCCGCGGCGTCCACCTGGGCGGGCGTCGAGGGGACGACCGGGAGGGTCGGGGTCGCGTCGTTGGGCTCGGTCATGGATCGGTCCTCGAGGCGAGGGCGTGCGGCCCAAAGGGTCAAACGAGGTAGACGATCGTGAACAGCAGGATCCACACGACGTCGACGAAGTGCCAGTAGAGGCCGACGTACTCGACCGCCGCGAAGTTCCGGGCCGAGAAGCGCCCGGTGAGCGAGGCCAGGAAGAGCAGGGCGAGCGTCACGACGCCGGCCGCGACGTGCAGGCCGTGGAAGCCGGTCACGGTGAAGAAGCACGACGCGAAGAGGCTGACGCCGGGCCGGAAGTGCCCCGTGGGGCTGATCCCGGGCGGGTAGGTCCGGCCTTCGAGCAGCTCGTGGTACTCGAAGACCTGAACGCCCAGGAAGATCCCGCCGAGCACCACCGTGGCCAGCAGGAAGAGCGAGCAGCGCGCCTTCCGCCCCCGCTGGATCGCCGAGACCGCGAGGACCATCGTGGCCGACGAGCAGATGAGGATGAACGTGTTGATCGTCGTCAGGTCGATGCTCAGGGGGTTGACCAGGGGGTCGTAGGGCTTGGGCCAGCTCGACGTCTTCAGCGAGATGACCTGCGCTCTCGCGCCGAGCGTCCCGAGCGTCTCGGCCAGGGCGTCCGCCGCCTTCGCGGGGAGGCCGTTGACGACGCCGTGGGGGGCGGACGCGAGGATCTGGGCGACGGCTTCCTCGCCCCGGCCGGTGGCCTTCGCGATCGCCGCCTCGACCTTCGCCGGGTCGCCGCCCGGCGATTCGACGACCACGCCGCGGGCGTCGCGGAGCCGCTCCAGCGGGGTCGTCGGGGGGAAGAGGTTGCTGTAGGCGGTCGGCGGGCTCCCGCCCCGGCAGACGATGTACGAGCCGATCAGGCCCGTGAAGAACATGATCTCGGTCGCCAGGAAGAGCCACATGGCGACCTTGCCGGGCGTCGCCGGCGCGGGGGCCGCCTCGGCCGAGTGGTGGGCGTGCTCCCGGCCCGCGTGCGGGGCGGCGGGGGGCGTCGGGGCGTCCGCTGGGGCCATCGTGGGGGGAACCTCGGGTCGCGGTCAGGCGGGCAGGGGGTTGAGCACGAGCAGGAGCAGGACGGCCGGCAGGTACAGGAACGACGCCCGCAGCAGCCGCCGGGCGGTCGCGTCGTTGACGTCGGCCCAGAAGCGGGCGGCGGCCGTGAGGTAGAAGAGGCCGAACGCCAGGGCGCCGAAGAAGTAGGTCGGCCCGGCCAGGCCCACGACGGTCGGCAGCAGCCCCGCGGGCACCAGCGCCAGGGCGTAGAGCGTCGCCTGCCGGCCCGTGACGACCCCCTGGGGGTCGAACTCGGGCAGCATCCGCATGCCCCCCTTGGCGTAATCCTCGCGGTAGATCCAGGCGATCGCCAGGAAGTGCGGGAACTGCCAGAGAAAGACGATCAGGAAGAGCGTCCAGGCCTCGACGCTCAGCGTGCCGGTGGCCGCCGTCCAGCCGATGACGGCGGGCAGGGCGCCGGGGATCGCGCCCACGGCTGTGTTCAGCGTCGTCATCGTCTTCAGGGGCGTGTAGACGCAGACGTAGAGGATCAGGGTCGTCAACGCCACGCCGGCGGCCATGGCGTTCGCGCCCGCCAGCAGGATGAGCGTCCCGACGACGCCCAACGCCACGCCGAACGCGGCCGCCTCGATCGGCGCGAGTCGGCCGCTGGGCAGGGCCCGCCGCCGGGTGCGCCGCATCCGGGCGTCTCGGGCGCGTTCCAGGTACATGTTCAACGCGCTTGCGCCGCCGGCCACCAGGGCGGAGCCGATCAGGGTCGCGGCCAGGGTCGTCGGATGGGCGCTGCCGCGGGCCCCCAGCAGGAACCCAACGCCCACCGTGATCACCACGAGCAGGACGATGCGGGGCTTGGTCAGCGACAGGTAGGCCGACGTCCGGCCGCCCACGGCGTCCAGGTCGACGACGTCGGCGGGGGGGGCGGCGGCGAGGGCCGTCTGGCCCAACGAGGCGGCGGATTTCAAGCGACGACCTCCAGATCGGCCGGAACGGCCGAGGACGAGGGGGACGAGGACGAAGACGCTTCGCGGAGCGAGGCCGGGCCGAGGTGCCGGTAGGCCCGCAGGACGGTCACCACCGAGGCGGCCAGCAGCACGGCCCCGTTGGTCTGGTGGACGGTCCGGACGACGGCCTGGTAGAAGCCCACCACGCGCGGCATGCCGTCGAACGGCCACAGCATGACGAACGAGGCCACGCCGAGCAAGATCTGCAGGCCCGCCAAGACCTCCTGCACGCGGGCGGCCGACTTCAGCGAGGGCCGGGGCGGGTCGCTCTTCTTGATCGTCACGAACAGGTGGGCCGCGATCCCGAGGATCGCCGTGCCGACGACCCCGTGGAAGACGGCCGCGGCCGTCCCGCTGAAGTGGCGGACCCAGGCGCCGAGGCCGATCTGGGCGAAGACGAGGGCCAGGGTCAGCAGCGCCAGGCCGCGGATCCCCTTCGAGTCGGGGGCGGGCTTCGCGTCGCTCAGCCAGTCGCGGCCGGTGAACGTCGCCAGGGCGACGGTCATGGCGAAGAAGGCCTGGCCCAGGCAGCCGTGGAGCGCGGCCAGCGGGGTCGAGTTCAACGTCACGCGGAACCCGCCCATGAGGCCCTGGATGATCACCACGACCAGGGCGGTCACGCCCAGGGCCTTCATCCAGCCTCGCTTCTCGAACAGGAAGAACCAGACGCACAGGGCGATCATCGTCAGCCCGACCGCCGAGCCGTAGAGCCGGTGGCCGTGCTCGAGCTGGACGCCGACGGCGGCGTTCCAGAAGTTGTACAGGAACATGTTCATGCCGAACGTCGTCGGCCAGTCGGGGACGGCCATCCCGACCCGGTACGTGGTGACCAGGCCGCCGAGGATCAGCAGGGGCAGCGTGAAGACCGCCGCCAGCACCGCCGCCCAGTGCGGGGCGCGGCGGTAGGCCGGGACGCGGTCGGGATCGAGATCCGGGTTCGGGTTCGGGTTCGTCATGGGATCGGGCCTGGCGACCGCGGGCGTCGCCGTTGGGGAGTCTTTCGGGGGATCGAGGCCGGGGACGGTCGGGATCGGGCCGGGTCGCGGCTCAGGCCATGACCGGGTCCAGGGTGATGTTGGGCGGCAGGGGACGGGTCTGGGGGAGGAAGTCGTCCTCGCCCCCGGGCACGCTGAACTCGTAGGGCGGGTGGTAGACCTGCGGCAGCGTGTTGAAGTTGTAGTGCGGCGGCGGCGAGGGCGTCGTCCACTCCAGCGAGTTCGCCTTCCACGGGTTGGGCCCGGCGATCGGGCCGGCGAACAGGCTGTGGAAGAAGTTGCCGGCGAAGAGGAACTGCGTCAGCCCCAGGCCGAAGGCGCAGATCGTCATGAACTGGTTCATCCAGACGATGCCGGGCGCCCGCAGGAACTCGTAGACCGTGGGGTCGGGGATCCGCCTCATGTGGCCGTGCCAGCCGACGATGTGCATGAACAGGAAGGTCCCGTTCAGGAACAGGAACGAGAGCGCGAAGTGGACGTACCCCAGCTTCTCGTTCATCATCCGGCCGAAGATCTTGGGGAACCAGTAATACGTCCCCGCGAAGATGGCGAACGTGCTGCCGCCGAAGAGGACGTAGTGGATGTGGCCGACGATGAAGTAGGTGTCGTGGATGTGGATGTCGACGGGCGTCGCCGCCATGAAGATCCCCGACAGGCCGCCCAGGATGAACATCGACACGAAGGCCATGGCGTTGAGCATCGCCGACGTGTACTGGATCCGGCCCCCCCACATCGTGCCGATCCAGTTGAAGACCTTGATGGCGGAGGGGAGCGCGATCATCATCGTCGAGAGCATGAACGTCGCCCCGAGCGCGGGGTTCATGCCCGACTGGAACATGTGGTGGCCCCAGACGATGAACCCCAGGCCGGCGATCGCCGCCATCGCCACCACCATCGGCTTGTAGCCGAAGAGCGGCTTCCGCGAGAACGTCGAGATCACGTCCGACGCGATGCCCATGCCCGGCAGGATCATGACGTACACGGCCGGGTGCGAGTAGAACCAGAAGAGGTGCTGGAAGAGCAGCGGGGCCCCGCCCCCCACCACGGCCGGCGCGTTGGCGACGGCCCCGGCGACCGGGCTGAAGAAGTTGGTCCCCGCCACCCGGTCGAGCGTCTGCATCAGGAGCGCCGAGGTCAGCACCGGCAGCGCGAAGGCCTGGAGCAGGGCCGTGATGAACAGGGCCCAGACCGTCATCGGCATCCGCAGCATCTTCATGCCCGGCGACCGCAGCATCACGATCGTCGTGATGTAATTGATCGAGCCCGTCAGCGACGAGATCCCGGCGCACAGGAGCGCCAGCAGCCAGAGCGTCTGGCCGTTGAGCGACCCGGGCGCGGCGCGGGGCTGGGTCGAGAGCGGCGGGTAGCTCGTCCAGCCGGCCTCGGCCGATCCCCCCTCGACGAAGAACGACCAGACGACCAGCACGAAGCCCGGCCACATGATCCAGTACGAGAACATGTTCAGCTTGGGGAACGCCATGTCCCGCGCGCCGATCATCAGGGGGATCAGGAAGTTCCCGAAGGCCCCCGTCAGGATCGGGATGACCACGAAGAAGATCATGATCGTGGCGTGCATCGTGAACAGCTTGTTGTAGAACTCGGGCGGCATCTGGCCGCCGAGCGCGGGGGCCGACCAGAGCCACTTCGCCAGGATCGGCATCGGCTTCCAGGGCCAGGCGAGCTGCCAGCGGATCGCCATCGCCAGCGCCCCGCCGATCGCGAAGAAGACCAGGCTCGAGAACAGGAACTGCACGCCGATGACCTTGTGGTCGGTCGAGAAGACGTACTTCGTCAGGAGGTTCGTGGCCCCCGGGTGGGCGTGCTCGCCCTCGCCCTGGTCGGGGTGGGCGACGATCGGGCCGCCGACGCCGGCGACGGTCGGTTCCGCGCTCATTTCTCATCCCCTCCCGGGTCGCCCGGGGCGGTCGCGAGCTGGCTGCGGCCCTGCTCGGCGAGCTTGGCCGCCTGCCACTCCTGGAATTCCCGCTCGGTCTCGTGGACCACGACGTCGCCGCGCATCTTGTAATGGCCCCAGCCGCAGAGCTCGGCGCAGGCCAGCTCGTAGCGGCCCGCGCGGTCGCAGTCGAACCAGACCGGGATGGTCATCCCGGGGACCGCGTCCTGCTTGATCCGCATCTGGGGGAGGAAGAACGAGTGGATCACGTCGGCCGACTTCAGGTGGATGAGGGCCGTCCGGTCCTTCACGAAGTGCAGGTCGTTCACCGTGAAGAGGTCGTCGGGCGTGTTGAGCCGGCCGTCGGGGCCGGGATACTTCATCATCCACTGGAACTGGCGGCCGGTCAGCTCGGCGAGCACGGGCGTCCGGGGGGCGGCCGAACGGAACTTGATGTTCGCCCAGGTGTCCATCTGGTAGAGCGCCAGGAAGACGAGGATGCCGGCCGGGATGATGGTCCAGACGACCTCGAGCCGCTGGCTGCCGTGGAAGTACTGGGCGGGCCGGGCCGGCTTGCCGTCGGCGTCGACGCGGTCGGCGTAGCGGAACTGGGCCCAGATCAGGGCCGCGTGGGTGCCCACGAACACCGCCCCGGTCAGCCAGAGGATGATGACGAACAGCGCGTCGATCTCCCGGCCGAACGTCGAGACGACGTGGCGGGGCTCGCCGGCCGGGTTGGGGAGCCACCAGTCGGCCGAGAACGGCGCGTAGGCGAAGGCCCCGACGCTGAACGCGGCCGCGAGGGCGAAGATCAGGCTCCAGTATCGCAAAAAATGAGGCTCCCACGCACGGTCCGGCGTCCCCGGTCGCCGCGGGGAAAAGGCGGGCGACCCGGGCCGGAGGTTCTTACACGGTCACAGGATATCCGAACGGCGGCCTCGGCGTCGAAGCCGGTCTCCTCGCGGCGCCCCGGTCATCGTCGGACCGCCGGGGCTTCGGCCGTCACGCCCGCCGTCGACGGCTCGTCGAGCAGCTCGGGCTGGTAGGGCAGGGCGAGCACGAAGTTCACCAGGTCCCAGATCTGCGCCTGGTCGATCCCGGGGTAGTGGGCGGGCATCTGGGCGCCGGTGATCCCCTTGGCGATCCGCCAGTAGAGGTCGATGGGCCGCCGCCCCCCCTTGTACACCGCGCGGGTCAGGTTGGCCGGCCGCAGCGGGTTGCCCCACTCGTCGAGCTTCTGCTTCCACAGCTCGCGGGTCTTGTCGTCGAGCTTGGCCACCCGCTCGGGCATCTTGCTGGGGTCGCCGCCGAAGACGACGCGGTTGAACACGCCCACCTCGACGAAGCTGGGCCCGTCGCCCAGCCCCTTCGCGCCGTGGCAGCCGGCGCATTCGAGCTTCTCCTTGGTCCGGCCCAGGAACAGGTCGCGGCCCCGGCCGACGCTCTCGGGCGAGGGGGGCGTGCGGGGCGAGGGCGGGTTCACCACGGCGTCGCGGGCGTCTTCCCACTTGCCGAAGACCCCTTGCACCAGCTCGGCCACGACGTCGTCGCCCAGGGCGTCCTCGTCCTCGTCGTCGCCGATGAAGCCCTCTTCGATCAGGGCCAGCTCGGTCTCGCCGCGGAGGCTCAGGAAGGTGACGTAGTCGACGACCTGCTCCATCTCGGCGGCGGTCAGCAGGGCCTCGAACGCCGGCATCGAGGTGCCGTGCAGGCCGTCGCGGATCGACCGCCGCAGGTCGTCGCGGTCGGGCCGCGCGCCGTTGGGGGTGGAGGTGAACTTGAACAGGCCGCGGCGGAAGTCGCGAGGGGGCGGGAAGACGAATGGGGCCGTCGGACCGTCGCCCGCGCCGGTGACGCCGTGGCAGTGCAGGCAGTGGCGGCGGTAGAGGCCGTAGCCGCCGGCGTGGTCCAGCTTCTTCGGGCCCTCGGGCGTCTGCTCGAAGTTGGCCAGCAGCATGCCGAGCCGGCCCGATTCGTCCTTCGTCAGCGGCGCGCCCTCGGGGACGTGGATCTCCTTGGGCGCGGGGCCGTAGAGCTTCTCCAGCGCCTTGCGGGCCTTGGCCTGGATCTTGGGCTTGCCGGCGAGGTGGGCCTTGCCCTCGACCTCGCGGGTCAGGGCCGGCTGCTCCTCGTAGACGATCGGTCCGGTCAGATCGGCGTCCGAGCAGCCGGCCGCCAGCGTCATCAGGGTCGAGAGGCCGAGGCCGAGCACGAGGCGCCGTCGCACGATCACGCGAACATCTCCAGGGGCAAGCCGGACCTCGTCGCGGGGGCGAAGCGGCGGGGGGCGATCGGGTTCCGGCCCGGGATTCTGCGACGTCGACGGCCGGTCGGGAGCGGTCCGGCTCGACGCCGGCGTCTCCGCCGCGGCTGGCGACCTCAGGGTCATGCTTCGGGCGATGGGCGGGGGCCGTGAGTGGTGCTTTTTCGGGCCGGCCCACGTCGCCGTCAAGCTGACGCCTCGTCCGTATGGTAAGGTAATCGTAGCCGCCTGCCGCTGCACCCACAAGACGGACGGCGATTTCGTATTCTTCGGCCGCTTCGAACAATACGACTCATCCGAACGACCCGTAATCCACGCCCGACCGCCGACGACCCGGCCGGCCGCGCCGGCGCGCCCGGAGAGGAGGGACGAGTTGAAGTCCGCCAGGGACCGTTCGGATCTCCAGCGCATCGAGAAGGCCGGTTCGCGTCAGCGGGGGCTGCGCCGGCTGGTCTTCGTCGAGCCGATCGACCCGCCGCCGAGCTACTGGGCGACGACCCGCAAGCCGCTCCCCTCGCTCGTCCTGGTCGCGCCCATCGTCCTGGCCTACGAGTTCGGGGTGGTCTGGCTGGGGGGAGGCTCGGCGCAGGCCTTGCGGACCGGGGCCGACGCCTGGATCCGCCAGAGCCTGGCGACGGTCGGGCTCACCGACCACTGGCTGCTGCCGCTCTCGCTCTTCCTCGTCTTGCTGGGCTGGCAGGCGCTCCAGCCCAAGGGCTGGAAGTTCTCGCCGGTGGTCGTGGCCGGGATGGTGATCGAGAGCCTGGTGCTGGCCGTGGCTCTGGTGGGGGTGAGCCGGCTGGTGGACCTGGGCTTCGACCTGATGGAGCGGACCCCGCCCCCCGCCGCGCTCTTGCAGGTCGCGCCCGGCTCGGCCGAGGCCGCCGCGGCGCAGCTCGTCGGCTACCTGGGCGCGGGGGTGTACGAGGAGGCCCTCTTCCGGCTGCTCCTGGTGCCGGCGATCTTCTACGCGCTCCGCCTGCTCCAGACCCCCCAGGTCCTCGCGAGCGCCCTGGCGGTGAGCGGCTCGGCGCTCCTGTTCTCGCTGGCCCACCACGCCGGCAACCCGGGCGAGGCGTTCACCTGGTTCGCCTTCATCTTCCGCTGGATGGCCGGCGTCTTCTTCGCCTGGGTCTTCATCCTGCGCGGCTTCGGCATCGCGGTCGGGGCGCACACGGCGTACGATGTGCTGGTCGGTTGGGTCGGCTGGAACGGGTGACGTTCGGGGCCGACCGCTTTCCTACCCCCTCCGTCGCTGGACTCCCGCCTTGCCCGGCTTTCGGCTCGTCCACCTGTCCGACGTCCACGTCTGGAAGTACGAGTTCAACCCGCTCCGGCTGATGAACAAGCGGGCCGTCGGCATGGCGGCCCTGCTGCTGGGCCGGGCGCGGCGGTTCCGGATGGAGCGGCTGCGGCAGGTCGTCGAACGGGTCGAGTCGCTGGCCCCCGACCACGTCCTGATCACGGGCGACTTGACCACCACCGCGCTGGCCGAGGAATTCGCCCTGGCGTTCGAGGCCCTGCGACCGCTTTTGCGATCTCCCGAGCGCGCGACGGTCGTCCCCGGCAACCACGACCGCTACACCCGGGGCTCCGCCCGCGGCCGCCGATTCGAGCGGTCGTTCGGCCCGTTCCTGGGCGGGGAGACGTTCCCCTGGCTCCGATTCGTCGCCGATCGGACGGCCGTCCTGGCCCTCGATCCTTCCAGGCCCCACCTCTCGGCCCGGGGACGTCTGCCCGCCGCCCAGCTCGCCGCCGCCCGTGAGCTTTGGGAGGCCAACCGGGCCGACGTCGACCGTCTCGTGGTCGCCTGCCACTACCCGATCGCCGCCCCTCCCGGCCTTGAGGAGGAACTGGCCTGGAAGCGCCTCGAAAACGCGGACGAGCTGACCGCGTGGCTGGCGACGATCGGCCCGCACCTGTATTGCTGCGGCCACGTCCACCACGCCTGGGCGTTCACGCCGCCGGCCCTTCCGGACGAGGTGTGCCTCAACGCCGGCGCCCCCCTGCTGCTGGACAGGCGCGGGGACGACCCGCCCGGCTTCCTCGAAATCGTCCTCGACGGCGGCGACGTCGCCGTGACCCACCACGGCTGGACCGGCGCTCGCTGGATCGAGCGGCCGATGGCCCGGCGGCCGGGATTCTTCGCTCGGCGGTCGCCGGAGACTTCGATCGCTGCGCCTGGCTGATTCCGGCCGACCGAGGATTCGTCCTCGAAAACGGCGTTGAGAATTTCGCCTTTATGATTCTTAATGGAGGGGCCCTCCCGGCCGTCACGACTCCTTTCGAGGACATCAGAGGTGCTGAGCATGAATTCCCGCCCTCCCGAGGACGAGGGGGCGCGCGAGCCCCTTGCGCAGGCGAAGGCGGACCGGACGGACGTCGCCCCACGTGGCGGCGGAAACGGCAAGATCGTCGCCCTGGCGCTGGTGGCGGGGCTGATCGCGGGCGGGGCGTCGAGCCTGGTCGGCGAGCGGGTCGTGGCCGGCTATCGCGACCGGCTCTTCCCCAAGCTCAAGATCGTCCAGACCCCGGAGGATGCGGCCAGGCTGGAGGCCGCGCGGGTCGGCAGCGCCCGGGCCGTCTACGCGACGATGGGCGGTCTGCTCGGCCTGGCCCTGGGGGCCGCGGGGGGGCTCGCGACGGGGTCGCGGAGGCGGGCCGTCGGGGCGGCCGTCGCGGGCGGCGTGCTGGGCCTCGTCGCGGGGGGCGCGACGGCCTCGATCGCGACGCCGATCTTCTTCCGCGGGCGGGACTCGCAAGCCGACGACCTGATCGTCCCGCTGCTGGCGCATGGCGCGATCTGGGTGCTCGTCGGGGCCCTCGTCGGCCTGGCCTTCGGGCTCGGCCTCGGGCTCCGGAGTCGCGGCGCGGCGAAGGCCCTGGCCGGGGGGCTCGTCGGCGCCCTGATCGCCACGATCGTCTACGAGATCGCCGCCGCCCTGGCCTTCCCGTCCGGCAAGTCGGACCTCCCCCTCCCGGGCGGGGGCCCGCCGCGGATCCTGGCCCAGGTGCTCGTGGCCGTGCTGACCGCCCTGGGGGCGGCCGTCGTCACGACTTCGGGAGGCGGCGCGAGGCCGGAGGCGGAGTCCGACCTCGCGTGAACCGGCCGATGAACGAGTAAGAAGGGTTTCATGCCTTCCCCCCTCGCGGGGGAAGGTGGACCGAAGGGCCGGATGAGGTGGAGGACGCGCGACTTGATTGTCGGCGTAACATCCGGCCGGATCGCGAATTCCGACGGTCCTTGCGCTCGTCGTCCCGCTCATCCGACCCCTGGGGGGGCTGCCTTCCCCCGCGAGGGGGGAAGACGTCCTTCGACCCCGCCGGTCGACCTTCAACAGTCTCCGCTCAATACGAGTCGGAGCTGATCACCTCCCCGCCGTTCCGTGTCCCCAGGGCCTGGTAGACGGACATGTCGATCGAGTCCTTGATGAACCGGACGCTGCCGTCGCTGAGCGCGAAGTTGGCGCCGCCGGGGTGGTTGCTGCTGGCGTTGATGTAGCTCGAACCTTCCATCGCGCACTCCAGGCAGGTCGTCGTCCGGCAGCTGTGCCAGGGATACTGCTTCGAGTTGGGCGGGACGACCGTGTTGAACAGGGTGAAGCCCCGCTCGCCGAGCGCCCAGGTCTGGCCCATGTACTGCTTCATCCCCGCCTGGTCGCAGCCCCCGACCCCGACGCAGGTCGCCATCGCGGGGGTGGCCCAGAACGTGTTGCAGGCCTGGAGTTCCTGGACGACGAACGTGGGGGCCGACCGCGCGTCGAGGACCTCGGCGGCCAGGATCTGATTGGCGCCGGACATGCCGTTGCCGCGATAGCTGGTGGTCTTGGCGTAGTCGCCCGCGAGCCCTTCGCCGAACGCGATCGTGTTCGAGGTGCCGTCGGTGAGCGCCGCGAGGGTCACGGACGACGTCCGATTGCTGCTGTTGTAAAGCAGGAACACGCCCGAGGTGTTGCCGTCGGAGGGGTACTGCTGGGTCGAGGTGCCGATGCTGCCGTAGTAGCTGTTGATGTTCTGCTGGCCGACGACGCCGTCCGACGGGCAGAGGAACGCGGCGATCCGGTTCAGGTAGACCGTCGAATTGATCGAGTCGGCGACGGTGTCGTAGCAACAGTTCCAGTTGAAGTTCGCCGCATTATAGAGCGGCCCCTGCTCGATGTAAGACAGCAGCAACGACTGCGGGCTCCAGGCCGTCCAGGTCGAAAGCTGGCCCGGATCGGCCGTGCCGGGGTAGGCGACCGTCGTGACGATGCCGGGCGGGAAGGCGCCTGTGGCCGAGATGTAGTTGTGGACGCCCAGCCCCAGCTGCTTGAGATTGTTGGTGCACTGGATGCGCCGGGCCGCCTCGCGCGCCGACTGGACGGCGGGCAGGAGCAGGGCGATCAGGACCGCGATGATCGCGATCACCACGAGCAGCTCGATGAGCGTGAAGCCCTTGCGGGGATTCATGAGGGAGACCTCCCTGAGACGGGTGGCGAGACGAATTGCGATGAGAGGAGGATTTTGACGAGGGGGGCCTCGGAGCGACGAGGCCGAGGGGGCGGGCCGATCAGTGCTTCTTCGTCGTGCGGGCCGCCGCCTTCTCCTTCGCGCGGGCCGCGTACGACTCTTTCCTGGCGTTGACCAGGGCCCTGTCCTCGTCGCTGACCTGGACCTGGGTGCCGCCCTGCTTCGAGCTGTCGCAGCCCATGCCGAAGCCTGTCGCGAAGGCGAGCAGACCGAGGCCGAACGCCCTCCCGCCGTCGCGAAGCACGGAGTTCTTCAAGACGTGGACTCCTGGAACCATCGATTTGTCAGGCGGCTTCGCACGCATGGAGAGGTTGGTGCGTGTCCGAAGCCCGTAAGAGTTGGAAGCCCGAATCTACGAAACCTTCGGCGGCCAGACCAGACTCTTGGACGAAAATAATGAAAATCGCGCAAGGATCAGTGACGTGGGTACGTGCGGGCAATGATCCGCCCGGGGGTCGCGGAGCGAGCGGGCGGCGGTCGAGGTGACTCGCCCTCCGCGCCGATCCTTCGGGTGGACCTCCCTCGATCAGGTCTCGGGAAACGGCGGCTGGGCGCGTGATGCCGCCGGCTCGGACCGGACGATCCGGGCTTCGAGGCGCAGGAGCTGTTCCCGGATCGCGAGTTCGGCCTCCTCGATGCGGGCGTTGGTCGCGCCGACGGCGGCGAGCACGAGGAATCCTAAACCGACGCCGATCATGGGAGCGGCGGCCGCCTCCTTGCCCAGCGAGGTCGCCGCAAGCCCCAGTCCCGCCACCGCGAAGAGCGTGAACCCCAGGGCGATCCGCGCGGCCGCCAATCTCTCGCCCGCGAATCCCCCTCGGCGGCGGGCGAGCGTCCAGGCGGCGAAGAGCGTCCACCCTAGACTGAAGAGGGCGAAGAGCCCGAGGAGTCCTCGAATCGCCGGCGGGGTCGAGGCGGGCTCGGTTAGGCTAAGCGATCCGGCGACGAAGAATCCGATCAGGCCCGAGGTCGCGACGATCAGATAGCGGGCCTTCCTCCCCAGGGGCCAGGCCGATCCGAGGCGAGCGTCGAGGATCGCTCGATGGCGTCGCTGCAGTTCGGAATCCTGGGCGTCGAAGTCGAGGAACCCGGGGAGCGGGACGTCTTTCCGATCAGCCATGACAGCCTCCTTCGGGGCCGAGGACGTCTCTCAACGCCCGCTTGGCCCTGTACAGACGAGACTTGACCGTGCCCGGGGGGATCCCGAGCACCTCGGCCGTCTCGGCGATGCTGAGATCGTTCAGGAAGTACAGGGTCAGGACCTCGCGGTCCGGCATCGCCAGCCTCGACAGCCCGGCATGCACCGACTCGGCGTCGTCGAAGCCGTCGAAGTCGTCGCCGCGAACCGGCACGTCGGCCTGAAGCGAGACGGCGCGGGAGTACTCGCGGCGATAATGCGACATCACCGTGTTCCGCGCGACCTGATAGACCCAGACCGGGAAGAATCGCGGCTGGCGAAGCGAGGTGATCCCCCGCAAGACCTGGAGCCAGATCTCCTGGAGGAGCTGCCAGGCCTCCTCCTCGTCCGAGACGAGCTTCCGGATGTAGACGAAGAGCCTTCGCTCCCAGCCTCGGATCAGCTCGTCGAACGCCGCTCGCTCCCCGCGCTGGCAACGGATCACCAGCAGCTCAAGCTCGATTTCCTCGCGCTCGTGGTCCATCCCCACCCCCTTGAACAGCATCGATCAAGGAGTCGGGCGAACCCCTCGCGCGGTTCATTCGGCCGGTAGGGATTTTGCAAGGAGCGCGACGGCCCCTGGGCCCGCCGGAGGGTGGACGTGGCCGGAGGGGTGGTCGATGAGCCCCAGGACGGAACGGGACGCTGGAAAGCGACGGACGGAGCCCCCGCCCATCCACCGGCTCTCCAGGACCCACCGAGATCCGCCGTTCTCGAGCAAGGTTGAGGAAGGGTGGCAGGGGACGCCCGATCTTCTTATTTCAGAAGGTCGAACCACTCGCCTCGAATTCGGACTCCCGAGCCTCGCGACTCGTCGACGGCGAGTCGAGATGCGCTTCTAAACCCAGCGCGGGGCGTCCAGTATGGACGCAAAAAACCATGGGCGAGGAGCTTGCGTAGGACCGAGCAGCCGGGACGTCGGCGGCAAACCCGATGTAAAGCCGGCAATAAGATCGACCGCAGTCAATCCTCCTGAACTTCCTCGATCCCCTCGGCTTCTTCGTCTTCCATCTCTTCTTCGTCGTCCTCGTCGTCATCGCCCTCGAAGGAGATCTCGGCGAGGTCGCCGAGGCGGTACTCCTGGCCCTTGATGGTCATGGCGAGGTCCTCCATGGCGGGGATCTCCTCGTCGGTCACGTCGTCGCG
Source organism: Paludisphaera mucosa (assembly GCF_029589435.1). Classification (NCBI taxonomy): domain Bacteria; kingdom Pseudomonadati; phylum Planctomycetota; class Planctomycetia; order Isosphaerales; family Isosphaeraceae; genus Paludisphaera; species Paludisphaera mucosa. The sequence goes on along the minus strand of NZ_JARRAG010000002.1, from coordinate 3,369,423 downwards.
CATGGCGAGCTGTTCGAGGCCGTCGATGGCCTTGTCGAGCGCCTCGGCGAACTCCTCGGAGGAGATCCCGAGCTTCTCGAGGACGTCTTCGCGGGCCATGTAGACGATCTCGACCATGTCGTCGTCGTGATCGTGGTCGCAGTTCTCGTCGTGTACGTGTTCGTGGTCGTGGTCGCTCACGGCGGTTCTCCTGGGCGGGCCCCGGCGTCCGGCCGGGGCTGGGGGAGGGGAGGGTCGAAGGGGACGGATAAGCAAAATCGGGACCGGACGGATCGACGAGGCGATCGTCCGGTCCCGATCGGTGGGCTTGCGAGGCGGCGTCAGGCCTTGTTGCTGACGTGGATCATCGCGCGGTACTGGGCGACGGTCTTTTCCTTCTCGGCGATCTCGGCGTCGGTGACGGCCGGCCGGCGGAGGGCCTCGTCGAGCTTGGCGGCGGTGCCGTTCATCTCGATCTTCGAGGCGGCCAGGGCGCGGTTGGTCAGGACGGTGACGACGTCGTCGCGGACCTGGGCGAAGCCGCCGTCGACGAAGTACGACTCGACCGCGCCGCCGACCTTGATGCGCAGCTCGCCGTATCCCAGGCGGCCGAGCAGCGGGGCGCGGCCGGGGAGGACGCCGAGCTCGCCGTCGAAGAGGGGCAGGGCGACGAAGTCCACGGTCTTGGCGAAGACGGTCTTCTCGGGCGTGACCACCTGGCACTGGAGGAGGCCCGAGAGGAGCCCCGTCCGCGCCGGCTCGGTGGTTTCGGTGATGCTGGCCATGTCGTTGCAGGCTCCGCTGGCGGGCTGGGACCGTTCCTCGTTCAGATCGCGCCCATCTTCTTGGCCTGCTCCTCGGCCTGCTCGATGGCGCCGACGTACATGAAGGCCGACTCCGGCAGGTGGTCCCACTTGCCGTCGCAGATCTCCTTGAAGCTGCGGATCGTGTCGGGGAGCTTGGTGTACTCGCCCGGCTTGTTCAGGAAGACCTCGGCCACGAAGAACGGCTGCGACAGGAACCGCTCGAGCCGGCGGGCGCGGTGGACGATCAGCTTGTCGTCCTCCGACAGCTCGTCGACGCCGAGGATGGCGATGATGTCGCGGAGTTCCTTGTACCGCTGGAGGATCTTCTGGACCCGCTGGGCGACGTCGTAATGCTCCTGGCCGACGTACTGCGGGTCGAGGATGCGGGAGCTGGAGCCGAGCGGGTCGATGGCCGGGTAGATCCCCTTCTCGGAGATCGACCGCGAGAGCACGATGAAGGCGTCGAGGAAGCCGAAGGTCGTGGCCGGGGCCGGGTCCGTCAGGTCGTCGGCGGGGACGTAGACGGCCTGCACCGACGTGATGGCGCCCTTCTTCGTGGAGGTGATGCGCTCCTGCAGGGCGCCCATCTCGGTGGCGAGGGTCGGCTGGTAGCCCACGTTCGACGGCATCCGGCCCAGCAGGGCCGAGACCTCGGAGCCGGCCTGGCTGAACCGGAAGATGTTGTCGATGAACAGCAGGGTGTCGGCCCCGGTGGCGTCGCGGAACCACTCGGCCATGGTGAGCGCGGTGAGGGCCACGCGGAGGCGGGCGCCCGGCGGCTCGTTCATCTGGCCGAAGCACATGACCGTGCTGTCGATGACCGACTTGCCGGTGCTGCCGACCTTGGTCTCCTGCATTTCCAGCCAGAGGTCGTTCCCCTCGCGGGTCCGTTCGCCCACGCCGGCGAACACGGAGTAGCCGCTGTGGACCGACGCGATGCGGGAGATCATCTCTTGCAGGATGACGGTCTTGCCCAAGCCGGCGCCGCCGAAGAGGCCGATCTTGCCGCCCCGGACGAACGGGGTCAGCAGGTCGATGACCTTGATGCCGGTCTCGAACTGCTCGGTCTTGGGCGAGAGCTGGTCGAACGAGGGGGGGTCGCGGTGGATCGGCCAGCTCTCGGTCGTGTGGACCGGGCCCCGGCCGTCGATCGGTTTGCCCAGCAGGTTGAAGACGCGGCCCAGCGACTCCTTGCCGACGGGAACGCTCACCGGCGCGCCGGTGTCGACCACTTCCATCCCGCGGACCAGGCCGTCGGTCGAGCCCAGCGCCACGCAGCGGACCCGGTTGCCGCCGAGGTGCTGCTGGACCTCGCCCGTCAGGTGGATCGGGGCGCCCTTCTGGTCGTTGTCGATGGTGAGGGCGTTGTAGATGTTCGGCAGGTCGCCCTCTTCGAACTCGGCGTCGAAGGTCGAGCCGATCACCTGTGCGATTCGTCCGGTCCTCGTAGCAGTCGCCATGATTGCGAAATTCCTGTCTTCAAGCGCCTGGGACGCGTGGGTCTTCCGATGTCTTCTTCGTGTTCGGGGGCCGGCCGTCCGGCGGTCACTTCAGGGCGGTGGCGGCCCCGACGATGTCGGCCAGGTCGCCGGTGATCTGCGACTGGCGGGCCCGGTTGTACTGCCTGGTCAGGGTCTTCGACAGCTCGTCGGCGTTCTGCGAGGCGCCCTTCATGGCCACCATGCGGGCGATCTGCTCGCTGACGGCCGCGTCGAGGAAGCACTTGAACAGCCGCACCTTGAACGAGACCGGCACGATCTCCTTGAGGATCCCCTGGGCGTCGGGCAGGAACTCGTACTCCGTCCGCTCGCGGTTCGGCTCGGCCGCGGTCGCGACAGGCTCGTCGTTCGTGATCGGCAGCAGGGTCCGCACGACGGCCTCCTGCCGGGACGTGTTGATGAATCGCGTGTAGACGACGTCCATCCGGTCGATCTCGCCCGCGAGGAACATCGCCATGAACCGCTCGGCGAGCACCTCGACCTCGTGGAAGGCGGGCTTGTCCTCGAAGTGGAGGTGGCCGGCGGAGATCGGCAGCCGGCGGTACTTCCAGAAGTTGATCCCGCGCTTGCCCGACAACTCGACCACGACCTCGGCCCCTTCGGCCTGCAGGTCCTGGTAATCGCGGATCGCCGCCCGCAGGACGTTGCCGTTGTAGCCGCCGGCGAGGCCGCGGTTGCTGGTCAGCACCAGCAGCAGGGCCTTCTTGATCGGCTCGCGCTTCTCGAACAGGGGGTGGGGCGTGGACGGGGAGGAGGCGCCCAGGTCGGCGGCCAGCTCGGCGATCTTCTTGGTATAGGCCTCGGCCTCGACGGCCCGGTCCATCGCCTTGCGGTAGCGGGCCGTGGCGATGAGCTCCATCGTCCGGGTGATCTTCCGGATGTTGTCGACCGCCTTGCGGCGTTTGATGATCGCGCGGGCCTTGGCCATTTTGAGGTCTCTCGGGATTCGCTCGGGCGGGCCCCGACGCCGCGCCGGCTGGGCCGGGGGGGCGTCGGGGCCTCGTTCGGAAAGCTCGGTCGCCGGGGTCGGGTCAGGACTTGGCGGCGACGGCGGCCGCGGGGGCGGCCTGGCCGGCGTACTTGAACCCGGCCTTGAAGTCCTTGAGGGCCGCCTTGAGGTCGGCCGTGATCGCGTCGGTCATCTTCTTCTCGCGGGTCAGGTCCTCGACCAGCTTGGCCCGCTGGGCGTGCAGGAATTCGAGGAACTCCCGCTCGAACCGCTGGACCTCGCGCGCCGGGACGTCGTCGAGGGCGCCGGTCGAGCCGGCGTAGATGCTCATGACCTGGTCGATGGCCGAGAGCGGCCGGTACTGGGGCTGCTTGAGCAGCTCGACCATGCGGTAGCCGCGGTCGAGCTGGGCCTGCGTCGCCTTGTCCAGGTCGGTGCCGAGCTGGGCGAAGGCCTCCAGCTCGCGGAAGGCCGCCAGGTCGAGGCGCAAGCTGCCGGCCACCTTGCGGATGGCGGCGATCTGGGCCTTGCCGCCCACCCGCGAGACGCTGATGCCGACGTCGATGGCCGGCCGGACGCCCGCGAAGAAGAGGTCGGGCTGGAGGTAGATCTGGCCGTCCGTGATCGAGATCACGTTCGTGGGGATGTAGGCCGAGACCTCGCCTTCCAGCGTCTCGATGATCGGCAGGGCCGTCATCGAGCCCCCCGAGGTCGGGGTCTTGACGACCTTGTGACCCTGGGCGAACTTCTCCTTGAGGGCGTGCGCGGCCTCTTCGGCGCCGGGGACGCCGACGTAGACCTTCTTGTCGACGCCCGACTCCTCGGTCACGGCCTCGGGCTTGGTCGCCTCGGGGACGATGACGTAGCGGTTCGCCAGCTTGGCCGACCGCTCCAGGAGGCGGGAGTGGGCGTAGAAGATGTCGCCCGGGTAGGCCTCGCGGCCGGGAGGGCGGCGGAGCAGGAGCGAGACCTCGCGGTAGGCGACGGCCTGCTTCGAGAGGTCGTCGTAGATGCAGAGGGTCGGCTTGCCCTGCTCGTACATGAAGTACTCGGCCATGGCGCAGCCGGCGTACGGGGCGATGTACTGCAGCGGGGCCGGGTCGCTGGCGCCCGAGGCGACGACGATCGTGTAGTCCATGGCGCCGTGGCGGCGGAGGACGTCGACCAGGCTGGCCGTCGTCGACTCCTTCTGGGCGATCGCCACGTACACGCAGATGACCCCGGTCCCCTTCTGGTTGAGGATCGTGTCGATCGCGATGGCCGTCTTGCCCGTCTTGCGGTCGCCGATGATGAGCTGGCGCTGGCCGCGGCCGATCGGGATCATGGCGTCGATGGCCTTGATGCCCGTCTGCAGCGGCTCGTCGACGGGCTGGCGCTCGGCGATGCCGGCGGCCGGCGACTCGATGGCGCGGCTCAGGCTGGTGACGATCGGGCCCCCCTCGTCGAGCGGGTTGCCGAGCGGGTCGACGACGCGGCCGATCAGAGCCTCGCCGACGGGGACCCGCAGGAGCTGGCCGGTCGCGACGACCTCGTCCCCCTCCTCGATCTCGGTGTACTCGCCCAGGACGATGACGCCGACCGACGCCTCTTCCAGGTTGAGCGCAATCCCCTTGGAGCCGTTCTTGAATGCGACCATCTCGCCGGCCATGACGCCGGAGAGGCCGTGGACGCGCGCGATGCCGTCGCCGACCTCCAGCACGGTGCCGACTTCCGTCCGGGTGACCTCGGGGGCGAACTGCTCGATCTCACGCTGAATGACTGAACTGATCTCTTCGCTTCTGAATTTCATGCGTCTTTCCTTCGATCAGCCGCTGGCGTATCTGTTCAAGACGGTTCCGCACCGAGGCGTCGAGGACCACGTCGCCGATCTGGACGACGAGGCCGCCGATGAGGTCGGGATCGGTGACGACGGTGAGCACGGGCGTCCCGGAGGTCAGGCGGGCCACCTTGGCGCGGAGGGCCTCCATCTGGCCCTCGTCGAGCGGGGCGGCGGTCCGGACCCGGACCGCCACGCGGCCCTGCTTGCGGTCGAGCTGGCGACGGGCCTCGTCGGCGACGCCGGCGATCAGCCCGAGCCGGCCGTGGCGGTTGAGCACGCGGAGGAACCGGAGCGCGACGTCCGACACGCGGCCGTCGAGCAGCTCCCGGAGGATCCGGTCCTTCTCGGCCGTCGCGACCTGCGGGCTGGCCAGGACCGCGGCGAACCGGGGGTTGGGGTCGAGGATCTCGTCGCGGATCGCGTCCAGGTCGGCGATCGCCGCGGCGGGGCCGTCGCCCGCGCCGGCGGCGCCCAGGAGGGCCCCGGCGTAGGCGCGGGCGGCCTGGGCGTCGTCGTCGCCGAGCGGCCGGCGGGGCCGCTCGGGGGGGGATTGGGTCGTCATGCCTTGGCGCCCCCGGCCTGCAAGCCCTCGGGCAGCTCGCGGATGGCCTCGTCGAGCAGGCGGCGACGGTCGTCGTCGCCGATCTGCTTGGACAGGACGCGGCCGGCGACCGTCACGGCGACGTCGGCGGTGCGGGTCCAGATCTCGGCGAGGGCCTGGTCGCGGGCCGCGGCGATCTCGCGCTGGGCGCGGTCGCGGGCGGCGTCGGCGTCGGCCTGGGCCTGGCGGAGGAGCGTGGCGGCGCGGGCCTCGGCCCCGCGCTGGCCCTGGTAGAGCATGTCGCGGACCTTGTCGTCGGCCTCGGCGATCAGCCGGCGGTGCTCGGCGAGGAGCTGCTCGGCGTCGTTGCGGGCCTTCTCGGTCTGGACCAGGGTGTGCTCGAGGTGCTCCTCGCGATGGTGCAGGGCCTCGATCAGCGGCTTCCAGGCGAACCGGCCGAGGACGACCATCAGGCAGAAGAAGACGGCCAGCGTCCAGATGGCCAGCCCGGGCTGGGGCTCCATCGGGTTGGCCTTGGCGTGCTCGCCCTCGCCGTGCGCCTCGGCCGCCGTGGGGCCGTGGGCGGCGGCGGGGGCCGGGTCGACGTGCGCGGCGGCCGCGGGGGCCGGGTGCGCGGCCGGGGGCTCCTCGGCCCCCCGCGCGGCGGTGGGGGCGAGGAGGGCCGCCGTGGCCAGCGCGACGAGTCCGGACCCCAGGGCGGACTTCAGGAAGCGGAGCATGGATTGGTTCTCGCGTTTGCGGAGCGGAGCGGGATCGAATCGGCCGATCGTCGGGCGGGACCGCGGGGCTCCGGGCCCGCCGGCGCCCCGGTTCGGGCGCCGGCCGGGCCGGATCGGTCGGGGCCGGCGTCGGTCAGGCGATGAGCTGCAGCAGCAGGGCGAAGAACGTGACGCCTTCGATGAGGGCCGCGGCGATGATCATGGCCGTCTGGATGCTGCCGGCCATCTCGGGCTGGCGGGCCATGCTCTCGACGGCCGAGCGGGCGAGGATGCCGATGCCCAGGCCGGCGCCGATGATGATGAGGCCGGCGCCGATCGGCTTGAGGTCGACCGGGGCCACGACGGGGCCCGTGGGGACCGCGACGGCGGGCGCCTGGGCGAGGACGGCCCCCTGGCTCACGAGCAGCAAGGCCAAAGCGAAGAGACCGGACTTGATCAGTTTCATCGAACCCTCGGGTGACTAGATGGTGACGACTGCGACGAGCAGGGGGACGTCGCGAGGCTTCCCAACGCCTCGCCCCGGCGGGGGTTCGGCGTCGGACGCCCCCCTCGCCGGTGTTTCCTTCGACGGACTTCGCGGACCGATCGATCTCGGGGTCCCGCGGGCGGCCGCGACGCGCGCCGGGGACGGTTCCCTCCCAGCCTTCGACGGGCGTCAGTGCGGGTGCACCGCCGAGCCGATGAAGAGCGCGGAGAGGAACGTGAAGATGTACGCTTGCAGGAACGCCACGAACAGCTCCAGCAGGCTGAGCGCGACCACGCCCGCGATGCTGGCCGGCATGACGAGGTAGAACAGCGGCCCCTTGGCGACCAGGATGAACCCCAGGATCACCGCCAGCACCACGTGGCCCGCGAACATGTTCGCGAAGAGTCGCACGGCCAGCACGATGTGCTTGATCAGGAGGCCCACCAGCTCGATCATGAACATCAAGGGCCACAGGAAGTAGTTCATGGGCCAGGGGACGTCGATGTGGGGGACCAGGCCGGTGAAGAAGCCCGCCACCCCCATCTCCCGGACGCCCGCGGCGACCACGACCCCCAGCGTCATGACGGCGAGCATCGCCGTGACGTTGATGTTGCCCGTGGGCGAGGCGAACCCGGGGATCATCCCCAGCAGGTTGTTGAACAGGACGAAGAAGAAGGCCGTCCAGAGGAAGGGGAGGAACTTGTCCGCCCCGTGGCCGCCGATCGCCGGCCGCGCGACGTCGTCGCGGATGTACAGCAGGACGGCCTCGACCGCGTTGGCGAAGCCGCCCCGGGTGACGGCGTTGCGGCGGATGTGCCGGACCACCGGGACCAGGACCAGGACCGCCAGGACCGCCGCGATCAGCTCCATCACCATGAAGCGCGTCAGCGGGTAGGGGAGCTGGATCGTCCACTCCCAGGCCGGCGGCGGCCAGGGGAGTTCCAGGGTCGTGTGGTCGACGACGTGGCTCAGGGGGTCGTGTGCTGCCATGGGGGGGGGAACGCTCTTCAAGGGTCGGCCCGGGCGACGTCCCGCGACGTCGGCCGGAATTTATGCGTCAGCTCGTCCCGCGTCCCCGCCCGAACGCGGGGGGCGACGCCGCTCTTCGGCCCGGGCGAGCTCGCCCGGCAGCCGGAATATGTGCAGCATGCCGATCGCCAGCCCCAGGAACGCGCCGCCGACCGTGAGCCAGGGGGCGGAGCCCAGCCACCGGTCCAGGCCGTGGCCCAGGACGGCGGGGAGGGCGAATTCGAGGCCGATCGTCGTGACGCGAGTCCCCCATTCGAGGCCCTGCGAGACGGACGATCGCGAGTCTTGGTCGCGGGTCACGGCCGCCTCCGGGTCGTCGAATCCGGGCCTCGGCGCCCGGTCCTCGGACGCACCCCGAACCCGGCGCCCGGTCGGCCCAGGGCCGACGCGGGGCATGATCCGAAGACGCCGTCGAGACGGGACGTCGCACGCCCGTTCCATTAAGCAATCCGCCGAGGCCGCTGTCAACCTCCCGGGAGCCGGTTCGCGAAATTTTTCACAAAGTCCGCCGGCCCCCGCGGCGAGCCCCCCCGGGGGGCCGGCGGCGCCGACGCGGCGGCCTGTGCTAAATAAGCGGCGGGGCCGCGGGGGCCGCCGCGAAATCGGAATTGACAGGGTTTGTGTCAATGTGGTATCCCCGATAGCGACGAGCACCCAAAGGGTCGGCGTAACGCAAGTTGCCCGCTCTCCCCGGCTCTCTTTCGAGGGGGATCAGCGATGACGTCGCAGTGGCAAGGACGAGGCGATCCCGGCTGAGCGCAACGGTCTCGACCCGCACGGGTCGACGGCCGTTTTTTTTTGCCCGCCGCTCCCTCGCCTCCCCGCGACCGCCCCGGCCTGTTGCGTCTTGCAGTCGACTAGCCTCATCCGGGACACAGGGAGTTTTCCGGATCGGTCCACTCACGGAAGAATCCTGCTACCCGTCATCCGTCACGGACGCGGCCGGCGCGACCGTGGTGTTGGAGTGGTTCCGTATGACCGTCGACGCGCTCAAAGACTGTAACAAGAAGCACCTTTCGCAAATGGCCAAGGAGCGGGGCATCGCGGGATGGCACGCGATGCGAAAGGATCAGTTGATACGAGCCCTGTCCTCGACCCGGCCGGCGACGCCGCCGCGGGCCAAGAAGGAGCGTCCCGCCCCGCGGGCGCCCAAGAACGTCAAGCGCCCCGCCGCGGCCTCGGACGGCCACGCCGCGGGCCCCGCGCGTCGCCCGGTCGGCGCCCCTTCCGCCGTCGCCCCCGCGCCCCACACCCTGAACCACGCGTCGCAGAAGGACCGGATCATCGTCCTGGCCCGCGACTCCTACTGGCTCCACGCCCACTGGGAGCTGAGCCGCACGACGCTCGCCCGCGCCCAGGCCGCCCTCGGCCAGGAATGGCACAGCGCCCTGCCGATCCTCCGCCTGATCGACGTCACCAGCGAGGACACCACCAACGCCGCCGAGCGGATCGTCCGCGACATCCCGATCCACGGCGGCGTCAACAACTGGTACATCGACGTCGTCAAGCCGCCCCGCTCCTACCGGATCGACGTCGGCTACCTCTCGCGCCGGGGCAAGTTCTACGTCCTGGCCCGTTCCAACATCGTCACCACGCCCAAGGCCGGCGTGACCGACGCCCTCGAGGAGAACTGGGCCAGCGTGCAGCAGCAGTTCGAGCGGGTCCAGAACCCCTCGACGATCAACGCCCACAAGTCGGTCAGCTCCACGTCGGTCGACCTCAACGACCTGTTCGACGAGCGGCTCCGCCGGCCCCTGTCGAGCCTCTCGATGCAGAACCTCTCGCTGGGGGCCCTGCCGGGCCTGGGCCGGCGGTTCCACTTCGAGATCGACGCCGAGCTGATCGTCTACGGCACGACCGAGCCCAACGCCCAGGTCACCCTCCAGGGCGAGCCCGTCCAGCTCCGGCCCGACGGCACCTTCACCGTCCGTTTCAGCCTGCCCGACTCGCGGCAGATCATCCCGGCCGTCGCCGCCAGCGCCGACGGCGTCGAGGAGCGGACGGTCGTCCTCGCGGTCGAGCGGAACACCAAGGAACTCGAGCCCATGATCCACGACAGCAACGAGCTGTAAGCCTCGCCGGGTCCGGAACATCCTCGCCCGCGGGCGTCGTCGCCATCGGCCGACGCCCGCGGGCGATCTCACGCGCGGTTGCCGGCGGGGGGGCTCCGGACGTAGAGTGGAATCGGTGAAGGCGTCGCGACGGCGACGCTCCGGACGCCCGGTCTCGCCGCGGGGAGAGGATCTTTGAGTCTCGACATCAGCGAAGTGCTCTCGGGCTGGGACTTCCATCCCGACGACCTCCAGGTCCGACGGATCCCCGGCGACGACGGCCGCGACAAGATCCAGATGCGTGTGGACCTGGGCGTGCTCCAGATGGAATGCGACGGCCGCCCCGACGGCCGCCGCCCCCACGGCGTCGACTCGCTCCTCGACCACCACGAGGCCCGTCGCAAGGCGGCCATCGAGGCCGAGGAAGACTTCACGATCGACCCGACCGAGTGCGCGGCGTTGATGCGCGAGGGGTTGCAGTACTATCACCGCTACCTCGCCGCCTTCCACCTGCAGCTCTACGACATGGTCGCGCGCGACACCGAGCGCAACCTCCGCCTCTTCGCGTTCGTCTCCCGCTACGCCGCCCGGAATCGCGACAAGATCGAGTTCGACCAGTACCGCCCCTACGTCACGATGATGCTCACCCGCGCGCTGGCCCTGAAGGAACTCGGCCGGGACGATCGCCGGGCGGCCCTCGACCGGATCGACGACGGCGTGCGGCGGATCCGCGAGTTCCTCCACGAGTACCAGCAGGATGACCGCGAGTCCGAGTGCTCCGAGCTGAACTTCCTGCTCCGCTGGCGGACCGACGTCGAGGGCGACCGGACGGCCGACCCGCTCGCCCTGCTGGAGGACCAGCTCCAGGCCGCCGTCGCCCGCGAGAGCTACGAGGAAGCCGCCCAAATCCGCGACCAGATCCGCCGCCTCCGGGCCGGCGAGACCTCCGAACGTCGCGCCTCGAGCTGACTTGCGACGACATGGTCGGACGTTCAGGGACGGGGCGGGTTTCGCTTGATTTCGGGCCGGCCCCGGGTTAGGATGAGGCTGTTCGGTCTCGGCCGGACGAAAGCCTCTGCCATGTTCGACAGGAGGCGGTCCTTTTGGCGAACCAACGTTTAACCCGTAGGGATCCCATATCGGCCTCTTGAAGCTCGTCTTCTCGTAGGTCTGCGGCTCCCACCTGAACTGCGGGTTCTCAAAAGCGCCTCAACGGCATTGCGGCGGAGGTTCATCGGCCCGTGTCCCCCCATCACATGGGGAGCCACGGGCTGCTTTCTTTCCCGGGGGATCCCGAGGCGGTCGCATGGCTTCGTCGCCCGAGAAGAAGCGCCTGCGGGTCGAGACGATCGCCCACGTCCTGAACCTGGACGCCGCCGCCCGGGCCGAGCAGGAGCGACTCCTCATCGCTCGCGTCTCGGCTCTCGCATCCTACCGCAAGGCCGGGACGGTCCTGCTGTACGTGCGGGCCTTCCCGGAGGAGATCGACACGGGCCCGCTGCTCGCGGACGCCCTGGGCTCCGACAAGCGGCTGGCCTGCCCACGCGTCGATCGCCGGGCGGGCGGACTCATCTTGCACGAGATCCGCGACCCCGTCCGGGACCTCCGCGCCGGGATGCTGAACATCCCCGAGCCGAGTCCCGACGCCCCCGTGATCGAGCCGGGCAAGGTCGACTGGGTCCTCGCCCCCGGCGTGGCGTTCGACGTGCTCGGCAACCGCCTGGGCCGCGGGGCGGGGCACTATGACCGGCTCCTGCCCAGGCTCCGGAAGGACGTCGAAGTCTGGGCCGCGGCGTTCGACCGCCAGATCGTGGACGACCTGCCGGTGGAGCCCCACGACGTCCCGCTGGATGGGATCGTCACGCCCACGCGGATCCTGATCCGCGATCAGTCGGCCGCGTCCCACGAGGCCTCGGGCGGCACGGCGTAGAGGGCGAACCGCTGCGCGAGGTCGACCGCGTCGACGCCCCCCCTGTGAAGGATCAGGCGGTACGAGAACTTCAGCGACTCGCCCTTCGCCAGGCTGTGCTCGCCGTATCCATCGACGCCGAAGTCGTGCCCGCCGAACGGATTCGCAGCGAACAGCCCGTAGGTGCGGACGTGCCACGTGGTCGGGTAGCGGAAGCTCTGGGGGTGGTTGAGGATCGCGATCCCCACGGTCTCGTCGCCGACCGGTCCCGAGTAGTCGACCCACGACGAGGGCTTGCCCCAGGCGGCGGCGTCTTCGAGGCCCTCGGCGTTGCGGATCTTGCCGCCGGTCTTCTTGTCGACGTCCATCGTCGAGGCGACCCGGACGCCGAAGGTCCCTTCCTTGGTCTCGCCCAGGACGACGGGACCCTCTGTCGCCTTCAGGGTGACGTCGTAATCGAAAATCCGCAGCGCCCGGGTCGCGTAGACGGTCAGCACCCGTTCGTCCTCGCAGACCTTGGCACCCTTGGGGTCGAGCCAGTCGTCGCGGGTGGTGAGCCGGCCCAGGACCGGACCCGATGCGTCGACCTGGCGGGCGGTCTCGCGGATCGTGCCTTCCTTGACCGTCCAGAAGTCGAAGCCGTTGACCTTGCCGTGGGTGAACCAGAAGGACTCGTGGTGGGGATGGTCGTCGTCTTCGCCGGCGACTTTCTCGATCGGGAAGGCCCGCGTCATCGCCGCGCCGGTGGGGCCGATCAGGGGATAGAGGAACGGTTTGTAGGCGCCGTCGACGTGGTGGATCCCCAGCAGTCGGCCGTCGACCGCGAGCTTGAGGTTCGGCCCTTCGGGCGTGAACGCGACCCCCTCGCCGGGTTTGGGCGTGCGGGTGGAGAGCGAGACCTGGTAGGAGCTGGGCTCGGTGGTCTCGGGCGCGATGAAGACGAACGACCGGCGTTCCCCGTCGGCGACGACGACGCCGTCGACCGCCGGCGCGTCGGGCGTCGATTTCAGGGTGTAGAGCCCCGGATCCAGGTCCTCGGGGGCCGCCAGGACCACCGGCGTCTCGGGCGGGACGCCGTGCTCGCCGCGGAGGATCAGCCGCCGGTCCTGGGCGATCGCCGAGGTGCAGCCGACCGCCAGCGCCAGGGTCGCCAGGCCGAATCGCGCGGGGAACGTCTTCTTGAGATGTCGCATGGCCCATCGGCCTCGCCTGAGGTAGGTTCGATCGTGAGCACCTCAATGTCCATGAGGATGGAGAGACTTGCAAGCGCGAAGATCCGCCGTCGCGAGGCCGGCGGCCGGGCCGGTTTTCTTGGCCGTTTTTTTTATTGAACCCTTCGAACCCACCGGATACATTGCCAGACGCTTCAGACCCGGCGGCGCGGGTCCGGGGTCGGCCGACAGGCCAGCCGCTGGATCTGGAGTGGCGACGTCTCGGGGGTTTCCCCTCGCGGGAACTGCCGGACTCGCGAAGACTGGCACGTCTCGGTCGATCGGTGGAGAGCCTGTAGCGGGCGATTGCGATGGCGAAGAGGCTTTACGTCGGCAATCTGAAGTACACAGTCACCTCCGAACTGCTCCAGGAGCTGTTCGAACAATTCGGCGCGGTCTCCTCGGCGCAGGTGCTCAGCGATCGCGAGACCGGGCGGAGCCGCGGATTCGGGTTCGTCGAGATGCCCAACGACGACGAGGCGCAGGCCGCGATCGAGACGCTCGACGGCCAGGACCACGATGGTCGCCGCCTCACGGTCAACGAGGCTCGCCCGCGCACGCCCGGAGGCGGCGGCGGTGGGGGCGGCGGCGGTTATCGCAACGGCGGCGGCGGGGGCGGCGGCTACCGCGGCGGCGGCGGATACGGCGACGATTATTGAGGACGCGCCCTCGCCTCGCGTCGGTCCCAGGCCTACACTTGTTTATGAGGTCCGATGCGAGGACCGGCCGGCCGGCATCCGCCGGGCGACGTCGGTCCGTCGCGGAGGAAGGGATTCCGAGGGGGCGCGTCGGCGCGGCTCCCTGAATACGCCACGACCCGCGCGAGCCCCGCTGATGAATTCACCCGTCCCGACGCGCGCCTCGGCGCACGACGTCCGCAAATCGCGACTCGAACGCGTCCGCCAGGTCGTCGACGATCACGTCCGCCCCGAGCTCCGGGCCGAGGGCGGGGACGTCGAGATCGTCGGGATCGACGAGGACGACATCGTCCAGATCCGCCTGCTCGGCGCCTGCCAGGGCTGCGTCTCGTCGGTCCACACGACGACCATGCTCGTCGAGCGCGCCGTCAAGGCGGAGGTCCCCGAGGTCCGCTTCCTGGAAGCCATCCCCTGATCGGCCTCGGGACGATGCAGGACCTGTCGGCGCGCGACGCTCCGCCCTGGCTGCGGCCGAGGGCGGCGTACGTCCACGTCCCCTTCTGCGCGCACAAGTGCGGCTACTGCGACTTCGCCTCGCTCGCCGGGGCGGACCACCTCGCCGACCGCTACCTGGACGCCCTGGAACGCGAGACGGCGGCCAAGCTGGGCGAGCCCCACGAAGTCGACACGATCTTCATCGGCGGCGGCACCCCCACGCGCCTGGACGTCGCGGGCCTCGAACGCCTCGTCGCCACGGTCCGGCGCTGGCTGCCGCTGGCTCCCGGGGGCGAATGGACCGTCGAGGCCAATCCGGGCACGCTCGACGCCGACAAGGCCGACGTCCTGGCCCGCGCCGGGGTCGACCGCATCAGCCTGGGGGCCCAGTCCTTCCAGCCCAAGCTGCTGACCGCGCTGGAGCGGAACCACCGGCCCGAGGAGGTCGGCCGGGCGGTCGAGATCGTCCGCGACCGCTTCCCACGCTGGTCGCTCGACCTGATCTTCGGCGTCCCCGGCTCGACGCTCGACGACTGGCGCGCCGACCTGGAGGCGACGCTCGCGCTCGATCCCTCGCACCTGTCGTGCTACGGGCTCGTCTACGAGAAGGGGACGGCCCTCTGGAAGCAGCTCCAGCGCGGCGAGGTCGCGCCGGTGGTCGAGGACGTCGAGCGCGAGATGTACGAGCTGGTGATCGACCGCCTGGAGTCGGCCGGGCTGCACATGTACGAGATCTCGAACTACGCCCGGCCCGGCCACGAGTCGCGGCACAACCTCGTCTACTGGGCGAACGACGCCTACTGGGGCCTCGGCCTGGGCGCGGCCGAGTACGTCGACGGCGTCCGGACGGTCAACACCCGCGACCTGCAGGCCTACCTCAAGCGGATCGAGGCCGGCGAGGCCGCCACCGGCCCCAAGGAGCAGCTCGACCCCGAGGCGCGGGCTCGGGAGACGGCCATGCTCATGCTCCGCCGCACCCAGGTCGGCGTCGACCGCGACGACTTCCGCCTGAGGACGGGCTACGACTTCGACGCCATGTTCGGCCCCGTGCTCGCCCGGTTCGTCGCCGAGGGCCTGCTCGAAGACGACGGCCGACGCGTCCGGTTCACGCACGAGGGCCGCTTCCTCGCCGACCGGGTGCTCTGCGAGGTCGTCTGAACCGACGTCTCGCGGCGATTCGGCTCAGGCCCTGCGGAGCTGGTCGGCGCGGGCGGCGATCTTGATGACGGCTGCGTGGAAGACGCCCCGGGCGTTCGGGCTCGCGGAGCGGTAGCTGTCGACGAAGCCCTCGGCCTGGGTCCAGCCCACGACGTCCATGATCTGCTTGGCCATGACGCCGAGCAGCTCGTCGATCGTGGGCGCGTCGACCTCGACGGGAGCCTGCATGGCGACGATCCGGGGGTCGACGCCGCCGGCGAAGTGGACTTCCTCGGCGATCGGCGGGCCGGACTTGGCGGGGGCCTCGTCGTCCCAGGGGGCCGTCGCGGCCGACATGTTGCGGCGGCCGCGCTCGGCGGACTCGGCCGAGGCCCCGCCCGCCTCGTTGTCGCGGGGGCGGTTCTCGTTGGGGTCCTTGGGCAGGCCCGCCGTGGTGTAGAGCTTGCCGTCGGCGCCGACTCGGCCCGGGTTGTTGGGGATCTGGTTGCCGTCGATCAGCTGCTTGCGGATCTTCGCCACCAGCTCGCGCGAGACGCCCAGCTCCTCGGCGGTGCGGCGGTCCGACCAGTCGTGGTGGAGCTTCAGCTTCACCTCGACGGCCCGGCGGCGCTCGGTGCGCGACAGCGGCAGGCCGTGGAAGAGGTTCACGCTGGAGACGTAGTCGAGCGCGTCGTTGAACGTCCCCGGGCGGATCTCGGCCGGCATCGTCCGCTTGCCGAGCATGATGGCCGCGGCGTGGCGGTGGAAGCCGTCGGCGAGCAGCCAGCGCTCGTCGACCTCGTAGACGGTGATCGGCGGCAGCCGGTCCCAGGCCTCGGCGTAGCGCTCGACGGTGAAGTCGTCCAGGCGATCGCGCAGGTTCAGGTTGGGATCGAGGACCAGGTCGTCGAGGGCTACGTTGCGGATGTCCATCTCGGCCGCTCCCATGTCGCGCGGCGGTCCGGGGCGGGGCGGGTCGCGCGTCTTCGCTTGGTCGTTTTCCGAAGAGATCTCGTCGCCTATGATCGGCGGGAGGCCGCCCGCGTCTTGCGACGCAAGAGGCCGGGATTGCAGGACCGCCGGAGGTTGCGACGGACATGCGGATCGTGTTGACGGGCGCGACGGGACGGATCGGCGCGTATTTGCGCGATCCTCTGAAAACGCGGGGATGGGACGTCGTCGCCTGGGGCGGCGCGACGCCCGGATCGTGGGATGGCTCGCCGACCGTCGCCGTCGACCTCGCCGACCTGGCCGAGATCGGCCGCGCGCTCGATCGCGACGCCCCCGACGCCGTCCTCCACGCCGCCGCGATCAGCGACGCGGCGCGGGTGCGCAGCGATCCGGGGCGGGCGCGGGTCGTCAACGTCGACGCCGTGTCCGCCGTGGCCGAATGGTGCATCGCAAAGGGCTGCCGCCTGGTCTTCACGTCGACCGACATGGTCTTCGACGGCTCGCGAGCGTGGACCCCCGAGGCCGACGAGCCCCGGCCGATCCTGGCCTACGGTGCGACCAAGCGCGACGCCGAGCGCGAGGCCTTGAAAGCCCCCGACTCGGCCGTCGCCCGCATCGGCCTGCTGTATGGGCCGACGCGATGCGGCCGTGAGACGTTCTACGACCAGGCCGTCGCCCGACTGCGGGAGGGCGTGCCGCAGACGTTCTTCGACGACGAGTTCCGCACGCCGCTGGACTACGCGACGGCGGCCGAGGTCCTCGTCGCCCTGCTCGCGTCCGACTTCCGGGGGCTGCTCCACGTCGGCGGCCGCGAGCGGCTCAGCCGGTTCGAGCTGATGAGCCGCGTCGCCCGCGGCCTGGGGCTCGACCCCGCGCTCGTCCGCGGCGACAGCCGGGCCGACGCCGTCTTCGCCGAGCCCCGCCCGGCCGACGTCTCGCTCGACACGGCCCGCCTCGCCGCGCTCTTCCCGACGCTCGAACGGCCCCCGGTCGAGGAGGCCGTCCGGGCGATGGAGCGGGCCTCACGCGGCTGATTCGGCCGCCGTCGGCTTGCGCCGCAGCAGGTAGTACGCCGGGATTCCCAGCAGGATCAGGCCGCCGCCGACGAGGGCCTGCATCCGGCTCTGCTCGTTGCGGAGCATGTCGCCCAGGAGGACCAGCGAGGCGACGACGAAGATCAAGGGCGTGATCGGATAGCCCCACGTCTTGTAAGGGCGGTGCAGCTCGGGGCGAGTCCGCCGCAGCACGAACACGCTGGTGATCGCCAGCAAATAGAAGACGTTGGCCCCGAAGATCACGTAGGTCAGCAGGATGTCGTAGAGCGGCGTCTTGTTGAGGACGGTCCAGGCCGAGGTCAGGAAGCCCGGCAGCGCGGAGTTCGACGGCGGCGGGACGAGGATCAGCACCGTCCCCAGCACGGTCAGCCCGATCGCCCAGATCGCCTGTGAGAGGATCGCGTTGGCCGGGGTCTGGAATCGCGGGTGGACGCGGTCGAACCACGCGGGGAGCAGGCCGTCGCGGGCCATCGCGAAGTACGAGCGCGGGCCGGTCAGCGCGTTGCCGTTGAGCGAGATGAACGTCGAGCACATGACGAGCATCGAGATCGCCATGACGCCTGAGGGGCCGAGGAGGGTCTTGCAGTAGACCGCGGCGACGGCCTTGGTGATCCCCCCTTCGGGCTCGTCGGCCGCGGCGATCTCGGCCATCGGCAGGACGTAGTGGTAGGCGAGCGTCATGGCCAGGTAGATCGCCACCAGGGCCGACATGCCGAAGACCATCGCGCGGGGGATGTTCTTCTCGGGCTCGCGGATCTCCTCGGCCAGAGGCGTGACGTTCATCCAGCCGTCGTACGCCCAGAGCACGCCGACCATCGCCGCCATGATCCCGGTGAAGATCGAGGCGTCGACGCGCGTGGGCATCACCGGCGCCAGGTTGCCCACGCTGCCGCCGCCCATGACGAAGGGCAGGGCGATGAGCGACAGCACGCCGCCGACCTTGAGCGCCGTGCCGACGACCTGGAGCCCGCCGCCGCCCCGCGTCCCCAAAATGTTGATCAGCGTCACGACCGCGATCGCCGAGCACGCCGCGCACGCCTGCCAGACCTGCTCGTTGCTGATGAACGCCGGCGGGTGGACGACCTGCACGAAGTACCGCGAGAAGGCCGCGGCGAGCGTCGCCATCGACCCCGCGCGCGACACGGTCAGCTCGGACCAGCCGAACAGGAAGGCCGGCAGCTTGCCGTAGGCCTCGCGGAGGTAGACGTACGGCCCGCCGGCCTGGGGCATCATCGCCCCCAGCTCGGCCAGCGTGAGCGCCCCGGCCGTCGTGAAGACCCCGCCGATGACCCAGACGGCGATGATCCCGCCCAGGAACGGGACGTCGTTGGCGACCCCCGCCGGCACCAGGAAGATCCCCGACCCGATCACCGACCCCACCACGACGCAGAGCGCGGCGACCGGCCCCAGCACCCGGGGCAAGACCACCGGCTGCGGGGGCGCGGCTGTTTCAGTTCCCATGCAGGCGTTCCTCGGCTCGGATTCCCGGTCGTTCGTTCGCGCGGCCGTCCTGGATGGAGAGGGTGAGGTATTCCACCATAACGGACGGCCCGCGCGAAAGGCCCGGGAACCGGGGCGAGGGCCTACTTCACCAGGGGCGGCGCCGTCGGAACGGGCGCCGCCGCGGCTTCTTCCTCCTCCAGCAGAATGTGGAGCGGCGTGATCACGACGAAGGAGCGGCGACTCCGCGACCCGGCGGCGTTCGCAGGCCGAACGTCCACAGCCGGTCCCGCATCCAGGATGAGACTCGAGCCGTCCGGGACGACGCAGCCCGTCTCGACCTTCCTGTCGACCAGGACCTGGGTCGGCACCAGGCGCCGAGTCGTCGCTTCGGCAGGGACAGCCTGCTGAGGAGGCTCGCTCCTGCGCTTGATCGTATTCGAGACGCGGGCGTCGATGCGATGGCCGGCGGCCAGGCGAGTCCCGTTGAGTTGCACATCGAACTCGCCTGGCACGGCGTTGAGGTCGGGGGGTTTCACAGCCTTCGGCGTGGACGTTTCCACGACCGAAACGGTGTAGCTGTCGATTACCTCCCCAGACGCGACGCTGCCATCATCGCCCGACTGGATGCGGACCGGACTCTCCTCATAGGCCGTGACGGTGGGAGCCTGGAGTTCGCGCGTCTCGCGATCCTTGAGAATTTGATCGAGCGCCGCCTTCAGGGCGGGCGCCTCCAGAGTCCACGCTTCCCGTTTGTTCGACGTCTCCACGGGCTTGAATGCGTCCTTGGCCAGGCGGTTCCAGGCTTTCTCCGACACTTTCACGATGCGCACCTGGTACGCGATCTGGTCAAGCGAATTCAGCTTTTCCCGGTCCTCGGGAGACAGTTTCCTCGGGTCCGAGCTGGTCAGTCGCAGACGCTCCTCCCGGGAGATCTTGCTCCGCGGAACCGACGGCGGAAGAGCGACGCGAGGAGGGGCGGCGACCTGTGGGACGGCTGGAACGTCCTTCGACGCGGGCTCCTGGGCGAGTCCGACGGAGGCCGTGACGATCGCGGCGACGAAGGCCGCGGGAATGGCCGCGAGCGGCCAGAGGGCGAGGCGGGGGCGGTTGGGCTTCATGTCGAGCAGCTCCTGAATGCGGGGTAGGAGGGTCGATCGGTCGCCGCCGATGGCGAGGCCGAGTTTCGAGGGACGAGGTCTTGTCGTGCGCAGTCGTGCGACGGATTCCAGAGCGCGGGCGAGCGCCAGCGGGTCGCCCGTGAGGCGGGCGGCGAGGGCGTCGGCGGCGTGCTCGGACGCGCGGCGGGCGGAGCGGGACAGCCCGTGGACGCAGGGATGGAAGAAGAAGCACGCCTCGATCGCCCGCTGGGCCAGGTTCGCGAGGTGGTCAAACCGACGCGCGTGGGCCAGCTCGTGGGCGAGGACGGCGTAAGTCGACTCGGAAGGGGCCGTTTCGAGCCACCGCGAAGGCAGCAGGATCATGGGGCGGAAGAGGCCGGCGAGGCAGGGCTCGTCGACGCGCGAATGGACGCCGATCGAGGGGATGCGGCGAAGCCGGAGTCGTCTGGCGATCGCCCGGGCGCGGGGCTGAATGGCTTCGATCGGCCGAGCCTCGCGCAGGAGCCGCCGCAGGCTTAGCGAGCCCGTCAGCAGAGCCCCGCCCGTCGCGAGCACGCCGACCGACCAGACGGTCACGGCGTAGGGCCGCGCGGCCTCGACGGCCGGGACGACCCGATCGACGGCGCTCCGAAATCCGGCTTTCCAGCCGTCGAGCGGGACTGCAGCGGGCGCGAGCGGGGTCGTGGTCCCGGCGGGTGCGAGCGGCGTCGAGGTGGGTGCGGCGACCCGCAGGACGGTCGCCCGAAACTGGGCGGGCCTGGCGTCGTCCGAGCGGGTGGATCGTTGCACGATCGCCGCGGCGGGTGAGCCGAGCGCGACGGCGGCCAGCGCGAGGAGGAACAGCAAGTGACGGCCCCGATGCGTCGCGGGCCTTCCGAACGAGGTCGCCAGCGTTGCGAACGAACCCGCGAGCAGGCCGATCCAGACGCTGTGCAGAAGAGTCAGCCAGGCGAGGTCGCTCAGCGCGTGGGCCGCCTGGGTCGCGAGGTCTTGCACGGTCCGCCTCCGTTCGGGTCCGTCGAGGGGGGGCGCGAGGCGTACTGGTCGAGGAGCGCGCGGATGGCGTCGAGTTCCTCGGCCGACGGCGACGACTGGTCGAGCAGGTGGGCGACGAGCAGGCTCGCCGAGCCGTCGTAGGCCCGCCGAAGCGTCTCGCCCAGGAGCGAGCTGAGGGTCTGCTCGCGCGGCGACTCCGGCTCGTAGACGAAGGCCCGCCCCTGCGGCGAGCGCATTAAGAGGCCCTTGTCGGCCATGACGTTCATGAGGCTCATCACCGACGTGTAGGCCCTCGGCTTCTCGGCCTGGGCGTTGACGGCTTCGAGGACCTCCCGGACCGTCGTCGGCCGGGCCAGGTCCCAGAGCACCTTCAACACCTCCAGCTCGCCGGGCGTCGGCTGCTCCGCGCGGGGACGCACCATGGAAATGGAGACTCCTTTCCTGCGTCAGAGGACTTCATGCGTTTCCGCGACCACGTGAACGAGTCTACGGTTTAACCCGTCGATGTCAACGGGGAAAACCGTAGATCGTCGCGACCCGGCGGATGATCGATGTCCTGGGTCGCATTCATGCCGTGCGCAATCGCGCATCCGGATCCATAATGATCACAGGGTTGCTGCGCGCGGGAGGAGGCGAGGACCGATGGGGCCGGACGATCGGGGCGTCGAAATGAAAAATAAATGGGACGACCGAAGCCAATCCCGAAAGCGAAAAAACGATATTAAGGCCATGGCTTCAAAGGGATTGCGTCGATCGGGTTCGTTATCGGCCGATGAGAACGAACCCGATTCGAAGCCAGGCCCCGGCCGATCCGAAATCGGTCAGGGCTGGGCGGCGACGGCGGCTGCGGCGCGGATGGCGGCGGCGGCGCGGGCGATGGCCTGGGTGGTGGCGGGGACGCCCGTCTTGAGGAGTTCGGGCCTGTCGGTCTCGATCCCCTCGCGAACGGCGGGGAGCGGCCAGCAGGCGTAGCCGGTGGTCAGGCCGGGCGCGTAGACCGCGTGCTTGAACCAGGAGCGGCCGGCGAGGCCGTCCGGCATGAGGAAGGCGCGCTCGATCCGGGTGAGGGCCGCGTTGAGCGCCTCCAGCTTCTCGGGCCGCGAGCCGTCCTGGCGGCCGAGGGCGTTCAGGGCGTCGTCGAGCTTCCGGGCGTCGACGTCGAAGGCCAGCACGGAATCGGCGAGCGCGGCGAGGCCCTCGAAGCCCTCGTCGGCGGCCGGCGCGGAGGCCTTGCGGACCTGCCGGGCGCGGAGCATGCGCAGCTCGTCGACGTAGCTGCGGAGGGCGTCGGCGTACGGGGTGAACCGGAAGGGGAGGACGTCGGCCCCGGCGGCCCGCATCACGATCGCGATATACAGCCGCGCGGCGGTGGCGTGCGTGAGGAACTCGGGGTCGCCGAACTTCTCCATCCAGGCGAAGTCGTCGTAGTTCGAGTGATACACCCCGTAGCGGCCCGAGAAGCCGACGTCGAGCGACGGCACGCCCAGGTGGTCGAGGAACGCGGTGTAGTCCGAGCCCGAGCCCAGCGGGGCCATCTGGGGGATGAAGCCGAGCGGGGCGGGGGCCTTGCCGTCGCGGGCCCAGAACGGGTCGGCCAGCAGGAGCGGGCTGGAGGCGACCCAGCCGGATCGCTTCGAGTCCGTCCAGACGTCGCGGAGCGCCTTGCCCGAGCGCGGGTCGGTCACGGCGGCGGCCGATTCGAGTACGAGGTCGCGGAGCGAGGGGACGCCCCCCATGTCCAGCTCGGCGCCGCTGACGGCCGAGTCGACGTTGAGCATGAGCGCGGCCTTGCGGTCGACGTCGGCGGCGAACTGCTCGGCCCACTCGGTCGAGCCGATCAGGCCGTACTCCTCGGCGTCCCAGCTCGCGTAGACGATCGTCCGGCGGGGCTTCCAGCCGTCCTTGACGGCCTTCCCCAGCGCCCGGCAGACCTCCAGCGTGGCGGCGGTGCCGCTGCCGGGGTCGACGGCCCCGTGGACCCAGGCGTCGCGGTGGTTGCCCAGCATGACCCAGCGATCGGGCTCGACGGCGCCGGGGAGGGTGGCGATCACGTTCCAGATCGTCCGGACCTTATACTCGTTCGAGACGGTCATCGTCACCTCGGCGGGCCCCGCGCCGACATGGTACGAGAGCGGCAGCCCGCCCTGCCAGCCGTTGGGGACGCCGGGCCCGGCGAGCCGCGAGAGGATCTCGTTCGCCGATCCGTAGCCGATCGGCAGCGAGGGGATCGTCGCGAAATACTCGGCCCGCTTGAGCTTGGTCTTCGCCTCCCAGTCGGCGACCGCGTCGGCCTCCTGGAGCGGGAACCCGAAGCGGGCGTCGATCGGCAGCCGGGGCGCGCCGGCGATCGAGGGGCCGTTCGGCGTCGACGGGTCGCCGGGGCCGAGGGAGAGGAACTGGACGCTGCCGCGCTGGACGGCCGACTCGGGGCGGAACGGGCCGTCGGGATAGACGTCGCCCTTGGCGTAGCCGTCGTCGCCGGGATCGGAGTAGATCAGGATCCCCCTGGCCCCGCGTTTCTGGGCGTTGAGAACCTTCAGGCCCCGGAAGAGCCCGCCGTAGCGGCAGAGCACGATCTTGTCGCGGACGTCGATCCCCAGGTCTTCGAGCGCCTTGAAGTCCTCGGGCCGGCCGTAGTTCGCATAAACGACCTGGCCCGACGCGGTCCCCGAGACGCCGAAGCCGTGGAAGGCCGGCAGCGCGGCCGAGTTGGCCGAGTCCTTGTCGGCCGCGATCGGCTTTTCTTCGAGGTCCAGGTCCATCCCCTCGGGCCGGTCGATGCCCAGGGTCGGGGGCGCGGAGGGCTGGTTGAGGAGGACCTCGTAGGGGACGATCTCGGCCTTCCAGCCCCACTCCTGGAGCTTGTCGCGGACGAACTTGGCGGTCCGCTCGTCGGCCGCCGTGGCGGCGGGGTGGGGCTCGGCGGTCAGCGTCCGCAGCCAGTTGCGGGCGCTGTTAGGCGTGGGGACGGCCGCGGCCCGCCTCTCGGCCTCCAGGTGCGCCGCGCGCGACGCGGGGGCGAAGCCCAGGGGCGGCGGCTCCTCGCCGTGGAGCCGCGACGTGGGTAGACCAAGGAGGAGCGGCAGGAGGAGGGCGGATCGACGGAAACCGGGCATCCGGGGGCCTCTCGAATCGAAGGAGTCGCGGTCGGGGTCGTTCGGGCGGGCGCCGCAGGGGCGGATGATGAGGAACCTTCAAGGCGGTCGTGGCGTCGAAGGCGAGATGACCGGGGCGTTTCGAAGTCCGCCGGGTCGCGTGCTGGTCCTCCCCCTCATCCGGCCTTCGGCCACCTTCCCCCGCGAGGGGGGAAGGGCGTGATGAGGCCGGGAAGCGCTCGTGGTGGTATCCTGGCAGCTCCGGCCGCAGAGCCAGGATACGACGTCGCCGCGCGGGTTTCCAGTGTCGCCGCGGCGTCGGTCGTTGCGATGCACCCGGGTGGGGCGCGGGTTTTTTCCCGGTCCGGGCTAAGAGAATCCGCCCCGGCCCGTTGTCCTGGAGGAACGGGAACACGTCCCTTATCGAGCACGCCGATGGCAGGTGAACGCGATCCTGACGGCGACGCGTGGGTGCGCGACGCGGTCTCCCGCTTCGAGGGGCCCCTCTCGCTCTACGCGCGTCGTCTCTTGAACGACGCCGAGGCGGCCCGAGACGTGGTGCAGGACGTCTTCCTGCGCCTCTGCTCCCAGGCCCGCGGCGACGTCGACGGCCATCTCGCCGAGTGGCTGTTCACCGTCTGCCGGAATCGGGCGCTGGACGTCCTGCGGAAGGAGCATCGCATGACCCGATTGCACGACGAACAAGTCGACCGCTGCCTGAGCCCGGCCCCCGGGCCGCACGACGTCGCCGAGCGCCACGACCTGGGGACCCGCGTCCTGGCGCTGCTGGACACGCTGCCGCCGAATCAGCGTGAGGTCATCCGCCTGAAGTTCCAGAACGGTTTCTCTTACCAGGAGATCAGCCGGATCAGCGGCCACAGCGTCTCCAACGTCGGCTACCTGATCCACGCCGGGATCAAGACCCTCCGGAGCCGCCTGTTCGACGGCCAGCCCGCCGAGGCGGGCGCCTGAACCCGCGAGCCCCAGAAAGGAGAAACCGAAGATGAGCTTCGACATCGACGACCCCCGGCTCACCGCTTTCGCCCTCGGCGAGCTCGCCGAGGCCGATGCGCCCGAGATCGAGCGCCTGCTCGCGGACCATCCCGAGGCCCTCAGGCAGGTCGAGGAGATCCGGCTCACCGCGCGCTGGCTCTCCGAACGCCTCCACGACGAGCAGGCCCGCGAGTCCGCGGCCCTCGCCGCCGCCCCGCCGGCCCCCCTTCCCGCCCCCGTCCCGGCCCCGCGCCTGACGACCGCCGCCGCGCCTTCGCCGTCCCGCCGGCCCTGGTGGCGGACGCCGGGATCGCTGGGACCGCTCGCGAGGATCGCGGCCTTCTTCATGGTCGGCTCGCTCCTCGGCGTGACGTACTACCGGAGCGGCGACCCGCCCCATCGCGCCCGGTCGGTCGAGCTGGCGATCGAGGATTTCGACGCGACGCCCCCAAGCGTCGCCCTCGACGACTCGGCGGCCTTCTCGGTGGCTACGCCTGAGACGCCCGCCGCGCCCGCCGGGCCCGCCCCCGGATCCATGGCGGGGTACGGCGGAATGAGCGGAATGATGGGCCGCGCGACGGCCCCCGGGCAATCGAGCGGGGGCATGGGCGGGGCGATGGGCGGCATGATGGGCGACATGATGGGCGGTAGGAAGTCGGGCGAGGTGACGGCCCGGTCGCGAATCGCTGCGTCGCGTCCGACCGTCGGGACCCCGCTCTCCGCGGCCCCCGCCCCCCGCGCGAAGGCCGTCGACCACATGTTCGCCAAGCAGCTCCAGGCGGGGGCGCCGATCAAGAAAGAAGAAGGACTCGCTTATGGATACGACGCCGCGCCCTACCGCTTCCAGGCCGACGCCCAGAGGCTCGGAAATCAAGCGTCCTCGCGGGGCGAGCCCGCGGCGTCGCCCGCCAAGCCCGGGAGCCAGTCCGGGAAGCTCGAATCGGCGGCCCGCTCGCCCGAACTGGCGACCAACTACAACCAACTGACCCAGAACGCCCCGAAGGATCAGATGGCCGACGGGAAGCCCGGAGCGCCACCATCGGTGCTCAAGGAAGGGGCGGCTCAAGCGGCGGGTCGCGGCGGGGCGCTCGCCCTCGGCCTCGAAACGGGCCAGGCCGCTCAGGCCCTGAGTCAAGAGGCCCGCGGTATGGCCGTCGCCCTCCGGGACGGCTCCAAGAAGGTCGAGCGCGGCCTGCTCCGCGACGCCCCCTTGAACCGCTCGATGCAGCCCCAGGACGCGAAGTACGGGGAACTCGACAAGAACGACGCCGCCAAGGACTATGCACGGACCGATCCGCTCGCGACGGCTGACGCCCCGGCCCCGGCCCCGGCGTCGGCGGCCGCCCCGCTGCCGGCCCTGGAAGCGAAGGTCGCCCAGGAAGCTCTTGTACACGAGAAGGAAGCTGAGCAGCCGCCCCCGCCGACCGCCGAACCCGTCGCCGTGGTCGCCGCCCCCGAGAACCCCTTCGTCCTCGTCGGCCAGGAAGCCGTCTCGACCTTCTCGATCGACGTCGACACCGCCTCGTACTCGATCGTCCGCCGCTCCCTGATGCAGCAGAACCAGGCGCCGCCGCCCGACGCGGTCCGGATCGAGGAGATGATCAACTACTTCCCCTACCAGGACGCTCCGCCCGCGGCCTCCAGCCCGGACCCGTTCGCGATCCACGTCGAGACGGCCCGCTGCCCCTGGAAGGCCGAGAACCGGCTGGCGCGGATCGGGATCATGGGCAGGCCTATCGTCCAGGCGGCCCGCAAGCCCAGCAACATCGTCCTTCTGGCCGACGTCTCGGGCTCGATGGACCAGCCCAACAAGCTGCCGCTGGTGCAGTGGGGCTTCCAGAAGCTCGTCGAACAGCTCGGCGAGAACGACCGGGTCTCCATCGTCGTCTACGCCGGGGCCTCGGGCCTGGTCCTGCCGTCGACGTCGTGTCTCAAGAAGGCCGAGATCCTCTCGCGGATCGAGGAGCTGAAGGCCGGCGGCTCGACCAACGGCGGCGAGGGCATCCAGCTCGCCTACGCCCAGGCGACCGCCAACTTCATCAACGACGGGATCAACCGCGTCATCCTGGCCACCGACGGCGACTTCAACGTCGGCGTCACCAATCAGGACGAGCTGGTCAAGCTGATCGAGTCCAAGGCCAAGGGCCCCAAGCCGGTCTTCCTGACCGTCCTGGGCTTCGGCATGGACAACCTCAAGGACGGCACGCTGGAGAAGCTCGCCGACAAGGGGAACGGCCACTACGCCTACGTCGACGGCCCCGACGAGGCCTACAAGGTCCTCGTCGAGGAGATGGGCGCGACGCTCGACGTCATCGCCAAGGACGTCAAGATCCAGGTCGAATTCAAGCCCGAGAAGGTCAAGGCCTACCGGCTGATCGGCTACGAGAACCGGGTCATGGCCAACGAGGACTTCGCCAACGACCAGAAGGACGCCGGCGAGATCGGCGCGGGGCACCACGTCACGGCCCTGTACGAGATCGTCCCGGCCGCGCAGGCGGCCCCCCCGGCCGCGAACGCCCCGACGCCCGACTCGTTCGTCGTGCGGCTGCGGTACAAGAAGCCCCAGGAGGACGTCAGCGCCCTGATCGAGCGGCCGGTGGCCGACCGCGGGCTCGACTACTCCGAAGCGTCCGACGACTTCAAGCTGGCCTCGTCGGTCGCCGGCTTCGGCATGCTGCTGCGGCACTCCCCGTCCGTCGGCACCCTGACGTACGACGGCGTGCTCGAGCTGGCCTCGCCGACGCTCGCCCACGACCCCTCGGGCTACCGCAAGGAGTTCGTCGGGATGGTGCAGAAGGCTCGCGACCTTCAGACCCCGGCCCCGGCGGCGCCGGCCGCCCCCTGATCCCCACGCCGCCGCAATCCCGACACCGGGCCGGCCGCCCCCTCACACCGGGGCGGTCGGCCTTTTGCGTTTCGGTCGCTCAGGAGACGGGGACGACGTTCAGGGCGCCGAACTCGGCGACGATCGCGTAGGGGCGACCCTGGCTGACGTCGGTCGGCGTCCAGCGGGCCGGGGCGTAGACCGTGTCGACCTCGGCGAGCTGGATCGCGCTGCGGCGCTCGGCCGTGTCGAAGCTCACCTGGAACGTCGGGGCGCTGTTGAACGGGCCGCCGAACGGGGCGTAGAAGACCTCGCTCTTGCCGGGATTGAGCGTGAAGTCGTAGAACTTCCCGCCCTGGTAGGTCGACGCCGAGACGCTGAAGGCGATCGTCGCCTGCGTCGTGTTCGTGATCGTCACGAGCCCGTAGCTGACGTTCGCGGCCGGAATGGTCGGTCGATTGATCGCCGGACCCTGGTTGCCCAGGAACCCCGCGCCGATGGTCGTCGTCGGGCCGGCGGGGCCGGGCACCGTCACGCCCGGCGTGCGCCGGAGGGGCGGCCGTAGGGCGGGGTTGACCGGCCGCTGGCGGTGCAGAGCCCGCTCGGCGGCCGCCGCCCGCATCGGCGGCAGGGCCGCGGTCAAGAGCCTCCGCTCCACCATCTCCCCGCAGGGACGGAACGCCTGCGATGTCCGCAGCCTCATGGATCGGCCCTCGTCGTGTGGGTGTCTCGCGTCGGCGATGTTTCCCGCAAGTCTTGCAGCGCATTGCGGAATTGTCGAACTTCGCGAGATTTTGACACGAACGGGCAGGCCATGCAAGCATTCTATCGTGAGGGTGTCGACGGCTATTCGCGGACCTGGCCGTCGCCGTAGACGATCCACTTGGTGGAGGTGAGTTCGCGGAGCCCGCAGGGGCCGCGGGCGTGATACTTGTCGGTGCTGATGCCGATCTCGGCGCCGAGGCCGAGCTGGCCGCCGTCGTTGAAGCGGGTGCTGGCGTTGACCATGACGGCGGAGCTGTCCACCTGGGCGACGAACCTGCGGGCGGCGGCGAGGTCGCGGGTGACGATGGCCTCGGTGTGCGACGAGCCGTGGCGGGCGATGTGCTCGATCGCCTCGTCCATCGAGTCGACCACCTTCACGGCCAGGATCTTGTCGAGGAACTCGGTGTCCCAGTCCTCGTCGGAGGCGGCGGCGGCGTCGGGGAGGATCGCGCGGGCCTGGGCGTCGGCGCGGAGGGAGACCCCGGCCGCTCGCAAAGCGGAGGCGGCCTTCGGCAGCCAGGAGGGGGCGATGGCGCGGTGGACGAGCAGGGTCTCGGCGGCGTTGCAGACGCCCGGGCGCTGGGCCTTGGCGTTGACGATGATCCGGGTCGCCGTCTCGGGGTCGGCGGCCTCGTCGATGTACACGGCGCAGATGCCCTGATAGTGCTTCATCACGGGCATCTTCGCCTCGGCGACGACGCGACGGATGAGCCCTTCGCCGCCCCGGGGGATCGCCAGGTCGATGAACTCGGGGAGCGCCAGCAGCTTGCCGACGGCCGCGCGGTCGGTCGTGGCCACGAGCTGGACGCCGTGCTCGGGCAGGCCGTGGCGGGCCAGCTCGTCGGCCAGAACGCGGTGCAGCGCCCGGTTGGAGTGGATCGCCTCCTTGCCGCCCCGGAGGATGGCCGCGTTGCCGCTCTTGACGGCGATGGCGGCGGCGTCGATCGTGACGTTCGGGCGGCTCTCGTAGATCATGAAGATCACGCCCAGCGGCACCCGGACCTGCACGACGTCGAGCCCGTTGGGCCGCTTGCTCGACCGGACGACCTCGCCGATCGGGTCGGCCAGGGCGGCCACCTCGCGCAGGCTGCGGGCCATCTCGCCGATCCGCCTGGGGCTGAGCGTCAGGCGATCCACGGCCGCCGCGTTCAGGCCCAGGCCCGGCGCGGCCTCGACGTCGCGGGCGTTGGCCTCCAGGATCTCGCCGGAACGGGATTCGAGGGCCTTCGCTGCGGCGTCGAGCCAGGCGTCCTTGGCGCCGGGGCCGGCCGTCGCCAGCGCGCGGGCCGCCCGCTTCGCCCGCGAGGCGAGCCCCCGGCAGAGCGCGTCGAGGTCCCCGTCCGTCGCCAGTTCGTCCCGTCCCCGAGCCTCGACCGCCGTCCCCGCCTCAGACATCGCTCGACCCCCAACCCCTCACGAGGTTCCAGACCTTGATCGCGTCGGCCATCGGGCCGACGTCGTGGACCCGGACGACGCTTGCGCCGAGCGTGCAGCCGGCGAGCGAGCAGACGACCGAGCTGGTGAGCCGTTGGTCCATGCCCCGGCCCGTCATCGTCTTGAGCAGCCCCTTGCGCGAGACGCCCAGCACCACGACGCAGTCCAGGGTCTCGAATCGCCGGAGGTTCCGCAAGAGCGCCAGGTTGTGCTCGTAGGTCTTGCCGAAGCCGATCCCCGGGTCGATGGCGATCCGCGCCCGCGCGATCCCCATGGACTGGCACCAGTGGACGCGTTCGGCGAGGTAGCCGAGGACCTCCTCGACCACGTCGTCGTAATGGGGCGCGTCCTGCATGGTCTGGGGCGTCCCCTGCATGTGCATGAGGACGACGGCGGCCCCCGTTTCGGCCGCGACCTCGGCCATCTCCGGGTCGCGGAGCCCGGAGACGTCGTTGATGATGCAGGCCCCGGCGCGGATCGCCATGCGGGCGACCTCGGGCTTCATGGTGTCGACGGAGATCGGGGCGTGGGCGTCGGCGAGCCGTTCGATCACCGGGGCGAGCCGGCGGATCTCCTCGGCGACGGGCACGATCGCGGCGCCGGGCCGGGTCGACTCGCCGCCGACGTCGAGGATGTCGGCCCCGTCCTGCAGGAGCCTCAGGCCGTGCTCGACGGCGGCGTCGGCCGTGGCCCAGCGGCCGCCGTCCGAGAAGCTGTCGGGCGTGACGTTGACGATCCCCATGACCTTGGGGACGGCGTCGGCGACGAGGGTCCGGCCTTGCGACTCCCAGGTGGCGCTCACGGGCCGGTCCCTCCGTCGGGCTACTTCAGGTCTTCCTCGGTGTACCAGGGCTGCTCCATCATATCGATGATCTGCGCGGCCAGTCTCTGGCAGACCTGATACGTGGCGGTCAGCGAGGTCTCGCCGATCTCGGGGACGAAGTTCACCGTGTCCGAGATGATGGTCGGCGCCCGGGTCTTCTCGGTCGTCGTGGGCGGGTTGTGCACCCAGTTGACGCTCACGTTCACCGTCCGCGTGAGCTGCCGCGGGAGGTTGAAGGGGCTCTCGACGACGATGTTCTTGTCGACGAAGTTGATCGTGCCGGTGAGCACGGTGTCGGCGGCGTCGACGTCGTCGACGAGCCGGTAGGGCGTGCGGCGGCCGATCTCCTTCTGGACCATCTCGGTGAGCATCTTCTCGACGTCGCGGGTGAAGGTCTGCGACTTGAACATCGGGACGTAGACGGTCCGGACGCTCTTGTCGTAGGGGGCGCGGAACGAGTAGCCGCAGCCGCACGCCGCGAGGCCGACGAGCGCCAGCAGGGCCCAGGCCGCGGCCGTCGGTCGCCGGGGCGTGGGGGCGGCGGGGTCCCGTCGCTGGTGGAGTCCGAACATGAGGGCAGCCTCTTCCTGGGCCTGGGCGTCCGGCGGCCCCCCCCTTGATCTCGGGGAGGGTCGCCGGGGCCTTCCTTGCCTGCGATCACATCATGCCGCCGCCGCCGCCGCCGCCCATGCCGCCCATGCCGCCGCCCATGCCTCCCATGCCGCCCATCATCCCGCCCCCGGCGCTGTAGTAGGGGTCGGTGGCGCCGGGCTGGGTCAGGATCTTGCTCGGCAGGCTCGCCTTGCGCGGGAGCTTGGCCAGGGTGGCCAGGTCGGTCTTGGCCTTCACGGCCCAGGGGCTGTTGGGCCAGCGCTGGGGGATCTTGCCGAAGTAATACTCGGCCGAGGCCACCTTGCCGACCTTCTTGTAATAGGCGCCGATGTTGTACGTCCGCTCGGCCTCCTGGTCGTTGATGAGGTCGAGCGTGTGGTAGAGCTTCTCGTAGCTCGCCTGGTCCTCGGGGAAGGTCTTCATGGTCTGCTGGACGAGGTCGCGGGCCTTCTCGAGCCCTTCGCCGTCGTAGGCGGGGCCGAGGTAGCCCTTGACCCGGGCGTCGATCGCGGCGAGGTGGGCCCGGTGGAGGAACGGGCTCTTGGGGTGCGTGCTGATCATCTCGTCGTAGTAGATCGCCGCCGACTCGTAGTCGGCGTTGGCCATGTGGTAGTCGGCGATCTGCATCACGGCGTCGTCGGCGAGCGGGCCGTCGGGCGCGTGGTGGCGGACGTGTTCGAGGGCCTTGAGCGCGTTGCCCTGGGTGTCGATGACCGCCTGCTCGCCGGTGAAGTGGGTGTACCAGGCGAGCTTCTGCTCGGGCTTGGCCTTGGGGTCGTTCTGGGCCATCCAGATCTGGGCGATCTCGTACTCGCGGGAGACCAGGTCTTCCATCCGCTGGGTGCCGGGGTAGTCGGCGGCGAGCTTCTCGAAGCTGTCGTGGGCGGCGAGGAACTTGCGGCGCTTGAACTGGGTCTCGGCCAGTTGGTACTGGGCCTTCTCGCCCCAGGGGCTCTCCTTGCGAGCCTTGGCGATCTTCGAGAACGCGGCCTCGGCCTCGGAGAGCTTGCCGGCCTCGTAGAGGGCGAAGGCGGCGTCGAGCTCCTTCTGGGCGTCGGGGTTGGGGGGCGACTTCATGAACGGCCGCCAGCCGTTCGAGCCCAGGATCTCGCCCGTGGGGTTGCGGTCGGCCGCGGCCCCGCCGCCGCCGTTCGCGTCGTTGTTGGCCGAGGGGTCGCGGGGGCTCAGCCAGCGCCTCAGCAGCGAGCCGGCGTCGGTGACCTTCTCGGACTTCGAGCGCGCCAGCTCGTCCTTGGACAGGGGCCGGGCCAGGCCGGAGTCGTAGCTCGAACTCCACTGCGCGAACGGCGCGCGGAAGCTCTGGCAGCCCGCGGCCGATCCCAGGATCAGCGCGGCGCAGGCCCACTTCGCGAACACCATCCGTGGAGACGATCGGCTCATGGTTTCTCGTTCTCGAATCGCGCGGTCGCGGTTTGCGGAGAGGCCGACGATCCATCGTGCCGGGTTCATCGGCTCAGACTCCCAGGAAGGGCCAGACCCTCGGTCGGTGGCCCAGGACGTGACTGACGACGGCGCCGACCGTCTGTCGGACGGCCGCGAGTTCGGAACCGCCCATCTCCCGCTCCCGCCACTCGTTCCCCGGGCTGGCCAGGGCCCTCATGCTCTCGATCGTCCGCCGCGACGTCGTCATGACGTGCGGCTGGCCGGGGCGGCAGGCCGGGCAGAGGGCCCCCCCGGTCGCCGGGCCGAACGCCACCGATTCGACTTCCGGATCCAGGGGCTCGCCGCAGTGGGCGCACCGGTCGAGGAGCGGCATCAGGCCGATCTCCCGCAGGCACGCCAGCTCGAACCGGAGGACCCGCCGCGCCCGCAATCCCGCCTCGCCCAGATGCCGCAAGGTGATCCTCGCCGCGTCGAACAGCTTGGGGTGCGGGTCGTGATAGTCCGTCAGGTCGGTCAGCAGTTCGGCGATGTAATAGCCGGCATACAGGGCCGCCAGATCGCGGCGCAGACATGGGAACCGCTCCACAGGCGCGGACTCGGTCAGGAGGTCCAGCGACTCCGACGCCTTGGGCAGCAGCACGATATCCGAAACGCCCAGCAGGTCAAGGCCACCCTGGAACGGCGACTTCAGCCGTCGCCCCCCCTTGGCGAGCGCGGCGACCTTGCCCAGCTCGCGCGTGAAGAGCGTGACGACCAGGCTGGTCTCGAAGACGTCGACGGTGCGCACCACCAGGGCCAGCGAGCGATTCGCGGGCAAGGTCCCGTCCCCCCATAGATCCGGATCCCCGAGCGACGACCGAGCGGCCGCGATCCATTATATCGAGGCGTGCGATCGACGTCGGGGCCGGTCAGGGGTTCGCGCCGTGGGCCTTCTCGGGGGCCGGCTCGAGGTCGATCTTGATGCGGCGAATCGAGCGGTCGCCGACGGCCAGCACGGTGAACTCGATGCCGTCGCGGCGGAAGCTGGCCCCCGGCTCGGGGAGCCGTCCCAGGGCGTGCAGGGCCAGGCCGCCGACGGTCTGATACTCCTCGTCGGTCGGCAGGTGGACGCCGAACCGCTCGTTCAGCTCCGTCAGCTCGACCCCGGCCGAGACCTCGAAAGTCGAGTCGCCCAGGGGGACGACCGGGTCGTCGGCCGTCGGGGCGTCGTGCTCGTCGTGGATCGGGCCGACGAGCTGCTCGACGAGGTCCTCCATCGTGACCAGCCCGGCGACGCCGCCGTACTCGTCGAGGACGACGGCCATCGGGGCCCGTCGGAACCGCAGGTCCTCCAGGAGCTGGAAGGCGTTCTTGGTCTCGGGGACGTAATAGGCCTCGCGGGCGATCCGGGAGGGGACGACGACCTCGCCCGGCGCGGCGGCGACCATCCGGTCGAGCAGGTCTTTCACCAGGAGCATGCCGACCACGTCGTCGCGGTTCCGGCCGTAGAGGGGGATCCGGCTGCGGCCGGTCGTGCGGAAGGTCTGGGCGGCTTCCTGGGCGGTCACGGTGGACGGCAGCATGACGATCGCCGTCCGCGGCTGCATGATCTCGGAGACCACCGTGCGGGTCAGCTCGACGACGTTGCCCATCAGGTCGCGGGCCTGTTCGGGCAGCTCGGGCTCCAGGTCCTCGTCGTCCTCCAGGTCGCCGGGGACCTCCACCTCGACGCTCGCCGGCCGGGGGCGGCCTTCGTCGCCGCCGGAATACCACTCGACGGCCCGCTCCAGGCCCGCCGCCGCGGCGGTGGCCGGCAGGGCGACGGCCCGGATCAGCCGCGCGGCCGGCCACAGGCGATCGATGAGCGATTCGGCGAAATACGCCCCCAGGACGCCCGACGTCACGTACGTCGCCACCCCCAGCAGGGCCGTGGCCAGGACGACCATCGCGAAGCCGGCCGCCGAGACCTGGCGATCCAGGTAGACGCCCGCCGCCGCGGCCAGCAGCAGCCCGCTAGCGACCGCGACCACCTCGGCGGCGCGTTCGGTGCGGGAGTCGAGGTGGTCGACCTCGTCGGCGCGCCCCGGCCGGCCCCGGGCCTCGGTCAGCTCCTCGAGCCGGCTCCGGGAGTACGACTGGAGCGCCTTGGTCAGGGCGATCGCGACCACGTGCACGAGGAAGGCGGGCGTGCAGACGATCAACATCCAGGTCCAGCTCGGCCCGTCCACTCGCAGGGGTCTCCCGGGTCAGGGTGAGGTTCGACGTCCGGCCGGGAGGAAGGGGTTGGCCAGGCCCACGCGGGCCAGGGCGGCGTCCTCGCGGGCCCGCATCTCGGCCGCCGAGGCCTCGTCGAGGTCGTCGCAGCCGCAGAGGTGCAGCAGGCCGTGGACCACGTACAGGGCGACCTCGTTCCAGGGCTCGACGCCGACCTCGGCCGCCACCCTCGCGGCGGTCTGGGCCGAGACGACGACCTCGCCCGAGAGGCGTTCGTCGTCCTCGTCCGAGAGGAGGAACGTGATGACGTCGGTCGGCTCGTCGTGGGCGAGGTGCTCGCGGTTGACGCGGTGGATGGTCGGGTCGTCGACGAAGGCCACCGAGATCGACGCCGCGGCGACCCCTTCGCCGCGCAGGACCCGCTCGACGAGCGCCCTGACGGCGTCGCGGTCGATCGCGACGTGGCCCTGCGAGTCGCCGACGTCCACCTCGAAATCGGGCGGCGGCGGGGGCTGGGGGTCGTCGCCCTCGAAATCAAGCTCGTCGTCGGCCGGCGGGTGCAAGGTCAGGCGGTCCTCTGCTCGGGATACTTGACGCGGCCGTGGTAGATGCCGATCAGGGACTTGATCAGGCTGTCGCGGATCTCGGCGATCTCGCGGAGCGTGAGGCCCGACTCGTCGAACTGGCCGTCGCGCAGCCGCTTGTCGATCAGCTCGCTCACCAAACCTTCGATCCGCGACGGCGTCGGTTCGGAGAGGGTCCGGCTGGCGCTCTCCACGCAGTCCGACATCATCAGGATGCCGGCCTCCTTGGTCTGGGGCTTGGGCCCGGGATAGCGGAAGGCGCTCTCCTGGACCACCGCGGCGTCGGGGTTGCCGCCGTTGCGGCGGTTGGCCTCGTGGTAGAAGTACTCGACCAGGGTCGTGCCGTGGTGCTGCTCGATCAGGTCGATGATCCGCTCGGGCAGGTGGTGCTGCCGGCCCAGGTCGACGCCGTCCTTGACGTGGCCGATGATGATCAGCGTGCTCATCGCCGGCGCGAGGTTGGCGTGGCGGTTCGTCGAGCCCACCTGGTTCTCGATGAAATAGTGGGGCTTGAGCATCTTGCCGATGTCGTGGAAGTAGGCCCCGATCCGCACCAGCAGGCCGTTGGCCCCGATCCGCTCGGCCGCCGCCTCGGCGATCGCGCCGACGGTGATCGAGTGGTTGTGCGTCCCCGGGGCGCGCCGGACCAGCTCCTGGAGCAGGGGGTGGGTGTTGTCGCCCAGCTCCAGCAGGCTGATGCCGGTGACGATCCCGAAGGCGTTCTCCAGGAACGGCAGGCTGCCGCCCATGAAGAAGCCCGCCATCAGCCCCCACCCCGCGCGCCAGAGGCCGTCGCTGCGGATCAGCTCGATCGGCTGGTGCTCCCAGAGGCCGGCGGCCCAGGTCAGGATCAGGTAGACCGCGGCCGAGGTCGCCCCCACCTTGATCAGCTTGGTCCGCGTCCGCACGTCGTTCAGGCCGAGCACGCCGGCGGCCGTCCCCCCCAGGAGGATCAGGAAGTGGGAGATCCCGGTCCCCAGGGCCATGCACGTCAGGATCGAGAGGGCGAAGGTCGCCATCAGGCCGAAATTCGGGTTGTAGGCGATCGCCAGAATCATGGCCGCCGCGGCCACCGGGATCAACTCCGCGTTCCAGGCCTGGTTCGCCAGCAAGCGGACGACGCCGACGCAGAGCACGACCAGGGCGCAGAGCATGGCGATCCGCCCCAGGTCCGAGGCGATCCGGCGCTCGTGGCGGGCGACGTAGAAGCCGGCCAGGATGAAGAGCGACGAGACCAGGGCCAGCACGCCGAGGGCGCGCTGAAACTTCTCGCCGTAGGTCAGCTCGGAGATGGCGGTGTCGTGCTCCATGCGCAGCAGGATGAGCTGCTCCTCGCCGATGGCCTGGCCCTGCTCGACGAGCACCTGGCCCTCGCGGAAAGGGTCGTATTTCTCGCCCACGGCGTTGCGGGCGATCTCGCGGAGGCGGGCGGTCTCCTCCTGGTCGAACGACAGGGTGGGGCGGCCGTCGAGGCGGTCGGCGACCAGTTGGAACAGGGTCTCGCCGACGCGGCTGGGGGTGAACGCCGCCACGAACTCCTTGGCGACCGGTCCGTCGGGCTTGACGATCCGCTCAGGGACCACGCGCTCGCGGGGGAAGATGCGGGCCTCGTCGGCCGACTGGCCGACGTCGCGGATCGCCAGCGTCCGGCTCGATTCCTCGTTGCGGGGCAGGGCCCCGGGACCGAGCACGCCGGCGTCCAGCAGGGGGGCGAACGCCTTGGCGATCTGGACGTGCAGGTTGTCGCGGCGCTGGGGGGTGTCGGTGGCCGCCTTGACGTCGAGATAGGCCTCGCGCTTGAGCTTCCAGGTCGAGACGACCGTCGGGTCGACGTCCTCGTAGTGCTGGGACTTGGCGATCGTGACCGTCAGGTCGTCGAGCCGTTCGGCCAGGTCCTTGATCGGGGCCGGGTCGTTGATCATGACCAGGGGGACC
This sequence comes from Paludisphaera mucosa, assembly GCF_029589435.1. Taxonomy (NCBI): domain Bacteria; kingdom Pseudomonadati; phylum Planctomycetota; class Planctomycetia; order Isosphaerales; family Isosphaeraceae; genus Paludisphaera; species Paludisphaera mucosa. Next base: position 3,331,929 of record NZ_JARRAG010000002.1, on the reverse strand, counting down.
TGGTCGGCCGCGGCCTGGCGCTCGTTGCTGGTCTTGGTCTGGTTCCGGATCCGGAACTCCTTGACCTTGACGCGGATCTCTCGCTCCGGGCGCTGGCCCAGGCGGTAGACGAACGGCGGGCCGGAGCCGTGGACGATCGCCGAGGTGACGAGGACCGTCAGCGCGATCAGCGAGAAGCTCACGATGCGGGCCCGCTGCCTCGCGGTGCGGTTCTGCTGGAGCGTGACGCTCGGGAAGGATCGCAATTGCGCCCGATTCGGCTTCGGGCGCCGTTTACCGATGCTCATGGATGGCGACTCGAATCGCCGCGGTCGTCGCACGAGGGCGCGCCGCGCAGTTCGGCGTCGGGGCCACGCGGCCTCGAGCGCACTTGGAACGATCCCGTAGGCGGGTCGTCGGCCTTGCCGACGAAGACTCGATCAGGGCGGGGGGAGAGGTGGTTCACGGCGTCACCCCGCCTCTCCGGCCACGGACGCCGGGGCGGGGGGGGGCTCGGCGGGGGCCCGCGGGGGCTTGCCGAGCCGTTCTTCCAGCTCGGCGGGGATCACCTCGACGGCCTCGTAGGCGTCGACGATCGCCTGGACGAGCGGGTGCCGGACGATGTCGGTCCGGTCGAGCATCACGGCGGCGACGCCGGGCACCCGGGACAGCCGTTCGACGGCGTCGGCCAGGCCGCTCTTCGCGCCCGGGGGCAGGTCGACCTGGGTGACGTCGCCGGTGACGATGATCCGCGAGTTCTGGCCCATGCGGGTCAGGAACATCTTCATCTGCGACGTCGTGGCGTTCTGGCCCTCGTCGAGGATGATCACGGAATCGTTGAGCGTGCGGCCCCGCATGTAGGCCAGGGGGGCGATCTCGATCAGGTCGTTGTCCATGTAGCGGCGGATCTGATCGTAAGGCATCAGGTCGTGCAGGGCGTCGAGCAGCGGGCGGAGGTAGGGGTTGATCTTGGCCTCCAGGTCGCCCGGCAGGAAGCCCAGGTGCTCGCCCGCCTCGACGGCCGGCCGCACCAGCACGATCTTCTTGATCCGGCCCTGTCGCAGGGCGGAGACGGCCGTGGAGACCGCCAGGTAGGTCTTGCCCGTCCCGGCGGGGCCGATGCAGAGGACCAGGGCGTTGTCGCGGAGGGCCTGGAGGTAGCGGTTCTGGCCCCCCGTCCGGGGTCGCACGACGCGGTTCCCCTCGCGGATCTCGACCGTCCCGGACCCTTCGTCGGGCACGTGGACGATCTTGTCGATCAGGTCGGCGACGTCGGCCGAGAGGATCGTCCGCCGCACGCGGAAGAGGGAACGAAGGCCCTCGAAGATCTCCCGCGCCTGCTCGACGCGGGCCGGATCGCCCTCGATGCGAAGCTCGCCGTGCCGAGCCAGAACTTTCACCCCGAGCGCGTCGCGAATCTGCCGGAGATGCTGGTCGCGGCTGCCGAAGACCGCGAGTTCCTCGTTCTGGCCCTCGAGCGCTATGGTGACTTCTGGCATACCTCCCCTTTCACCGGCCCAAGCGATCACGACGGCCCGAATCCCACGCGACTCGCGCCCGGCCCGGCCGGTCCCCCTCCGAAACTATGCTACCAATACGAGGGACGAAAACAATACGGCCCGGATCAAGATGAATTTTCGTTCATGGGCCCAGGCAGGCCCACAATCCATAGGCGACCGGCGCGCCGAAGAGGAGCGAATCGAGGACGTCGAGGACCCCCCCGAAGCCGGGGACCGTCGCCGAGGCGTCCTTGCGACCGCAGTCGCGCTTGATCAGCGACTCCATCAGGTCGCCGACCTGGGCGACGACCCCGAGAACCAACCCGAAACCGAGCGCGCCCGGCCAGCTCAGGCCGGTGATCCCCAGTCGGCGGGCGACGGCCTCGACGATCAGGGCGGCGGCGGTCGAGAAGATCAGGCCCCCCACCGCGCCTTCGATCGTTTTGTTGGGGCTGATCGCCGGCCAGAGTTTGCGACGTCCCACGAGCCGGCCGAACGTATAGGCGCCGACGTCCGCCCCCTTGGCCGTGGCGATGAGGAACGCCAAGGGGAGTAATCCGTGCTTGCAGCCGTCGAGCCAGCGCATCTGGACCATGAAGCTGCCCAGGATCCCCACGTAGGCGACGACCAGCAGCGTCCCGGCGATCGCGGCCATGGAGCGACCGGGCTGGTCGTATTTCAGGCTCTCGACGACGAACGTCGCCATCAGCACGGCCGTGAAGCTCAAAAAAGGCCAGGCGAAGACGCTGATGGCCGCACCCGGGTCGAGCACGATCCCGGAGATGGGATCGGACGTTTGGCAGAACTGCGAGATGTGGGGGACCCAGTCGGCGGCCAGGATCGCCAGGAGACCGCCCCCCACGACCGCGGCGGACGGGCGGGCCGGGGTGTGCGCCATGAGCCCGATCAACTCCCAGGCCGTCGCCCCCATGACGAGCGCCGAGAGCACGAACCAGAGGGGGAACCAGGGGGCCAGTGACTGGTCGACGTAGAGGACCAGGACCAATGCGGCGACGATCAGGACGCCGCTGACGACGCGGGTGCGGAGCATGAATCCCAGCGGGTTCCAGAGGGTTCCGGGATGGGGGAGGCCGCGTTCCACGTCGGCGCGGAATGAGGAGCCCCAGCGCGGTCGCGAGACGGATCCACTTTAACCCGCGGAGGTCCCCGCGGCCAGCGAGGAGGCCGGCAGGCCGCCGAACTTCCGCTCGCGGCCGGCGAAGTCGGCGCAGGCCTGGAGCAGGTCGCCGCCCCGGAAGTCGGGCCAGAGCGTGGGCGTGACCCAGAGTTCCGTGTACGAGACCTGCCAGAGCAGGAAGTTGCTGATCCGCATCTCGCCCGCGGTCCGGATCAACAGGTCGGGGTCGTCGGCCCCGGCCGTCTCCAGGTAGCCGGCGAAGGTCGCCTCGTCGAGCGATGCGGGGTCGAGCCGGCCGGCGCGGACGTCCTCGGCGATCCGTCGCGCGGCGTCGAGGATCTCGGTCCGGCCGCCGTAATTGATGGCGAGGCGCAGGGTCATCCCGCCGTTGCCGGCGGTCTCCGCGGTCGTCCGGTCCATCTCGGCCAGGACCTCCGGCGGGAGCCCTTCGCGGCGGCCGATCATGCACACCCGGACGTTCTGCTCCATCAGCTCGGCGCGCTCGGCGACCAGGAAGTGCCGAAGCAGCCGCATCAGGAACCGCAGCTCGCGCGGGGGCCGCTTCCAGTTCTCGACCGAGAGGCAGTAGAGCGTGAGCTGTTCGAGCCCCAGCCGGACGCCCTCCTCGACGACCGACCGGACGCTCTGGATGCCGCGGCGGTGGCCGACGATCCGGGGGAAGCCCCGGGCCTGCGCCCACCGGCCGTTGCCGTCCATGATGATCGCGACGTGGCGGGGGAGCTGCTCGGGCCTGAGGCCCCAGGCTTCCAGCCGCGCCCGGCCCTCGTCGGTGATGTTCAGCGGCGGTCGGTCGTCTGCTCGCATAGGTCGTCTTGAGCCCATTCCGTCCGGGGAATCCTTGCCGTCGGCGACGCTACGGGATCGCGCGAAGCGGCGAGCCGCGATCGTTCCCTCACCGATCCCGCGGGACCAGGATCGTCTGGCTGCGATCGGGGCCGACGGAGACGATCGACGCCGGCACGCCCACGACGCGGCCCAGGAATTCGACGTAGTCTTTCGCGTTTTTGGGCAGGTCGTCCCACTTCCGGGCGGCCGTCAGGTCCTCGGTCCAGCCCGGCAGGGTCTCGTAGACCGGCCGGCAGCGTTCCAGGTCGGCCAGCGAGGCCGGCAGGACGTCGACCTTCCGGCCGTCCCGCTCGTACGAGACGGCGACCTTCAGCTCCTCGAGCCCGCTGAGGACGTCCAGCAGCATGACGGCGATCTCGGTCGAGCCGCTCACCCGGGCCGAATAGCCGGTGGCGACGGCGTCGAACCAGCCGCAACGCCGGGGGCGGCCGGTGACCGTCCCGTACTCGCGGCCGATGCGCCGGATCCGCTCGCCGATCTCGTTGTCCTGCTCGGTGGGGAAGGGCCCGCCGCCGACCCGGGTGGTGTACGCCTTGACGACGCCGATCCAGCGGTCGATGAACCGCGCCGGCACGCCCGAGCCCGGGGCGGTCCCCACGGCGCTGCTGCTGGAGCTGGTCACGTACGGGTAGCTGCCGTGGTCGACGTCGAGCAGCGAGCCCTGGGCCCCCTCGAACATCAGCCGACGGCCCTGGGCGACGGCCTCGTGCAGCTTGGAGGTGGCGTCGCAGACGAAGGAATGGAGCTGCTCGGCGTGGATCAGGTACTCATCCGCCACCCGCTCGTCGTCGAAGGGCTCGAAGTCGGGGAGCATCGCCGTCAGCAGCCGGTTCTTGTAGTCGACGATCCGCTTGAGCCGCTCGCGGAACTCGGCCGGCCGGTACAGGTCGGCGACGCGGACGCCGTGGACCCGGCCGACCTTGTCCTTGTAGCAGGGGCCGATCCCCCGGCGGGTCGTCCCCAGGTGGTCGGCCGCGGACGAGGATTCCTCGGTGAGCCGCTCCTCGGCGAGGTGGTAGGGGAGGATGACGTGGGCGCGATCGCTGATGTGCAGCCGGCCCTCGAACTTCACCCCCTGCGCCCGCAGCGCGTCCATCTCCTTGAGCAGCGCCGGGGGGTGGATCACCACCCCGTTGGCGATGACGGCATGGACGTGATCGCGGAGGATCCCGGTCGGGACCAGCGAGAGCTTGTACGTCACCCCTTCATGGACGACCGTATGCCCGGCGTTCGCGCCCCCCTGATAGCGGACCACCACGTCGTGGTTGTCGCACAACAGGTCCACGATCTTGCCCTTGGCCTCGTCTCCCCACTGGAGGCCGACCACGCACGTCGAACCCACGGCGCACACTCCCGAGCAGACCGCGACCCGGTGGTCGCTTGGTATCGTAAAGTCACAAGGTACACGCCGCGGTCGGCCCCGTCAATGCGCCGGATCCGCGGCCTTCCGGGGCCGTCGGCTCATCCCATGGCGGTGCGGAACTCGTCGAACAGGTACTGGCTGTCGTGGGGGCCGGCCGAGGCCTCGGGATGGTACTGGACGCTGAAGACGGGCAGGCGGGTGTGCCGGAGCCCTTCGAGCGTCTGGTCGTTGAGGTTGACGTGGCTGGCGATCACGTCGGCGGGGAGCGTGGACGGGTCGACGGAGAAGCCGTGGTTCTGGGTGGTGATCTCGACCTTCCCCGAGGCCTCGTTGCGGACCGGGTGGTTCGCCCCCCGGTGGCCGAACTTGAGCTTGAAGGTCTGGGCGCCGAACGCCTGGCCGAGGAGCTGATGGCCCAGGCAGATGCCGAAGATGGGGATCCCGCGCGAGTCGGCGGCGGTCTTGATCAGGGCCTTGATGGCGTCGGTGGCCTCGACGAGCGGGCGGGGGTCGCCGGGCCCGTTCGAGAGGAAGACGCCGTCGGGCTGGTGCTCCAGGACGCCCTCCGCCGGGGTCGACCCGGGCACGACCGTGACCCGGCAGCCGATGTCGACGAGATGGCGGGGGATGTTCCACTTCATGCCGAAATCCATCGCGACCACGTGCGGCCGTTTGGCGCCGGCCGCCACGGGATGCGCCCCCGTCCCGCCCCGGCCCGAGGCGTCGAACAGGAACGACGGGTCCAGGCCCGGCTCCCAGACGGTCGCCTCGCGGGGCATGACCTCGCGGGCCAGGTCGCGGCCGACCAGCCCGGGGCTCTTGAGCGCCTTGGCGACGAGCGAGGCGTCGTCCAGGTCGGTCGTCGAGAGGATGCCTCGCAGGGCGCCCTGGACCCGCGTCAGCCGCACCAGCGCCCGGGTGTCGATCCCCGTGACGCCCACGACGCCGTTCTCGGCCAAATAGGCTTCCAGGGACGACTCCGACCGGTAGTTGCTGACCCGCGGGCTCAGCTCGCGGACGACGAAGCCGCGGACCCAGGGGCGGCGGCTCTCGGCGTCGGCGGCGTTGACGCCGTAGTTGCCAATCTGGGGATAGGTCATCGCCACGATCTGGCCGTGGTACGACGGGTCGGTGAGGATCTCCTGATAGCCGGTCATGCTCGTGTTGAACACGACCTCGCCGTCGATCTCGCCCTGCGCCCCGAACGAGCGGCCCGTGAAAACCGAGCCGTCTTCGAGCGCCAGTTTCGCCGTTCCCATCGTCGCTCCCGGGGCCGTGCGCCGGCCCTCTCCTCCCGAATCCCCGCGAAATCCCGTTTTTCGAATCCCCACGATTCTAGTCGCGGGACGCCCCGGGCGTCGAGGCGATTCGTCGCGCGACGGGGTCGAGGAACGCCGCCGCGACGCTGGCGATCCAGACGACGGCCGCCAGGGTCGCGGCGAGGGCGGTGCCGGCCTCGGGCCGTTCGCGGAGCAGGAGCACGGCCGGGCCGATCGTCGCCGCCTGCGTCGAGGAAGCCAGCAGCACGGCCGGCGCGACGTTGACGGCGGCGGTCGCGATCGTCGCCGCGGCGGCCCGCCACCTCCCCGCGTACGACGAGGCCCGCGCCCGCCGCCGCGCCCGGCCCCGGCCCGCTTCGACGCGGCCGTCCTGGCGGGAGCGGGCCGGGACGGCCCCCGAGGCGTCGCCCTCGCGGCGGTCGTCGAGCCGCGCCGACACGGTCGCCAGCCAGACCGCGAGCGTCGCCGCCGCGAGCGGCAGCCGGTCGCCGGCCAGCCACTCGGCCAGCGCAGCCGGGGCGGACGCCGACCGGCCGGCTTCGGGGTACGCCGCCAGCCACAACCGCAGCAGCCGGCCAAGGGCCAGGGTCACGACCCCCGCCACCAGGGGAGGCGGCGCGGCGGCCCGTGCGAGCCTCCGGAACCGCCCGGACGCGGCCCCGCCGGCGCTCGACTCGAACCAGCCGACGACCCGGTCCGAAACCGCCGTCAGCGCCGCCACCGCCAGCCCCAGCACGAGCGAGCGGACGAAGATCCGACCCATGGCCGGATCGGAGAGCCGTGGGAGGATCGCACCCGCTGGCGCCGTCGTCGCGAGCCCGACCAGCGGGGCCGCGGCCAGGACCGCGAGGATGCCCATCGCTGCGAACACGGCCAGCGTCCGCGCCCGCGAAGCGACGGATCGCTCGCGATTCCCGGCGGGGTCGCGACGAAGCGTGATCGTTCGTCGCGACGGGCCGGTCCAAAGCCGGAGGACCGTCCGGGCGGCCGCGCAGATGATGACCGCGATCAGGCCCAGCACGGCGAGCCTCGGGAAGGGCTCGTCGTCGAAGGCCGTGGTCACGAGCTGATAGCCGAGCGACCGCCGCAGTCCGAGGACCAACGGCGGCCCCGGATCGGCCAGCGTCGCGGCGAAGACGAGGCCGCCCACGCGGCCCATCTCGGGGCGCAGCAGGGGCCAGGCGAGCCGTCGCCATCCCCGGGTCCCCGCGCCGCCGGCCAGCACGGCGGCGTCGCGCCACGACGGATCGAGGCGATCGAGGGCCGTCGCATAGGCCAGCGCGGCGATCGCCGCGCCCGGGAGGACGGCCGCCCCGAGCCACGCCAGCCAGGCCCAGTCGCTCGGCAAGATTCGCGAGGCCGATCCCGCCCGTTCGAGCAGGCCGGCCCAGGCCGGCCCGGCGTTCGCCTCCACGAGGCTCGACGCGCCCAGGGCCAGGGCGACAGGAGGCGTCGCCGCGACCGCCGCGAGCAGGGCGAGGGCGAGGGCTCGAAAGGGAAACCCCCGGTCGCCGATCAATCGGCCGATCGCGACGCCGGCGACCATCGAGGCCAGCGTCGCCAGGCCGGCCGTCGTCGCGCTGTTGCGCAGGCAGGTCCAGACGTACGGGTCGAGCGCCGCGACCGCGACGGGGAAGAGGGACGCGCGGGCCTCGCCGCCCGGCCCGCGATCGACCAGCGCGCAGACCCCGAGCGCGGCCAGGGGCCCGACGACGAGCAGTCCCAGCGCGATCGACGACAACCAGCCTGCGACGAGACGAATCAACGATTTCCCCGGGGCGATCCGAGCGGCCTTCGGACGGCACATCCTAGCAGGCCTCCGACGCGGCAAGCCAGTCGCCAGCGTTCGACGCGCCTCCTACGATCCGCCGCCGACCGCGAACTTGCCGGGCAGCAGGGTCACGTTTTCGGGGGCGATGGAGAGCGTCACGCCCTGGCCCTCGCGGACGTGCGCCGACTGGCTCTGAAGGGCGATGGCGGTGACCGGCCAGTCGCCGGGGCCGCGCAGGAGGATGCGGCGGGTCGAGCCCAGGAAGGCGATCCGCTCGATGGTCGCGGGGAACCGATTGGCGTCGCTGGGGACGCCGGGGCCGAGCGAAAGGGACTCGGGGCGGATGGAGATGGTGACGGGGGTGGTCGCCGAGAGCGAGGGGAAGCTCGTGCGGGCGACCAGCCGGCCGACCGGCGTGCGGACGACGACCTCGCGGCGGGCCGGGTCGTGGCTGTGCCCGTCCACCTGGCCCTGGAGCAGGTTCGTCGGCCCGAGCAGCCGGGCGACGAAGACGTCGACCGGCTGGTTGTAAAGCTCCTGGGGCGTGCCGCTCTGGAGGATGCGGCCGAGGTCCATCACGGCCAGCCGATCGGCGCGGGCGAGGGCCTCGGGGACGACCGAGGTCAGCAGGAGCGTGGTGAGCCCCGCCTCGATCCGGGCGCGGCGGATCTCGTCCCAGGCCTCCTCGCGGCCCTGGGGCTCGATGCCGGCGAGGGGCTCGTCGAGGATGAGCAGGTCGGGCCGTGCGATCAGGGCTCGGGCCAGGGCGACGCGGAGCGACTGGCCCGGGGTGAGGGCGTCGGGGCGGACGTCGGCGAGCGTGTCGACCCGGAGCGCCGCGAGCGTCTCGTCGACCCGTTGTCGACGCTCGCGGGCGGGGACGCCCTGGGCCTTGAGCGGATAGCCGACGTTGTCCCGGACCGAGAGGCCCGGCCAGAGGGCGTGGTCGCGGAAGACCATGCCGACGCCGCGCTCGCGGGCCGGCACCGCCTGCACCATCCGCTCGCCCAGGTAGATCTCGCCGTCGTCGACCGAATCGAGGCCGGCGAGGAGCCTCGCGAACGTGGTCTTGCCCGCGCCCGGGGGGCCGAGCAGGCACGTCAGCTCGCCCGGGGCGAGTTGCAGCGACGCGTGATCGACCGCGGCGACTCGGCCGTAGCGCTTGACCAGACCTTCGGCGATGACGCGGATCATGACTCGCTCGGGACGGGCGGGGGGACGGAGGGCGTCGCGCCCGATGCCGCCAGCCGCGCCACCCAACGGTACCGCTGGCGGGCCCACTGCGTCCATTCCGCCCTAAGCCAGGCCCGGAATCGGGGCTCTCGGACGAGCCTGCCCCGCTCGACGGCGGCGACCTCCGCCAGGACCGCGCGGTCGAGGTCCCGGCTCGGCTTGAGCCAGCTCTGCGCCAGCCAGAGCCGCAGGCTCGGCTCGGGCGCCACCTGGCCGGTCAGGGTCTCGACGAGGGTCAGGCCGGCCTCGCCTTCCTTCCGGAGGAGCTTCTCGATCGACGCCGGCGGCCACGGCGGCGGCTGGGTCAGCCGCTGGACGGCCCAATCCGGCGAGCCCGCCTTGCGGACGGCGGCGACGGCCGTCGCCAGTTCGTCGCGGGCGTCGACGAGCGTCGCGCCAAGCAGGTCGGCGGCGAGGCCCTCCAGGTCTGCGGCGCCGCCCGCGGCCGAGGCCGCCTCGAACTCGGGCCCGGTCCGCGCGCCCTGGTCCGCGACGAGGAACTTCAGGAACGCCCGCGCGGCCTTCGCTCGGAGGGCTCCGCGGGGGATCGCCGCCGCTTCCTCGTAGACGACGGACGAGGCTGCGGTCGCAGCCAGCCGGACGACGGACCGCTCGGCCCGCCCCCGGTCGACGGCCGCGCGTGCCGACGTCCCCCGCCAGCCGGCGGCGACGTCGGCCGAGCCGTAAAGGTCGACGAGGGCCGCGTAGCCGGCCCGCCAGCCGCCTTCCTCGGTCCGCCCCAGGCACCAGGCGAGGGTCGCGGGGTCGACGCGGGGATCCGCCAGCGCCAGGCGGGCGGCGGGAGCCGTCGCGTCGAGGAGGCCGACGGCCGTGCGACGGGCGACGACCCAGTAAGGTCGCGGGGCGCCGTCGCCCAGGCTCTCCAGCCGCTCGCCGACGGCGAGCCGGGCGAAGTCCGCGACCGGGCCGCCCAGCAGGACGTCGGGCGCGGGGTCGAGGCGTCGCAGGGCGTCGGCCGTCGGCTCGTCGTCCGACGTCTCGACCCAGGCGATCGCGACGGCGTCGCCGACCGCCTCGGCCGGGTGCTCGCGGAGCCAGCCTGCGAAGCCCTGGGCGAGCCGCGCGCGGTCGTCTCGCGGCCAGGAGGTCGCGATCCGCAGGGCGTCGCCGCGATCGGCTCGGCCCAACCCGCCGGAGCAGCCGGCGAGGCCCGCGGCCAGCCACGCGGCCGCCGCCAGGCCTCGCCGAGAGGTCGAGTTTTTGAAGGGTCGCATGGACGCCTTATTGCCGGGGCGCGGCGTTGGCCTTGCCCAGCTCGACGGGGATCTTGACCTCCTGGCCGTCGCGCTTGACCAGGACGTCGACGACCTCGCCCGGCTTGTAGCGGCCGAGGCTCTCCATGTAGTCGTAGATCGTGGCGATGGGCTTGCCGCCGATGGCGATGATGACGTCGCCTCCCTTGATGCCGGCCTTGGCGGCGGGGCCGCCGTCGCGGACGTTCGACAGCTTCATGCCCGCCTTGGATTCGTCGGCGTAGTCGGGCATCACGCCCAGCGTCACGCTCATCCCGGTCGAGGCCGACTGCGAGGCCCCGGCGTTGTGGCGGGGCGTCGAGATCCTCGTGAATTCGGGCCGTTCGGGGCGGCGGACCAGGTCGAGCAGGATGAGTTCGACGTAGTCGGCGATCCGCGCCATGCCGCCGTAGTTGATCTTCTGCCAGTCGTCGCTCGGCCGGTGGTAGTCGGGATGGATGCCCGTGAAGGCGAAGAGCACCGGGACGTCCTTGGCGTAGAACGACTGGTGGTCGCTGCCGCCGAAGCCGTCGGTCATGCCGGCGACCTTCTTGATCGTCATCCCCGAGTCCTTGCCGAGCACGTCGACCAGCTCGGTGAAGCCCGGCGAGGTGCCGGTGCCGATCATGGTCAGCTCCTTCTTGTCGTCCATGCGGCCGACCATGTCGAAGTTGACCATCGCGACCGTCGAGGCCAGCGGGTAGAGCGGGTGGTCGACGTAGTACTGCGAGCCCAGCAGCCCGCGCTCCTCGCCCGAGAAGCCGATGAAGACGATCCGTCGCGCCGGCGGGTCGCGGCGGGCCCCCAGGCGGCGGGCCAGCTCCAGGGTCAGCGAGGTGCCCGAGGCGTTGTCGTCGGCGCCGTTGTGGACGTCGGTCGACAGGAAGGCCAGCGAGCCCGAGAGCAGGCCGCCGCGGCCCAGGTGGTCGTAATGGCCCCCGACGACGATCGTCTCGCCCGACTTGGGGCCGGCCCCTTCCAGGACGCCGACGACGTTCTTGGTCTCGACGGCGGGCCGGTCGATCGTGACGCGGCCGGTGAGCGTCACCCCCTTCAGCTCGCGGGAGAGCGGCTTCAGGTCCTTGTCGATCCGCCCTTCCAGCTCGGCCAGGGTGGGCTCTCCGGCGGCCTTGAGGAGCTTGTCGGCGAAGTCGCGGGTGACGTGCACGACCGGCAGCTTGGTCTGCGACTCGCTGCCCGCCGAGCCCAGGTTCAGCAGGACGTCGCGGTCGGACCCGAGGCCGGCCAGGTCGTTGACGACCAGCAGCATCGCGGCCCCGTGCTGGAAGGCGTTGGTGGCCTTGTGGCGGAAGGTGGCGAAGTCGCTGGTCTTCTTGCCGTCGAAGGGGCTGGCCTCGTCGTTCTGCTGGGGCTCGCGGCGGATGACCAGCACGGCCTTGCCGGCCGCGTCGACGCCGGCGTAGTCGTCGTACTTGAGGTTCTTCTCGGGCCTGTCGGCCGTGATCCCGTAGCCCGCGAAGACGATCGGGGCCGCGTCGAGCGCGCCGGTGGAGCCGATGGCGAGGGCGTTGAAGTCGGCCTTGGCCACCCCGCGGATCACCGCGTCGCCGGCGGCCTTGGCGATCAGGTCGGGCGTCTCGCCCAGCCGGGGCTGGCCCGAGATGGTGAACTTCTGGAAATAGCCGTCGCCGCCGGCCGGGGGCTGGAGGCCGGCGTCCTTGAACTGCCGGGCGATGTACTCGGCCGAGGCCTCGATCCCCTTGGTCCCGGGGGCGCGGCCCTCCTGGGCGTCGTCGGCCAGGAACGACACGTCGTCCTTGAGACGGGCCTCGGCCGGGGCGACGAACGTCGAGGCCGCCGCGGCCGTCGGCGCGTCCGAGCCGGCCCCGACCGGGGCCTGCGCCCGCGATCCGACGACGGCCGGGCCGAACGTCAGGGCCGCGATCGTCGCCAGGCCCGACGCGACCCCCGTGACCCGCCGCAGTCCACCGTCGCGATGCATCATCTCCGCTGTTCCTTTCTCGTCGCCGTGTTCGCCCAGGATGGATCGATTCTCGGGGCCGGGGTCGGCAGGGTCAAGCCGTCTCAGGACCGCCGCCGACGCGTTGCACCCCCGCCGACGGCCCGATACACTGAACCGCGACGTGGCTATGACAGTTGTCGCGTACGGCGGGGAGGCTCGGGACGATGATCGCAACGATCCGGCGGCGACGGTTCTCGCGGTGGTTTTCGGCGCTCCTGTTCGCCGCGGCCTCGGCCGGCCTCGGGCCGGCCTCCGCCCAGGAGGCGACCGACGCGGCCCTGCGCGACCGTGTGGCCCAGCTCGTCGAGCGGCTGGACGCGGAGAAGCCGGAGGCCCGCGACGCGGCCGAGGCGGCGCTCAAGAAGCTGGGCGCGAAGATCCTGCCGCTGCTCCCCGACGCGGCCGGGCCCTCGAAAGAGCGCTCGGAGCGGCTCGCCCGGGTCCGCGAGGCGATCCACGAGGCCGGGGCCGACGCCGACCCTTCGAGCCCGTCCAAGGTGACGATCCAGGCCCAGGGGATCCGCCTCAGCGACGCCCTCCAGCAGATCCAGAAGCAGACGGGGAACCCGATCACCGACCTTCGCGAGCAATACGGGGCGGAGGCCACGAATCCCTCGTTCGACCTCGCCCTGAAGGACGTCCCCTTCTTCCAGGCCCTCGACGAGGTCGCCCGGCTGGCGAACGTCGCGCCCACGGCCTTCACCGGCGACGGCACGGTCGGGATCATGGCGGCCGACGCCGCGGCGTCGGCGAAGCCCCCCGCCGAGTACGTGGGGCCCTTCCGCGTGACCCTCAAGCAGGTCGCCCAGCAGCGCGACTTCCAGGCGGGGACGTCGTCCGCCAATGCGATGTTCGAGATCTCCTGGGAGCCCCGGATCCGGCCGATGCTGCTGGCGATCAAGGCCGATGCGATCGAGGTCAAGGACGACCAGGGGCGCGTGGTCAAGCCTCAGGTGACGACGGAGTCGACCGACGTCGTGCTCCGGCCCGAGAACCCCGCGGCCGAGGTCAACATCAACCTCGCGGCGCCCGACCCTTCGGCGGTCAAGCTCGCCACGCTCCGGGTCAAGGCCGAGATGACGCTCCCCGCCGGCGTGAAGACCTTCCGCTTCCCCAGCCTCGCCCAGAAGAAGACGATCCAGCAGGGGGACGTCGGCGTGACCCTGGAAGGCGTCGAGGTCGACGAGCAGGTCTGGAAGGTGGGCGTCGTGCTGAGCTACCCCGGCGAGGGGCCGGCGTTCGAGAGCTACCGCCAGGGCCTGTTCAACAACCGCCTCTGGCTCCAGAAGGCCGACGGCTCCAAGTTCGAGCAGAACGGCGGCTTCTCGAACACCGGCAGCGACGGCGGCCGACTGGGCTTCGAATACCTGTTCGTCGACGCGCCCGGCAAGCCCGAGGATTACCAGCTCGTGTACGAGACCCCCAGCCGGGTCGTCGCCGTGCCGCTCGATTTCACGTTCAAGGACGTCCCGCTCCCCTGACCGGGGTGGCGCGGGGGCGGGGGCGGCCTACTCGAATTTGGGCTTCTTGAACGACTGGCGTTCGAGGCCGTACTTCTGGAGCTTCTGGGTGACGCTCCGGCGCGAGAGGCCGCTGTGGCGGGCGCACCGGGCCACGTTGCCGTGGTACTCCGAGAGCACGCGCTGGAAGTATTCGCGCTCGACCTGGCCGACGAGGTCCTCGATCAGGTGGGGCAGCCGCTCGTCGATGTCGATCAGGTTGGGGCCGCCGCCGGCGGCGGGCGAGACCCGCGGGGCGATCGTCTCGGGGAGCAGGTCGCGGTGCAGGACCGAGCCTTCGGCCATCGCGACGGCCGCCTTGACGGCGTTCTCCAGCTCGCGGATGTTCCCCGGCCACTGGTGGTTCAGGAGCGCCTGCATCGCCGCCCAGTCGATCTCGGTGATCGGGCTGGCGGCCGAGGCGTGCTTCTCCACGAAGTGCATCGCCAGGAGCGGGATGTCCTCCTTGCGCTCGCGGAGGGGGGGCATGTCGATGGAGACGACCTTGAGGCGGTAGTAGAGGTCGGGCCGGAACCGCCTGGCCTTGACCTCGTCCTCCAGCCGCTTGTGGCTGGCCGCGACGATCCGGACGTCGACCTTGATCGGCTCGACGCCGCCGACGCGCTCCAGGGTCCCGGTCTGGAGGACGCGGAGCAGCTTGACCTGCATGGCCTGCGAGATGTCGCCGATCTCGTCGAGCAGCAGGGTGCCGCCGTCGGCCTTCTCGAACCGGCCGATCTTCCGCTTCTCGGCGCCGGTGAACGCGCCCCGCTCGTGGCCGAACAGCTCGCTCTCCAGCAGCGAGTCGTTGAGCACCGCGCAGTTCAGCGCGACGAACTTCCCCTTGCGGCGGGTGTTCACGGCGTGCAGCGCCTGGGCGACCAGCTCCTTGCCGGTGCCGGTCTCGCCCTGGATGAGGACGGTGGAGTCGACCTGGCCGACGTGCTGGATCATGTCGAAGATGCGCCGCATCTTCGGGCTTTGCGAGACCATCGTGTGGAAGCTGTAGGTCCCCCGGAGCTGGTTCCGGAGCTGCGCCAGCTCGTCGAACAGGTGCCGGCGCTTGAGGGTCCGCTCGACGACCAGGCGGAGGTGCTCGGCGTCGCACGGCTTGCGGAGGAAGTCGTCGGCCCCGGCCTTCATCGTCTGCAGGGCCTCGGACGTGTCGCCGTAGGCCGTGACGACCACCACGCCCACCGGCACCCGGCGGTCGCGGATGGTGGAGAGCAGCTCGAACCCGCTCATGTCGGGCATCTTGAGGTCGGTGACGACCAGGTGGAAGACCTTGTCGCGCAGCATTTCGAGGGCCGTCGCGCCGTCGTAGGCCGCCTCGACCTCGTAGCCCTCGGGCTCGAGGATCTGCCGCAGGTGGTCGCAGCTGAGTTTCTGGTCGTCGACCGTGAGGATCCGGCGCTTCATGGTTCCATCCTTCCGCCGTCGTGGGTGCTGATTCCGTGCAGACGGTCCGGTCGTAGGCGATTTTCGCAGTTGCGGGAGCACCTTGGGAAGGTCCAACCCTTCGCCCGGCCTGTTTTCCCGGTTTCTCCCGCCGACGGGTCCTTGACGCCCGGGTCGCCCCCCTGTCCGGGCTGATGAAGATCGCCCCGATCCCGTCGGGCTTGTCGCGAGCCCGCCGCACGATGCAACGGGATCCTCGGGGGGGGCCTGGGCCTCCGAATCGCTCACTGGATCGGGATAGCGTTCCTGGGCTTCGTCTCGGGCTTCTTGGCCTCGGGCGCCTGGTCCTTGGTCTTCTCCTTGTCCTTCTCGGAGCGGTTCTCGAGGACCTCTTCGACGGACTGGCGGACGACGGCCGGGCTGACGAACGGGAGGACCTTGGTGCGGCGGCCGTCCTTGAGGGTGACGACGACGGGCTTGGCCTTGGGGTCGTTGGGAGCCAGGGTGACGGTCTTCTTGACCTCCTTGGCGTCGCCCTCGTGGGTGATCGTCTCCAGGGTCAGGCGGGTGGCCGGCCGGACGGCGTCGTTGGCGATCATCATGATGCGGACGGTGTAGTCGCCGTCGAAGCCCCGAGGGCAGACGTAGATCTCCTCGGGGTGCGCACCCAGGCCGTTCTTGATCAGGGCC
The DNA here is from genome assembly GCF_029589435.1 of Paludisphaera mucosa. Taxonomy (NCBI): domain Bacteria; kingdom Pseudomonadati; phylum Planctomycetota; class Planctomycetia; order Isosphaerales; family Isosphaeraceae; genus Paludisphaera; species Paludisphaera mucosa. Next base: position 3,315,975 of record NZ_JARRAG010000002.1, on the reverse strand, counting down.
CCGCCGAAGACGGACCGCGGCATGGTGTAGGCGACGGTCGCGCCCAGGGGCTCCTGGACGACCAGGTCGTAGTCGGCGTCGCCGTCCCAGCTCAGGCGGATGTAGAGGTCGCGGGCCTCGGCGGCGGGGAGGGAGCCCAGGAGCTTCTCGGCCTCCTCGGTGCGGCCTTCCTCGGTGAGGACCTTGGCGAGCGTCTCGGCCTGCTTGCGGCTCTCGCGGCGGAAGTACTCGTCCTGGCCGGGCCAGCCCAGGGACAGGAGCCTGTCGATCGAGTCGGCCATCCGCTTAGGGTCGCGGGTCTTCTGGGCCAGGTTGATCGACATCGCCAGCGGCTCGGAGCGGTGGGGGATCTTCTCGTGGGCCTCGTCGAGCAGGGGGCCGACGCGGTCGGTGAAGCCCTTGAGCATCAGCTTGTCGGCCGCGCTGACGAGGTGATTCGGGTTGTGCGAGCGCTGGGCGAGGTCGGCGGCGTAGTTCAGGGCGGTCTTCATGTCCTCGGGCTTGCCGCCGTTCATCTCGATCGCCAGGGCGAGGGCCTCGTACATCCAGAACTCGGCGTTCTTGGGCCGCTCTTTGAGATAGCCGAGGATCGCGGCGTGGACGTCGCGGGTCTTGCCGCTGCGGTTGAGGAGGCGGATCGTCTCGTGGACCTGGTCGGGCGTCTCGTCGTGCTTTCGAAAATAGTCCGCCCAGTAGGCGTAGGGATCGCCCCCGGACGAAGGTTTGGCGGACGTCGCCCCGGTGATCGGGATCAGCCCTTCACGAGAAGACCGGCCGGCGGCCGGCGCCGGGACGACCTTGGGATCGATCGGTTTTGCGCCGGGCTTCGCGGCCGGGGACTTCTCTAGAACGCCGGCGGGATCAGCCGCCTTTCGGCCGGACTGATCCCGCGAAGCGTCGTTAGAAGGACGGTTGGAGCCGGTCCTGGGAGCGGTCAGTTGCTTTTTTTTTGCATGAGGGCGCTGGCGGGATCGTCCTGGGCCGGAGAGACCGGGATGGACATCATGCCCATGCCGCCGCCGCCCATGCCGCCGCCCATGCCGCCCATGCCGCCGCCGCCCATGCCGCCCATGCCGCCGCCGCCGCCCATGCCGCCCATGCCGCCGCCCATACCGCCGCCCATGCCGCCGCCGCCGCCGCCCGAGATGAGCGAGATGGGGATGAGCGCCAGGTCGGCCACGGGATAGACGCGGATGTCGGTCTGCTGGTCTTCCGACTCCTGCGACGTGATCATCAGGAAGCCGTCCTTGACCGTGTAGGTCAGGCCGAGCTGCTTGAGCATCAGCCGGAGCGTCGTCTTGAGGGGCACGCCGTCGAGGTCGAGCGACACCGGCGAGGTCATCGTCTTGTCGGCCTCATTGAGGCCGATCGGGTCGACGTAGATCGGGATGCCGTTGTCGCTGGGGGTCTGGGTCGCCTGCTTGACGTACTTGAGGACGTCTTCCAGGGGCGTCTCGTTGGGGAAGTTCATCGCCAGGGGCTCGTCGAGCTTGGCGAGGATCGACTTGGTCTTGGGGTCGCGGTCGAACACGTCGACGGCCTTGCCGTAGCGGGCGATCCGCCGCTCCGAGATGTTGCGGAACAGCTCGGCGTCGGGGTATTCGATGATCTTGTTGTCGGGGAAGGGGACCGCCGCGCGGTCGACGTCTTCCATCGTCAGCATGAAGCGATACTCTTTGAGCGCCTCGTACTGGCGTTCCTGCGACAGGAAGCCCATGGTCGTGGAGAGGAACATGCCGGCGAAGGGGGCCGGGTCCTCGTCGCTGTAGGGGAGGGTCCCCTTGTGCATGAGCGCCCGGGCGTGCTGCGAAAGCAGGCGGGCGTCGTAGAAGGGCGCGGTGGCCAGGGCGATGTTGCCCATGCCGCCGTTGTACAGCGAGTTGTAGGCGCCCTCGCCCATGAGGGTGTCGAACTGGTCCATCATCGCCTTGATGGTCTGCTGGTTGGCGACGAGCTGTGAGAGGCCCCGGTTCCGCTGCTCGGCGGCCGACTGGACCCGCTGGCGTTCGAGCCGCTCGGCGACGAGGCGGTCGGCGTCGCGGACGGTCGCCAGGTACTGGGCCTGGATCCGGCGGTCGAGGTCGTTGCGGACGCTCTCGGGCACGTTCGAGGCCGACCGGACGACGTTCTGGGCGAGCCGGAGGGCGTCGAGGGCCCCCTCGGGAGAGCCGCTGCGGACCATCTCGCGGGCCGCGGTGAGCCGCTGCTCGACGTCGCTGGTCAGCTGCTGGCGGGCGACGGCGTCGGCCCGGTCCGACTCCTCGAGGGTCGCCCGATTGTTCGGGCCGGCGCTCGGCGGGGCGGGGGGCGTGGGCGTCGGCTGGGCGACCGCGGCCGGAGCGGGCGCGGCCGGGGCCGCGGGGTCGGCCGGGGCGTTGTCGAGGCCCGGGGCCGGCGGCGGCGCGGCGGGTTCTTGCAGGGCGACCCGGGCGAGCCGCTCCTGGGCGACCTTGGCCTCGGCGAGGCCCTTGGTGGCGTCGGCGTTGTCGGGATCGATCTCGAGCGCCTTCTGGAAGAAGGAGCGAGCCATCCCGCCGGCGCCCTGGGCGAGCGCCTGTCGCCCCAGGTCGGTCAGTTGGTCGGCAAGCGGCGGGGCGTCGTCGCCGCGCGAGGCGGCCCCGGACAGCAAAACGCCGCCCAGGGTCAGCAGCCCGGCGCCTTTCCACAGTCTCGCGGTTCGCGACATGATCGAGGCTCTCCAGCAGAAGGGATCACCGGCGCCATGACCGGTCTGGGCGCTAGGTGTTTACTCATCGCAATTTACGGAAAACCCGCAGGGGCCGCAAGCCGCCGCCGACGGACGTTCCGGGGTTGAACTCGGGCCGGCCCGACCCGGCCGCGCAAGGCCGGGGCCCCGCGGCCGATCCCACTCCCAGGGCGTTGCTGATCCTCGGTGGTCTTTACGAGTCCCCATGAGGCGGCTCGATGCTGGCTTGGTTCGGCTCGTCGTCAACCATTATGCCACATGGTTTCCGGGGCGGCCAAACCGGGGGCGGCGAATGATCCCCGGCCGGCCGCGCGACTTGCTTTCCCAACAAGACGAACGGGTCGCCGGGTTTCTTCGGTCCCGCTCGCGTTTTCCTCCCGCGACGGTGGACGGCGGTCTCGTTTTGACAACGCAAACCCCGCGTCCTACTGGTTCTTCATGCGGAGAGACGGAGGTCGAGTCGGCCGCCGCCCCTCCGAGCGAAGCAACGCCGTCCCCGGGGCGGCCGGAGGCTCAACAGATGAACGACGCTCAAGACGAATTGAAGTCCGACGCCGCCGCCGGCGAGCCCAAGCCCGAAACCGCGCCGTTCGACTTCGCGGCGTACCCCGCGAACTCGGTCTTCCACGAACGTCGCGAGGGGAAGGAGCGCCGCGGCACGTTCCGATCGCGGGGCCGCTTCGACGGCCCGGACACCCCCCGACCACCCAAAACGATCGAACGCCGGGAGCGCAAAGAACGGCGCAAACGCATCGACCCCACGACTTTCGAGAAACAATACACCGATGACGAGATGGAGTTCATGAACGCCATGCAGCGTTTCAAGGAACTCTCGGGCAAGTCGTTCCCGACTTACGCCGAGGTCATCAAGGTCGCCGTCGGCCTGGGCTACCGCAAGATCGTCGACGACGCCGCGCCGCCGGTCTTCGACGAGGATGCGAGCCTGCTGCTGTTCACCAAGGCCGAACAGGACGCCTGACCTCCGGCCTTCGAAACGACCGCACGCGGCGTGCGCCGGGGGAGCCGACCCCGAGGCACGCCGCGTGTTCCATTTACCGAGGGCTCAGCGGGCGACGGAGGCCGTCCGCGAGACCGTGACCAGGGCCGGGCTCGTGAGCACGTTGACCCAGGCCGAGAGCGCCTCGCGGGTCAGTCGCACGGCCTTGTTGACGTCGGGGGCGACGGTCCGGACCTCGGCGACCGCGTGGGTCGCGACGATCGGCTGCTCGTCCAGGGGGGCGAAGACGTCCTCGGGAAGCATGGCGAGGCCGACGGCCTCGATGGCGGCCGTCGCCGAGGCCGCCACGGGCTCGGGGGTCGTCGCGGCGAGCGCCTCGGGGGCCGGGGCGGAGTCGTCCTGGATCGGCTCGGCGAAGTAGAGGCTGGCCGACTGCTCCATGGCCTCGAAGCCGGGCAGCGGGGCGGGCTCGGCGGGGGCCGGCGCCGCGACGGCCTTCGGCTCGGGGGTCGCGGCGATCACGGCCTCGGGAAGGGTGGGCGTCTCCACCTTGGCTTCGAGGGCGAAGCCGCCGTCGAAGTAGAGGTCGGCGGCCGTCCCCATGGCGGCGAACGCCTGGGCCGTGCGGTCGCGCTCGGCGGCCTCGCGAAGTCCTTCGGCGAAGGTCGCGGCCAGCTTCGCTCCGGTGGGCTCGAAGCTCGACCAGGCCAGCTTCGCCAACTCGTCGGGACGGACGGCGGAGAACATGGGCGCGGGGGCCGGAGCCGGCGAAGCCTCGGCCGGATTCGAGTCTTGGGCCGCGATCAGGAAGTCGTCGAGCTTCGGCAGGCCGAAGGGGATGGCGGGCGGGGTCGAGGCGGCCAGATCGGCCGAGCGTCGGGCGAGCATCTCCGCCCGGTTGCGGGCGGAGGTCGGGTGGGGCAGGGCGATCGTCGCGACGCGGGCCGGGGCCGGCGCGTCGATCGTCGGGCGGGAGCCGGCGCGCCGGGCCTGGCGGGCGGCGTGGGCTCGCTTCATCTCGGCGGTGAGCAGGTCGTGGATCACGACGTACTGGGTCTCGTCCCCGCGACGGACGTCCATGTCGGCGAGGCGGGCGTTCATCCATTTCTGCGCGCCGGCGACACAGCCTTCGATCGTCGGCCAGGCGGGCAGGCCGAGGCCCAATCCCGCCACCAAGCTGACCAAGACAAGCCGCAGGGTCATCGGTCGTTCTCCGGGTCGTGACGATTTCATCGGTCGTCGAGTTCCGTAGGTTCGGGAGGCAAGCCTTGACCGGGCTGATCATGTCTCCGTGTTAAGAGGTATCGACGAGGTTGACGCGTCGCTTTACGTCCTATCGAGAAAATGCGGCTCTTGGAGGCTTTGGGTCCTTCGGGCCTGTCGGGTCGACGTCTCTTTCTGGGCTGACGGGATGCCCCTGGGCGTGTGGAAAGGTGAGGATTACGCGACGGTTCCGGTGGTCAAGACTCGGTCGAAGTTCTAAGATTGGCTCGCATTCGGAAATTCGAAGGCCCCGGGAGGCGGGGCGCGGAGGAGCCATTCATGGGCAAGGCGGTCCTGGTCACCGGGGCGGGGGGGTTCATCGGCAGCCATCTGACCGAGCGCCTGGTGCGGCTCGGGCATCGGGTGCGCGTGCTGGTGCGGTACAACGGCCGCGACGACCGGGGCCATCTCGACGACCTGCCCAGGGACGTCCAGGCCGAGCTGGACGTCCATCGCGGCGACCTGAAGGACCCGGACGCCGTCGCCCGGGCCGTCGACGGCCGCGAGCAGGTGTTCCACCTCGGGGCGTTGATCGCGATCCCCTACTCGTACCAGAACCCGTACGACGTGGTGCAGACGAACGTCAACGGCACGGCGCACGTCCTGGACGCCTGCCGGCGGTCGAAGAAGCTGGAGCGGGTCGTCCTGACCTCGACCTCGGAAGTCTACGGCACGGCCCAGATCGTGCCGATCGACGAGAAACACCCCCTACGCGGCCAGTCGCCCTACGCCGCGACCAAGATCGCCTCGGACGCCCTGGGCGAGAGCTACCATCGCTCGTTCGCGACGCCGGTCTCGATCCTGCGGCCGTTCAACACGTTCGGCCCCCGCCAGTCGGCCCGGGCGATCATCCCGACGATCATCAGCCAGGCCCTGACCCGACCCGTCGTGAAGCTCGGCCGCCTGGATCCCCGTCGCGACCTGACGTACGTCAAGGACACGGCCGAGGCGTTCGTGGCCATCGCCGCGTGCGACGCGGCCCTGGGCCGGGTGGTGAACGTGGGGCGGGGCTCCGACGTGAGCATCGGCGACCTGGTCGAGCGCATCGGCACGATCCTGGGCCGGACGCTGGAGGTCGAGACCGAGACCGACCGCCTCCGCCCGCCCGCCAGCGAGGTCGAGCGGCTGGTGGCCGGCACGGCCCTGGCCCAGAGCCTCTGGCGATGGCGGCCCCGTTACAGCCTGGACGAGGGGCTCGCCGAGACCGTGGGCTGGATTCGCGAGCACATCGACCGCTTCCGTCCCGACGTCTACACCACCTGAACCCTCGCAGACGACCGTCCATCCCCACGAAGAACCTGGACCGACCCGACATGATCGACTGGACCCCGCTCGCCGACCTGGTGGAGAAATACGACCGCTTTTTGGTGACGACCCACATCCGCCCCGACGGCGACGCACTCGGCTCCGAGGTCGGCATGGCGGGGCTGCTCCGCCAGAAGGGGAAGGACGTCCGGGTCGTCAACACCAGCCGGACGCCGCCGCGGTACGACTACCTGGACCCGGACGGGACGTTCTTCGAGCATTTCAGCACGCTCGCGCCGGGGAGCCTGGCCGACCGCCAGGTCGCCGTGATCCTCGACCTGTCGGCGTGGTCGCAGCTCGGCGACATGGCCGACTTCATCCGCGCCTTCCCGGGCCCCCGGGTCGTCGTCGACCACCACGTCAGCCAGGACGACCTGGGCGCGGTGTTCCTCAAGGACACGTCGGCCGAGGCCGCCGGCACGCTCGTGATGCGGGCGGTCAAGGCGCTCGGCGGCAGGTTCACGAAGGAGGTCGCCACCGGCCTGTTCACGGCCATCGCCATGGACACCGGCTGGTTCCGCCACCCCAACACCAAGCCCTCGACGCTGCTGGCCGTCTCCGAGCTGATCGAGGCCGGGGCCGAGATCGACAGCATCTACCGGGACCTGTTCGAGCGCAGCACCCTGGGCCGGCTCCGGCTCACGGGCGAGTTCCTCTCGGGGCTGAAGACCGACCTGGACGGCCGGGTCGCCTACTCGACCGTCTCACAGGCCGACCTGGCGCGGACGGGCGCGATCCCTTCCGACACCGAGGACCTCGTCGACTACACGGTCAGCCTGCGCGGGGTCGAGATCGGCATGCTGCTGATGGAGCTGCCCCGGGGGGGGGGCGTCAAGGGCTCCCTGCGATCGCGGGCGGGCTTCGACTGCGCCCGCATCGCGGCCGAGTTCGGCGGCGGCGGCCACAAGGCGGCGGCCGGCCTGACCGTGGCCGACCCGCTCCCCGTCGCGGTCGACCGCGTCCTGGCGGCGATCCGCAAGGCCCTTGATCCGGCCTGAGGCGCGCGACACGATAGACGCCGAAATCGCGACCGCCCCGCGGCCGACGCGCCGGACGGTCCGCTCATCCCCGCAGGGCCGGGCCCGCAGCCGCTTCGGGCGCCCGGGCCGTCGCCCCGCCCTCCGCCCGCCCGCGCTCCCCACCCCGATGAGGCACCCGCATGAATCGACGCGATTTCCACCGCCTTGGGACGATCGTCCTGGGCGGGCTGATCAAGCTGGCGGTCGCCGTGCCCGCGGCCGCCTTCCTGCTCAACCCCCTTCGCAAGCCGGGGACGGCCGCCGAGGCCGACGTCTTCGAAGGCCTCGTCGCGCTCAGCCAGTTGAAAGTGGGGGTGCCCGAGTCGTTCGGCATCGTCCGCGACCAGGTCGACGCCTGGGTGAAATATCCGAAGGAGCCCGCCGGCGCGGTCTGGCTGGTGCGGCAGCCCGAGGGGGCCGAGCCCGCCGTGATCGCCTACTCGGCCGAGTGCCCGCACCTGGGCTGCGCGATCAACCTGGCCGACGACGCCAAGCACTTCATCTGCCCCTGCCACACCAGCGCCTTCGACCTGGAGGGCAAGCCGCAGAACTTCGTCCCGCCCCGGCCCATGGACCGGCTCGACGTCGAGCTGAGCAAGGACGCCGACCCCATGGTCCGCGTCCGCTTCCAACGCTTCCGGACCCTCGCCGAGGAGAAGATCCCCCTTGCGTAAACTCCTAGCCGACTGGTTCGAGGACCGCACCGGCCTGAGCGGCCCCCTGCGGTCGATGCGCGAAGAGCCCCTCCCCGCCGGCCCCCGCTGGCGGTACGTCTGCGGCTCGGCCCTGCTGGCCATCCTGCTGATCCAGGCCTTCACCGGCCTGATGATGATGACCGCCTACAGCGCCTCGTCGTCGACGGCGTGGGGGAGCGTCTTCTACATCGAGAAGCAGATGTGGATGGGCTGGTTCATCCGGGGCATGCACCACTTCGGCGCCCAGGCGGTGATGGTCCTGCTCTTCATCCACCTGCTCCAGGTCCTCTTCGCCGCGGCCTACCGGGCCCCCCGCGAGGTCAACTGGTGGCTCGGCCTGGTCTTGCTCGTCCTGATCGTGGGCTTCGGCCACACGGGCTACCAATTGCCGTGGGACCAGAAGGGCTACTGGGCCACCAAGGTCGTCACCAACATCATGGGCGGGGCGCCGGTCCTCGGGCCCTACGTCAAGACGGTGGTCGTCGGCGGCTCCGAGTACGGCAACCAGACCGTGACCCGGTTCTACGGCCTGCACGTCGGCATCCTGCCGGTTCTGCTGGCGATCGTCCTCGGCGGCCACCTGGCCCTGCGCTACCGGCACGGCCTGAAGCCGCCCGCCGACGCGGCGGACGTCCCGCCCGACGCCCCCCGGGCGACCTACTTCCCCGACCAGACGTTCCGCAACTCGCTCGTCGTGACGGCGATCGTCGGCGTGCTGATCGGCCTGGTCCTCTGGGAGGGCGGGGCCCCGCTCGACGCGCCGGCGGATCCCGCGAGCCCGGACTACCCGGCGCGTCCCGAGTGGTTCTTCCGGTTCCTTTTCCAGATGCTGAAGTCGTTCCCGGGCCGGCTGGAATGGGTGGGGTCGATCGCGATCCCCGGCGCGCTCATGACGACCATGGCGCTGCTGCCGCTGCTCGACAAGGTCATGCCCTCGAAGCTGCTCCACTTCCTCGCCTGCACGCTGGCCTTCGCGCTGGCCGGCGGCGCCCTCTTCCTGACGATCGCCTCGTTCCGCGAGGACGCGGGCAACCCCTCGTTCCAGGAGGCCCGCACCAAGGCCGACGCGGCCAACGAACGCGCCCTCTACCTGGCCGCCCACCCCGACTTCGGCATCCCGCCGCAGGGGGCGGGCTTCCTGCTGCGGTTCGACCCGCTCACCCGCGGCGGCGACCTGCTCGAGAAGAAATGCCTGGGCTGCCATCGCGTGGACGGGAAGGGGACCGGCGACCAGTCGGCGCCCGACCTGAAGGACTTCGGCTCCTACGCCTGGATCCGAGGCCTCCTGGAGAAGCCCGACGCCGAGGCCTACTTCGGCAAGGCGCCCGAGTGCGACGGCATGACCGAGTGGAAGAAGTCGACGAAGCTCGACGCCGAGCAGCTCGACCAGGTGGCCGAGTTCGTGGCGACCTTCGCCAAGATCCCCGCCGACCAGTCGGTCGACGAGTGGCTCAACACGCCAGGCGTCGCCGACCACCCGGGCAACGCCCTCTTCCAGAAAGACTGCGGCAAGTGCCACTTGATCGACGGCTACACCGAAGGCGGCGTCCGCGACGCCCCCGACCTGTTCGCCTGGGGATCGCCGCGCTGGATGAAGCGGATGATCCGCAAGCCGTCCGAGGCGGGCCTGTACGGCTACCTCGAAGCGAAGCAGCGCATGCCCGCCGCCCCCCCCGACGACATGCCCGAGAGCGACGTCGACATGATCGTCCGCTACATCAAGGGCGACTATCTGAAGCCGGCCGCGAAACCGTGAGTCCCGGTCGCTGAGAAGACGTTTCAGCCCCTCGCGACCCTCGTCCGGCCCGACCGGACGAGGGTCGCGGCGTTTCGTGAATGCTATGGCTTCGCTTCGAACGCAGGTCCCGTCTCCCCGGCAGGCGTCCAGCCGCACGTTTCTCTCCCGGATACGCACCCGCGGTTCCCATCCGGACGACCGGATCGTCGGCCTTCGATCTGCACGCGGTGGCGCTTGAACAGCAGTCGCGGGGCGATTGCGGATACCCGGCTTCCCCTCGCCCTGGGAGGGGCGGGAATCCTCGATTTCCCGGGAAATATGCTTGAAATCCGGATGGGCGGACGGCTAGACTCCACCCGCTTTGAACGCTTGGCCCATGGAGGGGACAGCCGAGTCAGGATGGACTCGCCCCCCTCGATCCGGGCCCACCGGCAATCTCCCGCGACCTTCAAGGTCTTCGCCACGAGCCCGCGGTCGTCCCCCGACCCGGCTCCGTCAAGCCCTCGTCGATTACGCCCCTGCGAGTTTCCCCAGGACGCGCGCCGGACCTCCGTGCGCCGTGGGGGATGGGAACGGATTCTGCCAAGCCTCAATACCAACGGAAGGGACTCCGCCATGAACAACCGACCCCTCATCGGCATCAACATGGATCTCCGGGCTTCGGACAAGAGCCGCAATCCGCACAGCCTCATGCCGACGGGCTACTACGACGCCCTCCTGACCGCCGGCGCCCTGCCGATCATGATCCCGCCGGTCACCCGCGAGAGCGACATGCTGCCCATCCTGGAGCGGCTCGACGGCGTCGTCCTGGCCGGCGGCGACGACCTCGACCCCCGCAAGATGGGCCTGACGCCGCACCCGTCGGTCAACGTCATGAGCGAGCGCCGGGAGCTGTCCGACCGGCTCCTCTGCAAGCTCGTCCAGCAGGAGAAGATCCCGACCCTGGGCATCGGCCTGGGGATGCAGGAGCTGAACGTGGTGGCCGGCGGCGGCCTCTTCGTGCACCTGCCGGAAGACCTGCCGAAGTGCATCCCCCACTTCGACCCCCACGGCGGCGCCCATCGGCACACCGTCGTCATGCGGCCCAAGACCCGGCTGGCCGAGATCTACGGCCCGGGCGAGATCCGCGTCAACAGCTACCACCACATGGGCGTCCGCAAGCTCGCCCCGCCGTTCCGGATCTCGGCCCTGGCCCCCGACGGCCTGATCGAGGCCTACGAGGGCAAGGACCCGAGCTGGTGGGTGGTCGGCGTCCAGTGGCACCCCGAGAACGAGGGCCACATCTCCCTCGACATGCAGCTCATGGAGGCGTTCGTCGAGGCCGCCGCCTCGGCCAAGCAGGCCCCCGCCCTCGCCCGCGTCGGCTGACGCCGGCCGGACGAGTCGCCCCGAAACACCGACGGCCCCCGCTTCCCCACCGAAGCGAGGGCCGTTCGCATTTTCGAAGGTCCGCCCGGCGCGAGGGTTGCATCATGGCCAAGTTCGGAGGGTCGGGACTTGGACGGGGTCCGTCCCGGCCCTAAGATCTCTCCATCGATGGAAGCGGTCGCGTCCCGGCCTCGGCCCGGCCGACCCCCGGGTTCGTCGTCCCGAACCTTCGTCAGTCGCGGAGAAGCCCCCGAAATGTCCCATATCAGCACCGGCGCAGGCGGCCGTCGACCCTCGCGAAGCAAGGCCCTGGCCGCCGTGGTCGTCCTCGCCCTGGTGGCCGCCCGGCCCTCCGACGCGCGGGCGCAGGCCGCGTCCGCCTCGGCCGGCGAATCCCGCGTCCACGCCCTCGCCCGGCTCGAACCGGCGACCGGCCTGGTCACGGTCGGCTCGCGGCCCGGACAGCGGATCGACGAGATCAAGGTCGCCGTCGGCGACGACGTGACCGCCGGGCAGGTTCTCGCGGTCCTCGAAGGCCGCAAGCAGGCCGAGGCCCAGCTCGCCCTCGCCGAGATCCAGAAACAGCAGATGACCTTCCAGAGGAAGGCGAAGAAGGACAAGTTCCTCCTGGAGCGCGAGCAGTTCGACAAGGCCAACGAGCCCCGGCTCGTCGCCGCCACCAAGGTCGCCGACGAACTTCGCAAGCTGCTCGACAAGGCCACCCCTCTCTACAATCTGAGCGGCCTGGCCGGGCCGGTCGACCGGGCGAGGCTGGAAGACGGGGGACGCTACGTCGAGCTGTTCGCCAAGACCACGCAGGCCGAGCTGGACAAGAACCTGCTCGAAGCCGAGAAGGCGCTCACGGTCAAGAAGCGGGCGCTGGAGGACGAGCAACTGGCCGACGCCAACCCCGAGTTCCTCCTCCCCGACGCCCAGATCGCCCTGGCGCAGGCCGGGATTGAGCAGACCCAGGTCCTCGCGCCGCGGGCCGGCAAGATCCTCGACGTCGTCGCCCACCCGGGCGAGGTGGGGACGGGCCAGTTGCTGGTCCTGGGGGACGTTTCGGTGATGGTCGCCGTCGCCGAGGTCTTCCAGAGCGAGGTCCTGCGGGTCAAGGTCGGCGACGCGGCCAGGGTGTCGATCCTCGACCAGTCGATCGCGGGGAAGGTCCAGCGGATCGGCTCGATCGTCGGCCGCAACCAGGCCGCGAACCTGGACCCTCGCGCGCTCAAGGACGTCCGGGTGGTCAAGGTCTGGGTCGCGCTCGACGACCCCAAGCTCGCCGCGCGGCTGATCAACATGGAAGCCGAGGTCGCGATCACACCCGGCGGGGGCGGTTGAACGTGGCGAGGTCGTGGCTCGGCCTGAAGAATCCGCCGCTCGCCTGGCGGAACGTGGCCCACGGCGGTCGCCGGTCGTTCGCGGCGATCTCGGGGGCGGCGTTCTCGCTGACGATGGTCCTGCTCCAGCTCGGCTTCCTCCAGGCGGTGCGGATCACGGCGACGAACAACTTCGACGTCCTGGACTTCGACGTCCTGCTGACCTCGTCGCGGTTCGAACAATTCTACGCGCCCGGCTTCCTGCCGCTGGAACGCCTGCGCCAGGCGAAGGGCGTCGACGGGGTCGAGTCGGCGACGCCGCTCTACGCCACGTTCGCCCTCTGGCGCTGCCCGCCCAACCCGCTGGACGCGCCGCCGGACGACTCGGCGCCGCGGCCGGGCGCGCTGACCCGCTGGATCGAAGGCTCGCGCACGCCCCGGCCGCTCCAGCGCCGGCAGTTGTACGTCATGGGCTTCGACCTCGACCACCCGCCGTTTCGTCAGCCCATCCTGGGATCGATCGAGGCCGCGCGGGGCAAGCTCCGCGTGCCCGATCGGGTCCTGCTGAACGCCCTATCCAATCCCGATTTCGGCTGGCAGGTCCGCGACCGCTTCCACGACTGGGAGCTGGAGGACACGGCCGTCCAGGTCGTCGGCGGGTTCGACATGCTGCGCGGCTTCGCGGCCGATTCTACGGTCCTCTGCTCCGACGACACCTTCGTCCGCGCCTGCGACTACGAGTCGCGCGAGACGACCAACTTCGGGCTCCTGAAGGTGAAGCCGGGCGCGGTCGACGCGACCGTCGCGGCCCTGCGGAAGGCGCTGCCGTCGGACGTCCGGGTCTCGTCGCGGCCGGACGTCCTGGCGAACGAGGTCGACCACTGGGTGAACCAGACCTCGACGGGCCAGCTCTTCGCGATCGGCGTCCTGGTGGCGATGAACGTGGCGGCCGTGGTGGTCTACCAGGTGCTCTCGAACGACGTCCGCGAGCACCTGCCCGAGTACGCGACCCTGCGGGCGATGGGCTATTCGATCTGGCGGCTGGCGGGCATCCTCGTCTTCCAGGCGATCCTGTACATGCTGATCTCCTTCGCGGCGGCCGTGGCGATCGCCGTCGTGGTGTACCTGGCGACCGAGACCCTGGCGGGCATCCCGATGGTGCTCACGCGCGAGAACCTGGCGCTCACCTTCGCCCTGGCCCTGGCGGTCGGCGCGGTCACGGGAGGGCTGACGGTCAACCGGCTGCGGCTCGCCCAGCCGGCCGACCTGTTCTGAACCGGTGACGGAATTCGACGGACCCATTCGCATGCATCTCGGCGGAAGAATCCCCCTGGCCTGGCGCAACCTGACCGAGCACCGGTTGCGGCTGCTCGCGTCCGTCGCCGGCGTGGCGTTCGCGACGACCCTGATGTTCATGGAGAACGGCTTCCGCAAGTCAATCCTCGACAGCATGGTCAACGTCATCGAGCGGATCGACGGCCAGGTCGTGATCCTCAGCCGGACGCTCTACTCGCTCTCGGTCCCCTTCCCGTTCCCGCTGGAGCGGATCGTCCAGGCGCGCGACGTCGAGGGGGTCGCCTCGTCGAGCCCGCTCTACACCGTCACCCGGTCGTCCTTCTGGCGGAACCCCGAGACCGGCGGCGAGGAGCGGATCTGCGTCGTCGCCTACCCGCCCCAGGACGACGTGCTCGACATCCCCGTCCTCAAGCAGAACCGGGCCCTCTGGAGCCGCCCGAACACGGCGATGGCCGACGAACGCTCGCGCGAGCGGCAGTTCGGGGTCTTCAAGACGGGCCAGGTCTCGGAGCTTGCGGGCAAGCGGTTCGAGATCGTGGGCACGTTCTCTCTGGGGATCAACGTCCAGACCAACGGCAACCTCGTGGTCAGCGACCAGAACCTCATGACGGCCTTCCCCGAGCTGGACGGGCCCTCGCTGCTCGACCGCAAGGTCCACGTCGGAGTCCTGCGGACGAAGCCCGGGGCCGACCCGACGCGGGTCCGCGACGCCGTCGCCGCCGCGCTGCCGCCCGACGTCCGGGTGCTCACGCTCGACCAGTTCATCGCCCGCGAACGCGACTTCTGGGACAAGGTGGCGCCGATCGGGACGGTCTTCTACATCGGCGTCGTGATGGGGTTCATCGTCGGCTCGGTGATCTGCTACCAGGTGCTCTATTCGGACATCAGCGACCGGCTGCCGGAGTTCGCGACGCTCAAGGCGATCGGCTATTCCAACTACGCGCTCTACCGCGTGGTGCTGACGCAGGCCTTCTACCTCGCCCTGCTCGGCTACGCGGCGGGCCTGATCGTCAGCTTCTTCCTGTTCCAGTGGGTCCACCGCCTGACCGGACTGCCGATGGACGTGACGCGGAACAACCCGTACTGGATCCTGATCCTGACCGTGCTGATGTGCGTCGGGTCGGGGGCGTACGCGGCGCGTCGGCTGATCTCGGCGGACCCGGCGCAGCTCTTCGCTTGAGAATCACGATTCGAGGGGGATCAGCATGAGTTCGGGCTTGCTCACCACGACGATGACCCGGGCCGTGAACATGCCCGCGGGCGGCGAGGTCGTCATCCGCGCGGTGGGCGTGAACTACGCCTACGGCGCGGGCGAGACGCGCACCCAGGTCCTGTTCGACAACCACCTGGAGATCAGCCGCGGCGAGGTCGTGATCATGACCGGCCCGTCGGGCTCGGGGAAGTCGACCCTGCTGACCCTCATCGGGGCGCTCCGCAAGATGCAGGAGGGCTACCTGGAGGTCCTCCACCAGAACCTGTCCAAGGCCGGCGAGGGCGAGCAGGTCGAGCTGCGCAAGGACGTCGGCTTCATCTTCCAGCAGCACAACCTGTTCACGTCGCTCTCGGCGCTAGAGAACGTGCGGATGGCGACGGCCCTGAAGCCGGCGTCGCCGGCCGAGATGGACCGCCGCTGCATCGAGATGCTGACCCGGCTGGGCCTGGGCGAGCGGATCCACCACCATCCGGCCGAGCTGTCGGGCGGCCAGAAGCAGCGGGTGGCGATCGCCCGGGCGCTTGTCAACGAGCCCAAGATGGTCCTCGCCGACGAGCCAACGGCCTCGCTCGACGCCCAGTCCAGCCAGATCGTCCTGGACCTGCTCCGCAGCCTGGCCGACGGGCCGACGAAGACGACCGTCCTGCTCGTGACGCACGACCAGCGGGTGATCGACAAGGCCGACCGGATCGTCAACATGATCGCCGGCCGGATCGTGACGAACTCGCTCACGAAGGTCGCCGTGCGGATCGTCCGCGCCCTGGCCGCGACGTCGTGGCTGGAAGGGCTCAGCGAAGCGACCCTCTCGCGGCTGGCGAACTACATGACCGTCGAGAATCGGGCCGCGGGCGAGACGATCGTCGCCCAGGGCCAGGAGGGCGACCGCTTCTACGTCGTCGGATCGGGCGTGGCCGACGCCTACAAGGACGGCCAGTACGACGAGGAGAAGTGCTACGGCGAGAGCTTCGGCATGATCACCTCGTACTTCAAGATGCCGGTGCCCGAGACCGTCACGGCCCGGACCGACCTGGAGCTGTACGTCCTCCACAAGGACGATTTCCTCCACGCCCTGGCCGCGGACCAGTCGTTCGAGGCCCGCATCCGCAGCCTCCTCGCCGGGGCGTCGCCCGCCCTCCAGGAGCCGGCGGCGACCACGCCCTGATCCCGTCCCGTCCCGTCACCGCCGAACTCCCCCGAGGGTCCGCCGATGCACCTTCCGTTCCGCGTCCTGATCGTGTTGAGCCTGTCGGGCGCCTGGGCCGTCTCCGGAGAGGTCGCGGTGGGCGTCGCGAAGGTCGACGTCACGCCGACGCACCCCGTGCTGCTCGCCGGCTACGGCCATCGCGTGGGCGAGCACCAGGCCGTCGACGCGCCGCTCTCGGCGCGGGCGCTGGCCGTGGGAGACGCCGACCCGGTCGTCCTCGTCGCCGTCGAGAACTGCGGCGTCCCCGCGCCGGTCGTCGCCGAGGTCCGCCGGCGCATCGCCGCCCAGGGCGGGGTCGACCCCTCGCGGCTGGTGGTCGCCTCGACGCACACGCACAACTCGCCGACCCTTGAAGGCTACGCCCCGCTGATCTGGGAGGGCCGCGATACGCCCGAGCAGCGCGAGCACGTCGCCGCGTACACGAAGTGGCTGACCGACAGGCTCGTCGAGGTCGCCCAGGCGGCCGTCCGCGACCGCAAGCCGTCCGAGCTGTCGTGGGGCCAGGGACGGGCGACGTTCGGCGGCAATCGCCGGCTGATGAAGGACGGCAAGTGGATGGGCTTCGCCTTCGCCGAGAAGGCCCCCGTCGACCACAGCTTCCCCGCCCTCTTCGCCCGCCGCGAGGGGAAGCTCGTCGCCGTGTGGGCGAGCTACGCCTGCCATTGCACGAGCGCCGGCAGCGAGAACCGCGTCGGCGGCGACTGGGCCGGCTTCGCCGCGACCGACGTCGAGCAGGCCAATCCCGGCGCGACCGCCCTGATCACCATCGGCTGCGGCGCCGACGTCGGCCCCCAGCCCACGGGGAGCCTGGCGTTCTCGCGCCGCCACGGCCGGGCCGTGGCCGACGAGATCGCCCGCCTGGCGACGACCCCGCTCAAGCCGCTGGCCGCGCCGACGGAGGTCGTCCACAAGGCGATCGAGCTGCCCCTGGCGAAGGCTCCCGGCCGCGACCACTGGGAACGCGAGGCCAGGCGCGAGGGCTTCGAGGGCCGCCACGCCAAACGCATGCTGGACCAGCTCGACCGTGACGGCAAGCTTCCGGACGTCGTTCCCTACGAGGTCGCGGCCTGGCGGTTCGGCCCCGAACTGGCGATCGTCTTCCTCCCCGGCGAGGTCACGGTCGACTACGCGGTCCGGATCAAGCGCGAGATGGACTGGACGCGGATCTGGATCAACGGCTGGTGCAACGACATCCCGGGCTACATCCCCTCGCGCCGGGTGCTGAGCGAGGGGGGCTACGAATCCGACTTCTCGCAGATCTACTACGGCTGGCCCACCCGCTACGATCCGGCCGTCGAGGACCTGGTGGTCGCGACGGCCGAATCGCTGCTCGGCGACGCCTTCAAGCGGACCGCCGCGACGCCCGAACCGGATTTCTTCACCGTGCCCGAGGCGCTGGTTCCGTCGATGAAGAAGTGACGGACTTAACGCCGGCTGGTTGCGTCATCGGCCTGTGAACCCTTTGCGCTCGATCGAGCCCGGGGCCGGGTAATTCTTGGAGATGTCGTCGAGGACGAGCACCCAGTCCAGGTCCTCGCCCGGGTTGGGGGGGACGAAGCGGCGTTCGCCCTCGTTGGGGAACTCGCCGATCGATTCGGCCTTTCCGGTGCGGGGGTCGAACCACCAGGCGTGGACCTTGGGGCCCTTGATCGCGTTCATGTGGACCGAGAAGGCCCGGCCGATGGGGGCGTAGACCATGGCGTACGAGCCGTCGCGGTCGCGGGTGGCGACGAAGCGGTAACGGCCCGCGCCGGGGACGGAGGTCTTCACGCGGTCGGTGACGATCACCGAGTCGTCGGGGATGCGCGTCGTCATCGGCCGCGACTCCATCAACCTGCGGCCGTGCTGCATCTGGCCGGCGCCCGGGTCGTCGACGGCCTCGGTCCAGGGGACGAGCGGGTTGTTGACCGGGGTGCGGTCTGGGGTCCACATCTGCCAGACCGAGTGGTGGCCGTAGGTGTGGCCGCATGCCCCGGAGAAGAGGTTCCAGTAGAGCGGCCGGCGGACGTCGGCGGCGATCGAGTGGCCGTTGCGGTCGGCCTTGAACGAGATCGGGTGGGCCTCGTAAAGCGGCTCGCCGTCGAGCACCGGCTTGGGGGGCTGGAGGTCGTAGTCGGGCCGGGTGTGGTCGTAGGTGCCGGTGTAGTTGGTCTCGTGGCCGTTCTGCCGCATGTTGAACGACAGCCAGTCGGACTTGTGGAACCACTTCGACGAGCCCTGAGCCCCGGTGGGGTGGAAGGTGATCAGCCGGCCGCCGCCGTCGCCCTTCTTCAGGCCGCGGGCCATGGCCTCGATCACGGCCTTCTGGCCGTCGTTCTCGACGTTGCGGTCGCCGCCGAGGATCCAGACGACCCCCTTTCGGCCGTACCGCTTGCCCAGCCATTCGCCGTAGGTCGCGGCGTTGGCGGCGTCGAACAGGGGCTTGCCGTCCTTGACCGGATCGTGCCAGTAGCGGCCCCAAGTCGGGAGGAGGCCGATCGTCAGGCCGAGGGCGTTGGCCCGGTCGACGACGAAGTCGACGTGGTCCCAGTAGTCGTTCTCGGGCCCGTCCTTCACGGCCGGGCGGGCGGGGTCGAGGTCGGTCAGGGGGAGGTGGCCGTAGACGTTGGGCGTGGCGTCGCCGTCGAACTCGGCGATCGCGACGGCCTGGACGACCGTGAAGCCCTTGGCGGCGCGGTCCTTCAGGTAGCGCTCGACGTCCTCGCGGCTGCAGCGGTGGAACAGCTCCCAGGCCGTGTCGCCGAGCCAGAAGAACGGCTTGCCGTCGTCGGCCGTGAGGTAGCGGCCGTCGCCGCTCACTTTCGTCGGGAAGCGGTGGGCGGGCTCCTCGGCGCGAGCGAGGGGGAGTGGGCCGGTCGCCAGCGTGACGAACAGCAGCAGCGTGGGGAGACGCCTCATGTGCGACGCTTTCCGGCCCGGGGCCGTCAAGGGGGAGGGGCGTCGCGCGGCGCGTTCGGCGCGCGACGCGGGGTCGACGGGCCGGCCGCGCGGCGTTCCCGTCGACCCCTCGGTCGATTCAGCATTTTTTACGCGAACCGGACTCCGACTTCAAGAACCCGCGGCGACGGGCTGGAGTTGCACCAGCGAGGCCGTGGCCTCGGCATGCTTGCGGATGTCCTCGGAGATCCGCATCGAGCAGAACTTGGGGCCGCACATGCTGCAGAAGGCGGCGGTCTTGAAGGCCTCCTGAGGGAGGGTCTCGTCGTGCATCCGGCGGGCCGTCTCGGGGTCGAGCGAGAGGCGGAACTGCTCCTCCCAGTCGAACCGGTAGCGGGCCCGCGAGAGGGCGTCGTCGCGGTCGCGGGCACCGGGGCGGTGGCGGGCCAGGTCGGCGGCGTGGGCGGCGATCTTGTAGGCAACGACGCCCTGGCGGACGTCCTCGACCTCGGGCAGGCCCAGGTGCTCCTTGGGGGTGACGTAGCAGAGCATGCTCGCCCCGTGCCAGCCGGCGAGCGCCGCGCCGATGGCCGAGGTGATGTGGTCGTAGCCGGGCGCGATGTCGGTGACCAGCGGGCCCAGGACGTAGAACGGGGCCTCGCTGCACTCGACGGCCTGCTTCTCCATGTTCATGGCGATCTGGTCCATCGGGATGTGCCCCGGGCCCTCGACCATGACCTGGCAGCCCCGCTCCCAGGCGCGACGGGTCAGGTCGCCCAGGGTCTTCAGCTCGGCGAACTGGGCCGCGTCCGAGGCGTCGGCGAGCGAGCCGGGCCGCAGGCTGTCGCCCAGGCTGAACGAGACGTCGTACTCGCGCATGATGTCGCAGAGGTCGTCGAAGTGGGTGTAGAGCGGGTTTTCCTTGTTGTGGGCGATCATCCACTGGGCCATCAGCGAGCCGCCCCGCGAGACGATGCCCGTGAGCCGGTGGGCCGTCAGCGGGATGTAGTCGCGGAGGATGCCGACGTGCAGGGTCATGTAGTCGACCCCCTGCTGCGCCTGGTGCTCGACCATCGCCAGCAGGTCGCCGGCCGTGAGGTCCTCGACCTTCTTGACCTGCTGGATCGCCTGGTACATCGGCACCGTGCCGATCGGCACCGGGCTGGCCGCGATGATGGCCTTGCGGATCGAGTCGATCGAGCCGCCGGTGGAGAGGTCCATCACCGTGTCGGCGCCGAGGTCGACGGCGAGCTTGAGCTTGGCCAGCTCGTTCTCGACGTTCGAGGTGACGGCCGAGTTGCCGATGTTGGCGTTGATCTTGCACGTCGCCTTGATCCCGATCGCCATCGGCTCCAGGCCCAGGCCCAGGTGCACCGTGTTGGCGGGGATGATCATCCGCCCCCGGGCGACCTCGGCGCGGACCGTCTCGGGGTCGAGGCGCTCGCGGCGGGCGACGTGTTCCATCTCGGGGGAAACGACGCCCTGTCGCGCCTGTTCAATCTGCGTCATCGTGCAACATCCTCTCCGAATCACTCGTGCCCGATCCCGGGGGGCCGTGCGGCCCGAGTCTGGTCTGCGGAAGCGCCCGATCCAGCCAGGTGACGGGCGTCATCCATCGTAGACCGGCGTCCACTCCGAGGTCAATTCAGCGCGGCCCCGCGAGCCGCCGGCGATCGCCCCGCGCGGCCGGCGGCGACGGCCTTCGGCGCCGGTTTCGCCGCCGTCGAGGGGCTCCGCGAGAGCTGGGCCAGCCGGAAGCGGTGCGGCCCGGGGCTGGAGGTCAGGGGGAACTGGTAGTAGCCGGCGGCCCCCGAGGCCGGGTCGATCCGGAAGCCGGGCTCCTCGCGGACGCGGAGCCGGGCGCCGTCGGCGGTCGGCTCGATCGAGTCCAGCGTCCACGAGCGGACGGTTCCGTCGCCGTGCTCGATGAAGAGGGTCCGGCCGGCGACGTCCAGGCCCTCGGGGAGCTTCTCGGGCGTCTGGAACCAGCCCCGGCCCCTCTCGTTCGGGTCGCGTTCGGCGGCCGTGACGGTCCCGCGCACGCTCTTCTGCGAGACGAGCTTGCCGGCCGCCTCGACGTACGTCCCGCCGGCGAGGAAGACGTCCTCGCCGCGGACCCGGACCGCCAGGCCGTCGGTCGACACGAATCGGCCGTTGGCCGTCTTCACTCGCAGGGTCGTCCCGGGCCTGCGGTTGAAGACCAGGTGGTCCGAGCCCTCGGGCGACTCGATCAGCACGACCACCGCGTCGCCGATCGACTCGACTCGGGCCACCCGGTCCAGCGGGGCGACGCCCGGCTCGACCGGCTCGAACACGGTCACGAAGGTCGAGTTCAGGGCCTGGCCGGCGTCGGAGCGACGGCGCACGATCAAGCTGGAGCGGGTCGACTCGGGGCCCGACGTCGCGTCGTCCCCGGCCGGGGCGTCGGCGGAGTCGGCCGTGATGAGCGTCGACGGCATGTCGCCCAGGAGGTGCAGCTTCAGGACCGCGCCGGCCGCCGATTTCTCGCGCCCCCCGTCGAGGACCACGCGGCAGGGCTCGGCCGCGACCCCTCGCAGGCGGGGGCGGAACTCGCCGTACGACTGGACGAACCAACGGCCCTCCTGCGGCCGCGCCGAGGGGAGGAAGGAGATCGACGGCGGCAGCAGCGAGCCCGTCGTCGGCTGGGTCGCGATCAGCGGCCGCCATTCCTCCTTGCGGCCGGGGGCCGCGTGGAAGATCTGGTCGTGCTGGAGCCCGCCGTCGACCTCGAAGATCGACAGCGCGTAGCGCCGCGGGCCTGACCGGCAGGCGACGAAGGTCTGGCGATAGCGTTTCGTGGAGATCGGGTAGGCGAAGCGGTCGGCGACGGTGACCACCTGGAAATCGGGGTCGGCGGCGAAGTACAGGAAGTCGCTCCCCGGGGTCGGGACGCGGGCCGCCTGGGGCGTCTCGCGCTGGTTGAGGCCGTCGACGACGACCGCGTTGTGGCTGGCGGTCGCCAGGTCGAAGCCGTCGGCGGTGGGCGGCCGTTCGTCGAGGTCGTCGAGCAGGGGGACGCCGCCGACGCTGAGGCGGAAGGCGAGCCGCTGGCATCGGCGGTCGGCCAGGCCGTCCCGGCCCCGGATCTCGACGTCGAGCGAGCGACCGGGCTCGCCGACGGAGAGCAGGGCGAGGCCGGCCCCCCCCAGCAGCAGCGGCCGATGGCTGGGCTCGTCGCCGGTCTCGATCGGCCAGGAGGCGCGTCGGACGTCGGGATCGTGGGGCCGCGAGGGGACCGCCGCGCCGGCCGTCCGAGCCAGCTCGATCATCGGGAAGGCCGCCCTCCCGTCGGCGACGTCGCCGGGCTTCGTCAGCAGGCCGTCGATCCAGCCGTCGAGCATGCCCAGGACCCGGCGATGGCTCAGAACGTCGGCCCCCCGCCAGAAGCCGTCGTAGTAGAAGCCGCGGCGGGTGAACTCGTCGAGGCGGCTGCGGGCCTCGACGACGAGGACCTGGCTCCCCAGCAGCTTGCCGACGCTCAGCATCCCCCGGTAGACGGCCAGCGAGTCCTCGGTGTAGTCGTCGGGCTGGCGGCTCGCCAGCTCGGCCGACGCCAGGAAGAGGTCCTCCTCGATGATCCGCTTCGGGTCGGAGCATTCGAGCAGGCGGCCGGCCTCGGCCCAGTCGGCCCCGTCGCGGAGCAGGCTGTAGGCGAGCAGGAGGTTCATGGGGGTCTCGAGGCTGCCGTTGCACTCCCACTTGGCGGTCTGGTAGCCGTGGCGATAGGGCGGCGGCACCCGCGCCGGCTGGAACTGCTTGGCGACGCCGGGCTGGTCGTTGTGCATGGCGTACGCGGGGTAGACCTGGGCGAACCGCAGGATCAGGGCGGCCGCGGCCTGGGCGAGCTTGGGATCGCGCGCGGCGGGCTCCTGGTCGTGCCAGCGGACGGCGGCGTACAGCGCCGCCTTCGCGAGGTAGGCCCGGGCCTCGTAGTCGCGCTTGGCGTGCAGGTAGAGGCGTTCGTCGGGGTACTTGGCCTTTTCCAGCTCGACCGGGTGGTAGGGGTAGAAGTGCCAGCGGCCCGGCAGGACCTCGATCTTCTCGGTCGGCAGCTTCTTGTCGGCCGGGCTGGGCAGGGGGATGGTGTCGTTGGGGAAACTCCCCTTGCACTTGCGGCACACGACGACCTTGGGCTGCTCGATCGACCAGACCAGCGGGTCGCCGCGCTCGGGGGCGTCGCAGACGGGGCAGGCGCAGTATTTCAGACCCGCCTGCACGGGGACGAGGTCGGCCAGCTCCTTGGGCGAGAGCTTCAGGAACGCCTTCGCCTGCGGCGTCGCCCAGAAGCGGTCCTGCCACTCCTTGGGGAGCCGGACCGGGCCGAGCGGCGGGTCGTGGGGCTGCGCGGCGGCCGGGCCGGGGCCGGCGAGCGCCGGGGCGGCGAGGGCGAGGGCTACGAGCATCGCGAGGCCGCGGGCCGATCGAGCCGGTCTTGGGATCATCCTGATCGTCTCCGGAATCCGTCGCGGCGGGCGCGGTGGGGGTCTCAGTCGGGGGGCGGCGACGCGGGGGCGTCTTCGCGGACGCTTTCGAGGTCGGTGTCGCGGCGGAAGGGGTCGAGGCGGAAGACGCGGACGTCGCCCATGGACTCGCCGACCTCCAGCTTGAGGCCGTTGCGGTTGACCCGCGCGCGGGCCAGCTGCGCCTCGCAGTGGGCCGGGCAGGCGAGGCCGTAGTTCTTCAGCTCGCGGCGGGGCCCGTCGCTCCAGGGGGCGCCGATCTTGTAGACGGCCGTCTCCTCGCAGCGGGGCGCGGAGCAGATCGGGCGATAGTGGAAGCGTCTGGGCGGCTCCATCGCGGCGAGACTCCCCTTCGCGTTCCGGCTCGTTCCGGGCCGGGCAGGGGTCAGGATACCCGTGGAGGGCTTCGGGGGCAACGGCGACCGCGGGGGAGCGTGGGTCGCCGGCGGGCGGGGGCGGGAGTTCGGCC